>CAZLSV010000019.1:30620-36763 GCA_964562235.1 uncultured Desulfatibacillum sp.
GTTCCTTGCAGAGTTTCTCGACATTCGCGATTGCCTGGGTTGACTTTGGGGTCATCCCGGTAACATACAGCCGCAAAACATACTTTGCCCGGTCTCTTGCCGCTATTGTTTTTTCGAATTCCTCAGCGCTCGTTTTCCCTCTGTTCCTCTCCATGGCTGATACTCCAAAATTGATTTTACCATCCGGAGACAGAACGAATGTCGAGTCCCACCAGCACGCGCTCTGTGTTGGCCAGATCTCCGATGATCTTTTTAAGCGGTTCAGGAAGCTTCCTTACCAGCGTCGGTATGGCAACAATCTGGTCCCCTTTAGCAAGTTGGGGATTTTTTAAAAGGTCTACCACTTCAATGTGGTATTTTCCCGCGAGGTGCTCTTCGCAGATCTTCTTTAAATTAGCAAAGGCCGTAATCGATTTCGGGGTCTGACCGGCAACATATAACCGGAGATTCCATGTCTTTTCTGTTGAACCGGTCTTCGTCTTCTTCCTTTTTTCTGGCAGGACAGCTTTCACCTTACTCTCCTTTCCCGCTTCTTTTTCGAGCGATTCGCCGGACGGCTGAAGGTCCCCCCTTGCGAAGATTCTCCATAGCTAAACGGTCTTCTGCCAGAACCGCTTGTTTTTTCCGCTCTTCTTCCGCCATCAAATTGAGCTCTTCTGATTCCGTATCGAACTCGGCACGGAGGGCTGCGATCTTTTCTTCCATTGCCTTCCTTTTGCGCTCCTGATCGCGTAGTCTGCGATCCACTTCACTCCGGCGTGCCAGTTCGAAGGCCTTTTCCTCGGCTTCCTGGACTGCCCGGGCACTGCCGGTTAATACCTCGCCGGAACCGGTATAGATATCGACAAGGTCAATGCCCTCATTCGTGAGCAGAAACTCTTGAATCTGGTTGGAGTGGGCCATGCCGCGGGACTTTAGAATATAAAGGCCCCGGTTGCGTTCCCCTTTGAGTTCGATATCCCGGAGGAGAAGCCACGTATCAATCAGAGACGATATCTCTTCGCTTGTGTGTTCGAGGCTGCCTCCAAAGTGGGTGAGGTCCGTAAGGAAAGTAGAGATCTTTTTCATCTTCAGGTAGTCGATCAGGCGTGTTAATATGGATTTGACTTCCGTTGCTTTGCCTGCGGCGCTCAAATTGCTGATCGGGTCTACGATGAAAACCTGGGGTTTGAAATCCTCGATCACCTTGTGAAAGGTGACAAGATGCATCTCAAGGCCGTAAAGCGTGGGCCGGGCTGAATGAAACTTCAGGAGCCCCTTCTTCACCCATCGGCCGAGATCTATGCCGATGGAGCCCATGTTCCGGATGATCTGGCTGGGCGATTCCTCGAAGGCAAAATACAAGCAGCGTTCACCCCGCCGGCAGGCGGCCGCGGCAAAGGTCGCAGACAAACTTGTTTTGCCTGTGCCCGCTGTTCCGGAGACAAGGACGGTGCTGCCCCGGTAGAACCCCTTCCCCTCCAGCATTGCATCCAACTTGGTCACTCCCGTTAAGATGCGCTCCGTGGAAACGGGGTAGTCGAGCCCCAGGGAAGTGATTGGCAGGATAGAGATGCCGCTCTCGTCTATCAGGAAGGGATACTCGTCGGCGCCGTGAGATGAGCCGCGGTACTTGACAATACGCAGACGGCGAGTGGAAATTTGCTCCTCGATGCGGAAGTCGAGGAGGATCACGCAATCGGCGACGTATTCTTCGAGCCCATAGCGTGTCAGGGTCTTGTCGCCGCTTTCCCCCGTAACGATGGCCGTTACACCACGCTCTTTCAACCAGTGAAAAAGCCGACGAAGCTCCGCCCGGAGGATAGTGGCGTTAGACAGCCCGGCAAAAAGTGCTTCAATGGTATCTAAGACAACCCGCTTTGCCCCGATGGTATCAATGGCATCCCCCAGACGGATGAACAATCCTTCCAAGTCGTATTCACCCGTCTCCTCAACCTCGCTGCGCTCGATGCGGACGTAATCCGTTGCGATGAGACCACGCGACGTCATGTCATGAAGATCAAAGCCAAGGGAGATGAAGTTCTTCGCGAGATCCTCCGGCGTCTCCTCGAAGGTCATGAAGACCCCGGGCTCTTCGTAATCCATGGCGCCCCGCATGAGAAACTCCATGGCGAAAAGTGTTTTGCCGGAACCCGCACAGCCGCAAAGAAGGGTTGGCCTTCCTTTCGGAAGACCTCCCTTCGTGATTTCATCGAGGCCCTTGATGCCCGTCGGGCATTTTTCAAGAACATCAACGTCGCGTCTTGCCTTAACCATTGTCATCTCCCAGCACTTTTATTGATCTGAAGTCATACCAATCACAATACCCTCCCGCCGATCCTGCCCTTCAAAGATAGCCAGGCGAGGGGCAGGATGTCGTTCTGTTTATCGTATTTTTATTTTTTTATCAAAAAATCGATTATTTTTCCATAGGGTAAAATGCAAGAATGTCCCCCCATGGTCGCCTTCGCTGTGAACGTATCGTCCCTCTGTCTCCTCGGGCGTCAGATAAAACGTACCGTAGAAGGCCTGATTCAGGGTGATTAATATTAACTCGAGAGAAGCACTATGAGAGGTTCGCCTATGGTTTCAACGATACCATCGGCTAATTTTTTGAGATTTCTCAAAGGGTTCTCTGCTCGCTATCGATCGGCGTTTTAAAAATGCAAAATTGAAAACCAGGCGCTGCTGAGATCATAGTGGGCGGTAAGACGCACGATCTCCTGCGTCAGCACCCCTTTATTGTCCCTGACCGGTGTCGCATTGCTTTTGGCGGCTTGCGGCTGACATTGCATAATTATTGTGGACTACATCATGAAATCTCAAATATTTCGAGGCCTGTCGAGGATAGACAGCGTGCCTCAAATCCAATCCCGACTCGGATTGAAGACGGGTTTGGTTTAGCAAATCAAAGGTGTCGATTCAGGGGAATGCAGATTTGTTCAGACACTCGTGGATTATGAGGGCAACAGGCTACAGTGATTTGCTGAAACCACCTCAAGGATGGTCGTTCGGCAATTTTCTTTTGCCTTTTAGCCATGGCAACCGTTCCGATACAGGTTGCCGGGGGCAAGAGTGAGGGTCGATGCCCTCAGTTCATACTAAGCCAAAAATCCGCACCGATTTTTACTCATTTTTAATTGGAAAAAAAATGTTCCTTCTCTATCGCAAGGTAGTAGAGATAAAACACCCTCCGCCACCCCCTCGGCCCCCCCCGCCCGACGACCCGTTTTGAACGGCAACGGCTTGCCCAACTTCGTAGACCGCGCCATGCGGTGATGCGTAGTGGGCAACGTAAAGCTCGCCTTCCTCATCCTTGCCGAAGGCCGTGATCGCGGGCAAACTTATGTCTGGACCGCCTCAGTCTCCCAGAAAGCGTTGCCGAATCGCCTTGTCCTCCTTGGTCAAGAGGTCGGAGCAGGAGAGCATGGCATTTGCCTGGGCGGGTAGTGAAAACAGCCTGTCCGTATCCGATGAGGCTACGGCTTGCTTTATGGAGTCCAGCATCTGAAGCCCGGCATCCACACAAGCAATACTCACCTGACAATGGGTTGCACAAGGCTGAGGCGGTGAAAGAGCCGCGAGGCGATCTCATAATGATTTCGGCAATTTTATCCATATCTAAAGCTTCATCCTCGGAATCATTGCAAGCCTCACCCGGCCCTGATATGGATGGCCCCGGAGGTGAGGGTGGAAACTGGCCGAGACGCAAAAACGATAACCATCTACCCGGTGATCCTTCCGGTTCCGCCGGAGGCCCGCAGCCTGCCTCCCCGGCGGCGGGTCCAATTCCTCAGCCGCCACGCCCGGGAGGCTTTGAGGCTGTCCGCCGAACGAATGCATGTCGAACTGGGGCCGCTTGAGAAGGATGCGCGCGGCGCCCCCCTGCCTTTCGACGGAAACTTCTGGTCGCTCACCCACAAACCGGACTATGTCGGCGGGGTGGTCGCACCGGCGACCGTCGGCATCGACCTCGAGCAGCTCCGCCCCTGCCCGGCGGGGCTGTTCCGTAAAACGGCTTCCGCGCAGGAGTGGGCGCTGGCCGCCGACAGTGACGACCAGCGGATATTTTTCCGGTACTGGACCGCCAAGGAGGCTGTTTTGAAAACCGGCGGCGAGGGGATCAAGGACCTCTCCCGCTGCCGGATCGCCCGGATTGAAAGCGACGCGCGCCTGTATGTCGACTATGCCGGGGTCACCTGGCCGGTCGATCAGTTCTTTTTCGACGGGCACGTGGCCTCGGTGGCGAACAGCGGCTTCCGCCCGGAGTGGCTTCTGCTCTGACCACCGGCTTCGCCCCGGCGGCGCGTGTGCGACTTCCCGCTGGCAGTGCCTCCACGGAAGTCGTTCTCAAATCCCCCACGGACCCTTTGCCAAAGGGGGGTTCATGGATTTTGTTCTGCCTTGGATCGCGCCGTGCGTCGCGGCCGGTTGCCGCCTCCTTTTCCACCAGGGGCCCTTTGCCAAAGCCCTTCGATTGATCTAATATACCCCAGTGCCTTGTGTCTGGACGGGCCGGCGGCGGCTGCACGTTCTCGGCCGGGTTCACGTCGCAAGTGGCGCACAGGCATCGGCGTAGCTATCCTTTATTCAAGCCGTCCGGAACCATAGCGGAATTGGATGGGAGCACACATGGGTCGACGGGTTAAACAGATCCTCATGGCAGTCGTTTTGTTGGCGGCGCTCGCAGGCGCCGCCGCCTGGTATCTGCAGCGGGGCAACGGGCCGACCGCCGCCTATCGCACGGCGCCGGTGAAACGCGGCGACCTGCTGGTGACGATCAGCGCCACCGGGACGGTGGAGCCGGAGGAGGTGATCGACGTGGGCGCGCAGGTGGCCGGCCAGATCCTCTCCTTCGGCAAGGACGCCTCCGGCAAAACCGTCGACTACGGGTCGATGGTGGAGGCGGGCACGGTGCTCGCCCGGATCGACGACTCCCTCTATGCCGCGGACGCGGCCCAGACTGAGGCCCAGGTCCAGGCGGGCCGGGCCGCCGTGCAGCGCGCCGAAGCCGACCTGGGCCAGCTGCGCGCCAAGCTCCAGCAGACCGAACGGGACTGGCAGCGCGCCCGGAAGCTGGGCCCGTCCGAAGCGCTGGCCGAAGCCAGCTTCGACGCTTACAAGTCGGCCTATGAATCCGCGGTGGCCAACCTCGCCGTGGGCCAGGCGGCGGTTCTGCAGGCGAAGGCCGGCCTCTCCCAGTCGGAGGCCCTTTTGCGGCGGGCCAGGCGCAACCTGGGCTACTGCACGATCACCTCGCCGGTAAAAGGCGTCATCATCGACCGGCGCGTGAACATCGGGCAGACCGTGGTTTCCAGCCTGAACGCCCCCAGCCTGTTTCTGATCGCCAAGGACCTCCGGCGCATGCAGGTGTGGGTGGCGGTGAACGAGGCGGACATCGGCAAGATCCGGCCCGGCCAGCCCGTGACCTTCACCGTGGACGCGTTCCCCGGCGAGACCTTTCGGGGCGAAGTCGGCAAGGTGAGGCTGAATGCCTCCATGACCCAGAACGTCGTCACCTACACGGTGGAGGTGACCACCGACAACTCCAACGGCCGCCTGCTGCCCTACCTGACGGCCAACGTGCAGTTCGAACTGGATCGGCGCAGCAACGTGTGGCTGGTGCCGAACGCGGCGCTGCGCTTCAAGCCGGCCGCAGAACAGGTGGCTGCGGGGTCTCGCGAGACCATGCCCGGCTCCGGGGCCGGCAAGGAGAAAACGAAGGGGGACCCGTCGCCTGCCGCGGAGAGGGCCGCGGCCCCCGATGAGCCTTCGGGACGCTCCGAGCTCTGGCTGCCCGAGGGGGACCGGGTGCGGCCGGTGGCGGTGCGAGTGGGGTTGAGCGACGGCACCCTGACCGAAGTGGCCGGCGAGCCGCTCGCCGACGGGCTGATGGTGGTGACCGGCCTGCAACCGCCGGCCGGCGCCCAGGCCGGCACCAGCAACCCCTTCGCGCCCACCTTCACGCGCGGCGGCGGCGCCGCCGGCGGCGGTCGGCCCCGGTAGGCCCATGAAACTCATCGAGCTGCGCGATATTTTCAAGACCTACCAGATGGGGGACATCGCCGTTCCCGTGCTCAAGGGCGTATCCCTGACGGTCGCCCGCGGGGAATTGGTCGCCCTGATGGGAATTGCGTGATTTGATCATTAATAGGGAAAACAAC
>CAZLSV010000019.1:36773-57402 GCA_964562235.1 uncultured Desulfatibacillum sp.
TGATGAACATCCTCGGCTGTCTGGACCGGCCGAGCTCCGGCGAATACTGGCTCGACGGCGAAGAGGTGTCCAGGTGGACGGCCGATGAGCGCGCCCTTTTGCGCAACCGCAAGTTCGGCTTCGTTTTCCAGAATTTCAACCTGCTGCCGCGCACCAGCGCCCTGGACAATGTGGCCATGCCGCTCTCCTACACGGCCGGCCACCTCTCCGAACGCCAGGCCCTCAAGCAGGCCCGCACGGTGCTCGAGCAGGTCGGGCTGGCGGACCGGCTGGACCACGAACCGTCGCAGCTCTCCGGGGGCCAGCAGCAGCGGGTCGCCATCGCCCGCGCGCTCGTCAACAACCCCCCGCTGATCTTCGCCGACGAGCCGACCGGCAACCTCGATTCGCACACCAGCGCCGAGGTGCTGGGCATGTTCCAAAAGCTCAACGAGCAGGACGGCATCACCATTATCATCGTCACCCACGACGCGAACGTGGCCAAACACGCCCAGAAGATCATTCGCATTCACGACGGGCTGATCGTCGCGGCGGCGCAAAACGGCACCGCGGAAGCCGCTCCGGGGCCGACAGCGGCGGCAGGTGTTATATGAAAGTCTATCGCACGGCACGCACGGCCATGACGGCGCTGCGGCGCAACCCCATGCGCGCCCTGCTGACAACGCTCGGCATCGTCATCGGCGTCGGGGCGGTCATCGCCATGATGGAGATCGGTACCGGCTCCTCGGCGGCGATCCAGAAGACCATCGCCACCATGGGGGCGAACGTTTTGCTGATCATGCCCGGCACCGCCGCCAGCGGCGGGGTGAGCTTCGGTTCCGGCTCCGTGACCACGCTGACGCCCTTGGACGGCGAGGCCATCCTGCGCGACATCTCCTCCGTGCGCAACGTCGCCCCGATCGTGCGCGCCCGCACCCAGGTGGTCTACGGCAACCGCAACTGGGTGCCGCAGCAGATGCTCGGCACCACGCCCGAGTTTCTGGACATCCGCGACTGGGCCAACCTGGCCGACGGCGAGGCCTTCACCAGCCGCGACGTCCTCAACGCCAACAAGGTCTGCCTGATCGGCCAGACCCTGGCCCGCGAGCTGTTCCAGGGGGAATCCCCGGTCGGCAAGGAGATCCGCGTGAAGAACGTCTCCTTCCGCGTGGTGGGCGTGCTCGCGGCCAAGGGCGCCAACATGATGGGCTCGGACCAGGACGACATCCTGCTCACCCCCTGGACCACTCTCAAATACCGGGTGACGGGCTCGACGCTGGCCACCACCAACCAGAGCGCCGCCGGCAGCGCCACCAGCTCCGTGAACACCTTGAACAAGCTCTACCCCGGCCAGGCGCCGGAGCTCTACCCCAAGCCGTCGGAACAGCAAGCGGCGAACACCCCGCTGCCGGTGCGCTTCGCCAACGTCGATCAGCTGCTGGCCGCCGCCCGCAGCCCCGGGGAGATCCCGGCGGCCATCCAGCAGATCACCGAGGTGCTGCGCGAGCGCCATCGCATCCGCCCCGGAGAACCGGATGACTTCAACATCCGCGACATGACCGAGATGACCAACACCCTCTCTTCGACGACCCGGCTGATGACCAACCTGCTTTTGTGCGTGGCCATGATCTCGCTGGTCGTCGGGGGGGTCGGGATCATGAACATCATGCTCGTCTCGGTCACCGAGCGCACGCGCGAGATCGGGCTGCGCATGGCGGTCGGCGCGCGGGCGCGGGACATCCTGCGCCAGTTCCTGGTGGAAGCCGTGGTCCTTTGCCTGGTGGGCGGCAGTGCCGGGATCCTGCTGGGGCACGGCGGGTCGCGCCTCGTGGAGCTGCTGCTGCGCTGGCCGGTCGAAACCTCGCCGGCGGCCATCGCCGCCGCGGTGCTGGTCTCGGCCAGCGTCGGCATTCTTTTCGGTTTCTACCCGGCCTGGAAAGCGTCGCGGCTGGATCCCATCGACGCACTGCGCTACGAATGATGACTTTGTCCAAAGCCCAATTTCTGCGTTGCGCTTCATCTCGCGGTCGCTGCGGCGTACTGCCAGTACGCCTCGCGCCACGAAATTCGCGCGCCTTGACCTTGGCCTTTTTACAAAGTCATCAGGACGCGGTCGGTCAAAATCACATCGGGGGATTCTCGAAAGACTTAGGGGGCTTCACTTGGTTTCAGCGATGAGCTTACGGCTTCGGAAATGGATTCGCCAAGCCGGCTGCGTGGCGGCCGCCGGTCTCTTCGGGGCGCTGTGCCTGGGCTGCATGGTCGGCCCGAACTTTCATCCGCCGCAGGAGGTGGTCCCGGACCGGTGGGCCGGGCCGGTTCCCGACCCGGCCTCCGCGCCGCCCGAAATCGACCTGGCCCAGTGGTGGACGGTCTTCGACGACCCGACCCTGAGCTCGCTCGAGGAACGCGCCGTCCGCTCCAACCTGGATTTGAAGCAGGCCGAAGCGCGCATCCGCCAGGCGCGCGCGGCGCGGGGCATCGCCGCCAGCGGGCTCGGCCCCTCGGTGGACGGAACTGGCGCCGTTCAACGCAGCCGGAACCCAGGCCGGGATTCCAGCTGGACGAACGGGGAGACCCGCGGGGTGGTCTCCACCACCTACGATGCCGGCTTCGACGCCGGCTGGGAGGTGGACATCTTCGGCGGTGTCCGGCGCACCATCGAGGCCGCCGACGCCGACCTCCAGGCCTCGGTCGAGAACCGTCGAGACGTCCTGGTGACGCTGACGGCCGAGGTGGCGCGAAATTATATCGAGCTGCGCTCCTTTCAGCAGCGGATCGAGATCGCGCGGCGGAACCTGGCCACCCAGGAGCAAAGCGCCCGGCTGACCCGACAGCGGTTCGAGGGCGGGTTCGTGAGCGGCCTGGACGTCGCCAACGCCAGCGCCCAGGTGGCGACCACGGCCTCCCAGATCCCGTTTCTGGAATCGGCCGCCCGGCAATCCATGTACGCCCTCGCCGTCCTGCTCGGCCGGGAGCCGGCCGAGCTGGTCGCCGAGCTGACTCCGGATTCCCCCGTTCCAGCCGCCCCCCCAACCGCGCCGGCCGGCGTGCCTTCCGATCTTCTGCGCCGCCGGCCGGACATTCGCCGCGCCGAAGCCGAGATCCACGCGGCCACGGCGCGCATCGGCGTCGCGACCGCCGACCTTTTCCCGCGGTTCACGATCATCGGCTCGGCCGGGGCGCGCTCCGGGGATTTCAGCTCCTGGCTGACCTGGGCCCAGCGGTTCTGGTCCTTCGGCCCTTCGGCCAGCTGGCGGGTGTTCGACACGGGCCGCACCCGTTCGGCCATCGAGGAGCAGGAGGCCATTCAGGAGCAAGCGTTTATCGGCTACCAGCAGACCCTGCTCCGCGCGCTCCAGGAGGTCGAGAACGCCCTCTTCGCCTCCGCCAAGGAACAGGAGCGCCGCGAGTCCCTCGTCAGCGCCGTCGCCGCCAACCGCAAAGCCGTCAGCCTGTCGAAGACGCTCTACACCGAGGGGCTGACCGACTTCCTCAGTGTGCTCGATGCCCAGCGATCCCTCTTCGTGACCGAGGAAACGCTGGCCCTGAGCACCAGCGCCGTCTCCACCGACCTGGTGGCCCTGTACAAGGCGCTGGGCGGCGGCTGGAAAGAGGAGCCGGGTGAAGCGGGAGGTTCCCAGCCGAACTGAACGGGTTTCATGCAAAGGCGGCCCTGCGGGGGGCTTCAGGGAGACAGGGGCCAGAAAACCGGCATCACCGTCATCAGAACGGCCAGGGTGACCAGAGTCAGCAGACCGCCCACTTTCAGGTAATCGAGGAAACGGTAGCCGCCTGGCCCCATGACCAGGATGTTGGCCGGGTGCGAGATGGGGGTGGCGAAGCTGGCCGAGGCCGCCATGGCGACCGCCATCATCAGGCCATGAGGCGCCAACCCCATGTTGGCGGAGGTGTTCAGGACGATCGGTGCCATGAGCACCACCAGGGCCGCGGTGGGGATGAAACAGGTCGCCAGAAACGTCAGCGCGATCAAACCGAGCATCACGGCGTTGGGGCCGTAGGGACCTACCAGCCCGACGACGCCCTCGGCGATCAGCCGGGCGGCGCCGGTTTGATTGAGCGCGCCGCCGAGCGGCAGCATCCCGGCGATCAGAAACACCGCCTTCCACTCGATCTGCCGGTAGGCCTCCTCCATCGTCAGGCAGCCCGAAAGGACCATCAGGGCCGCCCCCATCACGGCCGCAATGTAAATCGGGACCCAGCCCAGCAGCACCGGCAGCAAAACGCCCCCCAGGATCAGCACCGAAAGTTTCATCTTGTGCGTACGCAGCTCTTCCTGGGCCGTCTGGGTCAGGACGATGAAATCGGGCTCACGACCGAGCATCTGCAGTTTTTGGTGGGGCCCGAGCAGCAGCAGGGCGTCGCCGAACTGCAGCTTTATTTCGCGCAGATGAGCGCTGTGGACCTTGCCCCGGCGCCAGAGGGCCATGACGTTCAGGCCGTACTTTTCGCGGAACTGGATCTGACGCAGGGTTTTGCCCTCGATGGTCGTCTGCGGCGAGAGGATGGCCTCCATCAGCCCGACCTCCGCCGAAAGCAGCTCTTCGGTGTTCGGCCGGCTTTCCCGAACGAAGATCATCTCCTCCAGCCCGCGCAGGATGTCGAAGTCCGGCAAACGCCCCTGGACCAGCAGCCGGTCTTCCGCCTGCAGGATTTCCCCGGGTTCCGGGACGATCGGAGGGGCATCGCCGCGCAGAACGCCGAGCACGTGGATGCCGAGGGCATCCCCCAGTCGGCTCTCGCGCAGCGATTTGCCGACCAGCCCGGAGGAGGCCGGCACCCGCATGACCATCCGGCGCTCCGGAAGATGGTAGACCTCCACGAGCTCCTCGGCGGCCACCGGGCGGAGCCGGTCGAAACCGGCCGCTGACTTCATTTCCGCTATGCGGTCCTGGGCGCCCGAGACCAGAAGGATGTCCCCGGGCTGCAGGATTTCGTCCTGCAGATTCGTCCGCTTGACTTGACCTCCCCGGCGAAAGGCCAGGACATTGACCTTGAAGCGCCCGCGGAAATCGAGCGAGTTGAGCGTGCCGCCCGCCGCGAGCGAGGTGCTCTCCAGCACCACTTCCACCGTGGCGAGGTCCTCGGCGAGAAAATCCTGGAAGCCGGCCGCTTTCGGCTCGACCTCGAGTTCGTACCAGTTTTTCAGCTCGCTCAGGTTTTCGATCCGTCCCTCGACGGTCAGCAGGTCCCCGGGCCGCAGCGTATCCGCCGGTCCCGGCGCCGCGATGCTTTGTTCACCGCGTCCGATGGCGATCACGTTCCAGCCCAGGATCGAGCCCATCCGAATCTGGGCCAAGGTTTTGTCGACGAGGATCGACCCGGCCGGCACCCGCATGTGAAACAACCGCTCCTGGAGATCGTAGCGGGCCTTCCAGTCGCTTCCCCGGCCGGCCGATGAGGCGCTGACGGCGCTTCCCCGGGGCAGAAGGTGGCGCCCCACCAGCGCCATGAACGCCGTGCCCGCGGCCATGACCGCCAGGCCGACCGGCGTGAAATCGAAAAAGGAAAAGGAGTCCAACCCCGCTTCCAGCAGGGCGTCGGTGACCAGGATGTTCGGAGGGGTCCCGATCTGGGTGGTCAGCCCCCCCAGGAGCGACCCATAGGCGAGCGGCAGCAGCAGCCGGCCGGGCGCAGTCCCCGTGTGGCGGGCAATGTCCATGACCACCGGCAGCATCAGCGCCGCCACGGCCACGTTGTTCATGACGGCCGACATCCCGCCGGCGGTGATCATGATCACGACGATCATCGTGGTTTCCCGTCGTCCGGCGATCCGCAAGACGAAGTCCCCGATCACCTTGGCCACACCCGTGCGGGTCAGCCCGCCGCTCAGGATGAACACGGCCCACACCGTCACCACCGCCGGGTTGCTGAACCCCGCCAGGGCCTCGGCCGGTTTGACGACACCGGTCACGGCGACCACGCCCAGCGCCAGCAGAGCGGTCACCTCCATGGGGATCCACTCGGTGATCAGCAGCACGACGGCCGCCGCCAGGATGGCCAGGACCAGCAAAATTTCCGGCGTCATGAGCTTCCTCTTGTTCGCCAGCGCCCATCGGCTGCTGGACCATCAAGACGCTAAGGCCTTCAGTCGAAATGCATGGTCAGGGGGTGTTCGATGCTGTCACGGATCCATCGCAGAAACCGCGCCGCGTCGGCGCCGTCGGCAATGCGGTGGTCATAGGAAAGGGCCAGGGGCAGCACTTGGCGCGGCCGAAACTCGCCGCCGAGGTAGACCGGTTCGGTGGAGGCCCGGCTCACGCCCAGGATGGCCGCCTGGGGCCAGAAGACCACGGGCGTGAACTGGGTGCCGCCGATGCCGCCCTGGTTGGAAATGGTGAAGGTGCCCCCTTCCATCTCCTCGGGCTTGATCTTCCGGTCGCGGGCCCGGCCGGCCAGATCGACGATTTCGACGGCAAGCTCCAGGATCGTCTTGCCGTCGGCGTTGCGCACCACCGGCACCAACAGCCCCCGCGGCGTGTCGACCGCCAGTCCGATGTGGACATACTTCTTCAGGATCAGATGCCTTTTTAACATGTCGATGCTGGCGTTGAATTGCGGAAACCGCTTGAGGCCCTCGGCGCAGATCTTCATCAGCACGGCCGTGACCGTCAGTTTGCCCCCCTGGCCGGCCGCCCGTTCGGAATGACGGGCGATGAACTCCAGGACGGAAGTAATGTCCGCCCGGTCGAACTGGGTCACGTGCACCACCGCCTGCCAGGCGACGGCCAATTTTTCGGCCGTCAGGCGGCGCACGCCGGTGAGCTCGCGGGCTTCGATCTCTCCCCACCGGCTGAAATCGGGCAGCTCCGGCGGCCCCGCCGCGGGCGTTAAGGCCTCAGATGCCTCCCCCGTGGCGCGGGAGATTTTCACGTACGCTTTGACGTCGGCCTCGGTGATCCGCCCCCCGGCTTCCGCGGGCCGGACCGCATGGATATCGACCCCCAATTCCCGGGCGAAACGGCGCACCGACGGAGAAGCCGGCGCCGGGACGAGCTTCTGCGAGCGGCCCTCGTCCTCGGGTCCCTTTTCTTCGGTTCCAGGGGTCGGCCGCTCTGCCTTCACCCCCCCCGGCGGCTCCGCCCTGGCTTCCTTGCGCTCGGCCGGGGGCGCTTTCTCTTTTTTCCCGGGCGCCCTTCGCGCCGCTTCTTCTTCCCCGGGCACCGCCGGCGCTTCCCCGGGCGATCTCTTCGCCGCACCGCTTCCCGTTGCCTTACCGGCGACGGTGCTCCGCGCTTCTTCCGGCGCTTTCGCCGCCGGCGCTTCTTTCTTGTCTTCGCCTTTTTCCGTGTCGATCTTGGCGATCACGTCGCCCACTTTCAGCTCGTCGCCCTCCTTGACAAGGATCTCCACAACCCGGCCTTTGAACGGCGAGGGAATTTCGACGACCGCCTTTTCGGTCTCAAACTCGATGATGGGGGCGTCCACCTCGATGTCGTCGCCGGGCTGAACCAGCACCCCGACCACCTTTCCGGAGGTGACGTTTTCGCTGATTTCGGGGATTATGACTTCTTTTATCATGGAGCCTCCCGACATTATGTGAAGAGGGGGTCTGTTTTTTCAGGGTCGATGTCAAGCTGCCGGGCGGCTTTTGTCACCACGGAAGGCTGCACCTGCCCCTCGCGCGCCATGGCGGCCAGCGCCGCAAAAGCGATATGGCGCGCGTCGATCTCGAAAAAATCCCGCAGCGCCGGCCGGGTGTCACTGCGTCCGTAGCCGTCGGTGCCGAGCACCACCGTTTGGCCCGGGATCCATTTGGCCACGATCGCCGGCAGCGCCTTGAGGTAATCGGTGACGGCCACGAAGACGCCCTTTTCACCGGAGAGCTGCCGCTGAAGGAAGGAGGCCCGGGGATTCTGCTCTGGATGGCGCAGGTTCCACCGTTCGGTCGCAAGTGCGTCCCAGTAAAGGTTTTTGTAACTGGTGACGCTCCAGACGTCGGCTGCCACCCCGAAGTCGGTTTCCAGAAGGCTCTGGGCGGCCAGCGCCTCGTTCACGATCGCCCCGCTGGCCAGCAGGTGGGCCTTGACCCCGGCCTGCGGGTCCCCGGACGCGCGCAGCCTGTAAATCCCTTTCAGGATGCCCTCCTCGGCCCCCTTCGGCATGGCCGGCATGCGGTAGAACTCGTTCATGACGGTCAGGTAATAGAGCACGTCTTCGCCCTCGGCCAGCATGCGGCGCAGCCCTTCCCGGACGATGACGGCGATTTCGTACGCATAGGCCGGGTCGTAGGCCTGCACCGAGGGGTTGGCCAGGGCCAGGACGTGGCTGTGCCCGTCCTGGTGCTGGAGCCCTTCACCGGCGAGCGTCGTACGGCCGGAGGTTCCGCCCACCAGGAATCCGCGCGCCCGGATATCCCCGGCCGCCCAGATCAGATCCCCGATGCGCTGAAAGCCGAACATCGAGTAGAAGAAGAAAAAGGGGATCGTTTGAATCCCGTAGGTGGAGTAGGCCGTGCCGGCGGCAATCAGCGAGGAGATCGAACCGGCCTCGGTGATGCCCTCTTCCAGAATCTGCCCGTCCCGGGCCTCCCTGTAGTAAAGCAGGCTCTCCTTGTCGACCGGCTCGTAATTCTGCCCCAGCCGCGAGTAGATGCCGACCTTGCGGAACAGCGCCTCCATGCCGAAGGTGCGGGCTTCGTCGGGAATGATGGGCACGATGTGTTGGCCGAGGTTCTTTTCGGCCAGCAGCTTCCCCAGCAGGTGGACCATGACCATGGTGGTGGCCACCTCGCGCTCGCCGGAGCCTTTCTTCAATTCGTCGAAGAGCTCCTCCTGCGGCAGATCGATCACCGGCGCCGAGGAGCGCCGCTGCGGCAGGTAGCCGCCCAGCGCCGAGCGGCGCTTTTTGAGGTATTTGATCTCTTCGCTCTCTTCGGCCGGTTTGTAGAAGGGCGCCTCCTTGATGTCCGCATCGGAAACCGGTATGCCGAAGCGGCTGCGAAAATGCCGCAGCTCCTGCTCGTTCAGCTTTTTCTGCTGGTGGGTGACGTTGCGGCCCTCCCCGGCCTCCCCCAGCCCGTAGCCCTTGATGGTTTTCGCCAGGATCACCGTGGGCGACCCCTTGTGGTTCACCGCCGCGTGGTAGGCGGCGTAGACTTTTTCCGGATCGTGCCCCCCCCGGCGCAGCTTCCAGAGCTGCTCGTCCGTGTAGTGACTCACCATCTGTTCGAGTTCGGGGTACTTCCCGAAGAAGTCCCTGCGGATGAAGTCCCCGCCGGCGACCGAGTAAAGCTGGTACTGTCCGTCGGGCACCTCTTCCATGCGCCGCACGAGCAAGCCTTTTTCGTCGCGGGCCAGCAGGGGGTCCCAGTCGCTGCCCCAGATCACCTTGATCACGTTCCAGCCGGCGCCCCGGAACGCGGCCTCGAGCTCCTGGATGATCTTGCCGTTGCCGCGCACCGGGCCGTCGAGGCGCTGCAGGTTGCAGTTGACCACGAAGATGAGGTTGTCCAGCTGTTCGCGGGCGGCCAGGGTGATAGCCCCCAGCGATTCGGGTTCGTCCAGTTCCCCGTCGCCGAGAAACACCCATATCTTCCGGTCGTCCGGCTCCTTGAGACCCCGGTCCTCCATGTAGCGGCTGAAACGCGCCTGATAGATGGACATGATCGAGGAGAGCCCCATCGAGACGGTCGGAAACTGCCAGAAGCCGGGCATCAGGTAGGGGTGCGGGTAGGACGGCAGGCCGCCGCCGGGCTCGAGCTCCCGGCGGAAATTCTCCAGCTGCTTTTCGCTGAGGCGCCCTTCCAGAAAAGCCCGGGCGTAGACCCCCGGGGAGGCGTGCCCCTGGAAATAGACGATGTCGCCCGGGTGCCCGTCGGTCCCGGCCCGGAAAAAATGGTTGAACCCCACTTCGAGCAGGGTGGCGCTGGAGGCATAGGTGGAGATGTGGCCGCCGATGCCGCCAGCCCGGCGGTTGGCCCGCACGACCATGGCCATGGCGTTCCAGCGGATGATGCTCTTGATACGGCGCTCGATTTCGCGGCTGCCGGGGAACACCGCCTGGCGCTCCACCGGTATGGTGTTGACGTACGGGGTGGTGAGCGCGCACTCTCCGCCGACCCCATACTGGCCCGCCTGGAACTGCAGCTGGCGCAGCAACTCGCCCACCCGCTCCGGCCCCTGGCTGCGGTGGACGTCGTCAAGAGACTCAAGCCATTCGCGGTTTTCGAGCTCGATCTCCGGAGCCTTTTCTTCGCTTTTCTCAGAGGAGGCCATTGGCACCGTCCATTTCTGCTTTCAGCCTTGGCTATCTTTGTAAGAGATACGAAGATCCGACACAAGGGAAAAATGCGCAATGCATTCTCGCCGGCTTTTCCGAGTTCTCTTTTCCGAGTTCTTATGATGAGGCCGGCCATCCGATATGGCAACTCTTGATACGGCGCAGGCGGAGCAATAAAATGAGGGGCGAATTCATCGTTTCTTAGCACATTTCCCTTTACGAAAAAAGTTTCAGAGGATCTATGGCCTGTTGCCTGTCGCACTTTCAACCCGAAAAATCACGACGTCCCGGCCATCCGTGCTGCAACAGCCGGCAGGACAAGGCCGCAGGCCGGCTCCCTTGACAATTTCGGCCGATCGCTTTACTGCTTATGTAAACTAATGTTAACTTAGAGCGTGTCCCACATCCGCCCTGCGCCATTTGCCCGTGACGGTGCCCGACTGGCCGACCGGTTCTTTGCCGAAGCCGTTAAAGATGCGCCCGCTTGCCGGAGTTTCCCGCAGGCCCGCGGGAGCCGATAGACACGCTGACATGCTTTTCCGGAGATGGGAGATTTCAACACATGAGCCATAGATACCCGGGCCTGGCGCGCGGAAATAATTTCACCAAAAAAGCGCACGCCACGTTCGAAGCCTCTCGGCTCGAGTTGTTGAAAAAAGCCATTGCCTTATCCGAAGCAAAAGAGGTCGGAACAGAGAGTCTGTCTTTCAAAGCGGCGGAACTGATGCTTGAGCATGGCGCCGATGCGGAGACCATTGCGGCCGCCCTGCTGGCTCAGCCCCTGTGGGAGGGACGCGCCAGCCGGTTGGAGATAAGAAAAGCGCTCGGCCATGCGGTGGCCAGCATCCTTGAGGGTTTCAAGCCTTCCGACATGGGCCAGGCGGTAACCGGATTGGGCCGGCAAGAAGCCATTCAGGCGCTTCTGAGCGATCTATCCAAGACCCCCCGCAAAGCGCTCCTCCTGATTGCTTTCCGGTTAGTGGAATTGGGCAACGCCCTTAAAATGGATCCGGTCGATTCCCACCCGATGGCACAAGAGACGATCGACCTCTATGTGCCGATCGCCAGTCAGCTCAGCCTGGGGACGCTGAGACGCCGCTTGGAGGATATGTGCTTCCGCATTCTGGCTCCGCTCGAATATGAAAACTTGAAACGCCGCGTCGCTCCGATGCAGGCGGAAGACGATAGTTGCCTTAAGCTCTTGACGAGCGGGGTCCGGCGGCTGTTGAAAAAAAACGGCCTTCGGGCCGAAATAAAGACCCGGATCAAGAGCCTTTACGGCATCCATCGTAAAATGACCGGAACCGGCAAGCGCCTGGATGAGATCATGGATCGACTGGGGGTGCGCATCATCGTCGCCTCGGTTCCGGAATGCTATGCGGTGCTCGGCTTGCTTCACACGCACTACAAACCGATTCCCGGCACCTTCGACGATTACATCGGGCTTCCGAAAGACAACGGCTACCAGTCCCTGCACACGTACGTCTATCCGATCCGGGAGATCTCCCATAAACCCATCGAATTCCAGGTGCGCACCACCCTGATGCACATGGTGGCCGAGCATGGTCTGGCCGCCCATTGGCTGTACAAGAACGAAACATCCCCCCCAGAGGGCGGCTCTCAACTTCAGTGGATGAAAGGGCTTTTGCACCAGCACCGTCGGGCCGGCAGCACCGAAGCGTTTGTCGAGGCGCTGCATCGGCAGGTTTATTCCGATCATTTGGTGGTTTTCAGCAATGGCGGCCGGATCCTGCGCGTTCCGGACAAGGCCACCGTCCAGGATTATCTGGACAAGTTCCACCTCCGCATGAGCCCGAGCGCACGGGTGAGGGTGAACGACAGGGTCGCTGATAGAACCCGGGTTCTTCAGGACGGCGATTCGATTGAGATCATCGAAAACGACCATCAGCGGGCCGAAAAGACCTCCGGGCCGGGATTGATCGCTCAGGGGATCGACGGGTCCGTTTCCCGCACCTCACGCAAAGGCCGGTCGGGATGAGCGCCGCGCCGGTCCGCAACTCAATGTCGAAGCGACGGTGGCATGCGTCACCGCCAACCCGAAAGCGCGCGGGATGGATGGCTTCGCGACACCGGTTCAGCCGGAAAAACACGTGGACGGCATGGATTCGCCGACCGGCGTTGCTGGCCCTGGTCATCGTTGCTTCCATGGCGGTGCTTTGTTTTTCGGCCGACGCCAAACAAACGCTGAGCATGATCGGCCCGGAAGATGTCGGCGGTGCCTGGGAGGAGCTGATCCGCCGCTTCCATGCGGCGCACCCGGAGATCCTGATCGACTACATCTCCGGTCCCTGGTCGACCGACGAGCGCCAGAACATGTATATCCGTTCTTTTCTGGCCGGAGAGGCCATCGACCTGGTCTATATGGATGTCATCTGGACCGCGAAATTTGCCTCCCGGGGGTGGCTCATGCCGCTCGACGCATGGTTCTCCCCCGAGCTGCGCGCGGAGCTGTTTCCTCGGGATGTCGAGGCCGGCCTCTATCGGGGCCATTACTACCGAGTTCCCGTCAGGACCGACGTGGGGATGCTCTACTACCGCAAAGATCTTCTGCCCGCGCCGCCCCGGACCTGGGAAGAATTCGAGACGGTGTGTGATCGATACGCGCGCCCTCCCGAGCGCTACGGCATCGTCTTTCAGGGAATGCAGTACGAGGGTCTCGTGTGCAACTACCTTGAATATCTCTGGGGTGCCGGAGGAACGCCGCTGGACGCGGATCAGAACGTTCAGCTCGACAGCGAAGAAAACATCTCCGCCCTGGCGTTTATGAAAAAACTCATCGACAGCGGCTGGGCTCCCCGGAGCGTGACCACTTTTCAGGAGCAGCAGGCCCTTGAATTTTTCGAGCAAGGCAAGGCGCTGATGATGCGAAACTGGCCCTACGCCTGGGCCGTCCTCAAGCGCTCGCCGCTGGAGGGGAAGGTGGGGATCGTTCCCTTCATCCACCGAGCCGGCAAAGAACCGGCCGGCACCCTCGGGGGGTGGGGGTTTGGGATCGCCCGGACCGCGAAATATCCCGAGGCGGCATGGAAATTCATCGAATTCGCAATTTCCCCGGAAGCCCAGAAGATTCTGCACTTCCGAAAAGGCGCCGTGCCCGCCCGCAAATCGCTTTTTCAGGATGCGCAGGTTCTGAAGGAGAGCCCGCACTACCGGGATCTCTATGAAGTGCTTTTAAAAGCGCGGCCGCGGCCCATTCACCCGGAGTACCCGCGCATAAGTTCCATTCTGCAGAAGCATGCCAGTGCTGTCCTGGTCGGAATCGAAAGCCCCCGAGAGGCGGCGCTTCAAATGGACCGATCCGTCGAGGGCCTGCTCACAGAAAAACGCCGCGGCTGGCCGGCGCGCCTCTTCTCCGACCATGACCTCCAAAAGACCTTGAAGAACACCCTCACCTTCACCGGCTTCTCCGTTCCGCTCGAACTGCTTCTGGGGCTCTCTTTGGCTCTTTTGGTCCATCTTCCTTTCCGGGGAAGATCCATGATTCGCCTTTCGGTCCTGGTGCCCTGGGCGCTTCCGACGGCCGTGATGGCCATCGTCTGGCAATGGATGTTCAACAATCCCTTCGGTGTGATCAATGACCTGCTGGTGCGGGTGGGGGTTTTGACCCAACCCCTGGATTGGCTGGCCACTCCGGAGGGCGCCATGTTCGCCGCCGTCTTCGCCGATGTGTGGAAAACAACCCCTTTTGTCGCCATCATTCTCCTGGCCGGACTTCAGTCGATCCCACGGGAGCTCAAGGAGAGCCTCTCCATCGACGGCGGAGGCAAAGGGGTGATATTCTTTCATCTGGTGCTGCCCTTGCTGATGCCCTTCATCCGGGTCGCCCTCGTCTTTCGGATCATCCACGCCGCCGGGATTTTCGACCTGATGTGGGTCCTGACCAAAGGGGGGCCGGCCGACACGACCAGGACCTTGAGCCTTTACATCTACGATCTGGCCTTCCGCTACGACGAAGTGGGCTACGCCCTGTTTCTCACCGGCTTGTTTCTCATCAGCCTGGTCTTCGTCAGTCTTCTGATCATCCGCTCAACGGCCTTTCGATACGAGAGGATCTGAAGATGAAGAAGCTCCTCCTCTACACCGCGGTCGCCTGCGTTTTCCTCTATTGCCTCTTTCCCTTCTTCTGGACGATTCTGACGGCTCTGAAGCCCGCCGGGGAAGTCTTCCGCCTGCCGGTGAGCTACCTTCCCGAGACGATCTCTTTTGAAAACGTAGAAGATGTCTTCGCCAAGCGGCCCTTTGCTCGCTATGTCCTGAACAGCCTCATTGCCGGGGGGGGCGCCACGCTCCTGACCCTGGGGCTGGCGGCCGTTCTCGCCTTCCGCCTGAGAGCCATGGAGCTTCGCCGGGCGATGCGGATCCAGCGCTGGTTTCTCGTGGGGGCCATCCTGCCGCCGGCGCTTCTGGTCATACCGCTCTTCATGGCAATGAAACAACTGGCCCTGGTGAACAATTACCTCGCTCTCATCCTGGCCTATACGGCGCTGAATCTTCCCTTTGCCGTGTGGATGCTGCACGCGGCGTTTCGGCAGGTGCCGCGGGAGATCGACGAGGCGGCCCTCATGGACGGCTTCTCCCCCTTGGCCATCTTATACCGGATCGTTCTTCCCCTGTGCCGCCCGTCCCTGGCCGTGACGGCCGTGCTCGTCTTTATCTTCTGTTGGAACGAGTTCATTCTGGCCTTGGCCTTGATGCCGTCCCGGGCCAAATTCACCGTGCCGGTGGGCATTGCCCTTCTCAGCGGCGCATCCGCCTACGAAATCCCCTGGGGCCAGATCAACGCGGCCGTCGCGTTAACCACCGTTCCCGTCATTCTCCTCATCGCGGCGCTCCAGCGTTGGATTATTGCGGGGCTGACCTCCGGGGCGGTTAAAGGATAGAATCATGGCAACCGTCGAATTGAGAGGAATCCGCAAGTCCTTCGCCGCCGGGTCGGTGGCCGCGCTCAGAGAGATTCATCTCAAGATACCCGACGGCGTCTTCACCGCCATACTGGGTCCCTCCGGATGCGGCAAGACGACCCTGCTCAGGATCGTGGCCGGGTTGGAGCGCCCGGATGCAGGCGAGGTTCTCATCGGGGGGCAGGTCGTGAACCGCATCTCCCCCTCCCGGCGCAACGTGGCGATGGTCTTTCAGAACTATGCCCTTTACCCTCACAAGAAGGTTTTCCAGAACATCGCCATCGGCTTGCGGCTGAGAGGGTCCTCGAAGGAAGAGGCCCGTGAAAAAGTGGCCGCCGTTTCGAAAATGTTGAAAATCGAAAACCTCATGGAGCGCTACCCGAAGCAGCTTTCAGGGGGCCAGCAGCAGCGGGTGGCGCTGGCCAGGGCCCTGGTGCGGGAGCCCGCGGTCTTTCTTCTGGACGAACCCCTCAGCAATCTCGATGCCCAGGTCAGGGACTCCACGCGCTCCGAGCTGAAAAAACTATTCCGCGGGATTAATGCCACCGTCCTCTTTGTGACCCACGACCAGACCGAGGCGATGATGATGTCCGACCACCTGGTCGTCATGGAGGGCGGCGCCATCCGGCAGGCCGGCGCGCCGACGCACATCTACCAGGACCCGACCCACCGGTTCGTGGCCGAATTCATCGGAACCCATCGCATCAACACGGTCCCGGGCCGCCTGGAAAACGGGCGTTTTCAGTCAACGGATGGGAAGATCGCTTTTGATACACCGATTCGAGGAACCTGCCAGGCCCTGATGGAAATCCGGCCGGAGAATCTCGGCCACGGAACCCGGGAGGAGGTCTCTCTGGAAGGAGAAACGGTGCTGGCGGAGCCGCTGGGGCCCACGAACCTCATTTCCGTGAGGGTGGGAGAAAACGAACTGAAGTTGTTCCTGGCCCGTCCGCCGGAGGAGGGAGAGCGCCTGGATCTCTCCTTTTCCCCCCGCAACGTCCTGTTTTTCGACGCCAAGAGCGGCCTGCGCCTTTACCGTTGAGGTGATGCCCCCGGCTGAAAGCGCTTTTCGGGGAAAAATTTCAACCGGCAGGCGCTTGACAGCGCGGCCGGAAATGTGCATAATCAAGTTAACGTGTACTTACATTCTGGATCCTGCCGCTCCTCTTCCACGATCTCGACCAGTACCCTGCCAAACCCCTCAACCCTTTGAAAGGAGGCCAGCATGAAATTCAGTGATTTCTTTATCCCCAAGATCGCGCGCTCCGATCCCAAGGTGCGCGAAAAAGCCGTCCTGGAATGCAAGGACGTAGAGTTGCTGAAACGCGTCATTAAAAACGACCAGGACGAGCGTGTGCGGAAGGTGGCGAAGCAGCGAATCGAGGAGCTCACGGCCGGAGAATTAGACGGCCAGGGCGCGTACGCTCGCTAAGCGCCCGGTTCGCGATGGGGAAGACCCAGGCAACCCCAATTCTTGTCCGTGGCGGGCAAAAGATGAACGAAGTCATGACAGCGCCGGCGCGATGCCTGCCGATCGAGGTTTGTCGGCGGGGGCCGGGAAGACCACAGGAGGTTCAGTGAAAGATCTGTTGCAGCGCGCTACCGCGGTGTTTCTTGTATTCGGCCTGTTTCTCACTGCCCTGCCCCTGTCCGCCGCCACGGCGGAATCCCCGGTTTCGGTCGACCGCATGGTCTTCGCCCGAAGCGTCGAAGCCCGGGAACCGGTCGGCGCCGCCACCGAATTCGATGCCTCCGTTGCCAGGGTCTTCTGCTGGACCGCGCTCTCAACCAAAAACCCGCCGGCGGCCGTCAAACACGTCTGGTACAAAGCGGGGGAAAAACTTCTCGAAGTGCCTTTGACGGCAACCTATTCCACCGGCCGCTACTGGAGCGTCAAGAACGTCACCCCCGGAGAGTGGACGGTCGAAGTGGTGGGCGCAAACGGTGAGGTGTTCGGGGCGGCCAGTTTCAGGGTAAAGTAGAGCAGATCGATTGCCGCGTGAAATTATTCGAACTGGCGCAAGGCTTCGTTTGCCGCTTGCGCGGGGTCGGGGATTCGAAGAAAGCCGTCTTTGCCGTCGATTTAGCGCCGCTGACCACAAGGACCCGCTTATGTTTCAACCGGGACAGGATGGTGTCGAGAGGGTTTCTTCGGATCAGGGCCATGGAAGTGTTTTATCAGTGCCATTGCAAATACGCACGGTAATTTTGCAGTGGCACTGACGATATGACTGCGTGTCCATGCTCGTTTTCTCCATTTTCTCTGGTGTGACCGAGCGGCCGGTTCAATCCGGACAATCGCCGCGCGGGATCATTTTAACCGGCGCATAGCTCGATTGGCCTTTTCCATGTCAAAGGCTTCGGGGTCGAATTCTTTTCCCAGCCATTCTCCGGCGGATTCATGCCCTTCGTGCCGGGGATCCTTCAATGCCTCGATCAAGTCTTCATCCCATGACAACCTGAATGATTTCGTGCAGATGGCCGAGAGTGGTCTTGCCAGGCACCAGCACCCTGCGCCAGATTGGCGGCGAAGAGCCCTGCAATTCGATTTTGAGCTGATAGGTTTTTCCGGGTCTCTCGGATGCGGGCTTTGGCTTAGTGGGTTTTTTCATGTGATTCAACTCTGTCGAGCCTTGCGGTTAATCTGGTTTTATTCGTCCTGCTTTAATGTCCTATCCTTCAGTAAGTTCTTGCCAGAATTGTCGTGGAGTCATGATCTTAAGCCCCGCAACCGTGCCGACCATCTGCATCTCCTTATCACCGGTGACGATCACATTTACTCCACCACCAGCGGCAGCAGACAAGATGCCAAGGTCGTCTTTGTCCTTGAGTTTGATCGCCGGCAGATCACCGGGTTCGCAAAGAATCGAGCCCTCTCGCACCAATCGGATAAAATCATTGACCAGCGGTCGGGGTAAGGCAAATTTGTCCTTGAGGACGCGTTGAAGCTCGGAAATAATCTGTGGGCATATGACCAGTTCGTGTTCGGCCAGCACTGCGCGCAGCACATCGGCGCATAGCCCCCGCGTGGCGACCGCGCTGGCCAAGACGTTCGTGTCCAGCATGACCTTCATGAAACATCCCGGAACACATCTTCGTCGGTCAGGTAACCGCGCGCTTCGGCAAACGGCATGATCCGCCGGCGCAAGGCCTCGAACTGGCTTATACGCAACTGCCGGCGAAGCGCTTCTCTGGCGACCTCACTGCGGTTTTTGCCGGATTGGCGTGCGGCCTTCAACAGGAGCTTGTCCAAGTATTCGTCCAATCGAATGGTCAGCGTCGTCGTTTTCATGTCTTACAACGTAGTGCAAAAAAGGCGGCCTGTCAAACGCCGATTCAACGGATTTCGGGGAATGAAAATTCTTGACGTCAGATCCCCGCCCAATTAGCATACGGCCAATCCAGGTTGCTGGAGATGGATCGCCCGCATGGGCGAGCGTGATAGGGTCCCGTAAGGGGCCCTTTCATTTTCAGGCAGCCAACGGGACTTGGTCCCATGTGCGGTTGTCGAGCAGGCGGCCGGTTTTCTTCTTGTTCGTTCCGCCCCACTGTTTGAAGAAGAACGGTACGTCCGCTGAAATGCACTGATCCCGGATTTCGAGGACCCACGCCTTGTCGATCGGTCTGGCCCGGGGACCGGATTCTCCGCCGACGATCGCCCAGTGAGTGCCGTGCAGGTCGATTTTTCCGAGCCCAGCCAACAGGGGTTCGAACGATATGAATTTGACCCGCGCGCCGGCATTCCTCAGGTGGTCGATACGGTAGAGATAGTCTTTCGCTTCGACGCTGACCCCCATCCAGACGTTATCGGGCCAAGTCAGATTTCGGCCTATCGTCTCCAGTCGCTCAGCGCGTTTGGTCAGCACCTGGAAGGTGTGCCACGGCGCCTTTGCCATGGTCTCGAATATGCGCCGGATGAAAGACTCCGGGACGTCCTCATGGAAGACGTCGCTCATCGAATTGACGAAGATGGTTTGAGGTTTCTTCCACTTGAGCGGCAGCGCCAGGGCGTGCTCATGGAGCGAGACCCGAAAGCCGTCCCTGTAGTTGGGTTGCCCCATCGCCTGAAGCCGTTTCGCCATGCGCTCGGCGTAACAGTTCTTGCAGCCTGGGCTGATCTTGGTGCACCCGGTTACCGGATTCCATGTTGAGTCGGTCCATTCGATTGTAGATGTCGCCATTTCAAGCCACCCTGCTCCTGTACTTATCGAATATCGCTTGAACGATTTTATCGCCAACCGGTTTCTGGCTTGCAAAAAACAGGTAGTACACGTCGGCCTTGTTCGAGTTTCGCATCGGCAAGGGTTCCGGCACATAGCCAAAGCCAGCCACCTTTTTCAGCCGTTCGCGAAAAGCGTTGACCACGTGCCGGTTATCCTGCTTT
Source organism: uncultured Desulfatibacillum sp. (assembly GCA_964562235.1). GTDB lineage: Bacteria > Desulfobacterota > Desulfobacteria > Desulfobacterales > SpSt-501 > SpSt-501. Next base: position 56,301 of record CAZLSV010000019.1, read on the forward strand.
TCGTCTTCTTCACCAAAAAGCGTTTGTTTAGGTTTGTAAGCCGCAGAGCGCCACGACTCATCGCCCCAAAATGCCGTCATCCTCGCGCGGCCCTCCTCGCTGACCCGTTCAGGCCTACGCCATAAAGAGTTTCGGTTCATGTCCATGATCGGAAAATTCAGAAAAAGATCGATGGACTTCATCTGGCCAGCTGTCCGGATAACCTCCCAATTCAGGTGAAGCCCGTAAGGATCTAAAACGCAGAGCGTTCGTCGATAATCTTTGTATCGGGCTTCCGGAAACACATCGCGGAGGAGCACTTTGTTGCAGTCGCCGTGGATGACATGAACCTCGGGTCGCTCTTGAACTGCCGGAAAGGAGCGGAGCTGCTGCGCTTTGTCGCCATTCAGGTCGACCAGGAAAAACCCATGAAATGGAGGCTTGATATTGAGGGCGTTTAAAGGGCTGCCGGGAACGAATTCGTTTGAGCTCTTGGCAAGGTGAACACCGGAACCTGCGAAACCGTCGATGTAAAAGAACTTCAACTTCTGTTTTGAGAGAATCGTTGTGTACGCCTTGGCGTAATCTCTGACGATATCGAGCTTGACTTCGCTCCAGTAGCTTATCTCATCGAAGCAAAGGCCCTCGCCACAAATCGTTTTCTGGTCTGCCATCGACATGCCCATAACGGGAAGAGGGTTTTTGCCGGTGGAGCTGAGTTGTATATAGCCGCTTTCGTAAATAATTTCCAGTGAAGCGATAGAGTGATGGCGGAGAAGGCTTCCCGTACAATCCTAAAGTTCGCCCCAAATGCACGGTCGAGGATGGCGGGAAATCAATGCCGGACAGTCGAGCGTCTACGAACTGCCAACGAGAGGCGCCTGGGCTCAGCCTGATCGACCCTGTCATCGCTTCCGTGTCCTCGGTTTTTTCACTCCCTGTTTAACGTAAAGTGCCGGATAAGGTCGGGGCCGCCGCGATGGCGTACTTTTTCAACTTCCGCACGATCGTGGCCTGGCTGATGCCGAGCTTCTTGGCCGTTTTGCGGGTGCTGCCGCACTCCCGATAGGCATTCAGCAGGATTTCGCGTTCGGTCGCGGCCACCTGGTTCCGCAGGCCGGCG
>CAZLSV010000019.1:57412-70909 GCA_964562235.1 uncultured Desulfatibacillum sp.
CGCCGCACCGCCGCCCACGGGATGCGCCGGTCGCCGGCCCGCCGCCACATCCGCTCCCACGGCGCCGCCCTCCAGGCACATCTCCTCGCTCAGCACCGTGAAGCGCTCCATGATGTTCTCCAACTCGCGGACGTTCCCGGGCCACGCGTGCGCCACCAGCATCGACATCATCTGCGGGGTCAGCTGCTTCTGACGCCCGAATTTCTTGTTGAAGACCTCCAGGAAGTGCGCGGCCAAGAGCGGAATGTCCGCCCGCCGCTCGCGCAGGGGAGGGATCGCGATGTTAATGACGTTCAGGCGGTAATAAAGATCTTCCCGGAATCGGCCATGGCGGATGTGCTCCTTCAGGTCCTGGTTGCTGGCGGCGATGATGCGGGTGTCGATCTCCTTTTCCTTGTGGCTGCCGAGGCGCCGCAGCGTCTTCTCCTGGATGAAACGCAGCAGCTTGACCTGAATCGACAGCGGCACTTCGGAAATCTCGTCCAGAAAAACCGTGCCCTTCTGTGCCGCTTCCAGCAGCCCTATCTTGCCGTCCCTCTGGGCGCCGGTGAACGCCCCGGGATCGTACCCGAAGAGTTCGGATTCCAGCAGGGCCTCGGGGAGCGCCGAGCAGTTGATGGCGATGAAGGGGCCGGAGGCCCGCCGGCTCAACCGGTGGATGGTTTTGGCGAACAGCTCCTTGCCGGTGCCGGTCTCCCCGAAAATCAGGGCCGTGGAGTCCACCGTCGAGGCCTGGATCGCCATCGCCAGGCTGCGGTTGATCGCCGGGCTGTGGCCGATGATCTCGGTTTCGAACTCGCGCGCGCGCAGGCGCTGGATTTCGGTTTCGTAGCGGTGGGTCAGTTCGTGAAAATTCTCGAGCGAAGTGCGCAGGTGGTTGAGCTCGGTCATGTCCCGGATATTGGCCACGACCCGGATGAGGGCCCCCTGGTCGTTGAAAACCGGGCGCCCGGTCAGCAGCACCTCCCGGCCCTTGAGCTTCACGAAGATGTTTCGCGGCTTGAGGTCTTTGAGGACGTAATTGGAGACCAGGTCCGGCAAGTGCCCGCTCTGCTGGATCAACCGGGCCGGCTTTCCCAGGAAGTCCTCGGCCCGGATACCGACGATCTCCTCATAGGCCTTGTTCATCCGCAGGATCACGCCGTTGTGGTCCAGGCTGACCAGGCCGTCCGCGCTGAGCTCGATGATTTCGTTCAGTTCATCGTTGGCGGCCTCGAGCGCCCGCAGGCGGGTCTCCAGATCCTTCAGCGCGCTGATCTCCCGCATGATCACGACATGCGCACCGGCGGCGGCCCGGTCGACGGTGACCAGAAACCAGCGATCCGCGTACAGGACTTCGTTGTCCACTGAAGGCAGTTGGTTGAAAACGCCCCGCTTGCGAAGGAAAAGCACGAACTCGATCTCCGGGCGCCCGGAGCCGGGCGGCAGGCCCTGCGAGAGCGCTTCGGCGCGCGGGTTCATCCGAACACGTTCAAACGAAGGATCCACGACCATGACGGCATCGGAGCCGTGGCGCCAAATCTCGTTCAAGGCATCGGCGATCGGCTGTTCCGCCGCAGCGTTTGTCTTTTCCATGCTGTGTCCCCCAGTCCCCATCTGGCTCGATTCAATAATGTATCACTTCTAAAATTGTGTTGCAATCTCATTAATAATTGTATTTCAGGTATGTTGATTATAAAATACAGTTACGACCGACTTGGTTTTAGTTGATTTTCTCGCCCACACATTCAATAATGAATCGAATTTGATTCAATATTGGATCAAAACCGGCTCGATTGCGGATAGTCTGTCGTCTCCAAATTCCCGGAAATTAATTTAACTGTCCAATATTAAATTAAAAACAAGTTTATCGGCACAACTTCCGAGCCCCCGGCGCATCATGGCGCGGTATTTGCTGACCCATCGTTGGAAATTTTCGGGCTGACCTGAGACTGGAAAGGGTCGTATGGACGGTAAAGGGAAACGCATCGCACTCGAGCGCGTGCCGGACTTCGTCAAGGATGGGGACAGGCTGTGGGTGGGGGGCTGGACGGTCGTGCGCAAGCCGTTCGCGATGATTTACGAAATCATCCGGGCCCGGAGGAAAAACCTGCACCTGATCAACAACCCGGGCGGGCCCGAGACCGATCTTCTCATCGGGTGCGACTGCGCCTCCAAGAGCGAAACGAATTACATCGGACACGAGTTGTTCGGGCACCCTTACAACTTCCGGCGTCGGTTTGAGGAACCCGAGAGCAACCGCGGGTTCCGGCACGACGACTGGACCGTGGCGACCGGCTCGCTGCGGATCATGGCCGGGGCGATGGGCATCCCCTTCATCCCCACAAGGTTCCTGCGCGGCTCCGACATCCTGAACCCGGCCCGGGACGGGTTCAGCGATCTGCGCGGGAGCGACCCCAAGGTTCCGAAACGCAAGTTCCTGCGGATGAAGGACCCCTTCTGGGAAGGCGAGGAGGTGATGCTGATCCCCTCGCTCACCCCGGACGTCTGCTTCATCCACGCGCAAGAGGCCGGCGAGGACGGGACCGTGCGGATCACCGGCGGCGCGTTCCTGGACTACTACGCCGCGGTCGCCTCCCGGGCCACGATCGTCTCGGCCGAGCGGATCGTCCCGGTCGCAGCCCTGCAGGCCACGCGCGAGGAGAACACGATCCCGGGCGAGGCCGTGGATGCCGTGGTCGAAGTGCCCTACGGCGCCCACCCCACGGCCGTGCACGGCTGCTACGACAACGACCCCTGGTGGTTCCGGGATTATCTGAAAGCCTCCAAGACCGAGGCCGGCATGCAGGCGTGGGTGGAGGAGTGGGTGCACGGCCCGGGGTCCTTCCAGGCCTACCTCGCGAAGGTCGGCCGTCCGCGCCTGGACCGGATCACCGCGGACCCGACGCTGTGCTACTCGCCGACCATCAAGCGTCGCCTGGATCGGCTCGAGGAGGTGGAGTAACGTGCACCCGAGCTATTCGCGCCTGGAAATGATGGTGGTGGCCGCCAGCCGGCTGCTGTGCAACCGGGAACGGGTCCTGGTGGGGACCGGCATCCCTCTTGTCGCCGCCATTCTGGCCAAGAAGACCCACGCCCGCGACATGGTCATGGTGATGGAGGCGGTCGCCTTCGACAGCAACCCGGAGTCGCTGCCGTTCTGCGTGGCCGACCCGCGCGCCGTTTACGGGACGACCTGGACGCCCACCTCCGCCGAGGTCATGGGACACTTTCTGCAAAGCGGCCGAATCGATGTCGGGTTTTTGGGAGGGGCCCAGGTGGACCGCTACGGGAACCTGAACTCCACCTGCATCGGCCCCTACGACCGGCCCCGGAAGCGGTTCGAAGGCTCGGGGGGCGCCGGCGACATCGCTTCCCTGGCCAAGCGCACCATCATCATCATGAACCACGAGAAGCGGCGCTTCGTGGAAAAGGTCGATTACATCACCAGCCCCGGGTGGAAGTGCCGGTCGCTCGACTGGACGCACGACGTGATGCGCGAGGAAATCGGCCTGGACGGGGGGCCCACCGCGGTCGTCTCCACCCTGGGCGTCATGAAGTTCGACGCGCACAGCCGCTCCATGTACGTCGACGCCTACTATTCGGATCTGGGGGTTCTGATCGACGACATCCGTGCACTGACCGAATTCGACATCGATCTCTCCCGGGCGAATCCGATGACGCCCCCCACGGCGCACGAACTGACCGTCTTGAGAGAGCAGGTCGACCCCGAAGGGATTTTCATGAAGTATTGAGCGCCGTGCACACGAGTGGCCTGAGCGCGGACGAAAGCCGAGAGGGATGAGGCCGGCAGCCTCCCCCGAAACCGACCCCATCTACCATGAGAGGCAATAATGCCCGAAAAGCGCGACCCCCTGTTCAATGCGGAGAGCATCCAATCGATCGAAGCCGGCCGTGACGAGTGGTTCCGGACCTCGCTCAGCGAAGCCGACCGGAAGTCCGAGGGCGATTATTTCAGCGCCTCCGGCATCCCCGTGAAGCTGCTCTACACGCCGGCCGACACCAAAGACATGGATTACGGCCGCGACCTGGGCTTTCCGGGCCGGGAACCGTTCGTTCGCGGCGTCTACCCCAACATGTACCGCGGCCGCATGTTCACGGTGCGCCAGCTGGCCGGCCTGGGAGCCCCGGAGGACTGCAACCAGCGGATCAAGTACCTGCTCGAGCACGGCGCGACCGGGGTCAACATCCTCTTCGACCTGCCCACCATCCGCGGCTACGACTCCGACGACCCCGAAGCCGAGGGCAACGTCGGGGCCTGCGGCGCGGCGGTCGACTCCATCCGGGACATCGACGCGTACTTCAAGGACATCGATCTGGGCAAGGTCAGCACCTCGATCGTCACCCACCTGCCGAGCACCAGCATCGTCATCCCCGGCATGTATTTCGCCGTGGCCGAGCAGCGCGGGACGCCGTGGACCCAGCTGGCCGGGACGTGCCAGAACGACTTCATCATGGAGACCTGCGTGGGCAGCGCCCCGGAGATCCTGCCGCCGGCGGCCTCCTTCCGGCTCCAGTGCGACGTGGTTGAGTGGATCTGCCGCAACATCCCGCGCTGGAACCCCATCAGCTACAACGGCTACAACCTGCGGGAGGCCGGGACGGACGCGGTACAGGAGGTCGCCGTCGCCATCGCCAACGCCGTGGCCACGGCCGAGGAGCTGATCCGGCGCGGCATGCACATCGACGATTTTGCCCCGCGCATGTCCTTTTTCTGGGACCTTCACAACGATTTCTTCGAGGAGATCGCCAAGTGCCGGGCCAGCCGCAAGGTCTGGTACCGGATCATGAAGGAGCGCTTCGGCGCCAAGAACCAGAAATCCCTGCTCATGCGCTTCCACGTCCAGACCGCCGGCGTCACGCTCACGGCGACGGAGCCCTACAACAACATCGCCCGCTCGGCCATCCAGGGGCTGGCCGCGGTTCTGGGTGGATGCCAGTCCCTGCACATCGATTCCTATGACGAGGCCTACTCCGCCCCCACCGAGCAGGCGGCCCTGGTCTCGCTGCGCTCGCAGCAGATCATCCAGGCGGAAACGGGCGTCGTGAACACGGTCGACCCGCTGGCCGGCTCCTACTTTGTCGAGTCCCTGACCGAGCAGATGGCCCAGCGGATCACGGCCTGCCTGGACAGGATCGAGGGCATGGGCGGCCTGGTCAAGGCAGTCGAGAGCGGCTGGCTGCACCGCGAGATCAGTGCCTACAACTACAAGCACCAGCGCTCCATCGAAACCGGCGAGACCAAGCTGGTGGGGGTGAACTACCAGCCGGCCGAAGCCGCCCAGTGCTGCAGCATCGACGTCTTCCGGTATCCCGAAACCTACACCCGTCAGAAGGCCAAGCTGGAAAGCCTGCGGCGCGAGCGCAACCCGCGCAAGGTGAAGGAGTGCCTGAAGATCATCCGCGACAAGTGCGGCAGCGGGGAGAACCTCTACCCGCACACCATTGCGGCCGTGAAAGAACTGGCCACCCTCGGCGAAATCGAGGAGGTGTTCCGGGAGGAGTTCGGGCTGTGGGCCTTCCCGCTGTTCTGAGCCCCCTAGCGACGAACGGCCCGGCGATGGAGTTCAACCTCAGATCAAAGGAAGCGAACGAAATGACACGGAAAGTGCGCGTGGTGATGGCCAAACTGGGGCTGGACATCCACTGGCGGGGGGTGTACCTCGTCTCCCAGTTCCTGAAGGACGCCGGGATGGAGGTGGTGTTTCTCGGCAATCAGTTCCCCGAGCAGATCGTGGAGGCGGCCCTCGAGGAGGACGCCGACATCGTGGGCTTGAGCTCCCTCAGCGGGAACCACATGACGCTGGCCCCCAAGGTAGTGCGGCTGCTGCGCGAGAAGGGGCTGGAGCGGGTCAAGGTCTACATGGGCGGGGTGATGGCACCGGAGGATGCGGTTGAGCTCGAACAAACCCACGGCGTTCACAAGGTGTTCCTGCCCGACACCCCCATGGAAACGATCGTGAACCACATGTACGAGAGCCTCGGGAGGACTCCCCATCGACCCTGACCGCGACCCCGGGCCCGAATTGGCCGCCCTGATCGATGCCTGCCTGCGAGGCGACAAGCCCGCGAGCGCCCGCCTGATCTCAATGGTCGAGCGCGGGGAGCCGGGGGCCCCCTGGATCCTGGAGCGCATTTTCCCTCACACCGGCAAGGCCCACACCATCGGTGTCACCGGGCCGCCCGGCGCCGGCAAAAGCACCCTGGTGGACCGGCTGGTGGACGAATTCTGCCGGGCCGGCTTTTCGGTCGGGGTCATTGCCGTGGACCCCTCCAGCCCGTTCAGCGGCGGGGCCTTGCTGGGGGACCGGGTGCGCATGACGCCCGGCTCCCGCGACCGGGACTGTTTCTTCCGGAGCATGAGCGCCGGCGACGCCACGGGCGGGCTCGGCCTCGCAGGACGCAGCGCGCGTGCTCGAGGCCAGCGGCCGGCAAATCATCCTGATCGAAACGGTGGGCGTGGGGCAGTCCGAGCTGGACGTGGCCCAGGCCACGGACACGGTCCTGGTCGTCCTGACGCCGGAATCCGGCGACACGGTTCAGATGATGAAAGCCGGGCTGCTGGAGATCGCCGACATCTTTGCGGTCAACAAGGCCGACCGGCCCGGCGCGGAGAGCCTGGCGTCGGCCCTGGAAGGGATGCTCGACCGGAAACCGGGGGCCGCCGGTGCGTGGCGGCCCCCGGTCTGCACCGCGTCGGCCTCTCTCGGCAATGGAACCCGGGCCGTGTACGAGCGCATCTGCAGCCATCACCATCATCTGCGGGAGACCGGGGAGTTGGAGCAGCGGCGCCGGAGGCGCCTGGAAAAGGAGCTGCGCCGGAAAATCGAGGAGGAGTTCAAGCGGGTGCTGTGGGACGAGTTGGCTGCCACCGCGGAGATGCCCGCGTGGGTGGAGGCGGTGCGCAACCGGGAAGTCGACCCGCACGCAATGGCCCGGCGCATTGTGGATGAATGTATCGCGGTCGGAGTTCATCGCCGCTATCGGCGGTCGTGAACGACAAAGGAGGATTATGCTGGAGATCAAGGGGGCGGTGGCGGTGGTCACCGGAGGCGGAAGCGGGATCGGTGAGTCGGTGGCCAAGTACTGGGCACGGCAGGGCGGAAAGGTCGTGCTGGGGGATGTCGAATCGGAGGGCCTGGCCCGCGTCGAGAACGACATCCGCGCGGCCGGGGGGGATGCCGCGTCGCTGCTCTGCAACGTGACGCAGGAGAAGGACTGCGCCGCGCTGGCGCGGCTGGCCGTCAAGCGCTACGGCGCGATCAACCTGGTGCTGCCGAGCGCGGGGATCATCAGGGACGGGATGATGGTCTCTCCGGATCGGGAAACCGGCAAAGTGGTTCGGAAGATGGCGCTGGCCGATTTCAAGACCGTCATCGACATCAACCTGACCGGCGTTTTCCTGACGGTCCGCGAGTGCGCCGAGCAGATGATCAACCACGGCTGCAAAGGGTTGATCTGCCTGATCTCCTCCACTGGTTCGCTGGGGACCGCCGGGCAGATCAACTACGCCGCCACGAAAGCCGGCATGTCCGTCATGCCGAAGGTGATCACCGCCGAGTTCTTCCGGCGCGGCATCGCCGACCGGATCCGCTGCGTGGCGGTGGCCCCCGGGTACGTCGGCACCCCCATGGTGAGGGGCATGGACCAGAAGGCGCTCGCCGCCATCGTCGAGAACGTCCCCATCGGGCGCCTGGTGGAGCCCGACGAGGTGGCCAGCCTGATTGCCGAGATCTACCGCAACGAGGCGCTCGCCGGGGATGTGTTCTACGTGCACGGCGGCCTGCGGCTGGGCTCCAAAGGGTAACGCTGAGGATCGGGGCTGGACGCCTCCCCCACAAGGACCAAGCTTGCTGGCCGACAAGATGACGCCGAGGCCCAGGACCCGCTAAATACCCAAAAACGCCTGCCGGAAGGTATCGCTCGCCAGCAGCTCCTTCCCGCCGCCCTCCCGGACCATCCGGCCGGTCTGGATCACATAGCCCCGGTCGGCCAGATCCAGGGCTTCGCGCACGTTCTGCTCGACCAGAAGAATGGTCATGCCCTGCTGCTTCAGGCGCCGCACCGTGTCGAGCACCTCGTCCACCAGCTTCGGTGCCAGTCCCAGGGACGGCTCGTCCAGCATCAAAATCTGCGGCCGCGACATCAGGCCTCGGCCGATGGCCACCATCTGCTGCTCTCCGCCGGAGAGCGTCGATGCCGGCTGGAGGCGGCGCTCCTTGAGGCGCGGGAAGAGGGTGTAGACAAATTCCAGGTTTTCCCGAATCCGCTGCGGGTCGGACAGGATGTAGGCCCCCAGCATCAGGTTCTCTTCGACCGCCAGCGGCCGGAAAAGCATTTTCTCCTCGGGGACATACACGATCCCCAGGCGCACGATCTCCTCGGTCCGCAGGCGCTGGATTTCCCTGCCCGCGAACAGGATCTGCCCTTCGAAGGCCCGCTGGGTGCCCATGATGGCGCGCAGCAGCGTGGATTTGCCGGCGCCGTTGGCCCCGACCACGCACACGGTCTCCCCCGAATTCACCGACAGGGAGACCCCCTGCAGGACCGGCAGGCCCGAATAGCGGACCTTGATGTTTTTGACTTCGAGAATCGGTGCAGCCATGATTTGCGTCGTATCTCCTTACGAAACCGCCCGTTCACTCACGTAGCGCTCTCCCAGGTAGGCCTTGATCACCTGCGGGTCCTGGACGACATCTTTGGGAAGGCCTTCGGCGATCACCTTGCCGTAGTCCAGGACGATGACCCGCTGGCTGACGTTCATCACCAGCTCCATGACGTGCTCTATCAGCATCACGGTGATCCCGAGCTCCGCATGGATGTGACGGATCCCGGCCATGATCTCTTCGATTTCGCTGGGGTTCAGCCCGGCCGCCACTTCGTCCAGCAGCAGCAGCCGGGGGTCCGTGCCGAGGGCCGTGGCCATGGTCACGCGCTTCTGAGCCGCCACCGGAAGCTCGCTCACCAGCTGGTGCCGGAACTCCTTCAGCCCCATCTGGCCGAGGATCCCGTCGGCCTTGGATTTGGCGATCGAGCGCGACCGGGTGTGCATGAAGCATCCCACCAGGACGTTTTCCCCCACCGTGAGATCGCCCGCGGCGGTGTAGACCTGGAAGGTGCGGGCCAGGCCTCTGCGGGCCATCGCGTGGGCCGGCTGGCCGGTGACGTCCTGGCCGTCGAAAACGATCCGGCCCGAGGTGGGCGGGAACATGCCGGCGATGCAGTTGAAGCACGTGGTCTTGCCGGCGCCGTTGGGGCCGATGAGGCCCAGGAGCTCCCCCTTTTCGATGGCAAAGGAGACATCGTCGTTGGCCTTTAGGCCGCCGAACGCCTTGACCAGATGGTGCACTTCGAGCAGGGCCATCAGACGCGCCTCCTGCGGCGGGCTTTTTCGACGATGCCCCAGAGGCCCCGCGGCTCGAAAGCCGAGATGGCCATGATGATGACGCCGTAAATGATGAGATCGATGCCCAGGAGGCCTGCGGCCGCCCCCAGCCACTCCTTGAGGTAGCTCTTGAGCGGGATCAGCACGCCGGCGCCGATGACCGGGCCCCAGAGAGACCCGGCCCCGCCGAGCATGGCCATCAGGGCGATCAGAATCGAGATGTCCAGGCTCATGGTGTCTTCCGGCTCGATGTTCTTGACGTAGACGGCGTGGAAGGAGCCGACGACGCTCACGAAAGCGGTGGCGATGGCGTAGGTCTTGATTTTGGCCCAGTGGACGTTGATGCCGAGGGACCGGGCCACCTCCTCGTTGTCTTTGATGCAGCGCAGCTGGTAGCCGAGGCGGGACTTGCGGAACCAGTTCATGTAGAGCAGGCCGACGATGAAAAAGGCGAAGATGACGTAGTAATAGTAGGCGTCCTCTTTGAAAATGAGCCGCCAGAAATCGGGCGGGTGGTATTTGTAGGGCAGGATCCCGAGCCCGCGCGCGGCGCCGACGAACTTCCAGACCTCGAAGAGATCTTTGAGCACCAGAGAGGTCGCGATGGTGGCGATCGCGAAATAGTGGCCTTTCAGCTTGAAGAGCGGATACCCGATGATGAAGGACCATGCGACGGAGAGGACGGCGCCGATCGGCATCGAGATCCAGAAGGGGATGTCCCAGCGCAGCAGGCAGACCATGGTCGTGTAGGCACCGATGCCGACATATTGCGCTTTGCCCAGATCCACCTGGCCGCCGTAGCCGCCGATGGTGTTCCAGCCCATGCCGTAGAGGGAGAAGATGAAGAACTGGATCATGGTGGCCATGGCGAAGGCGGAGTGCGGAAAAAGCGGAAAGGCGAACAGAAAGACCAGCACCGCCAGGGCGACCCCGAGGTCGGTCTTCGGAAAATCGGAGAAGTCGAGGGCGTTTCTTATTGCTTCCATCCGAACAGACCCCTTGGGCTGATCAGCATGATCACGAAATAGGCCACGTAGATCCAGGTGTACTTGAAGGAGATCATGGGAACCTCGGCCATCCAGTCGATCGCAAACGTGATCTGGAAGAAATCCCAGAACCCGGGGATCTCCATGATCAGGCCGACGACCAGGCCCGCAAAGAAGGCCCCCGGCACGCTGCCGAATCCCCCCAGCGCCACCACGGTGAAGGCGATCATGGTGAAGATCAGGCCCACATAGGGGGTCACCGACCAGAAATTGACGATGAGCGCGCCGGCGATGGTGACCGTCGCCCCGCCGATGCCCCAGGCGAGCATGTTCATGCGCTCCGTCGGGATCCCCATGTAGCGCGCGCCCTGGCGGTTCAGGGCCGTGGCCGTGAGCGCTTTGCCGATCTTGGTGCGGTTCATGAGAAGCCACACCGCGCCGAAGGCCAGAATCGACAGCACGGCCGTGGCGAGCTTGGTGGCCGAGAGGATGATGCCCATGCCGATGTCGAAGCTCTTCCCCACCAGCAGCCCATGGTGCAGGGCCCGGTCCTCGGAACCGAAAAAGAGCAGCGCCAGGTTGCGCAGCACCAGCATGAGGCCGAAGGTCCCGAGCAACTGGGCGATCATGGGGCCGCGCAGCAGAAACTTGACGAACCCCCCGTAGCAAAGGACCCCGAGCACGAAGCCGACGGCGGCGGCAACGGGCAGGCAGAACAGCGGGTCCATGCCCGTGGCCTGGGCCGTCAAAAGCCCCGTGTACATGCCGATCATCAGGAACTCGCCATGGGCGAAGTTGACGATGTCCATCACCCCGAAGATGATGGTCAGGCCCAGGGCCACCAGGGCCAGAACCATGCCGATCAGCAGCCCCGAGACGATGGAACCAAACAGGATATCCATGATGAACGCGGCCCCTCCCCGCTCAGATGACAACCGTCCGCCCCGCCGTTGCGGCCTGCCGGCCGCAACGGCGGGTTGTGGGATCGGGTTTTTTTTTCCGGCTAAAATTTCGGGAAAAGATAAAGCATGTTGGCCGTGGCCAGGTTGAAGGGGTAGACGATCTCGAGATCGATCTTGCCGTCGGCGCCCTTCTGGTACTGGCCGATGAGGCCGGAGCCCAGGGTGTTCTGGCCGATGTCGTCCCCGGTGGTGGCGAACTTGATGCCCTGCCAGGGGACCACCAGCTCGTCGCCGGGGATCTGGATGGCGTTGGCGGCCTTCTGGATGTCGGCCGGTTTGAGGCCTGCAGGCCGGTGAAGGACCGGGCGGAGGCGCCGCTCAGGTCGTTGCCGGTCTTGGCCTTGTACATGGCGTTGACCTTGGCGGCGGCGGGCTTCACCTGGCCCACCTTGGGAATGAAGACGGTGCGGGTCAAAACGCCGATCGTGGTCTCCCCCAGCGTGTTCACGAACTCCGGCACCTCGAACCCGGCGTTCTGGCCCCACAGAAGCCGGGTCTGGGCTTTCTGGTCCTTGAGCGTTTTCATCATGAGGATGGAGTCCGAGCCGTAGGAGGCGAAGAGCATGGCGTCGGGCTTGACGGCGGTCAGGGAGCGGACCTCGCCGGAGAGGTCGGTGGCCTTGGCGCCGTAGAGGATCGACTTCTTGAGCTCGAATCCGTACTCCTTGGAAAACTTTTCGATCAGTTCGGCCACCGCGGAGCCCCATTCGGTCTTTTCGCAGGCCGCGGCCAGGTTCAGGATGTCCTTCTTGGGCACGGCCGGCAGGCCCTTCACCTTGCCCTCGGTCATGCCCTTCAGGAACTCGAAGAGGTCCTTGGTGAAGTAGACGTCGTGGGGGGTGGCGCGCCAGAACCATTTGTAGCCCTGGCGGGTCAGATCCGGCGAGGTCGAGGAGTCGTTGATCAGGGGCACCCCGTACTGTTCGGCGACGCCGGAAACGGCCTTGGTGACCGCGCTGTGATAGGCGCCCATGAGCCCGTGGACCTTGTCGTCGAGGATGAGCTTCTTGGCGAGATCGGCGCCCAGGGTGGGGTTGCCTTCGTGGTCCTTGAAGATCAGGGTGATCTTGGCCCCGCCCAGGCTCTTGATCCCGGCGTTCTTGGCCATGGTCATGTTGAGGTCGGGGGTGGCGTTGTTGGCGATGTCGGCGGCCAGTTCGGCCCCCGCCCGCAGCTCCCTTCCGGCCGAAGCCGCACCGCCGGTGAGGGGGAAGAGAACGCCGATTTTGATCTCGTCCGCGGCGAACAGGGCGCCCGGCAAAACCAGCGCTGCGATCAGGACGGCTACCGACAACCTCCGCAATGATTTCCTGGGGTTTTTCATGGCACTCCTCCTTCAGTGAGAATGGTTTCCGGCTTCAATCAAACCTGGTGCGGGTGGGACGACTGAACCTTGTTCATTCAATAAAGCGAAACGAAGATCCTTTTACGGATATAGAAACTCGACCCGTCTGTCAAGCACCCACACGAAAGCCCGGGGCGGGCATCACAAAATGGCCATCTCGTCGTCCTTGAGATCGGACACGAACATGTGCCCGGGCGCGTGGGTGATGACGAGCGGCAGCGGCACCGAGGTGGCCGCGAGCTGCGAGGTGACGCCGCAGGCCCAGAACACGGGGACCTCGCCGGGACGGACCGTGACGGGGTCGCCGAACTCCGGCCGGGAGAGGTCTTTGATGCCGATTTCACGAGGGTCTCCGATGTGCACCGGTGCGCCATGGGTCAGGTGAAAGCGCGTGGTGATCTGCACGGCGCGGATGGCCTGCGGCGGGGTCATCGGCCGCATGGTGACCACGAGCTTCGAAGAGAACCGGCCCGCCGAGCGGCAGTCGCGGTCGGTGACGTACATGGACACGTTCTTGTTCTCCTCGATGTTGCGGATCGGAAGCCCGGCGGCCAGCATGGCGTTTTCGAAAGAGAAGCTGCAGCCCAGGAGAAAACTCACCATGCCGGCGTGAAAGCAGTCGCGCACGTCCTGCACTTCGGCCTTCATCCGGCCGTTTTCGAAAATGCAGTAGCGCGGCAGGTCGGTGCGCAGGTCGGCGCCCGGCGCGATGTGCGGCTCGGTCTGGCCCGGTTCGAGCACGTCCAGGATCGGGCAGGGCTTGGGGTTGCGCACGCAGAAGAGCAGGAAGTCGAAGGCCTGCTCCCGGGGCATCATGAC
>CAZLSV010000020.1:0-11844 GCA_964562235.1 uncultured Desulfatibacillum sp.
GGCTGCCGGCGAAGGTGTAGGCGAGCTTGAACGGCATGCTGAACAGCATGGTCGATTGGGAGTCGGGTTCGTCGTTGAGGCTGTTGATCTTTTGGTCGGACAGATCGAAGCTCAGAACCTTGGCCACCATGTTACTTTTGATGCTGAGGCCGCCGAGGCCGGGCTGGATGTAACCGCTGAAACCGGACTGCTGAGGGATCGGGTCCAGGGCCAGGGCCGGGGAACCGGCGCTGACCAGCATCAGGGATAAAATCAATGCCCCAAACCTGCTCTTTTGTCGCATGAACACCTCCTCTTTGAATTGAAACTCCTTGGTGGAGCGGGCCCGAGGCCACAACTTCCCGTGTTCGATCTGTGGTGAAACGATGCCGTTGCGTAATGTAAAACCTGATAAATGGGCACCCTCGGGCAAAAGAACCCTATCACGTACATTGACCAAGGGCAATCATTCCAAGCCATGCAACGCGCTGCCGAAAAACTTGCACTACCACCGGTCACGCCGGCAGGCGTCTCCGGCGGCCTCGAACCGGCCTTGGTTTTTAGCGGAATTACTTCATCTGCGGCAGCCAGGTCGGCTGGGCGAACCATTTCTCTTTCAGGCCATTCGTGTATCCGGCCTTCTCCAGGCTGTGCAGAAAGTTGCCCAGCCAGTTGAGAAGGTGCGGGTCGCCCTTGGGCACGGCAATGCCGATGGGCTCGTAGGTGACCGGGGCCACCACCGAGACCAGGCCCGCCGCCGGATGGCGGTAGGTGGCGACGACGCAGATGGGGTAGTCGGCGATCATGGCGTCGGCCTTGCCGTCGATCACCATCTGGATGGCGTCATTTTGGGTGCCGGTCGTCAGCAGCTTGGCCTGGGGGGCGCCATTGCGGATCACGGCTTCGCTGGTGGACCCCTTCAGGGCGGCAAAGGTGTATTGCGGGTTGTTGACGTCGGGAAGCCCCTTGGCCTGGGCGATGCTGCTGCGCTTGGTGAGAAAGGCCTTGCCGGAGGTGAAATAGGGGCCCACGAAGGCCACCTTGAGGTTGCGCTCCGGGGTCATGGTCATGTTGGAGACGATCATGTCGATGCGGTCGGACTCCAGGGCCGGCAGAAGCCCCTGAAAGTCGATCCGCTGCAGGTTCAGCTTGACGCCCATGGCCTCGGCCATCATGGTGGCCAGGTCGACATCCATCCCGATGACCTTCTCCTCCTTGATGAGCAGGTTCATGGGCGGCATGTCCCCGGAAACCCCCACCCGCAGCTCCCCCCGGGAAATGACCCGGTCCAAGATCGGCGACGAAGAGACCTTCGTCGTCTGGTTCAACTCGGCACAGCCTGCCAGAAGGCAGACAGTCATCAGTACGACCAGCAGCCACTTCCCTTCTCTCACGGCCTTCCTCCTTAAGCTTTTTTTAGTTTTTTTATACACTCGAGGCGACGGCTAAACTAAATTTGAATTTCCGTTTTGTCAAAGCCTATTTCGGCCTCCCAGTTCAGATGGCCCGATGCGGCCCAACCGGGCAACCTTTAGTGTAACGCAACCGGGTCTGGCCGTTCCGGACGGCGACCCGGCGACGCTCGTCACGGCGACGGCCGCGATGTTCGTGCTGATCGTGCGACCGGAGGGACGCCTCTTCTTTGTCAACGTGCAGTATGCGGCGGAGCAGATTAACGCACTGGCCGCGCAGTTCAAGCCAGGCGTGGGGGTGTTGAACCTGAGCCGGGTACCCGATATCGAATACTCCGCGCTGCAGATTTGGCTGGGGGTCGATTTGTCGACAGGTGTATTCCGGTCCACTTTTGTTCTGGCTCCGGCGCTCCTGCCGCGAGCGTTCAGACGCATTTTAGAGGTAGACTCTACCGGGGCGTGAGGCCATGCGCCTGATCCAGGAACGCCCTGAGGCGGCTCGCCCAGAATTGGAAGGCATCTTCCGCGGCCCCCCACTGCGTGAACTTTTCTTTTAATCCGGCCGTCCGGCTGTCTTTGGCGGCAACTATCACCTCCTGAGTCAAGGAATCCAAAATCAGCACTTCTGCCTCCGTTGCCCCTGACCCGGACCAGGAAGTTGCCGCCCGCTGTATCACGTTGTCTTTCGCGAGATGGATCGTTCCGTCGGTGGCGGAGTCGCTAGGGACCGGGCGGTTCTGCCGGAGATCCGTGATGGCAAAACGGATGCGGGCGACATCCGGCCCCGGTGCGTTTACGATCGGATAAGTCTTTTTCAGGGAGTCGACCAACTGCTGCTTGAAAGCATCCGCCAGACCCTTCAGTTCATGCGGGTCCATGCCTTTGTAATCAGAATCCGGGGAAAAGAAGAAAAGCACTTTGTCGAGAATCACCCTCTTGTACCTGGTGAAATCCACCCCCGGCTTGAGCCAACGCATCTTGGCGGCACCCGGCGGGCCGGGCTCCAGAACAATATCCGGCTGGTCATGATCCCACAGGCACACAAGCCGCTCCTGCGGCGCTCGGTGTGCCTCAGAGGCGGGAATCTTCGACAGAATACGTTCAAATGCGGCCACGCAATCGGAATCCCATTTGGTTCCGGCGCCCCCTTTCAGAATGGCGAGGCCTTCTTCGAACGTGCGCGCTTTCTGATAGGGCCGGTCAGTGGTGATGGCGTCGAACGCGTCAGCCACGGCGATAATCCTTGCCCCCAGCGGGATATCGGCCCCCCTGAGGTGCTCTGGATATCCCTGGCCGTCCGGCCGTTCGTGATGGTAGCGAATGTAGGACAAGGCCGAACCCAGGAAATCGAGACCCTTTAAAATTTCGGCGCCGGTGACCGGATGGCGGGTGATTTCGCGAACGATCTCTTTGGGATTCCCACCTTCGTGCGGCAGAAACAGGCTGTCCGGAAACCCGATTTTTCCAATGTCGTGCAACAGCCCTGCCAGCCTCACCAGTTCGGCTTCACTCTCTTTTAAGCCCATTTCCGCGGCCACCCAACCAGCGATTTGCCCGACCCGTTCAGCGTGGCCTTCGGTGTAGGCGTCGCGGGCCGCCAGTGCATTGGCCATCGCCGACACGGTCGCGATGGTGTTGCGTCGAATTTTCTGATTCACCTCTTCCAGTTGCTTGATGAGCATCTCCAGGTGAAATTCACGAGCTTCGACCTTCACCATCATGAGCCCCATTGCCTCGGCAATGGTGCGCACGGGCTCTTCCACATTCGGAGCGGTGAGGTCCATGACCTCATTGGAGTAGCGCCCCGTGGCAATATCTTTGATTATCTCGATGAGCCTATCCAACTGTTTCAACGCGTTCTCCCCCGGCGGTCTGATTTAGACGACAGTTTGTCCGGTTGGCCTGAAAATCAGCGTGTCGATCATGTCAGCCGGAGTCCTGGCGGAAATAAACCCGTTGAACGGCAGCGATGACGATTGCGGTCGACCACCCGAACATGATAATGCCGTTAATGGCTTCGAGCGAAGACAAAATGCGACGGCTGCCGTCAAGAACCACATCGCCGTATCCCAGCGTAGTGAAGGTGACCGCCGAGAAATATATCGCCTTTTCGAATCCTTCGATGACATCGAATGCCAGATACGCCGCCGACCAGATCAATACCTCTACGATCGCGACGAGATACATGATCAGCACCACCCGCCCCACGCTGAACACGCGGCTCAAATGCGATTCCGTCTCCGCAATGGTTGCATGTTTGCGGGTGGACCGCAATGCCAGGGACATTCCTCCCGCGTGAACGGCGGTCGTCAGAAGAATCAGTATGGCACCTATGATGATGCTCGACAGCATTCCGCCTCATTTCAAATGGAAAAGGATGCCGGATCGCTTCCTGCGTCCGGAGCGTCACCCTGGATCCTGGGTTTCGCCTCACTTTCCCGGCTTTCCTCGGATGAAGGCCCCCGCCTTGCCACTCTCGAGAATTTTTTTCGCATCGAGCCATCCGAAGAGCTGGATTAGCTTGGCCACTATTCCGGTCCAGCCCGTCTGGTGGCTCGCACCCAGCCCCGCCCCGTTATCCCCGTGGAAGTACTCATAGAACAGGATATGGTCGCGCCAGTGGGGATCGTTCTGGAACTTCTCAGTGCCGCCGTAAACAGGACGCTTACCCTGTTCATTCCGCAGAAAGATGCGGCTGAGTCGCTCCGCGATCTCCTTGGCTACCTCGAAGAGGTTCATCATTCTGCCTGAGCCGGTCGGGCATTCGATCTTGAAGTTGTCGCCGTAGTACAGGTAGAAGTTCAGCAGCGACCTGATAATCAGGGTATTAACCGGCATCCAGACCGGGCCCCGCCAGTTGGAGTTGCCGCCGAACATGCCGGTGTTCGACTCCCCCGGCAGATAGTCCACCCGGTACTCCTGGCCGTTCACGTGGAAGACGAACGGGTTCCGCTCGTGGAACTTCGAGAGCGAGCGGATGCCGCAGGGGCTCAGGAACTCATCCTCATCCAGCATCTTCGAGAGGATCCGGCGCAGCCGTTCCGGGTTGACCAGGGCGAAGACACCCCGCTCGTTCACCCCCAAGTGGCCGGGGCCCGTGGGGTGCATGGAATCCAAAAGTTCCGGCATCTGGCGGAGGCGCTCCATGAGCGTGGTCGTTGCCCGCGGAACGCGCTCGCGCTGCCATTTCTCGATCACCGTGGTGGCGCACAGGGGCAAGAGCCCCACCATCGAGCGCACCTTGAGCCGTGTGCCGCTGCCGTCGGGGAGCTGCAGGAAATCGTAGTAGAAGCCGTCCGCTTCGTCCCACATGCCATCGGTCCCCGGCCTGTTCATGGCCGCGGCGATATAGTAAAAATGCTCCGCGAATTTGTGGACCATGTCCTCGTAAGTGCGGTCGTGGCAGGCGAGCTCGACCGCGAGCTCGAGCATGTTTTGCGTGAAGAGCGCCATCCATGCCGTACCGTCTGCCTGTTCCAGGTAACCTCCTGTCGGCAGCGGGGCGCTGCGGTCGAAAACACCGATGTTGTCGAGGCCGAGAAAACCGCCCTCGAACACGTTCTTCCCGAAGCGGTCCTTGCGGTTCACCCACCAGGTGAAGTTCAGCATGAGCTTGTTGAAGGCCGACTTGAGAAAATCAACATCGGTCTCGCCGCGCAGCGCCTGCTCGGTCCGGTGCAGGAACAAGGTCGCCCAGGCGTGCACAGGCGGGTTCACGTCGCTGAAGTTCCATTCATAGGCGGGGAGCTGGCCGCTGGGATGGAGGTAGTGCCCCCGGAGCATCAGTTCCATCTGCTCCTTGGCGAAGTCGGGGTCCACGATCGCGATCGGCAGCGTGTGGAAAGCGAGGTCCCAGGCCGCGTACCAGGGGTACTCCCACTTGTCGGGCATCGAGATGATGTCGTCGTTGATCATGTGGAACCACTCCCGGTTCCGGAACTGGCGGCTGCCGTGATGGAGGGGGTGGGCGCGGTGTTCCTCCAGCCATGAGTCTGCGTCGAAGTAATAATACTGCTTCGACCAGAGCATGCCGGCGATCGCCTGGCGCATCACGTTGGCTGCATCCGGGGAGACCGAGGGCGGGGTGACGGAACGGTAGAACTCATCCGCCTCCCGCAACCGCGCGGCCAGGGTTTCGTCAAAGAACGGCCCGAAGGGCTTTTTGTTGTCCTTACCGGCGGGGGGCTGGCCGGAGAGGCGTAGCCGCACCGTCGCCGACTGGCCGGGGCCGACTTTCAGGTGGTAGTGGGCCGCGGCCTTGGTTCCGAGCCGCTCGGGGTTCACCGCTTCCCGGCGGCCTTGGACCACGTAGTCGTTGATGCCGTCCTTGAGGTGCGGGCCGGAATTCGGGTAGTCGAGATGGATCCGGGCGTGGTTGGTTTCGTTTTCGGTGAAGAGCAGCGGGGCATCGCCTTCGCAATAGAGCCGGTACGTCCCCAAGACCGGGTGCGTTGCCGCAATCGCGCTAGCGCCGGGCGGGCCTTCTACCTGCTTGAGTATCGGCTTTTCGGAAGGCCTGACTATCCACGTCGCCCAGTCGTTTCGGAACCACAGGGTCGGAAGCACGTGCAGCTCCGCCGCCTCCGGCCCCCGGTTGACCGCGGTG
The DNA here is from genome assembly GCA_964562235.1 of uncultured Desulfatibacillum sp. Taxonomy (GTDB): domain Bacteria; phylum Desulfobacterota; class Desulfobacteria; order Desulfobacterales; family SpSt-501; genus SpSt-501. The sequence goes on from CAZLSV010000020.1 coordinate 5,998, forward strand.
ATCTTGACCAGGATGTCTTCCGGACCGGCCTTGGCGTATTCCACGAAGACATCGAAGTAGCGGTCTTCCTTGAAGACACCCGTATCGAGCAATTCGTACTCCATCTCGTCGCGGGTGCGCCGCCGGTTCGTCTCAACCAGGTCGGCGTAAGGGTAGGCCGCGTGGGGATACTTGTAGAGATACTTCATGTACGAGTGGGTCGGCGTGCTTTCGAGGTAGAAGTAGTACTCCTTGACGTCCTCACCGTGGTTCGCCTCGCTGTTGGTTAGCCCAAAGAGGCGTTCCTTGAGGATGGGGTCCTTGCCGTTCCACACCGCGAGGGCCAAGCAGAGTCGCTGCTTCTCGTCGGAGATCCCCGCGAGGCCGTCTTCGCCCCAGCGATAGGCCCGGGAACGGGCGTGATCATGGGTGAAGAAGTTCCAGGCATCCCCGTTCTCGCTGTAGTCCTCGCGGACCGTGCCCCACTGACGTTCGCTGAGATACGGCCCCCACTTTTTCCAGGCGGCCTTTTGCTCCCGATCCTCATCCAGTCGATTCTGTTCAGCGGTCATAACCCACCTGCCTTCCTGCGGCTTTCGCCGTTCACGCCAGCTCCTATTTGATCCAGCCTTCCTCTTTGAAACGGACCTTGAGCTGGTCGGCTATTTCCTTGGCGGTCTGCTTGGCCCTGCCTTGGATCTTGGCGCTTCCGGAATATTCCCCGTAACCCTGCACACCGGCCTGAACGGCGAGCCCTAAAGGGTTGTGGGTGACCAAAAGGGTGGCAACCCCGAGGGCACCGCCGGGCATCTTTCCACCCTCTGCATCAATCGATCCCTGGCCGAGCTTGCGGGGTCCGCCGGCCGTCATCTGGTAGCCTTCCACCAGAGTCTTAAGCTCGGAGGAACCGGAGCCAAATCCGAGGGAGACCCGTTTCATCTGACTTCCCTGTTCAACGGATAAAAGATAGCCGCGGATCATGATGTCGTTTTCCTGCGCGACCCTCTGGGAGGTCCCCCGGACGGCCGAGAGGCCCATCGCCCGGATGTTGGCGGCAAGCTCCTCGGCGATCTGCATGCCAAGCTGCTTTTCCAGTTCAACCTGTTCGGCTGTCGACGGTGTACCCGATGCCGTTGTTTGCCCGGCCAGGGCCGAGTCGGGGGCGACCCCATCGGGTGTTGTCACGAAATCATACACGATGATCTGGGCAGGTCGCGGTAGCTTCCCCGCGGAATAAGTCTCTCGGTCGGAAACCTGGGTCGAAGCGCAGCCAAACGCAAAAAAGAGCCCGAGCAGAAATGTGACAAGAACTTGATGCTTTCTCATGAATACCTCCTGATGGAGGTGGAGGGCACAAAACCGTAAGTGGGGTGTTCCGATCGTATAGTAAAATAGCAAAATTGGCGCAGTTGCCGGCCCCTCTTTATTTCGGGTCTGGTATGGACGCTGTTCGCTCTCACCGGCTCAAAATAAGAGTTATGGCAGTAATGGCAATGAGGACGCCGGCCCAAACACTCGATGGCTTTGAAAGGTTCTCCGCGCACCTCTCACGTTTGACGGTGCTCTCCTTCGTGCGCGGCACCTTTCCGCGGCCGCTGCAAAGCGGTATGGCATCTTGACAACTGTTCTATCCCCGGGGTGAGAGGATGGAAATAAGACCTTGGTCCTATATCGCTGCGAGGGGGATGAAACGAATGGCAAAGTGCGAGACATCAGGCGGATGGGAGGGTGAACCCCGGCCGGAGGCCGATTTTTTCCGCGGCGCGTACCAGATCGGCGAGCGACTGCACCTGCATTTTTTCCATCACCCGGCCGCGATGGACTTTAATGGTCTTCTCACTGGCGCCCAGGACAGCGGCGATCTGCTTGTTCAGCATCCCACGGACAACCAATGCCATCACTTCACGCTCCCGCGGGGTCAACTCCCTAAAACGCCCGGCCACGGCGTCCCGCTCGGCGCGTTTGCTGCGCTCCTGGGCGTTCCGCTGGATGGCTTCACGAACCGCTCCGAGCAGGTCTTCGTCGTTGAATGGCTTGGGGAAAAAATCGACCGCTCCCGCTTTCATGGCGGCGACGCTGGATGGAATGTCGCCGTGACCGGTGATGAAAATAATGGGCACCCCATCCGGGGCGGCCTGCAGCTTCTGTTGGAGTTGGAGACCATCTATTCCAGGCATCAGGATATCCAGGACGACGCACCCCGGGACACGGTTCAACTGCCAGGAGGCGAGAAACTCATCCGCCGAGGCGAAGGCCTCGGTGGAGTACCCGGCCGACTTGAGCAACCGCACCAAACTCTTGCGAACCTCAGCGTCATCGTCGACCACAAAAACAGTGGCTGAAAGTTCTTTCATCCTCAAACCTTTCTTCTAAGCTCAAGCCGCGGGCAGACTAAAATAGAACGTCGCCCCGTCATCCGGGTTGATCTCCGCCCAAATACGACCTTGGTGGCGAAGGACGATCGAACGACAGATCGATAATCCCAAGCCCAAGCCTTCCGTCTTTGTCGTGTAAAACGGCCGGAAGACCTTTTCGGTGTCTTCCGCTGACAGGCCGATTCCGTTGTCTTTTACGGCTGCAAGCACCTGAGCGTTCTTCAGAACGGTGCGGATTTGAACACGGCGCATTCGCAGCGGCTGTTCGTTCAGGGATTCGAAAGCATTCAGTACAAGATTCAAAGCGACTTGCTGCAGTTGAATCCGGTCACCTCGCACCAGAGGCAACAGGGGGTCGAGGCCGAGGTCGAGCTTGATATCGCGGCGCATGGCCTCGCCCTTCACAAGCATGGCGATCTCTCGAAAAACCGAGTTGAGATCCAACGGCTCGGTCTCCGCCCTTGTTTTTTTTAATAGCCCCCGCATGCGATTGATGACCGCGCTGGCGTGGGCGTCTTCCTTGATGATGTCGCCCAGTATCTCTTTGACCTCTTCCAAATCGGGCGTCGGAGCCGACAGATACCTCTTGGCCGCCTGGGCGTTGCTCATGATCGCACTCAAGGGCTGGTTGATTTCGTGGGCGAGCGCTCCGGCCAATTCGCCCATGGTGGAGATTCGCCCGGCATGCAACAGCTCATCATGCAACCGCTGGGCCTCCTGCTGGGCGAGGTTTCGTTCCGTGACATCGATCGCCATGACATAAATCCCCCGCACCTCACCCTGCTCCTCCACGTCCGGAACGTATATGGCTTCCATGGACAAGGGCTGTCCGGCCGTCGTTTCGATGTCCAGGGCGAATCGAACGCGTTCACCCGATAACGCCCGCTCGACGTAAGGCCTGGCGGCTTGGAAGAATCCTTCCCCGACCACTTCCCGGATATGACGGCCGAAGGCCTCTTCCGGGCTGACTCCGAACCACGTCCGATAAGTGTCGTTGTTGAATCGGTAGCGCTGGTCGGCGTCGACATAGCCGATGAGCACCGGCAAGGCATTCGTTATCAGGCGCAGCCGTTGCTCGCTGTCGAACAGTTTTCGTTCCGAGCGCTCCCGGGCGAGGGCATTGGCGAATATTTGTGCAACAATTTGAAATTGATGCACAATTCTATTTGGCCAGTCTCTCTCTTCACGCGTGGCGACGAATCCCAACACGCCGAATACTGGACCCTTTCCAACTATCAACGGAACATAAACCCCGGACCTGGTGCCGTAGAAGCCAAAATTTTCCCGGTCGCGGCCAGCTTCGGCCGGAAGCTCGGTCATTTTCGAAATGGCGACAGTCTCCCCATCAAGAACCTTTTTTGCTGTCCAAGGGAAACTATCCTTTGCATTCAGACGCTCAGGAGGCGGCGGGTAGTCCGGCGGTTGATGGGTATGCGCGAGCAATAGCAGTTCGGGATCATTTTGAGAGGTCAGCAAAAGCGTAGAACGGTCAATATCGAGCAACTCGCAGATGCGCTTCTGGGCGAAACCAATTTCCTGGCCTATCCGGTCAGCGGGAAGATTGATGAAGAGAGTCGAGATTTCGGTCAGCAGTCTTTCGAACGGCAACGGATCGTCGAGCCCTGCATGCGGTTTGATTCCTGGTTTAATCATCATCCCCTTCTATCTTAGTGAAGCGAAGCTAATTGGCAGCCAGTCCGATCCGGCCTCTGTACCGCGACCTCGCAAAGACGAAGCACTTTGCATCCCCCGACACCTGTATGCCGCTCGGTTACAAAACTATTCTGGTAACTTTATCACAAAGTTACCTATTTCCAAACAAACCGGTGGCCGGGCCCATGGGTAGGTTTTCCCGCAGGTTTTTTAGCACTCATTCGATCATTGCTTTTAAAAATTGCAGCTGTTTCAATTGGATGGTCACAGACGTTGAGGTCATGCGCTGGATTGAAAGCCTGTATGGTCAAAACAAAGCTGGGGCGGTGAGCACCTGCCCCGCCCCAGCTTGCCTGCTTTTGATGGATTCGTTCAGAAAATGAACGTGATGTTGCCCCCTCTTTGTTTGATGCCATTTTTCCTTTTGACCAGCACCCGAATTCCCATGCGGATTTCAAAGCCGGTTTTTCAGAACCTCATAAATTCTTCCCGCTGCCAGTTCGGAGATTCCGACTTGTTGAAGGGGTCGACGGCATAGATGATCGGCGGCGGTTCAGCTTCCAAGTTCTTGTTCATTTCCGCGTTGGTCTGCTTGGCGATGGGCAGATAGTAGAAGGCGATTTTCATTTTGCCGGAGGTTTCATGGTGCTTGAACTTGATCTGCGTCTGTTTGAGCCTCCAGACGTAGGTGGTTAGGTCGCCTCGGGTTTCTCGGCGGTTGGTGAGCGTCGGCAGGTCGCTCCGGGTTTCTCGACTGGTCTTGCTGGGCACGCCGTACTTGTGCTGAATGTAGCTCTTTATCTGGCTGAAGAGATCGATGCCCTGTATATCGACATAAACGGCAAAAAACTTGTCGTCGTAAAATCCGTAGACAACATCATCCGGAATCTCGTTGCCGAAGAAAACGTACTTCCTTTGGGAGTTCACGTAGTAGGCAATCTTTTCGCTGCCGCCCACCTTGGTAAAACCTTTCAGGTCCTTTGCCGGTGTCGCCCATTTCGTGTCCATGAAACCGGATTCGAGTCCGGCGGCCTGCACCGGCGCGAAGAGCATTACCCAAGCGGCCGCGACCATGATCGTCTTCACCGCAAATTTCATGAAAGATCTCCTTTCTGACCCCCTTTTAGCACCTCATTTCGCAGAAGTCACCCTATCGGCATCCATCGGGTCAAGACGTGGTATCCCCAGGGGGGGAGATCCACGAACATTCCCGGGTGGCACATTTCTCTGCCGCTGCGTTCAAACATTTTTCCGGTGAAGAGATCGGTCATTTTCCATGACTTGCCCCCGAGTTCATCCCAGGGCAGCCGCACCTGCCCCTGGGCACCCGAGTCCGATAAATTTACCACGATCAGAAGATACGCTTCCGAGCTCCGCCAGCACCAGGCAACGAGGTTCAGGTAACTGGAATTATCCGGCCAGCCGGTTCTTTCGCAGAGCTGCCAGTGGCCGTTCCGCAACCCCTCCATGGAAGCGGCTTTTAGAAGCGTGTGGTAGAATGCCTGGAGGTCGGGGTCGACCGGCTCGACAGGACGGCGGCTGAGGAAAACGGGAAGTTTGACCCTTCTTCCCTCGAACTGCCCTTCATGAAAGAGCTTTGCCCCCGGAATCGTCGCTATGGCCACAGCGGCGGCGCGCTCCTTTTGGGGGAAAAAGGCCGCAAGGGCGCGAGGCTCATCGTGGTTTTCGATGAAACGGACCAGCTTTTCCTGGAAGGCGAGGTCGGCGCATAGATGGAGCCGCACGTTCTCCGCGGAATCGTGTTCCAAACGGTCGTACAGGCGCTTATCGTAACAGTAGTCGAACCCCTGCTGCTGGAGCTCCCACTCAAGCTCCCAAT
>CAZLSV010000020.1:11854-27247 GCA_964562235.1 uncultured Desulfatibacillum sp.
AAGCCGCTGCCATGAAGAGGAAGTCCGGATGCGTCCTCTTGATGCCGGAAATCAACTCAACCCAGTACTCCGTTGCCGGCCGCTGACCCGCACGGTTACCCCAGGTACGGTCGAAAATCTGGTTCAGCAGAAGCATGGCCATGTCGCAGCGCACGCCATCGCTCTGGTCGGCAATATCCGCAAGGGTCTCGGTCATCGCTTGACGGAGCCCTGGCTGAAAGGCGTTCAACTGGAGCACATCCGGCCATGCCGGGAAGAAGGGGTCCCGGCCGCAGGCAAACACTTTTCCGCCCACAACAACGAAAGAGGCAGGATCGTTTTCTGCGTCCGGAGCGTTCCCTTGAATGAAGTATTCGGGATGCTCAAACACCCAGGGGTGGTCAGGCGCCACGTGGTTGGGGACGAAGTCGAGAATGAGCTTGAGCCCCCGCCGGGCGAGTTCTCTCCGGGCCACCGCCAAACCTTTCCGGCCGCCCAGGTGTTCGTCGACCAGGTATTGCCGCACACAATAAGGAGATCCCACGTTGTCTTCTGAGCAAAAATCGGGAAGAGCCCGACGAAAGTCCTCCAGAAGGCCTTTATTCTGATTGGCAACGGCGGTGCCCGCAGGGCTCCGTTGCCAAACGCCCATGAACCATACGGCATCGGCTCCGAGGGAGGACAAGTAGTCCCATTCCCCGGAAGGCACGGCAGCCAGCGTGACGGGTCTCTCATATTTTCGGCCCAGTTCGTCAAGCCAGACCCAGGTGTTGATCTCGTAGATAACCGGATGTTTCGGCCATGGGTTCATTTTTTCACCTCTGGGGGCTTGGATTTAGGTATCTCCTGAGCCTGGGCCATTTCAGCCAGAGCGATGATGGCGACGGTGAACACACAGCGTCGTACCTTTTAGGCGGCCTTCTTCATCCTTGCCTTCGCTGGCTCACCGTCAGGGCCGGGTGACGATAATTAGATGCAACCGCAGCCTGACCCGCCGGCCCTCTATTCGACCTTCTTCCACGTCTTATCTGGATCGAACAACGTCATCGCCTTTGCGGCCTTCGAGGTATTTTGGCCGAGATCCTTCTCGTAAACCACCCCATCGTGGCTCACCACAAATGTCATGACTCCGGAATTTCCATATACGGCCGGATACGCCACCACGGCAAAGCCGCCGATCATTTTGTTTTTCACGACGTAATCAAACGCCCCGCCGGAGGCATGTTTTCCCTGCTTCTTCAGCATCCTGAAATAGTAACCGTGAAAAGGCATGGGGTCTTTCTTCGTTCCGGTCCGGGCATACCCCTCGGCCCGTGCATCGGCCACGAGTTCACCCAAGGGGCTCGGTTCCTCGCCTGGCTTCGTTTCCCAGTAGAGGCCGTTTTTCTTGCCGGGGTCGCTCCGAAATTTTTCTGAGTACACGCGGAGCCCGTCGTTGCCTCGGGTTTTCATCGCGTATTCGCGCTGAGCATCGACTACGGCAAGCAGGGTCTGCACGGTGCTCAACTCGTTCTCCCCGATCCTGCGGTCTATGATTTCCTCCTTCCCGGCCTTTGTATCAAAAACCCACTGATCTCCCCGTTTCACCAGGGGAATCGGAAAGGGCCAATCCTTTTCCCCGATGATCAGGACCGTTTTGGCGCCCTCTTGTATGATGCGGTTTTTCCGGGCATAATCGCTGATAAACAGCTCGCGCTGTTTTTTGTCCCTGACAGGGTCTCCCGAAGATATCAGCTCCTTTGCAGTCGGTCCCAAGATCGACAGCAGCTCCCTTTCGTCATTTGATTCCATGGCTGCCGCAAAGGCCTTTACCGCCTCTTCAGGCGTTGCGAACCCCTTCTGCTTGACCGCAGCATCGGCGTCAAATCCAACAAGGACAGCGATCATGACGACAAGAACCGCCGCAAACAGCCGAAGTGCATAACGCGCACAGGGCCATTTAATATTTGTTTCTGGAAGCATCGTTGTCTTCTCCCTTGAATTTTCCTGAAGTGACGATTGGTATGTTTTCATGGCTACCTCCTGCCCCCACCCCTTCGGCCGCCGCCACCCCGGCTGCCGGATGACATGCTCTGCCGGCTGGAACTGCCGCGCTGGCTGGCATCGCGTGCCGCGCTTCCGCCTCGATCCATGCCTGAGAGGGCGCTGCCCCCCTGACCGGCCATATCCCGCCCCCCGGCCTCTCGAGTTCCTGCCCTGCCTTCGAGGCCGCTTCGCTGGGCGGAACTCTGGCTGCCCTTGAACGTGTCAGCGCCTCCGCGGGCAATGTCCTGCCGGCCGGTTTCGGCACGTCCCCGGAAATTTTCCCTCGACTGGACGGATTCGTTCGTTGATGCCCGGTTGAACTTCTGTCCCGTGGCCTGGTCGCGGTATGAGACCCCCTTGCGGTGTTCGGGGTTGTGCTGCCAGTTCCCCTTGCCGCCCTGGTATTGGTTCGCGTAGTTTCCACGGTTGATTTTGTTGTTGATATTGGTGTTTCGGTTGACATCCACATCCACATCGCCGCCGTGCCAGTCGCAGTGGCCCCACCCATACCCCCAGGCGGCCCCTACGGCCACCCCGGCTCCGAAGGCGAGCAGAACCGTCCCGGCCGAATATCCCGGCGGATAGTAGTAAGCGGGCGGATAAGCCGGGGACGGCCATGCGCCGTAGACGACCGTCGGGTTGTAGGTCGGCACATAGACGACCTGGGGGTTGGCAGACTGAATGATGATCGTCTCCTTTTCGACAATCACCTGCTGCTCGCTCGTGGTCTTGAGGTTGCCCGCCTCCACGGCCTTCTTCCGAAGCGTCTGGACAGTGGCCATGACCTCTTTTTGCTGTGCGAGGAATGCGTCGCCCAGCTTCTGCGTCCAATCCAGCTTTTCGCTCATCATGGTGAGCACCTGGGGAAAGTTGACAAGGGACTTGACGCTCGGGTCCCACGGTTGTTTCTCAAGCGCCGCCGTCAGGGTATTTCCCTTGAGGGACGTATTCTGTTTGGCCCAGCGGTCAGCCTGCACCACTTCCAGGGGATAGGTGGAGGCCATGAAGATCTGTGCCAACAGCGAATCGGGATAGAGAGCGATCGGCGCCAGAATCTGGTCCAGTTCCTCCTGTTTGAAAACATTTGGGTCCGTTGGCTGCCCGAACGTCCCCTGCGGGACCGCCGTCATGAGCACGAGGGCCAAGACCAGCGCACGCGCGTATTTTTCTCTTATTCCTCTTAATCCCATAAAGTCTCCTTTCATCAACCAAAGCTGCAAAACCCGGTGCAGATATGCCTATCCCCGATTGGATTTTCTCTCTATGACGTTTCGTGCGTCAAGCGCTTTACCAGATCGCCAGCGCCCCCCAGGCGGTCGTGAGGATGACGACCACGGCCCCAATGAATACCCCAGCGAGCTTTAACACCCGCACCATCGTTTGTGTCCCCCTCAGTCCTTGAGATTCTCAACGAGGATCCGGCGCACCTCCTCGATGGCCAGTGGCGACTCCTGCGCAGAGTGGCCGGAGCGGACGACGAGTTCCGAGGCGACACCATCGATGTGGGCGCTGCGGTAAGCCACCACACCGTCATCCCACGCTTCCTTCGGGTCTTCGGGGTTGTCCACGGCAATGATGGAGTGGGCGATGATGCCCGGTGCGATGGGGATCGACGAAAAGGTTTTGATGAACTCGCTGTCGGGGTTCATGTTGTCTGTGCTGCGCGGGATTTCAGCCGTCATCGCACGTGCCGTGACGGCCTCGGGGCTCCTTCGGAAAATCTCCTGCATTGGGCTTAACAGCGTGAAAGGCAGCGAAATCAGACGCCTCAGCAAATCGGTGATATACCCCGTGGATAAATGGCTGCCGCGGTGCGGCGTGGAGATGAAGACGACTCGGTGGACAAAGGGCAGGGGTTCGTAAAAGAAGCTGCGCTGAAGCAACTCGCGCGTTTTGGATGAAACGTCGACCTGATCGATGGGAACGGTGAAAGTGCGATCCCAGAAACGCTGGCCGCTGTCGATGGCGGTCAGCTTTGTGAGCAGCCCCCCTTGGCTATGGCCGATGACCACCATTTTCCGCAGGGCTTCATCCTGGCCCTTGGGGTCAAGTTCCTTAACCACGCTGCGCAGCCCCTGCGTGAGGATCCCGCCGGAGTAAAGAACGGGGTTGCCGGTGTTGTAGGTGAACAGCCAGACCTGGTAACGGTTCCACAGTTCCCGGTCGTTGAGGATTTCGTTAAGCATTTGCGCCCAGCGCGCCGGGCTGGAAGCCGTTCCGTGAACGAGCACCAGCGGAATCCGACCGGGACGGTGAGGCGCCATGAGAAACACGTTGTCCTTGAACCGGGCGGTGTCCTTCAAAATTTTGAAGTCCCCCGCGAAAAGCGCCTTGAGCTCCAGTGCGTAAACCTGCGACCCCTCGAGCGTGTCGGCGAGGGCGGCCGTCAGCGCGTACTCAAGTGGCACGGCGCGGTTGTCGACGGTGACAGCGGTGTTTTCCTGAGTGGTGTGGAGGGTCAGCTGCCCTTCCATCCGGCCGGTCCGAATCCCTTCCTCAACGCCTTCCAGACGCAGGAAGGCGGTGGCCGCAACTCTCAACGATGCCGGGACCATGGCAAATGCCGGCTCCTCCGCCCCCGGCCGGTGTTTCAGGGCGGCAACCAGGGCCGCCCCGATCCCCGGCCAGCGGTAGTTGTTCCGCAGTCCGCGCACCTCGAGCTCCGCTGTGTCCACAAAATCCACCATGCGGAACGGGCCCCAGCGAAACTCATCCGGATCGATGCGGACGGATAGCTCCCCAAAGGGAAGACTGAAAACTCCCTCCTCCAGAATTACATGCCGTCTTTCAGGCATTAACACCTGCCTGTTTTCAGGCTCGGCAAAGCCCCCGGTAAGGCCCCGGTTATAAAGCTCGACGGCCGTTCGCAAACGGGGCTCAAAAGGGTCCGAGGATGCGCCGGAACCCTGCGGGAAGAGAAACGCATACGCATACACCGCCGCGGCGAGGAAGTAGGACCGGTCACCGCTTTTGGCCGCATGCAGGAAGGAAAGCTCCGCCAGGGCAAAGAGCCGGTCGGCCTCGCGGGCGGTGGGCAGCGCCCTGTGCAGGGCGGCGATCGCCTCGGCCGGTTCGCTCTGGAACTGCTTCTCCAGACCGGCCCGATTGAGGATCTGCATCGTGGGAGCGCTCAGTTTGTCGTCCGATAAAACCGTTTCGGTCAGTCTGCGATTGGCCTCCCTTGAATCGATCGGGCGAACGCCCACCGGTGTGGCACACCCGGAAAGCACCAGCACCGTAGCGAGGAAAAGAGAGCAGGCCGCTCGCCACATGTTCGGACCGACCGTCTGGCAGGGCTTCATCACAACCACCTGAAGTTGATTGTCTCGGAATCGCGGGCCCCGAAAGCGACTCGGGAGCTGTAAACGAGTCAACTCAGAAATCGATCTGCCACTTGGCGCCGGCATACCACTGGTACCCCTGGTCGTTGCCGGCGACGTCGTCCATGTAGTCGTAGTAGCCGACTTCCGGGACGATGTTGACACCCGGAGCGAGGGTGATGACCGCCTGCGCGTAAGCGATCCAGGAGCCATCCTTCTGGGAAGGCCCCGGAGCGTTTTTGGCGTTGTCGATGCGGGGGCCGCCGCCGGCTTCGAATTTCAGGGTGTCGGACAGCCTCCAGCCGCCCACCAGCATGCCGGACCAGCTGTAGACATCCCGAAGGTCGTCGCCGCCCGGGCTCAGATAAGGCAGGCTGCTGGCGGCCGCGTTTGTGCCCGGTTTCCAGTTGGGCGAGCTCCAGTTCGCGCCCCAGGCGGCTTGGGCGTTCACATAGAAGGCGCCGATGTTTACCTGGCCGCTGGCCCCAAGGACGTAAGCATACACGTCGAGGTCTCGGGTAACGTTTCCAAGGCCGTTCTCTTCGACCTGATACCATTGGAAGCCCGAGAAGGGGCGAAAGTATCCCGCGTTGAACTTGAAGTTATAGGCGGCTTCAAGCTTGGGGAGGTAGGCGTCGGGGTCGCCGCCGGTGGCGCCGTTGACGCCGGTGGCGGTGGTGCCGGCGTTGGCGCCGTAAATCGGAGTCAGGGCGGCGAACTCGAAGCGGCCCACGTAGAGCCCGATGTAGGCCGGGCGTCTGCCGTGGAAGTGGCCGGTGCCCTCCATATTGTTGTCAGCGTCGAAGGCCTGGTTGCTCATGTTGCTGTCGGTGACCGGGGAAAAGTCCTTGCCGACCTTCAGGGAGGCGGTGTCGGAGAACTGCCATTGGCCATAGGCGCGGCGGGTGGTGACCGCGCTGTCCCCGCCGTCGCCGCCGCTGCCGAGACCGAGCTCGATCTGGCCGCTGACCTTGTCGGCCTTGACCTTGGCGCCCAGGCGGGAGTTGCCCTGAAAAAACCATTGGGTGGCCTGGTCATCGTTCTGGCCGTTGACCTGGCCATCGCCGTAATCCCGGTCGACATAAAAGGTGGAGACGCGCGCGCTGCCGTAAAACGACCAGTCGGCTGCCATGGCCGGCGCGGCAAGCATAAATACGACCCAAATGATCATTCCTTTCTTCATAATAGCCTTTCTTCTTATTAATTTTCGATCTGGAATTGCCGTTTGATCAGATACAGTCGCCGGATGAGATCGTATTCAAACGGAGAGCCGGTCTTGAAGTAGCGGAACGGCTCGCCGTGGCGCTTGTCAATGGCGTAAAGCGCCGAGAGGCTGTAATTTAAGACATCCTCCTGGGTGTCGTCCAGTCCCAAATGGCCGATCAACTCCTGCATCATCAGGCTGTAGACGACCGTGTCCACCGCCAGCCCGGCGGTGTCCCGCACGTTGGACGGGCCCAGGATGGGCAGCACCAGGTAGGGGCCGGGCCCCAGGCCGTAAAACCCGAGCGTCTGGCCGAAGTCCTCGTCCTCGCGCTTAATGCCGTCGTTCAGGGTGGCCACGTCGATGAGTCCGCCCAGCCCCACCGTGGTGTTGATGCAGATCCGGCCGAACGTGTGGGCGGCTTTCACAAACTTGAACTGCAAGAGCGAGTTCGTCAGGTTGGTGATTTCGGTAAGGTTTTTGAAGAAATTGGTGATCCCTTTCTGGGCGAAAACCGGCAGCACGAACTCGTAGGCTTGCACCACCGGCAGGAAGACGTAATTGTCGAAGATGGCGTTGAAGTTGTAGATCCTGCGATTCATCGGCTCCCAGGGGTCGTAGGCGTCGATGGCGTAGGTGACGTCCGGCTTGACATACTCGCTGACAGGCCGCTGGGCAGGTATCTCCGGTTCCTTGCGGACCGGCGCCGTCCCGCAGCCGGCCAGGAAAACGAAAACCGTGAGCAGTATGAGGCTCAGAGCGCGTTGCATAGGAGTAAGTCCTTTCAGTTCTTGAAGACGTTGATCATGTAGGCGACATTGTCCCTGTAACTCATGTTTCCGCAGTGGCCGCCATACGGGTATATTTTCGCGCGGGGGCCGAATACATCCTTTAAGAACTTCAGGTCTTCGGGCGTCAGGATCAGTTCGTCTTCATTGTCCATCAGGAAGATCTTGGAGGAGTTCCGCAGGTACGGCTCGATGCTGCGCAGGCTCGTGCTTGCGATCAGGGCGTCCTTGGTGAGGCCCGGGGCTCGGGCCTTGAAATAGGGGTAAAGGAACTCGTTGAAATAGTCGATGAAGCTGATGCGGGTGGTCACCTTGAAATAATCGGTCAGCGAATCCGCGCTGGTCAGCTGCCGGTTTTTCGGGACGACCAGCCCGTAGTTGGCCATCACGTCCGCCGAAAAAACCATGTTGCTCGACGCCACCCGGAACACGGTGCCGATCATGCCGGCCATGTTGCCCTGCCGGGGGGTCACCCCCGTTTTCAGAAGGTGCCGGTAGACGTCGTAGAGGAAGTCATGGTCGAGCGGGGGTTGGCCCATCTGCTTGTAGATCCGGCCGAATCCCCCCAGGATTTCCTTGAACCACCGGTCGAATTCCTCCGGGCCTTGGGTGGGAGCGACCCGCAGCAGCATCTCATCCAGAATCTTGGCCGAGGTGTACAGGCTCACGGCCGGGTTGATCATCAGGACCTTCTTGAAATTAAAGATGCGCTTTTCCTCGTCCAGCTTGGCGACGAAGGCCGACTGGGACGCCCCCAGGCTGTAGCCGGTCAGGTAGAACTCCGAGACCTTGACCCGGCCTTTGACCTGCTCCCAGGCGAGGGTCATCACCCGGTAGAGGTCCTGCGTGTCCTCGACGATGTTGCCCGGAACGCCGGTGGCCGAGGCCGTGGTAATGAAATTCATCTGGGTGGGCGAGGAGAGGCAAATGACGTGAAAACCGGCCTGATAGAAGATTTTCTGGAAAAAGATCATGCTGGAGGAGTAAAAACTGCTGCCGGTTCCGGCGATGACGAAAATCAGCGGGGCTTCCTTCTTCTGGTAGGTCAGCGTATACATGAATTCGCGTTGATACCAGAAAACATCGGGCATGGGACGGTCAGGGAAAACTTTCAGTCCCAGCAGCTCGTAGTCGATCGACTCGGGCAGGCTCGGCTCGAGCTCCGTGGGCGTCCCGGCGATGGTCGCCGCGTAGGGATCCTTCACGGGGTAGTCATAGGCCCCGGCAAGGGTTCCGCTGAGCCCAATGATCACGGCACAGGTTAAAACCAACACATGTCTCTTCACGCCGCCTCCTTTTGGATTCTTTGCTGATGCTGTTGGTTGATAGTTATCGGATGGGAAGGTGGAGCGCATCAGGGAATAAAGCCCGCCTCCATCACCGGCTGGGCTGGCATACCCAGCGCGGCCTGGCCCACCCAGCCGCCGCCCATGGCCTTGTAAATGTTGATCAGCGAACGGAAGAGCACGTTCTGGCCGGTGGTGTGGGTCAGTTCGACGTTGAACAGGCTGCGCTCGGCGTCGAGCACCTCCAGGTAGCTTGTGTAGCCTTCGTCGTAGCGCATGCGCGCCAGCCGGGCATAATTGTTCAGGGCTTTGAGTTGCCGGCTCAGGGCAGCCAGACGTTGTTCGGATTTGCCGCGATCGAGCAGCGCATCGTCGACTTCGCGGAAGGCGTTTTGAATGGCCTGCTGGTAGCTGAGAACCGACTGCTTCTCAGCGGCCTCGGCGGCCTTGACCTCGCCGCCGATGCGGCCGGCGGTGAAAAGCGGCACGCTTACCGGAACGCCGAAGTTCCATGCCCTTGAAGAAGCCGTGAAGAGGCTCGAAAGGTCGGTGCTCGCGGTTCCGTAGGCGCCCGTCAGCGAGATCGTCGGAAAGTACAGCGACTTGGCGACCCCGATGCGGGCGTTGGCGGCGATGAGCGCCTGCTCCGCGCGGAGAATGTCCGGCCGCCGTTCGAGCAGTTCGGACGGCACCCCGGCCGGCACCCTCGGCAGGGTGAGCGCATCGAGGGTCACGCCGCGCGGGATGGGCCCCGGGTTGCGGCCGAGCAGAACGCTCAGGGCGTTTTCGGTCTGGCCGATCGCGCGTTCGATGTCGGGGATGCGCGCCTGGGCGTCCTCGTACTCGGACTGCGCCTGGCTCAGGTCCACCTCGGAGATGATCCCGTTTTGAAAGCGCAGCTGGAACAGCTCCAGGGTGCCCTTGCGGCTGTCCGCGGTGCGTTGAGTGATCTCCAGCTGCTTGTCCAGCGACCGGATGTCCACGTAGGCGGCCGCCACCGCACTGACGAGCGTCAGCACCACGGTGCGCCGGCCCTCCTCCGTGCCGAGCAGCTCGGCGCGCGCCGCCTCGGTCGCCCGCCGGTACTTACCCCAGAAGTCGATCTCCCAGCCGGCGTTGAGAAACGCCTCGTACTGGTTGTAGGGGTTGTCTTTGCCGTCGAAGCGGCTGAAGCCCTTTTCGCTCAGCCGCTGGCGAAATGCGTCGGCATTGCCGCCGGCGGACGGGAACTGATCCCCGCGCGTCGAAAAATACCGGCCGAAGAACTCCTCGATGCGGGCCGTGGCAATCAGCAGGTCCTTGTTCTGCGCCAAGGCGGTGCCGACCAACCCGTTCAACACGGGATCGTTGAACTGCTGCCACCAGGCCGTGTTGGCCAGATCCCGGACATCCTTCTCCTCGAACCGGTAGGCGGCAGGGGTGTCGATGACCGGACGTTTGTAGTCCGGGCCGACCGTCATGCAGCCGGTCAGCAGCGCCAGGATGATCCCGCACAGGATGCGCTTAGGCATGATGTTCCCCTCCCTTCTGGTTCATCTGGTCTGAATCCGGGGCCGAGGTATGGGCCTTGGCCGAATCCCCCCGATGGCTGAGCTTTTCGACGACGTAGAAGCACATCGGTATCAGGAAAATGGCGATGAAGCTCGCCGTGAGCATGCCGCCGATGACTCCGGTGCCCATCACCTGTCGGGAGACGGCGCCGGAGCCGGAGGCGATCGCGAGCGGCACGCAGCCCAGGATGAAGGCAAAGCTCGTCATCAGGATCGGCCGCAGCCGCAGCCGCGCGCCCTCGAGAGCCGCTTCCGCGATGGATTTCCCCTTTTCATACTCCACCTTGGCGAACTCGACGATGAGAATCGCGTTCTTGGCCGCCAGCCCGATCAGCATGATCAGCCCGATCTGGGCGTAGAGGTTGAACTCCATGTGGCGCAGGAAAATCCCGGCGAAGGCGCCAAGAATCGCGATGGGCGTGCCCAGGAGCACGCTGAAGGGCAGCGACCAGCTCTCGTACTGGGCCGCCAGGATCAGGAAGACGAAGAGCAGCGAGAGCGCGAAGATCACCGACACCGGCACCCCCTCCAGGGCCTTTTTCTCCTGGAAGCTCATGCCGAGATAGTCGAAGCCCATCTCGCGCGGCATGCTGGCGGAGAACACCTGCTCGAGTGCCCCCATGGCCTGGGCCGAGCTGAAGCCCGGCGCGGGGACGATGTTGAGCTGGGCCGAGCGGTAGAGGTTGTAGCGCATGGTGAACTCGGGCCCGGAGCGCTGCTCGAGGGATGTCAGGGCCGACAGCGGCACCGTGTCGCCGGCGGCGTTGCGCACGTAGAACTGGCCGAGCTGCTCGGCCCGGGTGCGGTATTCGCCCTCGGCCTGGATGTACACCTGCCACGTGCGGCCGAAGCGGTTGAAGTAGTTGATGAAATACCCGCCCATGAAGGCCTGCAGGGTGCGGTAGACCTGGTTCAGGTCGACCCCCTGCTTGAGCACCTTGTCGCGGTCGACGTCCACGAAGATCTGCGGCACCGTGGGCAGGAAGGTCGTGGTCACGCGCGCGATCTCCGGACGCTTTTTCGCCTCTTGCATGAATTTCTGGGTGTTGGCCCACAGGAAATCGATGTCCTTGCCGGCGCGGTCTTCCAGGATGAACGTCACGCCGCCCGAAGTGCCGATGCCCGGGATGGCCGGCGGCGAGAAGGCGAAGGCCACCCCCTGGGGGATGCCGCCCATGCGCCGGTTGAGGCTCGCCATGATGGCCGCGTATTTTTCCTCTGGGCTCTTGCGTTCGTTCCAGGGTTTCAGCGTGATGAAGAAGAAACCGCTGTAGGTGTTCGTCACCCCGGAGAGCAGGCTCATGCCTACGACCGTGGTGCAGTACTTCACCCCGGGGGTATCCATGATGATCTTCTCGAGCTCCCGGGTGGCGGCATCGGTGCGCTGCAGCGAGGCGGCGTCCGGCAGCTGGACGCCGGCGTAGAGATATCCCTGGTCCTCCTCCGGCAGGAAGCCGCCGGGGACCTGCTTGCCGATCATACCGATCGCACCGGTCATGATGACGAGCAGGAGCAGGCTGATCACGAACTTGCGGATGAACCACCCGCAGAGTTTCACATAGCCGTTGGTGGCCTTGCCGAACATGGTGTTGAACCCGCGGTAGAAGGCGCCCAGGGGGCCGCGGGTCTTTTTCTTGGGCTTCAGGATCAAGGAGCACAGAGCCGGGCTCAAGGTCAGGGCGTTGAAGGCCGAGATGATGACCGAGATGGCGATGGTGACCGCAAACTGCTGGTAGAGCTTGCCCGTGATGCCGGGAATGAATACGGTCGGCAGGAAAACCGCGGAGAGCACCAGCGCAATGGCCACCACCGGGCCGGAGACCTCCTCCATGGCCTTGACCGTCGCCTCCTTGGGCGAGAGCCCGTGGTCGATGTGGTGCTCCACCGCCTCCACCACCACGATGGCGTCGTCCACCACGAGCCCGATGGCGAGCACCAGACCCATCAGCGCGATCGTGTTGATGGAAAACCCCAGGATCGGGAACATGGCGAAGGTGCCGACCAGCGAGACCGGCACCGCCAGCGCCGGGATCAGGGTGGCGCGCCAGCCCTGCAGGAAGATGAACACCACGATGATGACCAGGATCAGTGCCTCATACAAAGTTGTCAGAATCTCCTTGATGCCCTCGCGCACGGATTGGGTCGTGTCCAGGGGAATGCTGTACTCCAGGTCGGACGGGAAGTTCTTCTTGACCTCCTCCATGAGCCGGGTGACGCCGTCCACCGCTGCGATCGCGTTCGACCCCGGCAGCTGGTACAAGGCGAGAATAGCGGACGGCTTGCCGTTCAACCGGCCGGCCAATGAGTAGATTTGGGATCCCAGCTCGATGCGCGCGACGTCTTTCAGCCGCACCAGCGATCCGTCCGGGTTGGCCCGCACCACGATGAGCGCAAACTCTTCCGGGTCCACGAGGCGGCCCTGGGCGCGGATGGCGTAGGTAAACTCCTGACCGGCCGGCGCGGGCTCGCCGCCCACCTGGCCAGCCGGGTTGACCGTGTTCTGCTGTTTGATGGCATCCACGATCTCCGGCACCGTGATGTTCAGCTTGGCGAGCTGGTCCGGCTTGACCCACATGCGGACGGCGTACTGCCCGGCGCCGAAGACGGTGACGCTGGCGACTCCGGGCACCCGCGTGAGCTGGTCGTTCAGGTTGATGTAGGCGTAGTTGGCCAGGAAGGTGGCGTCATAGCTCCCGCCCGGCGAGGAGAGCGCCACCAGCATAAGCGGCGAGGAGGTGGACTTCTTGACCGTGACCCCGTAGTCGCGCACCTCGGCGGGCAGCTTCGAGTCCGCCTGGGCCTTGCGCATCTGGGCCAGCACCTGGTCTATGTTGGGGTCGGTCTTGACGTCGAAGTTCACGTACAACTTCAACTCGCCGTTGTTGGCGTTGAGCGAGTACATGTAGTTCATGTTATCCACCCCGCTCATTTCCTGCTCGATGGGGGTGGCCACCGACTGCTCCACGGTCTGCGCGTCGGCGCCGACGTAGGTCGTGTTGATGAAGATCTCCGGCGGCACGATATCAGGGTACTGGGCGATCGGCAGCCCCAGGATCGCCACGATACCGATGATGACGGTGATGATGGAGATCACGATCGCCACGATCGGACGGTTGACGAAGAACTTAGCCATAAATCAACCTTTCAATGGTTAGGTGAGTCGGGCCTGATTCCTGTAACGCAAATGGGTGGTTATTTATTGCGGGAGTGGCGCCTGCCCCAGCGAAAGCCGGGGTCCAGCCACGATTGAATCGCGGTCCGCCGAGGCGGACTCCCACAAATAATAATTGAATCTGTTCGGAGGCGCATCCCAGCGCGCCGTCTATGCCTTCGGCGTGAAGGGCTTGGGTGTCACCTTGACCCCGTTGCCCACTTTCTGGGTTCCCTCGGCCACCACCCGATCGCCTGCCTTCAGCCCCTCCCGGATGACCCACAGGTTCCCAATGCGCTCGCCGACCGTGACTCCGCGGATGCGCACCGTGTTGTCGGCATCCACCACCGCTACCTGGTAGCTGCCCTGAAGCTCGCCGACCGCGCGCTGGGGCACCAGGATCGCGCCTTTCTCCGTCTTCATCAGGGCGCGCACCTTGGCGAACTGCCCCGGCCGCAGGAGGTTCTCGGGGTTGGAAAACAGGATGGCCACCCGGATGGTACCGGTCTGGGTCTCCACCTGGCGGTCGGCAAAGGCAAATGTTCCTTTGTGGGGCCAACGGCTGCCATCGGCCAGGATTAGTTCAAAAGTTGTCTTCTCGGCGTCTGCCTTTGCATCCTGCTTGGGCTTCTCGACCGCCTGCATGTATTCGCGCTCGCTGATGGGCACATAGGCCTTGATGGGGTTGACGGTGGACACCGTTGTCAGCTCGCGGGCCTGGGGGGTGCCGACCAGATCGCCCATTTGGACTTTGGCCGCGCCGGCGATGCCGTCGATGGGGGATGCGATCTTCGTGAAACCGAGGTCGAGCTCGGCTTTGCGCACCTGCGCCTGGGCCGCCAGCACCTGGGCTTCGGCGCTCTGCACGGAACCGATGGCGTTGTCCTTGTCTCTCTGGCTGACGGCGTTGGCCGCCGCCAGCGGCAGGATCCGCTTCAAGTTGGCCTGGGAGGTCTGCAGAACCGCCTGCTGCTTGGCCATGCCGGCCCTGGCCTCGTCCACTGCCGCCAGGAAGGGCCGGGGGTCGATCTCGAACAAAAGGGCACCCTTCTTGACGAAATCGCCTTCCTTGTAGTTCTGCTTGACTAGGTAACCTTGGACCTGGGCCAAAATCGTGGCGTTCACCATGCCGTCCAGGGAGGCCACCCACTCGCTGTAGACCGGGACGTCTTTCTGGATGACCTCCGCCACTTCCACCTCCGGCGGCGGTGGCGGTGCGGCGGCCTTTTTTTCCTCCTGGCATCCCACCAAGCCGAGTGCCGCAACCAGACCCATCAGGATAATAACGGATTTGCGTTTCACGTTGCCCCCTTTGCGATCAGACTTTCTAGTTGAGAAGGAAAATGAATCTATTTCATGCAACAACCGTTGACGATCAATTCTTATTCATTCGGATACAGTGAATTCCAGAACTCACACATTCAATCATCCTGGCTCTGCCCCTCCCTGGCTCCCAGTGACGCCGCGAGCGGGTTCGCGCTGAATCCGTGCGCGAGGATGCTCAGGATCACCGTGCAGGCCGCCGTCAGCGCCAGCTCCTGCCCGCCCGGGAGGTGATGCTCCAGTACGATGACGGCGAAGACGACGGTGGCAAGACCGCGCGGGCCGAACCACCCGAGGAAGAGTTTGCTGCTCGGTTTCAGACTTGAACCGGCAAGCGACAGGTAGACCGGCAGCATACGAACGACGGTCAGGCTGAGCAGGGAATAAATCAGGACGGGCCAGCTGAATTTCCCGAGGACCTGCCCGACGACGGCCGCTCCGAAGGACATCCAAGTGGCAATGGACAGCGTGTCGCCGGCGCCCTCGGCCGCGCGGAGCAGGTCATGCTTGTGCTCTTTCGCCAACGCCCCGAAGAAAAGGCCGCCGGTGAAGGAAGCGATGAAACCGCTGCCGCCCAGGTCCTGGGCCACGGCGAAGCACACAAACGCCAGGGCGACCACTGGAAGCTGCTGCCAGGTTTCGGTGATCCATCGGCGCTGCGCACACCGTTTCAGAACCCAAGCGCCGGCCGCCGCCAGGCCGAGACCGACGGCAGCGCCGATGCCGATCTGCTGCGCGACCAGAACCAGGGCCAGTTGAAAGCCGCC
>CAZLSV010000020.1:27257-33829 GCA_964562235.1 uncultured Desulfatibacillum sp.
AGGGTGAGAAACACGAGCAGAATGGGAACGCAGATTCCGTCGTTTAAACCGCTCTCAACGTTCAAGCTCTCCCGCAACGTTGCCGGAACCTTCGGATGGGTCACGACGGCCTTTCCCAGAGCGGCGTCGGTCGGCGCCAGCATGGTCGCAAGAACGGCGAGTTCGAACAGGCCCATGCCGGGAAATACCAGAAAACCGAAGCCAAAGCCGAGCAAAATGGTCAACGGAAGGCCGATCAGCAACAGTCTTTCCGGGATCTTCAGGCTGATCTTTAGAACGTTCAGATTCGCATTGGCCGCATCCGTGAACAGGACCAGGGCCAGGGTCAATTCGGCCAGCGTCCGGAGCAGCTCGCCGTCGACGTGGGGTGTGAAAATTCCCAACCCGAGCGGACCGCTGGCGAAGCCCAGACCCATGGCAACGATCGCCCCGCTGATGGGCGTTTTCTCCAGGCGCCCGGCGACGGCGCTGTAGACAAAGACAAACGCTGCCAGGATTGCCAAATTTAGGTACATGGGTTGCACCTACGTCAAATACATCGTCACATGCACTGCATCCCCTCCATGCCCAGTTTTCATGGAAAGCCCGCTGCGTGAAAAGACGGTGAGCATGCCCTTGTTTTCCGGAAGAACTTCCGCCTCGAAGCGGGACACGCCTTTCTCGCGGGCGACGGATGAGAGTTGCACCAGCAGGATGCGGGCGATCCCCTGCCGATGGTAGTCTTCCTCGACCGTAAACGCCACCTCCGCGCTGCGCGATTGGCCGGTCTCATCGATAATCACGTAGCGTCCTGCCCCGATGATGGTCTCCTGCTCCCCTCTGCCGATGGTAACGACCAAAGCGACCGCATTTTCGAAATCAAGTTCGGTGGCGGATTTGAGCTCTTCATCGGTCAGAATTTTTTTATGATGAAAGAACCGTGTGTAGATCGATTCGGAATCGAGGTTCTTGAAGGCCTCAACCAGTCTCTTCTTGTCGTCGGGTCGGATGGACCTGATTCTAACCTTTGTACCGCTCTTCAGCGTTTCGACGTGATCGTAGTTCGCTGCATCTATCATGCGGGTTGCCTCTGCCGCTCAACGTTGGGATTCGCAGGCGCCTCTGGGGTTGGGGCCCCGGGCCTTCAGCGCCATCCGGCGGTACACCGTAAGGCCGAAGAGGGAAAGTTTTTTCGCGGACCCGTGCCTCTGATTGCGGTGGGAGCGTCATCTGGCCGAGATCGATTCACCCGTAATCTTGACCGTCTCGCGGCTGGATGCCGCTCCCATATAAATTAGGGCGATGTCCGGCACGGCGCACGATGCCGGACACGTCCCGTTCAAACCTATTTCCAGCGAAAAGCCACCCCGCCCATCCCCAGCACGGCCTCCTGGTTGTAGAAGTCGATGTTGGCGTCGGTGACGGAGTAGGCGCCGGTCACGAAGAACTGCATCGGCTCGCTGCCGAAGACCGTCCAGCCCCAGGGGTTCTTGTAATAGGCGGTGGCGGAGACGCCGTAGCGCTCGTCGTCGCGGGTCTTGCCGTAAATCGGGTTGCTCTTTTCGTAATCCGCCTGCCCGACCGAGCCGTTGAGCACCAGGGTGAGCGGGTCCCCGAAATAGGTGTAGTTCAGTTTCAGGTCGACGCCGGTGTTGGCCATGGCCTCGCCGTCCAGGTCGTCGTAGCTCAACGCGATCTCGGGAGTGAGCTGATGCTTCTGGGCAAACTTGAACGGGTAGGCGGCCGAGACCTTGTGGACCACCCCGTTGCGGTCCAGGCGGTCCTGGTCGGCGTTGCTCAGTCCGAGGAATTGCCCGCTCTTCTCGCTGCCGATGTCGATTTTTCGGGCGGAGTACTCCAGTTCCAGATTGGAGCCGAAGATCTTGTCCCAGGTGAGCTGACCCCCCATGTTTTTACGGTCGGTGTCGTCCCGGTTCTGACCCGTCACGTAGGGGTCTTTCCAGACCCGGGTCGCGCCGCTGAACAGCAGGCCGGCCTGGAACACACCGAGCGCGCCGACTTCCTGCTTTACGGCCAGCTGCTGCGCGGTGTCGAAAGAGAGCAGGTCTCCCACTTCGGTTCCCAGAAACACCTGGGTGCGGCTGCCGGCGAAGGTGTAGGCGAGCTTGAACGGCATGCTGAACAGCATGGTCGACTGGGAGTCGGGCTCGTCGTTGAGGCTGTTGATCTTTTTATCGGACAGATCGAAGCTCAGGACCTTGGCCACCATGTTGCTTTTGATGCTCAGGCCGCCGAGTCCGGGCTGGATGTAACCGCTGAACCCGGACTGCTGGGGGATCGGATCTAAAGCCAGTGCCGGGGAGCCGGCCATGACCACGGCCAGGGATAAAGCCAATGCGAAAAAACCGCCTTTCACTCTCATGAATGTCTCCTCCTAAATTTAAGAACAGCTTATTTGTATGGGCGCGAGCATCCCCTCACCCGTTGCATTATTTTTTTGGCGGGTAGGGGAAATCATACTGCTTATTTCAACCCGACGTCCTTGATGGCGCCTTTGCATCTCTTGCTCACCTTGGCCTCGTTCTTCTCCAGACACTGCAACAAGCGTCCTTCACCTGCCTTCACGCCGCTGCAGTTGGCGGCCAGATCGGCTTCGCACTCTTTGGCCACGTACGTCAGAGCGGCCACCGCCCGCTCGAGCCTCGCGGCGGCATCGTAAAGCGCGTACTCGCATTTACCGGAGAGCTTGTCCCCATACGCATAGAGACAAGCCAGAACCCGCCCCTCTCCCGGCGTGACAGTCTTACAGTAGGTTTCAAGCTCCGTCTTGCAGCCATTCGCGACGGTTTCGATGAGAGACTCCTGCGCGGAAAGATTGCCGGCGGCTCCAAATGACACGATCACCACCCAAATGATAAAAAAAGCATGCTTCATGATTACCTCCTTCTTCTTTTTTGTTAGGGTATAGAGTTCAGACCATCACTGAAACTATATCTATCGGAGTTTCATCTGCCTGTCGAGTCTGGTGATTGATTAATGTAGCTCTTGATCTGCCGGTTCGCCCATTTCGTCTCCAAAAAACCGGAATTGAGTTCGGCGGCCGGCGCCGGGGCGAGCAGCAGCACCGGAAAGGCCGCAAACCTGACCGTTTTCACTGCAAATTTCATGAAAGCACTCCTTCTTCGGTGAGTTCTTCACCGACCCATGCGGATAAGAGCGTATGGGCCACGGCGAGCACGACCGGCCCCACGAAGATGCCGATGAGTCCGAATGCGATCAGGCCGCCGACGACACCGATGAAAATCAGCAGCAGGGGGAGATCCGCCCCCTTCTTGATCAGAATGGGGCGAAGAAAGTTGTCCATCGTTCCGACCACCAAGGTCCAGAAAAGCAGAAACGTTCCCCAGCCGGTGCTGCCGTTCCAGTAGAGGAAGGCGACCGAGGGCCCCAGCACAAGCAAGGGACCGATTTGGGCGACCGCCAGCATGAACATCACGGCCGTGAGAACCGCGGCAAATGGAATGCCGGAAATGGCCAGGCCGATGCCACCCAAAACCGATTGTGCCACTGCGGTAACCACTACGCCGAGAGCGACACCGCGCACGGCTTGTCCCGCCAGCCGGATCGAATGCTCCCCGCGCGATCCTGCCAAACGACGTCCAAAACGCTGTATCCAGGAGTTCGCATTTTCACCTCTGGCATACAGCAAGGCGGCAAAGACCACCGTGAGCAAAAATTGCAGGACCAAGGCCCCGAAGCCGCCCACTTCTGCGGCAAACCACTGGATGGCTGAACCGCCATAGGGGGCGAGCTTCTTTATGAAATCCTGGAGACCGGCCAGCGCAACCTTTTCCCATGCCGCCACCAACTCCCCGCCGAAGAGCGGCAGACGACCAAGCCAGGCCGGAGGCTGCGGAAATTCGAAAGCGGACATCGACTTCACCCAGCCGGCAATCTGGTCGGCGTTTGACACGATCGTGCCGATGGCCAACCAGAGCGGTATCACCAGCACGCAGAGCAGGACCACGGTCATCACCGCCACCGCCAGCGACCGGCGGCCCCAGAGCCGCTCCTGAATGGATATCATCAACGGCCAGGTCGCGGTCACGATCGTCACCGCCCAAATGACGGCCCCCAGAAACGGTTTGAGGACCCACAGCGAAGTACCGATGAGAGCCCCGATGAAAAGCACCGCCAGAACGGTGCGAGTGATGTCGCGTTGGATTTCGGCCACGGAGCCCCCTTTGGTTTGCCCACGATCTGCCATTCGGCGATGTCTGAGTCAACTCTATCTTTTATGCTGATGACATGCCGGGGCGAAAGCGCTGAGCGCAACCGGCAGACATTTTTGCGAGGGCTGGGGGCACCACGTCCCAGGGATTCCCGCATTCTCGTTGTGGTCAGGGGCCTTTGGGGTGCACTTGATAAAATAGACGGATGGTGGCATGTTTCCGTTGGTGCCAACCGTTTCGGATTAATCCCACCAAGGCCTCATCCGAAAACGGTTTTCGCAGAAAGCCGACCGCTCCGCCCACCAAGGCCTGCTCTTCGATCCCTGGTTCATCGTGTGCGGTCATAAAAATCAGCGGAACATTCCATTCCGCCCGGGCCATGCGCGCTTGCACCTCCAATCCGTTCATGCCGGGCATATGCACATCAATCACTGAACAGTCTGGGATAGGAGACCCAGCCATCGCGGAAAGAAACTCCTCGCCGGACGCGAACGTACAAACCTGCATACCCCAGGAATTGAGCAAACGCTTCAGCGCTTTACGCACCGAGGGGTCATCGTCGACGATATGGATGAGTGGAGGGGCGTCCGACAATCGATCGCACCTTTGCGTTGGGCATCAAACCTACGGTTTTTAAAGAAACAACTTCATGATTACAGCCCTATCATTCAAATTGAAGGGTTAGATATAGGACCTTGGTCCTATCCCGTTGGATGGGTTCAAGTGTGCTGTAAAAATTGGAAAAATTGATTATAACCCGAAATTGAGGGGTTGCTTGACGCGTGCGTGTCAGCGGCGGATGCGGG
Organism: uncultured Desulfatibacillum sp.; assembly: GCA_964562235.1. Lineage (GTDB taxonomy): Bacteria > Desulfobacterota > Desulfobacteria > Desulfobacterales > SpSt-501 > SpSt-501. The sequence continues at coordinate 32,236 of CAZLSV010000020.1, forward strand.
GGAAACCGGAATTTTCTCAGGAAGAATCATTTGGATTTCATTGACACCTGCATTCCCATTTCACTTTTTCCCGGCGTCAGCATCTCCGCCCTGAGCTGGCCCGGCTTCGGCGGCGAGGGAGCGGATGCGGCGGCCGTACTCCGATTTCAGCGCTGAGAGGTACGATGGGTCGATCGGGCCTTTCCAGGTGACGACCTCGGAGAAGCGCTTGGGGATCTCCACGCGGTCGGGGTCGTAGCCGGTCGCAAAGCGCAGTCGCCAGCGTTCGGCCTGGATGCGCCGGGAAACCGCCGGGATCTCTTCGGCCAGTTTCGGATAGCCCACGGATTTCAGGCACTCCGCCAAGCGGGCGTCCGTGTAGACCCCGCGCGCGAAGAGGCAGGAGACCATGGAGGTCAGGAAACAGCGGCCGGCCTCGTCGGCGACGAGAAAGTCGGCGGCCCGGGCGGGGTCCTTGTCGGTGTGCTTCTGGTCGTAGGCGTAGCCGCCGGCGTCCAGGTGCGAGTGGCGGAAGCCCAGAGCCTGGGAGATGAAAAAGGCCTCGCCGGTCGCGTAACCGGCCATCTCCTGGCCCAGCACGCAGGCGAACTCCTCCCCGCCGAAGCGCTCCGCGGCCTGCCGGGTGCCGGAGGCGAGCCGGCGGTAGAACTCGTTCTCCCCGCGCGCGAGGTGCCACAGGGCCTGCTGGTAGGCGGCCGCGTCCCCGAAGCGCAGCGGTACGACGGTCTCGGCCGCGGAGACGATCCCCTTCTCGGTCGCCTCCGTGGCCCAGGCCAGGGCCACGCCGCCCGACATCACGTCCAGGCCCACCTTGTCCGCCTCCTCCATGATGTCGAGCGCGGCGAAGGGGTCGGTCACCGCCAGCATGCAGCCCACGGCGAAGATCGGCTCGTGGTCGTAGGAGACCTGGCGGTAGAGGTACTGGTTGGGCTCCATGAACTTCTCGCGCACGAAGCCCAGGTGGATGCAGCCCACGGGGCAGCCGGCGCAGGCCGCGTTGCGCAGAAGCGTCTTCTCCGCGAATTTCTACCCGCTGATCTCCACGGCCGAGGGGTCGCTCGTCTGCTGCAGGTTGCGGAAGGGCAGGGCCTTGAGCTCGTTCAGCACGACCACGTTCTCAGCCGTGCCGAGGTTGTGGTACTTGTGCATCATCTCGGTGCCGGTCAGCAGGCCGTAGACCTCCTGGAAGAGCTTGGGGTAGTCCTTGCCCTCGGGCAGCGGGAAGGACCCGTCCCCCTGGATGGCGATCCCTTTGAGGTTCTTAACACCCATGACGGCGCCGGCCCCGAGGCGGCCGAAGTGGCGGTAGGTGTCGACGATGACGCAGGCCATGGCCGAGAGGGACTCGCCCGCCGGCCCGATGCGCAGGATGCTGCGGTGCCCGGCGCCCGGGAACATGCGGCGGAAGAGCTTGCCGGTGGCGTGGATGTCCAAGCCGCGCATGAAGTGCACGTCCCTGACCTCCATGTGGCGGGAGCCGATGGAGAGGCAGCTCAGGGTCGGCGCCCTCGAGAGGGACGGTGCGGGCGTGCACGTGCTCGGCGGCGTGCAGCGGCACGTTGACGCCCGCCATGCCCGCCAACCGGCGGGTCCA
>CAZLSV010000020.1:33839-44987 GCA_964562235.1 uncultured Desulfatibacillum sp.
GTCGGCGCCCGGCCGGTGACGACCAGGGCATCGAGGTCGGCAAAGCGCAGGGCGAGGGCCGAGCGCCCGCCGCCGTGGCTCTCGGCGTACTGGTCGTGGTAGGGGGACTTGAAGGCGCAGACCGTCTTGCTCATGAGCGGAAAAAGGCCGGTCAGTGGCCCGATGGCGAAAATGAGCGGCTGGCCGGGGTCGTCCCAGGGCCGGTCCGGCCGGCCGAACTTTGCAAACAGCAGCGCCGCCAGGCCGCTGCCGCCGGCGCAGCGATCGCGGCCTTCGAGCGTCAGGAGCTCGCCCCGGCCCGTGGCGAGCTCGACCCGCATCACGCGGAAATGGTCCCGGATCATGAGGCACCTCCGGCGGCCGTCTCCGCGGCGGCCGTTTCGCCGCCCAGCTCTTTGTGCTCCAGGCAGTCGTGGGGGCAGAAGGGCACGCAGCGGCCGCAGTGGATGCAAACGAACGGGTCGCCGTCCGCCGCCAGGTAAACGGCATCCACCGGGCAGGCGCGGGCGCACTCCCCGCAGCGGATGCACAGCTTCTTGCGCACGACCACCCCGCCGCCCTTGCGCTGCGAGTAGGCGCCGGTCGGGCAGGCGGCGGCGCAGGGGGCCGGGTCGCAGGCGAGGCAGGTGCGGGCCTCGAAGCCGGTGGAGAGCCCGCCGGAGGAAGCGATGCGAATGCCGGCCGTGTCCCAGGAGAGGTTCTTGTGCACCAGGCGCGCGCAGGCGAGCGAACAGGAGTGGCAGCCGATGCAGCGTTCCATCCGCGGAGCGGTCAGGATTTTCACTTTGCCTCCTTCTCTGGTTTCAACTCGCTTCCACCCTTTCCAACAGTTATGAGTCAGTGTCCCGAGTCGGTGACATCCTCTTTTCTTTATTACTCCGGCAGTTGATTATGCTCAATTTTCACTTCTCACGCAGAGGCGGAGCGGGGTGCCCGCCGCGACGCGCCGCAACCAATTCTTCAGGCGACCCTGCCACGCCCCCCAGCCGTCTCAGGGTTACCGCAGACAGGCAGCGACGGCCAACGGCTCCGTGGGAGAAGGTCCTTTGGGGCTGTCCGGGTCGGTATGGAGCGGGCTGGCTGCCGTCCGGAAGGTAGTTGAACGGGTGGTTGCGGCGCGCCACGGCGGGCACCCCGCTCCGCCTATCGCCGGCTCACGTTGAACCTGTTTTGCCGGAGAATTATTAAGGGTAGCGTAATTATATGGACACGGCGGCCCCCTCACCCTTCCCTCTCCCCCAGGACTGGGGGAGAGGGTTAGGGTGAGGGGGGTGCTCTCGGTCCATACTATTTCGAGACGATTAATAACTCCGACTCCGACTCACAACTCCGACTCTTGCCTCACTCGTTACTCGTTGTTCGTTACTCATCACTTCCCCTGCGCATCTCCTTGTACGCATTGATCAGCCCGTTGGTCGAGCTGTCGTGGCCGGCGACCGGGCGGCCGTCCTCCAGCTCGGGCAGAATTTTTCCGGCCAGCTGCTTGCCGAGCTCCACCCCCCACTGGTCGAAGCTGAAGATGTTCCAGATGACGCCCTGCGTGAAGATCTTGTGCTCGTACATGGCGATCAGGCTGCCGAGCGTGCGCGGGGTCAGTTTTCGAAACAGGATGGAATTGGTCGGCCGATTGCCCTCGAACACCTTGTGGGGAGCCAGGCGCCGGATCTCCTCCTCGCTCCGGCCCTCCCGGCGCAGCTCGGCCGCGGCCTCCTCGGCCGTCTTGCCGTTCATCAGCGCCTCGGTCTGGGCGAAGAAGTTCGACAGCAAAATCGGGTGGTGACTGCCGAGGGGGTTCTGGCTCACCGCCGGGGCCAGGAAGTCGGCCGGGATAAGGCGCGTGCCCTGGTGAATCAGCTGGTAGAAGGCGTGCTGGCCGTTGGTGCCGGGCTCGCCCCAGATGACCGGCCCGGTGGCGTAGCCGACGCGGGCGCCGTTGCGGTCGACGGACTTGCCGTTGCTCTCCATGTTGCCCTGCTGGAAGTAGGCCGGGAAACGGTGCATGTACTGGTCGTAGGGCAGGATTGCCTCGGTCTCGGATCCGAAAAAATTCGTGTACCAGATGCCGAGCAGGGCGAGGGTCACCGGGATGTTGCGGTCAAAGGGGGTTTCGCGGAAATGCCGGTCCATGGCGTGGGCGCCGTCGAGCATCTCCTCGAAGCGTTCGAAGCCCACGCTGCAGGCGATGGAGAGCCCGATCGCCGACCACAGGGAGTAGCGGCCGCCGACCCAGTCCCAGAAGACGAACATGTTGTCGGGGTGGATGCCGAACTCCTGGACCTTGGCGGTGTTGGTGGACATCGCCACGAAGTGCCGGCCCACGTGGGCGGCGTCCCCGGCCTGTTTCAGGAACCACGCGCGCGCGCTGAAGGCGTTGGTCATGGTCTCCTGGGTGGTGAAGGTCTTCGAGGCGATCAGAAAGAGAGTGGTTTCCGGGTCGAGCGGCTTGAGCGTCTCGGCGATGTGGGTGCCGTCCACGTTGGAGACGAAGTGCACGCAAAGCCCCGGCGGGGCGTAGGGCCGCAGGCACTCCGTGGCCATCACCGGGCCCAGGTCCGAGCCGCCGATGCCGATGTTGACGATGTCCGTGATCCGTTTTCCGCTGAAGCCCTTCCAGCCGCCGGAGCGCACCTGCTCGGAAAAATCCTTCATCTTGGCGAGCACGGCGTTGACCTCGGGCATGACGTCCCGGCCGTTTTCGTAAACAGGGGTGTTCGCACGGTGGCGCAGGGCCGTGTGCAGCACGGCGCGGTTTTCGGTCTCGTTGATCGGCGCGCCGGCGAACATCCGGTCGATGGCCTCCCGCAGCCCGCAGCTCTCGGCGAGCTCCCGTAGCAGGCCGAGCGATTCGGCCGTGATGCGGTTTTTGGAGTAGTCCACCAGGATCTCCTCGAAGCGGATGGAGAAGTTCCGGAAGCGCTCCGGGTCCTCCGCGAAGAGGCGTTTCATGTGGACGCGCCGGGTGGCCTCGTAATGGGCGGCGAGCTTTTTCCAGGCGGCGGTGGCGGTGGGGTCGGTTTTGGGCAGCATCGGTGCTCCTTCGTACGCTCTGCTTGGAGGTGGGAGGTCTTTGCACGCATCGGCGTCGAGACGCGCGATGCCGGGTCTGACAACGGATGCGCGATCCGGGATGCGGGATGCAAGCCCCCCGCGTTGCCGTTTTTGTGAGAGCGGCTTTCAGCCGCGGTCACTCGAAGCCAGCCGGATCAAAATCCAACATCCCGCATCGAGGATCTCACGTCCGCTCGAGGTCGATGATCTCCATGCGGTTGTTGCGGTTCGGGTGTTTGCGGGACGGGCCTTCGGTCAGAACGATGTAGCGGCCCTTCAGGTTCCGTTCTTCGCGCCAGCGGCGGCCCCAGTCGCGCCAATGGCCCGGGTGGTCTTTTTCGTGCACCGGGAAGACCCCGTAGGAAAAGGTCAAGTGCTGGCAGGTTCGCTCCTGCGAGCTGACGGCGGTGACCCAGACCGGCAGCCGGAAGCGGGCGATGCTGCGGGCCGTGGTGCCGCTGTGGGTGGGGACGATGACCGTGGCCGGGGTGATGCGCCGGGCCGTGGCTTCCACGCTGGCGGCGATCAACTCCTCGGCGCAGATGCCGTCGTCGCACGACATGGCTTCACCGGCGCAGGTCGTGCTGAAGTCCGAGCGGTGGGGTTCGGTCACCGCCGCGATTTTCGCCAGCATGGCGACGGCCTCGACGGGGTAGCGGCCCACGGCCGATTCGCCCGAGAGCATCACGGCGTCGGTCCCGTCGAGGATGGCGTTGGCCACGTCGGTCGCCTCGGCCCGCGTCGGCAGGCGGTTGGTGATCATGGACTCCAGCATCTGGGTGGCGGTGATCACCGGCTTGAACTTGATCTTGGCCAGGCGCATCAGCCGTTTCTGCACGACGGCCATCTCTTCGATGGGGATCTCCACCCCGAGGTCGCCGCGGGCCACCATGATGCCGTCGGCGGCCTCTATGATCGACTCGATGCGCTTGAGGGCGCCGGAGCGCTCGATCTTGGCGATGACCATGGGCTGGTGCCACATCTCCGCCGCCGCGGCTTTTACGGCCGCGATGTCCTCGGCCCGGTCCACGAAGGACTGGCTGATGGCGTCCACCCCGTGCTGCAGGGCGAATTCCAGGCACCGGCGATCGTGCTCCGTGAAGGCGCTGGTCCCCAGATCGATCCCGGGCAGATTGACGCCCTTGCGCGACCTCAGCTCGCCGCCCACCTGGACCCGGCAGACGACCTCGGGGCCCGCGATCTGAACGACCTCCAGCTCGATGTAGCCGTCGTTCAGAAAAAGCCGGTCGCCCGGACGGACCGACGCGGGCAGGTCCGCGAAGCTGACCGAGACGCGCTGCGGCGAGCCGACGATGTCGGCGGTGGTCAGCGTGAACATTTCACCGGGCGCCAGCAGGACCGGCTCCTCGGCGAATTTGCCGACCCGCATCTTGGGCCCCGGCAGATCGGCCATGATGGCCACCCGCCGGCCGGTCTCCGCGGCCGCGGCCCTGATTCTCTCGATCGATCCCGCATGGCCGGAAAAATCGCTGTGGGAAAAGTTGAGGCGCACGACGTTCATGCCGGCCAGGATCAGCCGGCGGAGCACTTCCGGTGAATCCGATGCCGGGCCGATGGTGGCGACGATCTTGGTCTTGTTGAGGGGAAAGGTCACAAATTCCTCCGCGGGAAAAGGATTATAAACAGGTCACGGCAGGCCGGTGAAATTTCCGGCCTGTCGGGCAGACGGTGCCTCCGGACGTTATCATCGCGGCTGGAAAGCCGCTCCCACAAAAAATATCCCACCTGAAATTCGAGCTGTCTCACCAGAGGCTATTGAGTTAGATCCAGATAATCCTGGATTCCGGCACCAAAGCGCGCCCTGAAGGCGTTGTCCACTTTCTGGACGGGGTTGGCCCCCAGGAACTTGAGCAAAGCGTCTAACTGCCGGGCACGGGGTTCACGCTCCGGGATCTCTTTCAGCCGGGCGATCTCCTCCTCGATCTCGAAGTACCGGAGCTTGTCCTTCAGGGGCAGCTGCCAGAACAGGAGAAACCCGCGCTCGGGAAAATCCACGCCGATCAGGCCGTAGCAGGCGCGCATGAAGGTCTTTTCAAGCCGCAGGCGAACATCGACGAGCGCCTGCTTGGCCGCGGCGAGATCTCCCGCACGGCAGGGCTTGCCCACCAGTTCGAAATACATCTTGATCTTGGGCTCGGTCCCCGAAGGCCGCACGGTGACGCGCAGGCCGGTCGTCTCGGGCACGTTTTGGAGGCGGAAGATGATGACATTGCGGGCGGAGGTGTCGGTCTCGGAGAGATGCGGCTGGGGCGCGCCCTGCCAGCGGTCGACCTTTTCCGCCACTCTGAAATCTCCGAAGGCCGCGACTTCGTGGCCGCGGAAGTGGTCCATGATGGCGGCGATCTGCTCCATGCCTTTGGCGCCCAGCAGCCGGATCTCGGTCAGGTAGTTGTGGCAGTAGCCGTAGGCGGAGTAGATCCCGTCGAGGGCGTCCACCAGGGTCTTGCCCTGCTGTTTGAGCAGGGCCGCGTACTCGGCGATCCAGACCGCGGCGCCGGCCGCGTCCTTGTCGCGGGCGTAGGTGCCCGTGAGGTAACCGTGGCTCTCCTCGCAGCCGAAGATGAAGTCCGGCCCGCGGCCGGCGGATTCCAGCCGGTTCATCTCCTCGGCCACGTACTTGAAGCCGACCAGCAGGTCGCCGACACAAGTGATGTGGTTCTCACGCGCCATCTTGTCGATCAGGGCGGTGGTGACGTCCGTCTTGACGATCACCCGCTGCGGGGTCAGGCGGCCCGCCGCCCGCAGCCGGTCGATGGCGTAGTTGGTGAGGATGACGGCGATCTCGTTGCCGGTCAGGAAGATCCACTGCCCGCGGTGGTTCACCATGATGCCGATGCGGTCCGCGTCCGGGTCGGTGCTGAGCAGGATATCGGATCCGGCCTTCTGCGCGAGCGGCAGGGAGGCGCTGAAGGATTCCACCACCTCCGGGTTGGGGATGTTGAACGTCACCTTTTCGAACGCCCCGCTCAGGTTGGAGGTCGCCGGGCACAGGGTCACGTCGAAACCCAGGCGCTTGAGCACGGGATAGACCGTGGTGATGCCGGTGCCGTGCAGCGGCGAGTAGAAAATTTTCAGGCCGCGCTCACCGGAAAGGGAGACCCCGCAGGCCGCATCCTCGTAAGCCCGGTCGATCTCCTCCCCGAGGATCGTGACCAGGCCCTGGCGGCAGGCCTCGTCAAAGGGCAGGTGCCGGATCGCCTGGACGTTGCCGGTGACCTCGTCCACCAGCGTCTGGTCGTGCGGCGGAATGAGCTGGCCGCCGAACTCGTCGTAAACCTTCTTGCCGTTGTCGGGAGGCAGGTTGTGGCTGGCGCTGAACATGTCCCCGGCGATGGCCTTGAGGTGGCGGATGGCAAACGAGAGCTCGGGGGTGCTGCGCACGGTTTCGAAGAGGTAGCTCCGGATGCCGTTGGCGGCGTAGACTTCGGCCGCCGCCCGGGCCAGCTTCCATCCGTCGAGGTCTTTGACCGGGTTGGGGATCTCCTCGGAGTAGATCCCTTTGAGGCGGTAAGTGCGGACGTCGAAGGTCATGACGACGCCCCGGCGTTTGGCCTCCTCGCCGTAGATTCTCAAGAGATACTGGGAATGCCCCTGGGCCGAGGCCTGGATGGTCCAGGGGTTGATGCGGTTGGGGCCGATACCCACCGGTCCGCGGCGGCCGCCGGTGCCGAAGGGGATCACCTGGTAAAAGGAGTCCAGCAGCACCTCCCATTTGCCGGCCTCGATCAGGTAGCGGATTTGGGGGGCGTACGCGGCAAAGGCGGGATCGGTCAGCCAGGCTTTCAGGTGGGACAGGGCGGTGGATTTCACCTTCTCGGAAACGTCCAGCTGCGAAAATCCGTCTTTGGCGGTCGTCATCAGGTCCATGAGGGGTGTTTTGCTCCTTTATCGTAGTCAGGCCGTTATTACGGTGGCAATTAAATATGGCAATTCTTGATACGGCGCCGGCGGAGGGGGGTGCCCGCCGCGGCGAGCACCCCCCTCCGCCGGGAGGCTGGGTTCTGGAACTCGCCAAATTAAAATTGTCGCAGTAGTAACTATGAGAACTCTTGGAAAAGCCCAGGCATCCAGATTATTCTTTCACGTTACTATCTCTTTTTCAACTGGTCGGCGACCGCCTGAGCGGCTTTTTTGGCGGCTTCCGGGTCACCCAGGTAGTAGCTGCGAAGCGGCTTGAGGGCCTCGTCCAGTTCATAGACCAGGGGGATGCCGGTCGGGATGTTGAGCTCCAGGATCTCTTTTTCAGAGACGTTGTCGAGGTATTTGACAAGGGCCCTCAGGCTGTTGCCGTGGGCGGAGATGATAACGCGCCGGCCGGATGCCACGGCGGGTGCGATGACCTCGTGCCAGTAGGGCAGAAAGCGCTCGACCGTGTCCTTCAGGCACTCCGTGAGCGGGAGTTCCTTGGGATCCAGGCCCCGGTAGCGGGGTTCGTGGCCCGGGAAACGCGGGTCCTCGGCCGTGAGCGCCGGCGGGCGGATGTCGTAGCTGCGGCGCCAGATCATCACCTGGTCCATGCCGTGGCGTTCGGCGGTTTCGGCCTTGTTCAGCCCCTGCAGCGCGCCGTAGTGCCGCTCGTTGAGCCGCCAACTCAGGTGCACCGGGATCCACATCCGGTCCATCTGCTCCAGCGCCAGCCAGAGGGTCTTGATGGCGCGGCTGAGCACCGAGGTGAACGCCACGTCGAACTCGTAGCCGTCTTTCTTCAGGACGCGCCCGGCCTCCACGGCCTCCCGGACGCCCTTTTCCGTCAACCCCACGTCGGTCCAGCCGGTGAAGCGGTTTTCCATGTTCCACAGGCTTTCGCCGTGGCGCAGCAACACCAGTTTCTTCATGCCTGCCTCCTTTGTTCAGCCGCGGACCGGGTCGGAAAACCCGCTTCGCGTTCTCGGGATCTCGGTTGACTTATCAGCCGATTGTGATATTTTGGTAGATCGTATAAAGCCTTATCGAATCCTGACGGTGATTGTCAATCCTGCGGTTATCATTTGGATTTTCTTTTTTTGACATTTCGGCCGCGGCCCCCCATCCAGCAAAACGGAGCTTAACAAGATGGCAGTGGACCAGATCCCCGACAACGAACCGATCAGCGCTTCCTCCAAAGGGCGGGGGCCTATTCTGCCGGCCATCTTGAACCCCTTCGGCCGTTTCGGCATCCGGCTCAACAACGACCTGGGCGCGATGGGGATATTCCTGGCGCGGGCGTTCATCCAGATCTTTCACTGGAAGCAGCTCCCCGAGATCCTCAACCAAGTTTACTTCATCGGCGCCAAGTCGGCGAGCATCGTGGCCCTGGTGGGGTTTTTCACGGGCATGGTGCTCGGCCTCCAGCTCTACTACGTCATGAACAAGTTCGGTGCGGTCGGCTTTCTGGGGACGGCGGTGTCCCTCTCGCTGATCCGGGAGCTGGGGCCCGTGCTGACGGCGATCATGATCACCGCCCGGGCGGGCTCCGCCATGACCGCCGAGATCGGGATCCAGCGCATTTCCGAGCAGATCGACGCCCTGACCACCATGCGCATCGACCCGCTCGGCTACCTCATCAGCCCGCGCATCGCCGCCGCCCTGATCAGCTTCCCGATCCTGACCGCCTTCTTCGACCTGATCGGCATCCTGGGCGGCTACTTGAGCGGGGTCGTTCTCATGGGGGCCAGTGGCGGCTCCTACCTCTACCGGGTCGACGCCAGCGTGGATTGGATCGACGTCAAGGGCGGCTTCATCAAGTCGATCGTCTTTGCCGTGCTGGTCATCACCATCTGCTGCTTCCAGGGCTACTTCACCCACATGCGCAGGGACAGCTACGGCTCCAAGAGCGTCAGCCTGTCCACCACCTCGGCCGTGGTGCTCTCCTGCGTCATGATCCTGGTTTCGGACTACGTGGTCACCTCTTTTCTCCTGTAGCGCGAGGACGGCATGGAACGGCAGCCCCTGATCGAATTCCGCAACATCACCAAGCGCTTCGGCGAGCGCACGATTCTGGACGGAGTCAACTTCAAGGTCTACGAAGGCGAGGTGACCACCATCATCGGTCTGAGCGGCACGGGCAAGAGCGTGACGCTGAAGCACATCATCGGGCTGCTCAAGCCGGACGCGGGCGAGATCCTCTACCAGGGCCAACCCATCAACCGCATGACCCGCCAGGCGTGGAACGCCTACATCGGGCGGATCAGCTACATGTTCCAGAACAACGCGCTGTTCGACGCGATGACGGTTTTCGAGAACGTCGCCCTTCCGCTCAAACGCACCACCAAGCTCGGCCGCAAACAGATCGAGGCCAAGGCCATGGCCCGGATCGAGCAGACCGAGTTGACCGAGGTGGCGCACAAATACCCCTCGGAGATCTCCGGCGGCATGCAGAAGCGCGCCGCGCTGGCCCGGGCGCTCGTGACCGACCCGCAGATCGTGCTCTTCGACGAGCCCACCACCGGGCAGGACCCCATCCGCAAAAACGCGATCCTGGGGATGATCGCCGAGTACAAGAAGAAGATCGGCTTCACCGCGATCCTCATCAGCCACGAGATCCCGGACGTGTTTTTCATCTCGAACCGCATCCTGGCCCTGTGGGACAAAAAGATCGTGTTCGAAGGCACCCCGGAGGAGATGGAGAGCTTCAGCCACCCCTTCCACGATGAAATCCTGCAGAGCCTGGAAAACCTGCAGGAGGACATCACCGGGCTTTACTCCAGCCGGCACTTCAAGATCCGCTATCAGACCGAGCTCGTGCGGCGGGGGGCCGATGAGTCCTACGCCGTGCTGATGTTCGGCTTTGACAACATGGACGAAGTCAGCGAGTCCATCAGCCACGACGCGGCCCAGCAGACCCTGCGCTCGCTCGGCAATTACATCCGCAAACACTTCGGCGCCGTGGGCGGCTTTTCCACGCGGCAGACCATCAACGAGTTTGCCACCATCCTGCCGTTTTCCGACCTGGACGAGGCCCGGCGCATCCTCGATAAATTCACCGTCGATTTCCAGGAGCACGGCATGCGCGAGCTCTCCGAGGCGTTCCAGAAGGAGATCCCGCCGGACCAGTGTTTTGATTTCGCGATTTCGGTCGGCATGGCGCAGGGCCAGCCCCAGGTGGAAATCGAGTCGGTCATGGAGTTCGCGCGGTTCGACAAAAAACCCATCGCCACGTTTCAGTGCGGCACTCGGAGGTGATTCGGCATGCAAAAGTATTCCAAGGAATCGGTGGTCGGCATCTTTGTGTTGATCGGCCTGCTCGCCATCGGCTACATGACGATCAAGATCGGTGATGTGGGGCTTTTCGCGGACGACACCTACGCGTTGACGGCGCGCTTCAGCAAGGTGACCGGATTGAGGGCGGGCAGCGCCGTCAACATGCTCGGCCTGGAGGTCGGGCGCGTGGGCAAGATGACCATGGACCAGGACAAGCAGCAGGCAGTCGTGGAGCTGCGGATCCAAAAGGGCGTCAAGGTTTACGACGACGCCATCGCCGCGATCAAGACAGAAGGGCTCATCGGCGACCGTTACGTGAGCATCGATGCCGGCGGGTCCGGCGATTTGCTCAAGGCCGGAGACGTCATCATCGAGACCCAGTCGCCGACCGACATCATGGATCTGGTAAGCAAATATGCCTTCGGCGACGTCAAAAAGTGACGGATTCATAAGAACCCCAAATCCTGCGTTGCGCTCACCTCGCGCTCGCTGCGGCGCATGGGAACCGAGCTGAAAGTTCAAAGTTGAAAGCTGAAAGCCCGGCGGAATCCAGTCGTTTTCTTTGACCGTCGGATTTTTTTTGATGCCGCTCACTTTTCGGCTTAACTCAATAGAATGGAGGAACAACATGCGGTTAAAAGGAGTACCGATAGTCGTGGCGGTTCTGGCGTTGGCGCTCTTCGTGCTGCCGTTGCAGGCGCTGGCGGCCTCGGCCAAGGAGACGGTCGAGGGGCAGGTCAACAAGGTGCTGACGACGCTGGCCGAGGCGGCGTTCTGGCGCTGGCCGTTCGAGCGTCAGGCGGCGGGAATCGTTGCGATCATCCTGATTTCCGTCCCGTTCGGCATTCCCGCGTTGCTTGCGATTCATCAGACCGTGCAAATTGTCTCGTCGATGTTGGG
>CAZLSV010000020.1:44997-53338 GCA_964562235.1 uncultured Desulfatibacillum sp.
GCCAAGTTCAACGACAAGCAGCAGGCCGAGTTCGTCAAGCTTTTCAGCGAGCTGCTCGAAAAAACCTATGCCGATCGGCTGCTTTCCTATTCCAATGAGAAAGTGGTCTTCGACAAGGAAACCATGCTGAGGGAGGGCCAGGCCGAGGTCACCAGCAACATCATCACGGGCGACGGCAAGAAGATACCCCTGGACTACCGGCTGATCAGCAAGGGGGGCACCTGGGGAGTTTACGATGTCATCATCGAGGGGATCAGCCTCGTGAAGAACTACCGCGACCAGTTCCGCGACATTCTGGCCAAGGATTCGCCGGAGGAGGTTCTGAAGATCCTCCGGGACAAAGTCGCCAAGGGCTGATAGAGGACGTGACCAGTGGTTTCAAAACGCTCTTTTCCTGTCGTGTCTTCGGAAAAAATGTCAAGCCGCCCGCTTGCGGGCGGCTTGACATTTTTTAGGGGGTCGGCTTTGTTTTGGAGACCCACTCTTCTCCCCGCTTCGGGTCCAGTCGTTCGATCTCGAAGCCGGCCGGCGAGTCATCCGTGCTGATCAAAAAGTAATACCGCTGGTTCTGTTCGACCGCCACGCTGATGCCGCGGTCCGCCACCCCGACGGTGTGCAGCCCCGGCGGGACCCGGAACACCGCGTGCTCCCCGGACCGGAGGCTGGCGATGACCGCGTCGTCGTAGGTCACTTTTACCGGGAACCACCATCCGAACAGGGCGTCGCTGCGCACGACGACCACCTGACCTGCGCCGACAGGATCGGTCGCAGAGGGGAAATTCGGGGTGCGGCCGTGAGAACAGGCCGCCGTCAGCAAGATCGTCAAAAAGAGAAAGGCGCGTTTCATCGGGGGTCTCCACTATCGGCGATGGCCGACCTTCATCGGTTTTTTTTCTGCATGGCGTCCAGGTAGCCATCCAGTTCCTGGAGGTTCGCAAAGACGTTGAGCGAGGGCAGGGCGTTCAGGATGTCGAACACCTTCTTGATCTGGGGCTGAAAGTTGATGAACACGATCTTGCCCTCGCGCTGTTTCAGGGCCTTCTGGGCTTTCACCAGCACGCGGATTCCCGAGCTGTTGATGTACTCTGCGAACTCCATGTCGAAGATGACCACATCGGGGTTCTGTTGCAGAACGAAATCGACCTTCTCCTGGAAAACCCCCTGACCCGGGGTGTCGATGGATCCGATGGGGGCCACCACAAAAATGCCCGGCCGCTTGATGAGCGTATTGACCCTGAGCGCCATTTTGCCTCCTGATGAATTAGATGTCCCGGATTGTCTTGTAGCGAGCTGATTCCCTTTATGAACCGGTTACGCCGGTTTCCGGTCCTGCCCGGACGGCCCGTGGCGGTTTCCGCCGGTTTCGTAGCGGCGCCGGTCGAACTCCGAGATCACCTGAGCCCCGAGCAGCAGAATGATCACCGCCACCTCGATGCTGAGCAGCGCCACCACCGTGGTGGCGAGCGAGCCGTAGATCACGTTGACTAGGGAGAGCTTGGAATAATACCAGACCAGGATGCGCCGGATGACTTCCCAGAGCACGGTCGCCGTGACCGCCCCGCTCAAGGCGTGCCGCAACGAAATGCGCCCGACCGGCATGACCAGGTAAAATGAGGTGAGCATCAGGACCATGCCGCTCATGCCCATCAGGTACAACAGGATTTTGGAGGAACCCTTCAGGTTCAACTCGTAACCGAGCAGCAGCAGGTGCTGCCGTTCGAGAGCGTCCATGGCGCCGGAGATCAGGGTCACCAGCAGCAAGCCCAGCGCCATCAGAAGAATGTAGAAATACGGAATGATCGCAGATATGAGGAATGGGCGGCGCATGGACTTCTCGCGGTGGGAGAAGATCACCGCCATCGTGCTCTCCAGAACCGAAAAGGCCATGGAACTGAAAAAGAGCATGATGAGAAACCCCACCACCCCGACCAGGTGGCGGCGCGCCAGAAACATGCGGACCTGGTTGGCCAGGCTGTCGGCATAACCGGGGATCAGAAGCTCGATGTTCCGGGCGATGGTCTGAATCAGTTGGTTTTCATCGACGAAGTGCGAGAGGCCGACCAGGATGATGGCGAACAGCGGCACGATGGAGAGCAGAGTGTAATAGGCCACCGCGCCCGCCAGCAGCAGCCCCTGCCGGCGCTGGAAGTCCCGCAGGACGTGAAGCGTGAAACGGGCGAACCGGTGCGCCACCCCGCGGTGCACGGCCGGCAGGGGTGAATCTTCGGTGCCCATGGGATCTTTTTCGTTCAACCCTTCTCCAGCTTCAATCGGTCCAGGACGGCAAACGGGCTGCCCTCCGTCGGCGCGAGACAGCCGCAGACGGCATGGTTCAAATCGGCGCCGCACCCCGCGCAGAGCCCCTTGCAGTGTTCGCTGCAAAGAGGCCTGAAAGGCAGGGAGAGGATCACTTGCTCCTGGATCCCGTCGGTGAGGTCGATGTAATTCCCCTGGAAATAAATGAGACCGGCCTCGGCTACGTCCTCCTCGTGCGGTCCGGGTTCGACCGGGCCCTCCGCTGCGCTCGCCTGCTGGGCGTAGGTCAGATTGAAGGCCGTCTCCAGGGGGCTGGCAAATTCAGCCAGGCAGCGGCCGCAGCTCAGGCGCACCGTCGTGCGGATCTCGCCTTCCACCTCCACCATGTCGCCGATGCGGGATGCGTGCAGGCGGGTGTGGATCGCGTCGGTGAAATCGCATTCGCGGCGGCGCACGATCTCGCGCAGGGCCGGGAAGCGGTCCACCGGGGTGTCGAATTCATGCGCGACGCGGGTTTCTTTGAGCTCTTCGGTTCCGATGCGCATAAGGAGGTCTGTCTCGGGCCGTGCCTCAGGCTTTACAGCGGTCAGTGCTGCTTCGACTTTATTATACTCATTTGCCGTTGGAATACAAAGAATTGTTTGCTTCCATCAGAGGGCCGCTGCTTCGGCCCGCTTGCCAGGCTGCGGCGGCTTTGATATAGGCATTCACATGAACCCCTCCGCCGCTCAACCGTCATCGTGTTCGCGCTGCGGGACCTGCTGCCGCAAGGGCGGACCGGCCCTGCATCAGGAGGACCGAAAGCGGGTGGAGCAGGGCCTCCTCCACACCCGCCACCTGTACACCATCCGCAAGGGCGAGTGGGCGACCGACCCGGTGCGGGACGGGCTCGTCCGCGTCGACGGGGACATTATCAAGATCAAGGGCCGCGACGCCACGTGGGCCTGCTGTTTCTTTGATGAGCGCACGGGCGCCTGCCACGTCTACGACGATCGGCCCCTGGAGTGCCGGCTGCTGGAGTGCCGGGACACCGCGCGGCTGGAGCGGGCCTATCGCCGCGGGCGCCTGTCCCGCAGGGACCTGCTGGCCGGTATTCAAGGGCTGTGGGAGCTGATCGAAGATCATGAGCGGCGCTGCGATTATGACTTCGTACGGCAGCTTCTGGAGCGCCGGTCCGGGCCGGACCGGGCCGGGGTCGAGCGCGAGCTTGCCGGCATGATCCGCTATGACGCCGAAATCCGGCGGCTGATGGTCGCGCAAGGGGGGCTTGAGGCCAAGATGCTGGATTTTTTGCTGGGGCGGCCGGTGGAATACGTCCTGCGTCTTTTCGAACGCCAGGCCGAAGGGATCGAAGACCGGAAACAGCCGCGCGGGGTCCAGTAGGCGACAGAACGCCGCGACCCGCTTCCGGGCTTATCCGCGGCGGGCGGTTACGCCGCCGCCTGGCCGGACTCCGGAACCTCCTGTCTGACGGCGGCCATGCAGCCGTTCGATTTCGAGCCGTTGGCGGTTCCCCACGCGAATTTTCCGTATTTTACATAGCCGAAGACGTTGTTCAGACGTGAGTCGAGGTGGGGTTCGAGCGGCACCACGTTCCCGTCGATCAGCGGCTTGAGGTGGCGGGCCAACTCCCGGGATCCGCCGCCGGTCAAGACGATCAGATCGATGTCCCAGTCATGGGCCCACAGCCGGTCGATTTCGCCGGCGATCGAACCGGCCAGCTGTTCGAACACCTGGTCGCGGATGCTGGCGAAGTTGATCGGCTTGCCGCGCATGCGGATGGTGCCCTCCTCGACGGCCTGGTAGAGGCGGTAAAGCTCGACCGACACTCCGCATTTTTCCTGGAGCTTCTGGGCGATCAGGCCGAAGGCCTTGGACATCCCGCTGTCGATGGTGCGGCTGCCGCGGTCGATGTGTCGCATGCGGTCCATGATCGTGAAGTCGGTCGTGCGAAATCCGATGTCGACCACGCCGATTTTCTGGCCGGCGAGCTCTTTGTTGGAGACTTTCCCGTTCCCGTCCATCAGGAGGTTGAGAATGCTGCCAAGGGGCTGGGGCAGCATGCGCACCTTGTTGATGTAGATCTCCTTCGTGGTCACCTGGCCGTGGGGGGAGTGGTAGGTCACCGAGTGGTGGCCGGAAAGGATCCCGTGGAAGCGCTCGTGGTTGCGTTTGAAAAAACCGATCGGAAGCCCCGAGACCACGTTGACCGGGACATTGACCTGGTGGCCGTTCTTGGTCAGCAGGCCGGCGGCCGTGAGCGCCAGGACCCGGACGTATTCCGTGATGAGTTTTTCCTGGTCCAGGGTGAACTTGGGCGTCCGGGACTGCTGTTCGGCCAGGTCCCCGATGAAATAGGACTTGCCGTCGATGGTCACTTGGATGTGGTCGGCCGGGCGGTCCTCGCCGAAGTCCGCCCAGTACTGAATTTCAGCGGAGTCGCCGAGCAGCGATTTGAAGATGATGGTGTCCGTGCCATTGGTGGCCTTGGTGAAGCCAAAGCCGATATCGATTCCCAGAATCTGCATGCTGGCCTCCTGAAACTCTTTTGCCGGTAAAATGAACCGCTGCTTGCCTTTTGGAGAATGCGCTGTTTCTTTTTTTGATATCATCGGTTGGACGGCGAATTTTCTTGAGTTCAAATTTTAATTGACCGGTCTGACGGGGTTTTCTACTGGAGGGAAAATGAAAGCGATCATGGTTGCGCCGGGCGAGCCGGCGCCGCGGCTGGCATGGGGGAAGGCGCCGGATCCGGCCATGGGTCCGGAGGAGGTCCTGGTCGCGGTGCGGGCCACCGCCGTGAACCGGGCGGACCTGCTGCAGGCCCGGGGGCAGTATCCGCCGCCGCCGGGTGTGACCGACATCCTGGGGCTGGAGATGGCCGGAACGGTCGCGGCCGTGGGCGGCGCCGTGCAGGGCTGGCAGCCCGGGGACCGGGTAATGGCCCTGCTGCCGGGCGGCGGGTATGCGGAACGGGCCGCCGTCCCTCACGGGCTGCTGATGCGGCTGCCCGACGGGTGGTCGTTTGCCCAGGGGGCGGCCGTGCCCGAGGCCTGGCTGACGGCGTTTCTGAACCTGTTCATCGAGGGGCGCCTTCAGCCCGGCCAGCGGGTTCTGATCCACGCGGGGGCGAGCGGGGTGGGTACGGCGGCCATCCAAATGGCGGCCGCGGGCAGCGCCACGGTCTATGCGACGGCGGGGTCGGCGGAGAAACTGGCGGCCTGCCGCCGGTGGGGCGCCACCGTGGCCATCGACTACAAAAGCCAGGATTTCGCCGTTGAGATCAAGGCGCACGCCAAGGCCAAGGGGGTGGACTTGGTCCTGGACCCTGTCGGCGCAGCCTTCCTCAAAGGCAACCTCGATGTGCTGGCCCCGGGCGGCCGGCTGGTGAACATCGGGCTGATGGGCGGCAGCCGGGCGGAAATCGACCTGGGGGTGGTCCTGGGCAGGAGCCTGCGCCTGATCGGCTCAAGGCTTCGGCCCCGGCCGGTCGCGGAAAAGATCGAAATCACCCGCCGCTTCGAAGGGCGCTTTTTGCCCATGCTTGCCTCCGGAGAGCTCCAGCCGGTGGTCGACCGGGTCTTTCCCATCAGCGAGGCCGGGGCCGCGCACGCCTACGTGAAGGCAAACCGGAACATCGGAAAGGTGATCCTGGAGGTCCCGGGGGCCGGGTGAAGAGGCGCGCTGCGCCTCCCCCGGTCGTCATGGCTGCGTGATTGAACGGGCCCAGGCAAGCGCAAGGAATGCCGTCAATTTTCAATCACCCATGGCAATTCTTGATACGGTGCCGGCGGGCACCCCGCTCCGCCGGTGGGCTGGATCCCGGAACTGGCCATGTCCCATCGCGGCGAAAATAGGGATTTCGGGCATGCGGTTTCAGATGCCCAAGGCCTTTTCTTCTTCGGTGATGCACTCCTCGATCACTTTGAGGGCGAAGTCGATCTCCTCCTTTTGGATGGTCAAGGGCGGGGCGAATTCCAGGGCCAGGCCCATGGTCTTGGTGATGACCCCTTTTTTCTTGGCCCGCACCAGAAGGTTCATCAGGTTGGCGGCGGGAAAGGGCGCGCGGGTTTTCTTGTCGCTGGTGAAATCGATCGCGAGCCACAGGCCGGTTCCCCGGACTTCGCCGATGGAGGGATGGCCCTGCAGGTTTTTCAACCCTTCCAGGAAATACTCCCCCATGGCCGCGCTGTTTTCCACCAGCCGGTCGCGCTTGAGAATCTCGATGTTCTTGACCCCGACGGCGCAGGGCACGGGGTGGTTCCCGTAGGTGTGCAGGTGGTTGAAGACCTCGATGGGCTCCATCACCGGGTCGGTGCACCCCACGGCGCCCAAAGGCAGATAGCCGCTGGTGAGCCCCTTGGCCATGGTGATCATGTCCGGCTTGACGTCCAGGTGCTCCGTCGCGAACATCTTCCCGGTGCGGCCGAACCCGCAGATGACCTCGTCGATGATGAGCAGAATGCCGTGACGGTCGCAGATCTCCCGGATGACGGGCCAGTAGCCGGCCGGCGGTTTCAAGGCGCCGTAGGCCTGTTGAATCGGCTCCCCGATGAACACGGAGAACTGCTCCGGCCCTTCGAACTCAAGGATCCGGGCCAGCTCGTGGGCGCAGGCCATGTCACAGTTCTCAAGGGTGAGGTGGTGGGGGCATCGGTAGCAGTAAGGGGACTCGATGAAGGCGGCCCCGGGGGCCAGCGGCTCCATCACCTGGCGCATGGGCATGACCGTCCCGAGCGCGCGCAGGCCGATCCCGTTGACCCCGTGGTAAGCCCCCCGCCGGGACATGATCTTGAACCGGCCCTTGTCGCCCCGGTAATAGTGGTAGTGCTTGGCGAGCTTCATGGCCGTTTCCACCGCCTCGGAGCCGCCGCACTCGAAGGTGAACCGGTTGATGCCCGCCGGGGAGATCCCCGCCAGGACCTCCGCCAGCTCCATGGCCGGCACGTTGGCAAAGCTCATCGGGGTGAAGTAGGCCAGGCGGCACATCTGGTCATAGGCCGCCTGGGCCAGTTCCTTGGAGCCGTGCCCCACGTGAACCGGCCGGGTCACCCCGGCGTCCAGGTCCAGATAGCGCGTTCCGTCCTGATCGTAGACCCACACGCCTTCGCCTTTGACGATGACCGTAATGCCTTCCCTGATCTCCTTGCGGCTGGTCCGGTGGAGAATCAAATGTGACGTGTGATCCAGTTTTTTGACCGTTTTTGCCATCTGCCGGCTCCCTTCAGGTGTCTGGGCTTGATCTGGTTTTCATCAGTTGCTTAAAATTTACTTGGTAGCATGATAATGGCCGCGCACGCAACCGCCTTTCGGCCGATTCCCGGCCCTGCGCCTGTGCCGTACCAAGAGTTGCCGTATTTATTTTGAAAGCCACTGTATGCCCAAAGCCGGGACTTTGTGATATAGGCAGTGTTAAGTTGAAGCTTTCATGTCTATCGCCGATGCGTTTAAAGCTCACGGCGTTTCGTTCAGCGTTGACGGCGCGGCGTTGCGCACGCAACCGGGTCGCCCGAAAAAATCACCCTGTACTTCCACAAGCGAGGCCATATGAGAATCGACGCTAAGCGGTCTGTGTGGGCCATGGCGGGCCTGCTGCTGCTCCTTTTTTTCGCCGACGGGAGTGCCTGGGCCCAGAAGTTCCCGACGGCCAAGGCCAAAAAACCGGTGGTCAAACCGGAGGAAGCCGCTTTGCCCGCCCCGCCCCAGACCCCGGAGCAGGTGGATGCGTTCATGGCGGGGTTGACCGACGAGCAGGCGCGCCGGGAGCTGGCCCAAGTGCTCAAGCGCCAGGCGGCTGCCAAGGCCGCGTCGGACGAGAGTGGTCCGAGCATCAAGGGCAGGGACAGCGGCTTGGGGGCTCTTTTCTACCGGATGGCCGAGAACGCCTCGTCACTGATGAAAAAGCTCTCCGGGACCCTCGTCGAAGCGGATGACGAAACCGACCATTTAGGAGATGCCTGGCGCAAGTTGACCGGCGGCAAAGGCATCGGTCGTCTTTCCCTGATCGTGCTGGCGCTTCTCGCGATCCTGGCGACAGGGCTGCTCCAGAAATGGCTGCTGTTCCGGTCGATGCGGGACATCCGCG
>CAZLSV010000020.1:53348-59532 GCA_964562235.1 uncultured Desulfatibacillum sp.
GTTCTCTTTTTCGACAAAAAGGATCTGGGGTATGAGTTTGTTTCGATTTACCTGATCGTGAGCTACTATCTTCTGATCTTCGCCGGCGCGGCCAAGGTCATTTTTTCACCGGATGCGCCCGCTCTGCGTCTGTTTCCGATGAAGGACGCCGACGCCGCCTTTCTTTACCGCTGGATCCAGTACATTGTACTGGGGGCCGGTGTGATTACCGGGGCGAGTGCCGTCCTCGGTCAAATCGAAGCCCACAAACCCATCTGCCTGATGTTTTACAGCCTGAGCGGCGTCTACGTCACCCTCGCCCTCGTCGTCATGATCTGGCAGAGCCGGCAACGGGTGGCCGAGATTATCCTGGGGGAAGGCGCAGCGGCCGGAAAAGGCGGTTCGCGGGCAACCTTCGCGCGGTACTGGCACTACTTGGCGAGTGCCTACGTGCTCTGCATGGGCGCCTACTGGGCTTCCGACGCCCTTCTGGGGGGGGAGGTCACGGTCATCAACCTGATCCTCAGCCTGTTCGTGATCCCGCTTTTCATCGGCTTGGACCAATGGGGGCTGTGGCTGCTCAAGCTGGCCTCCGGCGAGATGACGGCGGTCGTCGATTTGAGCGGCGACCAGGTGCGGGAAGTTCCACCCCTCGGCGGGCCGAACAAAATCAGGCAACACGCGCCGCTGATCCGGAAACTGTATCGGCTGGTGCTGATCGCGCTGGTGTTCTTCATTGTGCTGGGGCTGTGGGGGGTGGATTTGACCGTGGGGAGGATTTTCACTTCACACGTGCTCAGCATCGTGGTGATCCTGCTGCTGGGCTTTATCACCTGGGAGTTCGTCAAAGCCCGCATCGACAGCCGTCTGCGGGAGGAGATGCCGGCAGCCGGTGAAGACATGGACGAGGGGGGCGGTGCCGGCGGCTCCCGTGCCGGGACCCTGCTATTGCTCCTGCGCAAGTTCGTCCTGACGGTATTGTTCGTGATCGTTTCCTTGATCGTTCTTTCCTCCATCGGGGTGAACATCGGTCCGCTGATCGCCGGGGCCGGGGTCATCGGTCTGGCCATCGGCTTCGGTGCACAGACCCTGGTGCGGGACATCATCGCCGGGGTGTTCTTTTTGATCGACGACTCTTTCCGGGTCGGAGACTACGTGGAATCCGCAGGCACCAAGGGGTGCGTCGAGCAGATCTCGCTGCGCTCCATCAAGCTGCGTCACCCGCGAGGCATGGTGTACACCGTGCCCTTCGGAAATTTGAAATCGGTCACCAACTTCAGCCGGGACTACACCATCACCAAACTGGACTTCCGCGTGGGCTTCGGCACCGACCTGGAGAAGGTGCGCAAGATCATCAAAAAGATCAACAAGAACCTTCGCAAAGACGAAGCCGTCAACCGCGTCATGCTTGATGATCTCAAGTCCCAGGGGGTGAAGGAATTCGACGATTCGGCCATGATCTTGCGGGTCAAGTTCAAGACCTTGCCGGGCGAGCAGTTCGCTCTGAAAAGGGTGGTCTACCGGATGATTCAAGAGGATTTTCGTGCAAACGGCATCGAATTCGCCCACCGCAACGTCACCGTTTACATGCCGCCGGAACCCCAGGCCCGGGCGGCGGAGGCGGGAGGGCCGGCCGGAGCGGTTGATCCGAATATCCTCCAGGCGGGGGCGGCCGCGGGCCTGGCCGTGATCCAGCAGGAAGAGGAAGCGCGGGCCAAGGCGATGGCGGAGGCCAAAGCGAAAGAGAAATAAAGGCCGTCAGTCTTCTTTACGAAAAACAGCGGAAAGCCAATACCAGAGCAGGCCCAACGCCTGGAGCGCGAGAAGGACGGCGAAGCTGGCCTGGTAGCCCTGGGGGGAGTAGCTGCCGGAAGCCGTCACGGTGAAAAGGGCGATGACGCCGCCGATGCCCCACTGGGCGGCGAAGGCGGCGACAAAGACGAGCAGGTTCAGGCCGGTGCTCACCCGGCCGGCGAGCTGGGGCGGGAAACTCATGGCGAGCGCCGGGTAGGCGACGACGCCCGTGGTGCCGAAAAACCCGAAGAGCATCCATAGCGGTGCGGCCCAGCCGGCCGGTGCGGCCATGAGCAGCACCTGGACTCCCATGAAGAGAAACATCCCTCCCACCGCGGTTGTCAGCGGTTTGATGCCGGATCGGCTGAGCCGTTCGGTGATAAAACCGATGATGACGTAGCCGGCCGTCATGGCCGCCGCCGTCCAGAACAAGACCCCCGCGATGCCGGCGCGGTCCATGCCGGCCACGTCCCGCAGCCAGGGACCGGCCCACAGCCCGTGAACGGACATGAAGGCCATCTGGGAGACGACCGTCAGCGGTGTCACGCGCCAGAACAGCCGGCTGGTAAACACCTGGCCGATCCCCTGGAGCTGATCGTTCAACCGGATGGCGCCGGAGTGGTCCTGGCGCTTCTCGGGCACGCCCCAGAAAATGGCGGCCGCCACCATGGCGCTCAGCGCCGCCAGCAGAAGGAACACGCCGCGCCAGTCCATGAAACCCAGGGCGAACTCCACCGGCACCGTGGCCGAGAGCGCGCCCAGTCCTCCGGCCGCCAGGTGCAGGCCGTTGATGCGCGGCCACTGCTGGGACGGAAACCACAGGGTGTACGCCTTGATGGCGGCCATGTAGCCGGCGGAAACCCCCAGGCCGATCAGCGCCCGCCCGACCGTCAGCCCGAAAAGGCTCGTCGCCATGCCGAAGACCAGGGAGCCGGCGGCTGCGAAGATCAGCAACCCGCCCTCCACCCGCCGCGGTCCGAAGCGGTCCAGCAGTACGCCCAGCGGCAGCTGAAACGCGGCGAACGACACGAAATAGGCCGATGTCAAAAGGCCCAGATCGGCCGGGCCGACTTGAAGGTCGGCGGCCAGGTTGGGCGCGATGACCGCGTTGACCACCCGGAACAGGTAGGACACGAAATAGGCCAACGCGAAAGGGACCAGGACGCGCAGGAGCGTGGCCAGAGATGGGCGGCTTGGGGGTTGAGGGCTCATCGCGGTCGTGTCAACGCTTCAAGAGATCCGGTTTGAAGGTGAGCGTCGCGAAGTGGTCTTCAACGGTTTCCGCCCTGCGGATCAACTCGACGCTGCCGTCGCGCCGCAGCAGCAGCTCCTGGGGACGCAGCTTGCCGTTGTAGGTGAAGCCCATGGCATGCCCGTGGGCGCCGGTGTCGTGGATGACCAGGAGGTCGCCGTCCGCGATCGGCGGCAGCTCGCGCTGGATGGCGAACTTGTCGTTGTTTTCACAGAGCGAGCCGACCACGTCCACCGGCCCGGCGGGCGGCAGCGCGCGCTTGGCCGGGACCGTGATGTGGTGGTACGCGCCGTACATCCCCGGCCGCATGAGCGCCGACATGCAGGCATCGACCCCGATGTAGGTGCGATAGATCTCCTTGCGGTTGATGGCCGTGACCACCAGGGCCCCGTGGGGGCCGGTGATGTAGCGTCCGCTTTCCATGTAGAGCCGGGGGGCCCAGCCGTGCCGGGCCTTGAATCCGCGCATCAGCTCCGCCACCTCGGCACCCAATGCGGCCAGATCGAGGGCCTCGTCCGTCGGCCGGTAGGGGATCCCCAGGCCGCCGCCCATGTTCATGAACTCGAAGCGGATACCGAGCGTTTGGGACACCTGCTCGATCAACTCGAGGAGCATGGCCACGGTCTGGACCATGAAGCGGTAGTTGCGCTCGTTGGACACCACCATGGTGTGCAGGCCGAATCGCCTGGCGCCCCGGCCGATGGCTTGGCGGTATGCCTCGATGAGCTGCTCATGCGCGAGCCCGTATTTGGCTTCCACCGGGTTGCCGATGATGGCGTTGCCGGTGCGCCGAGGCCCCGGGTTGTAACGGAAGCAGATCAGCTCGGGGAATTGCGGCACTTTCGGCACCAGGTTGATGTCGTCGAGATTGAGGATGCAGCCGCCGTCGGCCGCCGCGGTTTCGAACTCGTCCCGGGCCGTGTTGTTCGAGGTGAACATCAGGTCCTCGCCCCGCGCCCCGATGCCGCGGCAAAGCATCAGCTCGGGCGCAGAGCTGCAGTCGAACCCGAATCCCAGCTCCTGCATGATCGCCAGGACGCGCGGGTTGGGAAGCGCCTTGACGGCGAAATATTCACGGAAGACCTCCACGCCTGAAAAGGCCTTTTTCAGGGACTCTCCCGTCTGGAGAATTCCGGTCTCGTCATAGATGTGAAAAGGGGTCCCGAAATGGGCTGCCACCTTGCCGACCACGGGGTAGAGACGCTTTTCGAAATCAAGTGACATCGGCATGCTTCAAGCTCTCCTTTTTTTTAGTCTTTTGACGCTGGCATCGTCCAGCGGAATGCGCGCGGTCTCCTTGTACGTCTTTAATACGACGAGGGTGCGGGTGGCGCGCACCTGGGGCAGGGTCGCTATTTTCTCGCGCCGTATGCGCTCCAGGCGGTCGGTGTCGGCGGCCCTTATCTTTACCATGAAACCGTCTTCGCCCGTGACGAAATGGACTTCCTGGACGTCCGGTATGGCGGCCAGCACCTCGCCCAGCTCGGCTTCACCGCTGTCCGGCTGGAGGGTCACGAAAACGAATGCCACCAGGCTGCGGTCGAAACGGGTGGGGTTGAGGCGGACCTCGTAGCCGTCGATGATCCCCTGCCGTTCGAGCTTGCGGACCCGCTCCAGCACGCCCGAGGGCGCCATGCCGACCTGCCGGGCTACTTCGATGTTCGGGACCCTGGCTTTTTCCTGGAGAATTTTGAGGATCTTGAGACTGATATCGTCCATAACGGCATTTTCTTGTAATATACGGTTTTTTTCAGACAAATATTTCACGTTTATGGTTGTGTCAAGAAATATATTCGTTTTTTTTAATAAAATTTAGAATAAAGCCGGCGGCAAGCCCCCTTCATGCGGCAAAGGTTCAATAGACTATTGTATTCTGCCGAAAGAGTGGGATATGTTGATGAAACCCTGCGTGCAGGGAAAATACCTTTTGTGACCTGAAAGGAAAAGGCCGATGTACGAATCGCACTACGGATTGAGCCGGAAGCCTTTTGAAATAAGCCCGGACCCTGATTTTCTCTGGTATGGGGAGAAGCACCGCGAGGGGCTGGCCATTCTGAAATACGGCATTCTCGAAAACAAGGGGTTTTTGCTCATCACGGGTGAAGTCGGCACGGGCAAGACCGCGCTCATCCGCACCATCGAAAAGGAAGTCCAGGCGCGCGCCATCATCGTCACCATTCCCGATCCGGGAATGTCCTTGATGGATTTTTATAATTTCATGGCCTCTGAGCTTAAAATGGGGCAGCATTTCAAGAACAAGGCCGATTTTCTGATCGCTTTCAAGAAGCTGATGCTGGAGGCGTTCTCGTCCTACCGCCGGGTGCTTCTGATCATCGACGAATCGCAGCGGCTGAATCATGAGCTGCTGGAGGAAATCCGGCTGCTGTCCAACATCGATTTGGGCGGCAAGGTGCTGATCAACATCTTCTTCGTCGGGCAGAGCGAATTTCGGGAGATCCTGGCGCAGCAAGAAAACCGGGCCGTCCGTCAGCGCATCACGGTCAGCTATCACCTCCCGTCGCTCACGGAGGAGGAGACCGGGCACTACATCCGGCACCGGCTGAAGGTGGCCGGCGCGGCGCGCGAGATTTTCACCCCCGCTGCGCTCAAAGCGGTTTACCGGCATGCCAGTGGTTTGCCGCGCCTGACCAACATCGTCTGCGACCATGCACTGATGACCGGTTATGTGCGGGGGTTGGACCGCATCGATGCGGACGTGGTGCTTGAATGCGGCGATGACCTCAAGATCACGATCGGCGGAAAGACGGACGCTGAAAAAGCCAAGAGCGAAGTCCTCCCGCCCGCAACCGCAACCGCCGCCGTCGGACCGTCGGCCCCGCCGCCGCGCCAGCAATCGCAGTCGGGTCGCAGCGTTTTGATCTTTGCGGCCTTTGTGGCGCTGCTGGGGGCCGGATGGTATTTCTGGGGGGACCGGGTCTCGGACCAGCTCGCGCGCTGGGGCAAGGGGAGAGAGGCCCGGGAGGCGCAAGGTTCAGCCGCCGGCGATAATTCCGGCCGCACGAGCGGCGCACCGCCCCTGCCCGTGGAAACCGGACCGCGGGCGCCGAAGCCGGTTGAGCCAGCCGTTGAGACGGCCAAGGCACCGGTGCCCCCGGCGCCGGAGTCCGTTTCCGCCGCGGCCCCAAAACCGGGACCGAA
>CAZLSV010000020.1:59542-69713 GCA_964562235.1 uncultured Desulfatibacillum sp.
ACCCCGGCCGGCCGCCCCGGCGACATCGCCCGCTCCGGCGCCGGCGGTTCAAGCGGGGGCGTCCGCCCCGCCAGCCGCCGCCCCGGCGGCATCGCCCGCTCCGGCGCCGACCGCTGCCGAGCCGTTCACGCTGAAGGATTTCACCGTGAACTTCGCCCCCAATTCGGTGGACCTCAGCCCCGCCGCCAGGGAGACGCTTGCCAACACAGCCGCTCTGCTGAAAACCAGCCGCCGGAACCTGGGTGTCGTCGAAGGGCACACGGACATAACCGGGGATGCGGGGTACAACAAAATCATTGCGGAAAACCGGGCGGAGGCGGTCAGAAATTATCTCGTCGCCCAAGGCATTGACGCCTCCCGGCTCTCCATCTTCTCCTTTGGTTCTGAAAAACCGGTGGACACCAACGCGACCCCGGAGGGGCGCAGCAAGAACCGGCGGGTGGTGGTGCGCATCGTCCCGGGCAAGTAGGGATAAAATTCACCGCTCCGGAGCGCCTGCTTGAAAATCCGGCCATCGCCGCTTCGACCGGCAAACCCGGCGCCACGTGACCGGCTTGCTGCCGGAGCAATGAATTTTATATCAATTTCTTAAGGCAGGGCTATCCATTTCCAGGAGTTAGCGGGTACGCAGTTTCCACCGGATGACCGAGTTGTCGTAGTCGATGGTGTACTCCACCCCGCTGAGAAAATCCATTCCGAGCAGCCCTCCGTAGCTGGGCGGGGATCCCTCGAAGGCCAGGATCACCACCGGGAAATCCCTGGCCGTTATGGGGCCGATGCGCATGGCGTCGACCTTTCCGATTTCGGAGTGGATCGACTGACCGCCGGCGACCTTGGACTGGCCTTTGGCCAGGGTCACGATGTTCAGCTGGCTGGCCACCGGCCGGTAAAGGACCGTGTGGGTGGCGCCGGTGTCCATGATCAACTGGGCGGTCGCCTCCAACCCGCTGTTGGTGAAGGCGACCGGGATCAGGATCTGGTTGTTGGCGATGGTCACCTGGGTCTCGGCCGCCTTCTGCCGCTGCTGATTTTCGGCCTCGGTCTGCTGCTGCCGCTCGGCCTCCTGCTGGCGATGCAGTTCCTGGAGATGCATCTCGGCCTGACGCTGCTGCTCCAGTTCAATGGCCTTCTGACGGCCCTGGTCAGCTTCCATCACCTGGACTTTCTGCTCCGCCGGGAGATGGTCGTATTTTTCACGGTAGCGGCCCGCCTGCTCCCGGTATTGTTCCGGGACCTTCCAGGCCTCGTCGACGTAATAGGTCTTGCCGTCGCTGTCGGTGTACTTGTAGAATTCGGCCGAAACCGGAACCCCGCAACAAAGCCCGGCCGCGATGGCGAAGAGCATCCAGGCCGCCATGCGGCGAAGTCGAACGCCCGTAACCCGCCTGGAGGTTGTGTTCACCCGGTTCATCGACTCCCCGGCCCCTCGGCCGCTTGGCCGGCGAGCACCCGATTCAGGCTGCCCGGCACGTATCCTTCCAGGTCCACGGCGACGTGGGTGAAGCCGATCTCCTGGAGCCCTTTTAGAATTTGAGACCGCACCGTCCGCCGCATGGCCCGGTTGAGATCGCGGGCCGCCATCTCGACCCGCGCCACGTCCCCATGGTGCCGGACCCGGCACCCGGAAAACCCAAGCTCGTAAAGGACTTCCTCGGCCGCCTCCACCATCTTCAGGGCCGTGGGAGTGATCGGCCGGCCGTAAGGGATGCGCGAGGCCAGGCAGGCCATGGCGGGCTTGTTCCAGGTCGGCAGCCCCATCCGCCGCGAGAGCGCACGGATGTCGGCCTTGTTCAGCCCGGCCTCCACCAGCGGCGCCACCACGCCCATTTCCTCCGCGGCCCTCAGCCCGGGGCGGTAGTCCCCCAGGTCGTCTATGTTAACGCCGTGCGCGATGCGCTCCACCCCCATGGAGGCGGCCATCCGGATCATTTCGGAAAAAAGCAGCTGTTTGCAGGTGTAGCAGCGGTCGGGCGGGTTGGCAAGGAAACCCGGGTCCTTTATTTCCGCAAACGGCACCACGATGTGCTTGACGCCGAGCGCCGCGGCCGTTTCCAGCGCCTCACGGATCTCCCGGCGGGAATGGATGGGGGAATCCACGGTGACCGCCGTCACATGTTCAGCCAGCGCATCCCGGGCCGCCGCGAGAAGGAAGGTGCTGTCCACCCCGCCCGAAAAAGCCACGACCAGGCGGTCATAGGCCTTCAGAATAGCGGTCAAACGTTTCTTTTTCCTCGCGCGTGAAGGTCCCGTCCGGGCCATGGCCGTTGTCCCGCGAATCCGAAAAATGGTGTTTACACGCCACCGGCGATCTCTTATATGAAAGAGGGCGGTTTCAAGACCGCTGACGGCGTTCATCTCGCATTGATGATTATAAGGCAAACCCCTCGCGGCCGCAAAGGAGTTTTTTTGAGCACCCGCCGTTTTCTCATAGTGGTCCCCGTGGTGCTCAGCCTGGTCCTGCTGCAGTCCTACTTCTGGGTGCCCACCTACGACGAGCAGGCCCGAGGCAACCCCGGCCGTCTGGAGGAATTCATCAACGCTTCCATCGGGGACGCCAGCATTCTCAACCCGATTCTCTCGGCCGACTCGGCCAGCTCTGAAATCCAGAACCTCGTCTTCGAAGGGTTGATCGATCGCGACGAGGACCTGCGCTTCCGCGGCCGGGTGGCCGAGTCCTGGACGGTTTCCGAAGAGGCCTATTTTTTCATCAACCCGGCGGTGATGATCCCCGGCGCGGCCGGCCCCGGCGCCGAGGAGGTCGCGGCGCACCTGAAGACGCTCGCCGCTCGCCCGGAGTCTTTGCCCGAGCCGGCCCGGGCGGCCTTCCGCAACATCCAGGAAGCGGCGGCGGTCCCGGCCCGCACCTACGCCGTCCGCCGGAAGCGCGCGGCCCCCGGCGGGGACGCGGTCGACCTGCAGATCGAGGTCGCGGCCCCGGCCCGGATCCGGCTGTCGCTGCGCCAGGTCGACCAGGACCTTTTTACGCACCTGGGCGCCGTCCTGGGGCCCGAGTACTTCAGCTCCTTTCAGCCCCGCCGTTATGTCTCCGCGATGCCGGCGATCGACGGCCCGGAGCTCGACGCCCTGGCGGCGGAACTGCTGCCGGCCACCGAGCACAACCCCGTCATCGAATTCCGGCTCCGGCCCGGTGTGAAATTCCACGACGGCCACGCGCTCACGGCCAAGGATGTCAAGTTCACCTACGAAGCGATCATGGACCCGAAGAACCTCTCGCCCCGGGTCTCCGACTACGAGCCGGTCAAAGAGATCCAGGCGGTGGACCCGCACACCGTGCGGGTCGTCTACAAGCGGCTGTACTCGCCGGCCGTGGGCACCTGGGCCATGGGCCTGCTGCCCGAGCACCTGCTGAACGAAGCGGCGCTGCGCCGGGAGGCGCTGCGTTCCGGCAAAGACCCGGCCGCCTTTTCCATGCGTCAGAGCGGGTTCAACCGCCGGCCCGTCGGCTGCGGGGCCTTTGTTTTCCGCGAGTGGAAATCCGATCAGTACATCGCGCTGGACCGCTTTGCGGAGTTCTTCGAAGGCGCCCCCAACTACAAACGCTATCTTTACCGGATCATCCCCGACCTGCTCACCCAGGAGATGGAATTCTACGCCGGCACCATCGACGCCTACGGGGTGCAACCCTACCAGGTGGCCCGGCTCAGCGACGACCCGCGCTTTCAACATTTCTCGGGCACCTCCTACGCTTACTCCTACATCGGCTACAACATGCGGCGGCCGCCCTTCGACGATCCGCGCGTGCGCCGGGCGCTGGGAATGGCCATCAACGTGGAGAGCATCATCGATTTCGTGCTCTACCGCCAGGGCGAGCGCACCACCGGGCCGTTTTTGAAACAGACCGAGTACTACAACCACGCCATCGCACCGGTCCCCTACGACCCGCAGGGGGCCCTGCGGCTGCTGGCCGAGGCCGGCTGGCACCCCAACGCCGACGGCCGTCTGGAAAAAAACGGGCAGAAGCTGCAGTTCACCCTGATCACCAACAGCGGCAACGATATCCGCAAGTCGATCCTGGCCATCGCCCAGGACGCCTGGAAGCAGCTCGGCATCGAGGTGCGCACCGACCTCGTGGAGTGGTCGGTGTTCATCAAGGAGCGCATCAACAAGCTGGACTTCGACGCCGTGGTGCTGGGCTGGTCCATGGGGATCGACCCGGACCTCTACCAGATCTGGCACTCCAGCCAGAGCGGGCCGCACCAGTTGAACTTCGCGGGGTACCGCAACCCGGAGGCCGACGATCTCATCGTCCGCATCCGGCAGGAATACGATTTCGACCGCAGGGTCGGTTTGTGCCATCGCCTGCACGCGATCATCGCGGGCGATCAGCCCTACACGTTTCTCTACGTCGGCAAGTGGACGGCGGTGCTCGACAAGCGGATCGTCATCCAGGAAACCGACCCGGGAGGCAACCAGCGGCATCGCCCCATCCAGCCGACCCGGACCGGCAATTACATGTTCTACTTCAATCAGTGGACCAAACTGGCGCAAATGCCCCAGTTCGTGAAAGAGTAATGAGAAAAAATCGGGTATTAAGGTGTTCAGGTGTTTGGGTATTTGGTGGAACACCCAGACACCCAGGCACCCAAACACCCAAACACCCAAATACCCAAACACCTAAACACCTTAATCAGGACCCAAACGCATGATCGCCTTCATCGGCCGCAGCGTGATTCAAAAGATCGTGACCCTCTTTTTCGTCTCGGTGGTCTCCTTTGCCATCATCCACCTCGCCCCCGGGGAGCCCAGCCAGGTGGACCCCCTCAACCCGAAATTCACCCCGGAGATGGTCGAGCGGTTCCGCCAGGCGTTTCACCTGGACCAGCCGCTGTATCTCCAGTATGCGCGCTTCTACCGCGATCTTCTGTCCGGCCGGACCATCTCCTGGAAGGACAACCAGCCGGTGCTTCCCAAGATCCGGGAGCGCTTCCTCAACAGCCTGCCGCTGTTCATCGTCGGCACCCTCATCACCTGGACCATTTCCTTCCCCGTGGGAATCCGCTCCGCCATCTTCCGCGGAGGGGCCTACGACCGCAGCGCCACGTTCATTTCCTACGTGATGATATCCATCCCCGGGTTTTTTTTCGCCTACATGCTCATCATTTTCGTCGTGAGCCAGTTCCACGTCCCGGTCATCGGCATGCAGACCTTCGGCATGACCGACACGGCCTGGCTTTTCCGGGTCAACGACCGCCTCTGGCACATGCTGCTGCCTTCGGTCCTCGGCGCCACCGGCGGCATCGCCGTGCTTTCGCGCTATGTCCGCAGCCAGATGCTCGAGGTGGAGAGCCAGGACTACGTGCGCACCGCACGCGCCAAGGGGCTGCCCTGGGAGATGGTGCACTACAAGCACGCCCTGCGCAACGCGCTGCTGCCGTTTGTGACCATGTTCGGCCTGATCCTGCCGGGGCTGATCGGCGGTTCGGTGATCATCGAGTCGATCTTTTCGTGGCCGGGGCTCGGCCGCATGGCGTATGAGGCGATCCTTGCCCGGGACTACCCGGTGATCCTGACCATCAATTTCATCGCGGCCGTGCTGGTGCTGATCGGCACCTTTGTGTCCGACATTCTTTACGTCATCGTGGACCCGAGGATTCGACTGTGAGCCCCGAGCCGACGCCACTCCCTGCAGGCCTGGAAGAGCCCCCGGCGCCGAAGCGCACGCGCTGGGAAGAAGCCTGGCGCCTGTTCCGGCGCAACCGGATGGCTCTCGCCGGCCTGGTCATCTTCGCCCTGTTTTTTTTCAGCGCCGTCGTCGGGCTGGCACTCACCTCCGGCAGCCGGCCGCTTTTCGACCCCTCCACGGTGCGCCTGCAGGAAAAACTGCGGCCGCCGCTGTCCATGCCCCTTCTCGCGTCTCCCGCGTCCGGGGAGTCGCCCGCCCTGGGCGTTTACCTCTTCGGCACCGACGATCTCGGCCGCGACGTCTTCGCCCGCATGCTCCAGGGGGCCTGGGTCTCCCTGACCGTTGGCTTTGTGGCGGTCGGCATTTCGGTGGCGATCGGCATTTTCATGGGCGGGCTGGCCGGGTTCTACGGCCAGCGCCACATCCGGCTCGAACAGCTGCTGGTGACCGCCGTGCTGCTGACGGGGGGCGGCCTTCTGGCGGCGGGGCTTCGCTCCTGGGGCGCCCTGCTGCTGGTGGCCGGGCACGCCTGGCTCTTCTGGTCGATCTCGCCCTGGGGGCTTCGGCGACGCAAAACCCTGCCCGCGGGTCTGAGGTTTCTCGGAAAGAACACGCTCCTGGTGGACACGGTCATCATGCGCTTCGTGGACGTCATGCTGTGCTTTCCCAGTTTTTTCCTGATCCTCACGGTGGTGGCGCTCCTGCCGGCCAGCATCTACAACATCATGATCGTGATCGGCCTGACCAGCTGGGAGGGCACCGCGCGTTTCGTGCGCGCGGAATTCCTGTCGCTGCGGGAGCAGGACTTCGTGGCGGCGGCCCGGGCGCTGGGCGTGGGCAATTTCCGGATCATTTTCCGGCACATGGTGCCGAACGCCGTCGCGCCCGTGCTGGTTTCCGCCACCATCGGGATCGCCTCGGCCATCCTGACCGAGGCGGGCTTGAGCTTTCTGGGCTTCGGGGTGCCGCCGCCCCACGCCACCTGGGGGAACATTCTCTCCGACGGCAAGCGCTTCATCTTCGACGCGCCCTGGCTGACCTTCATCCCCGGGGCGGCCATCCTGATCGTGGTGCTGGCGTTCAACCTGTTCGGCGAGGGGCTGCGGGACATCCTGAACCCGCGATTGCGGGAGAGGAGATAATGAATGCACAGCCAGAAGCGATCTTGACGGTCGAGGGCCTTAAAATCTACTTCCGCGGCGAGGAGGAAGTCGCGCGGGCGGTGGACGGGGTGGACTTCGAGGTGCGGCGGCGCGAAACCGTCTGCCTCGTGGGGGAGTCGGGCTGCGGCAAGACCGTGTCGGCCCTGGCCCTGCTGGGTCTCGTCCCCCGGCCGCCGGGGGAGATCGCCGGGGGGCGCGTTCGCTTCTGCGGGGAGGAACTGCTCGAGCGCGACGACGAGGCCTTTGAGAGCGTTCGCGGCCGCCGCATCGGAATGGTGTTCCAGGAACCGCAGACCTCCCTGAACCCGGTGTTCACCATCGGCGAGCAGATCGCCGAACCCTTGCGGGTCCATTTGTCGCTGCCGGAACCCGAAATCCGCGAACGGGCGCTGCAGCTGCTGAGCGACGTCGGCATCGATTCTCCGGCCCAGCGGCTGGCGGACTACCCGCACCAGCTGAGCGGCGGCCAACGCCAACGGGTGATGATCGCCATGGCCCTGGCCTGCGGCCCCGAGCTGATCATTGCCGACGAACCGACCACGGCCCTGGATGTGACCGTCCAGGCCCAGATCCTGCGCCTGATCAACCGGCTGCAGCGGTCGCGCGGGATGTCGGTGCTTTACATCACCCATGATCTCGGCGTGGTGTCGCAGATCGCCGACCGGGTGTATGTCATGTACGCCGGGGTGATCGTCGAAACCGGCGCGGTGGCGCAGATTTTCGGGAACCCGCGGCATCCCTACACCCGCGCCCTGCTGGAGTCCCTGCCCAGCCGCGCCAAACGGGGCCGGCGCCTTTACAGCATTCCCGGCGCCGTGCCCCACCCGGCCTACAAGCCCTCCGGCTGTCCGTTTCACCCGCGCTGCCCGCGGGCGATCGACGCCTGCCGCGAGCAGGTGCCGGGGATGTGCGGATTCGAAGAGGGCCACGTGGCCCGCTGCCCGGTGGCGGCCGGCCGTGGCCTCAACGACTGGTGCCGCGATAGCTGAATATGGAAAAGGAATCGACTCAGACCACCGACATCCTGCGGATCGAAGGGCTGAAAAAGCACTTCCCGATCCGGCGCGGGTTTTTTCAGCGCACCGTCGGCTGGGTGGCCGCGGTCGAGAACGTTTCACTGGCGCTGGCCGGCGGAAAGACCCTCGGGCTGGTGGGGGAGAGCGGCTGCGGCAAGACCACGGTCGCGCGGATGATCCTGAACCTGCTCCCGGCCGATGCCGGCCGGATTCTCTACAAGAGTGTCGATATCCGCGGCTTCTCCGACAAGCAGATGCAGCCGTTTCGCCGGGAGATCCAGATCGTTTTTCAGGACCCCTACGGGTCGCTCAACCCGCGCATGACCGTCGGCCAGACCCTCGGCGAAGGCCTGCGCATGAAGGGGATCCGGGAGCGCCGGGCGCTACGCGAACAAACCGAGCACCTCCTGGAGCAGGTCGGCATGGCGCCGGCCGCCATCGACCGCTACCCCCACGAGTTCAGCGGCGGCCAGCGCCAGCGCATCGGGATCGCCCGGGCGTTGAGCGTCGAGCCCTCGCTCGTCATCTGCGACGAGCCGGTCTCGGCCCTGGACGTCTCCATCCAGGCGCAGATCATCAACCTGCTCAAGGACCTGCAGGACCGCCTGGGGTTGAGCTATCTCTTCATCTCCCACGACCTGAACGTGGTGGGCTACCTCTGCCACCACGTGGCCGTGATGTACAAGGGCCAGATCATGGAATACGCCCCGGCCGAGGAGTTGTTCGAAAACCCGCTGCACCCCTATACCCACGTGCTGCTCGCGGCCGTGCCCGACCCGGCGGCCGGAAAAAAATCCTCCGTCGAACCGCCGGATAGCGAGCGGCCGGATTCGACGCCGCCGCTGCCGGAAGGCTGCCGGTTCCAATCGAGGTGCCGTGAAAAAGATGAACGCTGCCGCCATTTGGGCGGGGAGCTTGCCTCCGTGGGCCAAGATCATTTTGTTCGCTGCTGGAAGGCATCTCCGCTTCCCTTCACCCGATAGGAGCTTCGCCGATGTACGACACCTCCCTGAACACCCCGACGTCTGAAATCGACGCGCGCATCCAAAAATTCCAGGCGGCGCTCAAACGCCTGAACCTCGACGGCGCCCTGATCCTCCAGAAGACCGATCTGTTCTATTTCTCCGGAACGATCCAGCAGGCCAACCTCTATGTGCCCGCCGACGGGGAGCCGATCCTCATGGTCAACCGGATCCTGGAGCGCGCGCGGGCGGAATCGCCCATCGACCGCATCGTGCCCCTGCCGAGCCCCAGCGCGATTCCCGGGATCCTGAAGCAATCCGGCCGCACCCTGCCCGGCCGACTGGGGCTCGAACTCGACGTTTTGCCGGCCAACCTTTATTTTCGCTACAGCGAGGTTTTCAAAGGGGCGGAGATCGCGGACATCTCGACCGAGATCCGCCGGCTGCGCGCCGTGAAGTCCGCCTTTGAAATCGCGTTGATCCGCGAGGCGGCGGAATACTCCGACCGGGTGGCCGGCCGGGTCCCGGCCTTGCTGCGCGAGGGCATGACCGAAATCGAACTGGCGGGGCGGGTGGAGGCGGAAGCCCGCCGGCTGGGGCACCAGGGCCTCGTGCGCATGCGCATGTGGGGTGCGGAGCTCTTTTACGGCCACCTGCTCGCGGGGCCCTCGGGCGGGGTGCCGAGCTATCACTCCTCGCCCACCGGCGGCAGCGGGGTGAACCCGGCCGTGGCCCAGAGCGCCGGCTTCCGGCCCATTCAGCGCAACGAGCCGGTCATGGTGGACTATGTCTTCGCCTACCGCGGGTACATTTCCGACCATACCCGGCTCT
The DNA here is from genome assembly GCA_964562235.1 of uncultured Desulfatibacillum sp. Classification (GTDB taxonomy): domain Bacteria; phylum Desulfobacterota; class Desulfobacteria; order Desulfobacterales; family SpSt-501; genus SpSt-501. The sequence goes on from CAZLSV010000020.1 coordinate 69,159, forward strand.
TCTCGCTCGGCCCGGTCCCGGAGGATCTGGTCAAGGCGCACCAGACCATGCTGGCGCTGCAGGAGCAGATCCGGCAACGGGCGCGGCCGGGGGCGGTGTCCGGCGCGATCTACGATTTCGCGCTGCAGTACGTTGCCGAGCGGGGGTACGCCGGGCATTTCATGGGGGCCGGCCCCGAGCGCGTACGCTTTGTCGGCCACGGGGTCGGCCTCGAGCTGGACGAGTTTCCGTTTCTCAACACCGGCCAGACGCTCGAGCTGCAGGAGGGCATGGTCATCGCCGTGGAGCCCAAATTGATTTTTCCCGGCCGCGGGGTGGTCGGCATCGAAAACACCCACCTGGTCACCGCGGAAGGCCTGGAGCAGCTGGGACGCTATCCAGGAGAGATCACCGTTGTTTAGAGCGGTGAAAAAACCCATGCAAGCCAATCATCAGGAGGAACACCATGTCCGCTGAACTCCCCCCACGCGAACTGAGGGATCTCATCCGCAAACGCCAATGGACCCAGCCGACCAGCGGGGCCTCCAAAGGCTACATCCAGGCGAACCTCGTCAT
>CAZLSV010000021.1:0-22262 GCA_964562235.1 uncultured Desulfatibacillum sp.
GAAACTTGATACCTTTCGGCTTGCTTAGAAAATCGCTTTGAGCAACAACCCGTTGATTTTTGACTTTTCTGATCGAGCCGCTCCCTCGTACCTCGTCTCAGTGGTGGATGTTTTTATAAATTGGGATCCGCGGCTGACCGCGGAATGGGTCCAACCGAACAGTTCGCCGAGATGTTGATTGGTTGGATACCCCTGCTTCCAGACCAAGAAGAGCATCCGGCTTGGTCCAGTCCAGCACCCGCTTGGCAGGCACTTAGCGCGAATTCTTCATCCGCATCCAGGCGCCAGCCGTCATCATCGACAAAGATCTCCCGGCGATCCATAATTTGCATAAATTTTTATTCGTCATATCGTAATAGCCAGCTGGAAACACAGCGGATCAATAATCGTTTGTTGCTAAAATTGAAAATTTCATCGGAGGAGAATATGAAAGCGATAGTTTCAAAAAGCGGCAGCAAAGCACAAGACACTGGGGCCTTTATCTTGCAAGAGCAGCCAATGCCAGTGCCGAAAGCACAGGACCTCCTGGTGCGTGTCCTGGCCATCGGGATGAACCCGGTCGACACAAAGGTCCGCCAACGCTCCGAGAAAGACGGCGTGCTCGGGTGGGATGCTTGTGGAATCGTCGAAAAAACGGGCGCAGAGGTGACCGGGTTTAAAGCCGGAGACAAGGTTTTTTATGCGGGAGATATCACCCGGCCGGGGTGCAATAGCGAATATCATTTGGTCGATCAGCGCATAGCTGCTTTAGCACCCCGAACCCTCGCACCTGAAGATTCCGCAGCAATGCCGTTGACGTCAATAACCGCCTGGGAAGGTTTGTTCGAGCGATTGGGTTTTGTTCCGGAAGCCGGTGCCAACTCGGGTGAAAGCATTCTGATAATCGGTGGCGCCGGCGGCGTTGGGTCCATGGCAATTCAGTTAGCCCGTTGGGCTGGATTGAAGGTGTTTGCAACAGCATCGCGGAAGGAAACAGTGGATTGGTGTAAGTCTTTAGGTGCCGACACTGTTCTGAACCACAGAAACAGTCTTTATGAAGAGCTCAAGGCAGCCGGAGCTGGTTCAGTCGACGCCATCTTTTGTACGACTCAAATGGAAAGGCATTGGAAGGCGATGGCTGAATGCATCCGTCCTCAAGGTCGTATCGTACTGATCGATGATCCGGTAAATCCGGTGGACATCAGGGTGTTTAAATTCAAAAGCGTCACCATCTCCTGGGAATTCATGTACACCCGATCAATGTTTGAGACGGGTGATATGGCCGCGCAGGGAAGATTTCTTTCGAACGTGGCCGGGCTGTTGGATGAAGGTATCCTGGTTGCAACTCGACAGAAGACTTTGTCCGGGCTAACGCCTGAAAATATCCGGGCCATGCACATCCAACAAGAGACGGGAACAATGATGGGCAAACAGGTCCTTATCCTTTAACCATGCGTGGAGTCTTGGCGTTAAGCCAATTAGGGAAGCTTTCGAGGCAGAATGCAGAGAATACTATCAGAATTTTCAGAGCGAAGGGGACAAGCCTGTGCAAAAGACCATTCTTGTTACAGGGTCGACCGACGGCATCGGGTTTGAAACGGCCAAGATGTTGGTCTCGCTCGGCCACCACGTTCTGCTCCACGGGCGCAGCCCGTCCAAGATCGAAGAGACGGCAAAAACGCTCTCCGGGCTGGCGGGCGGTGGGCGCATTGAAACATACACGGCGGATCTGTCGCGTTTGGCCGATGCAGCGGCACTCACGAAATGAGTTCGCGGCGGCCTCCGGCCAGTATTTCGACAACGATTCCGGTCGGTTTGCCCCGCCCCATCCCGATGCACTCGATCCACGGAAATTCGAGCCGATCGTGCGCGCCATCGAATCGGTTTCGGCAATCGGGCCGAAGTCCTAACACTTGTTAACGACCGGCATCAGACGCTCTTTTTGTCCGACCTTCGGACTTCCACAAAGATGGAGTGGGTGCGCGAGCCCTGGCTCGGCATTGTGGGGATCGTCGAGGTGAGAATGTTGGCCGATCCGCCTTTTTCGACCCCATGCGCATCGCGTGCGGTCCAGGCCCCCTGCGTCAATGAGACGCATCCGGTGATGATATCCTCCGTGAGAGCGACCGCAATCTCCATTTCTCCCCGAGCGCTTTGCACCCGGACCGTCTCCCCGTCCTGGATGCCCCGGCGGCGCGCGTCCAGCACGTTCATGACTAGAACCTGCTGGGCCAATTTGGCGGCCCAGGGCAGATTGGAATTCTGGGAGTTCACCCTGAACTTTGAGTGCGGGGTGATCATGCGCAGCGGGTACACTGGGTCGGGCTCCGCTACACGACATCGCGGTACGGCGGTCGCCTCGGTTTCAGCCAAGGCTGCGCAGCGGATCTCGATCTTCCCGGAGGGCGTGGATAGCGGGTTTTGCTCCGGGAATTCGATGAAGCGGCTCAGCCCGATCCGCCGCTGCTCACTTGCCTCCAGGATGCCGGTCTGCCTGAACCGTTCGGTGTCCTTGATCCCGGAGCGGGCCATCAGGTGATCGAGCCACTGCGAAGCGCTCCGGCCCTCCGAGTAGTCCGCCCCGAAGCCGAGTCGATCGGCCAGATCGCAGAAGATGTCGTAGTCGTTGCGGCAGGAGGGGGGCGGTTCGATCGCCTGGTGCGAGTAGAAGAGGTAATGGTCGGCCGGGAAGGCCACATCCTCCCGTTCAAGAGAGGTCGTGACCGGCAGGACCACATCACTGAACAGCGCCGTGGGGGTCAGGAAAAGATCATGCGTGACGGCCAGATCGACCTTTTTAAACGCCCGGATGTTTTTTTGGATGTCGCTCCCCTGATTTAAGTAATTGCCGCCGATGCTGTAGATGGCGTGGATATCCGACGGGTAGCCTCCGGCACGGCCCTCCAGCACGGCATCCGGCCAGCGGTAAACCGGGATTGATGGAAGCAGTGAGATGTCGGGGACCGGAAGGGTCGGGAATGCGATGCCGGGCAGCTTTCCCCAGAACTCTCCTCCCGAGGAGCCTCCCGCTTTGCCGATATTGCCGGTGGCGGCCTGCAGAGCCACCGTGAACCGATAGGCCTCTTCGCCGCCGAGGGTCCTTTGAATGGACAAGCCGGGAAGGAGGGCGGCCGGCTTTGCTGCGGCGTATTCCCTTGCAAGTCTGATAATGGTTTCCTCAGGCACCCCGCAGATATCCGACGCCCAGGCAGGGTTTTTCGCCTGCCCATCACGATGGCCGGTGAGGTAGGCGATTAGATCATCGAACCCGACGGTATAGCGTTCGATGAATTCGTGCGATAGAAAGTCTTCCTTCACGATCACGTAGAGCATCGCCGCCAGCATGGCGGTGTCGGTGCCGGGCAAGATCGGAATCCACCGGGTTGAAAGCTTGCGAACCGTTTCCGTGCGTCGCGGGTCTACCACGATCACCGGCACGCCGCTCTGCCTGGCCCGGCCGATAACCGATTCGATCCGGCTGCCGAAGCGGGTTGCGCAGAGGTTGGCGCCCCAGAGCAGGATCATCCGCGAGGCCTCTAACGTCAGGGGATCCATCCCGGTCATGCGAGTTCCGAACAAGTGCATATCCGTGAAGGCGGCGGCGGCGCTGGAGTAAGAGTCAAATCGATCGACGAAGCCGCCCAACATCGCGAAGAACCGGCGGCCGACAAGATTGGTGTTGTGCACCGCCGCCCGGCAACTTCCGGATCCGTTGAAAGGCAGAAAGGAAAGAGAGCCATGCCGGTCGCGGATCGACCCCAATCGTTCGGCAATATGGTCCAGTGCCTCTGCCCAGCCGACCTCCCGGAAATGCCCCTGCCCGCGTTCGCCCATGCGGATCAGGGGGGATCTCAGACGATCTTTGGCATACACCGTGTCCGCCATGCGATAGCCTTTGATGCAGCCCCGCATGAGTTCAGGTGTGCGAGGGTTGTCCGTGATCCGAACAATGCGGCCTTTAGACAGATAGGCATACAACGGGCAGCCGCCGCCGCAGTCTCGATCGCAGGAAACCGGAACCGCCCGGTCTGTTTCGAACTTGCCCATACTCCTTCCCGTCTCCTATAACCATTAACAATTGCAACGTTTTATTCGGCTTTCGGTTGAGTATCAAATGCTTTTTTAATGCTGAACGAAAAACAACGGCCGCGGCAGCTTGCCGCGATGAATGGCCGGAGACCTCCATCGCAAGGCTTCTGCGCGCGGCCGTGCCCTGGCTTTCACTTTCGGTGCGCAGGTCGTCTTTGATGCGCGTGGAGTTTTCCTCGGCGTAAATTTCCCGACAACACCCGCCGGCAGCGGGTCGTGAGGCAGCCCTCCCTCGGCCGTCCGCAAGAATTGTTTACCCCAAGCAAACCCGGTTGCACCTTCCCGTTTAATTTTTCAATTAAATTTCATTTGGTTGATTGATGGTATGTCTATTGCGCTGGATATCGGCAACTCAATTTGGAGGGCCGCCCGATGAAAAAAACTCTGCTGGAACATCACTACGAGCTTCGAATCGAGTCGCTCCGTGACGACCCGAGAATAAACTGCGCCCAACGGCTCGTCACGGTCGAACTCCTGGCAAGAGAACATGGCTGGCGGCACGTGTGCGAACGGGAATGCATCGACATCAAAATGCAGAATATCTACGCCGCGTAGCTGAGCTGATTTTCAATCCAGGAAGGAGGTGTCCCGGTGAGAATCTACCGGTTGAAGGTGCCCATAGGAACGCCCCCGAAGGGGTGGTTTGTCCTTTTGGGGGCGGACGGCATCGTTCCTTCTGATCCAGGACCATCGATTCGGTGAACTCAACCTCAGAAGCAAGGGAGCGCAGCGATGAAAAAAAGAGATGGGAAACTGTCGGCGATCGCAATTGGAGTCGTTCTCGGTTCCGTCCTCATGGTCAACCAGGTGTTCGCGTGGGGGTCCGCCACCCATGCCTACATCGACGATCATCTCGGCCGAAAAGGGCCGGTGAGGAACCTGAACGAGATCTACGGCGGGATGGCTCCGGATGTCTTCAGCTACCTTTTTTCGAACTTGAATTGGCTCGATTACCTTTACTACGAAGCACATTATGAGGATAACCAGTTGGTCTGGAAAAAGGCCGATACCAAGCTGGAAAAGGCGGTAGCATTCGGGTTCGTGAGCCATAACGGGATAAACGGTGCGGATGCCACCGCGCACGGGAATTACAATTATGAAGCGCCGGATGGCTGGGTTATCACAAAAGCCGTGGAGATGTCTAACAGTGGAAAAATTCACGCGTACTTGGAAGGGTTTGGGTTGGTCGAGAATGGGGAGACAGATTGGGCGGGGTATGAGCTGTGCCACAACTTCATCGAAAGCGCGGTAGACCTTCTCATCGCGCAGCATGACCGAAGCCTCGGCGGGAAGATCTCGGCCGCGGCCCTGTTACGAACGCCTGAATTTCCAACCCTCCTGGTCAAGGCCTATGCCAAGGGCTTTATGCAGACCTTCAAACTCGATCGGCCGACGGCGGTCACGGTCATCCGCTCGGCTGAAAACGAGTTCCGGAAAAACCTGGTCACCCATGGCTTTGCCCTGGGGCAGGAACCCGCGGTGGCCCAAGAACTGATCGCCGAGCAGTTGGCGGCGCTGGCCCCTGATTTTCTGAGCGCTTACGGCATAACACTGCCCGCCGCCGTCGATCTGGGTGAGCTTTCAAAATTGTTTCTCGGTGTTGCGATCGAAATGTGCGAGGCCGAGTATTTGATGGCGGTGGAGAATACCATCCAATTCATATCCGCTAACCTGGCAAAGATGGGAATCTCCTACTGAAGCATCATTCCGGGCAGGCCCTCTTGGCAATGGCGGGCTTTTCGCCATCAAGAGAACGCCGAGGGCCGATGATAACAAAACCAAGCCCCTGATCGTAAATGGCACGATCAGGGGCTTTGATTTTGAGCGGCGGTCCCAACGGGACCCGATCCCGTGCTGCCGAAGAGAGAGTTGGCCCCCAGCCTTATCCCACCGGGCTTGCCACGGCCGGCTCCACCGGCTTTCCCCGGCTCAGGTCGATACGATCAGCAGCGTCCCGATTTAATTCGTCTCTTTAACCACGTGTCCCTTGGTGTCGAAGGTCACGGTGCGGCCCGCCTTGTATGTCTTCGCAGTGCTATGGCCCACCGGGCGAAGGTTGGAATCCTGGGCCAACGTTCCGGTCACGACCAAGCCCTTGTCATTGAAACGGATCACCGTGCCGGCCTTGTACACCGCGCAGCCATCGCTCCATCCCTGCGCCCGCAGGCACGCATCCTTGGCCAGGGTCCCGGAGGTTACCTCGGTGCTGTTCATGGGCCTTTCGACGACCGTGTTGGCTTTGAAGTAAACACAATTCTGGGTCCAGCCGATGACGCGCAGGCATTGCTCGGTGTTGATGACTTCGGTTTTTGTTGGGGATGCCGCTTCCAGGGGAAATGAGAGTAGGGCGATAGCAAGGCCGGTCAGGATCAGTGCTGCTGGAAATGCTTTCTTCATCTGGGCTCTCCTTTAGCGGGTTGGTGTTTGTCAACTGGACTTAATTTTACAATATCAACGCCCGGGTGTCATTATTTTTTTGAGAAAAGGCATAATATTTAATGATATTTCTGCTTGTTATGTCGATAAGGCCGCCGGAGCACATTGGCACCCCGGCGGCGGGATATTTCATTTGCGGCAGAGCTTGTCAGTGGAGGTCGCTACATGCCGGCCCAGTCGACGCAAAGCGCTTCCCCGGCCCGGTGTTCCTGGCGCATGACCGGATCGATCCGGCCGGCCCACTGGGGGTACAGGTTGCAGAACTGGCTGCATTGGTAGCCGTCGGGATGCGCGGCCTTGTATTCCTGCCACAAGAGCATCAGCGTGACGGCTTTGCGGTGCAGTTCCCAATGGATATAAACGAAATTCGACGGCTGCCGGGGGTGCTCAATCACAACCGGGGCCGGCGGGAACAGCAGCCCCTCCAGCTTCGCATCGTCCGTTTCAGCGAAAAGCGGCCAGCCGAGTCCGCAGGCCGACAAACGCATGAGATATTCGGAAACTGTGCTTCGGCGATTTTGCAACTGGTGGCGATCTGTCGCTTGGTCAGGTGGCAATCGAAAAAAAGACGCAGCACTTCACGGATCTTTCGCATGGTCAACCTCGTGGCCGGCATGGCACCTCCTCAAAAAACTTTTTTTGAGGTGCCTTTTACCGGCTGTTTGATGGGTTAACCAGCGTTGCGTTCAGCTCCGTGAAATCCGGATTACAGGGCGGCCGCTTTGCCTCGGAATCGGTGGCCGGAATGGTTCGGAATCAGTGGCCGCTTTCGATCGGAATCGGTGGCCGGCTTGGCTCGGAATACGCAGACAGCCTCAGCTTGATCCCAACGAGGGCACTGCAAAAAAGAAAAGCGAAAGATTGTTGACACTACCTTTGATTGAATCTGTAAGCCCGCTACAGTGGACATAAATCTGGTGAAAAAAAGAACGAGCGGAATCATAAACTGATCCCGCTCGTTCCATTAACGGGCAAGCACTATTATGAGCCGCTTACAAGCCCGGCCGCGAGTGGCATCGATCGCAACGCACCAAACCCCCCTGCGCATATGCGATTGTGTTCCCATTCACTCTGAAGGACCGGGCGGTGGGCATCTTTGCCAGTGGAGTGCCGAGCAGGTCCAGCCCATGGCAGGCTTTGCAGCCGGGTTTGTTCTGCGTGTAAAACCGCCCGTGGCTCTCATCCAGCCAGCCGCTGTCGTTTACGTTGTGAAGGCCATGGGGGCCGTTTGTGGTTAACTGGAGACTGCCTTGGGTATGGCAGACCGTGCACTCGATAATTTTGCCGGAGTAACCCTGAAGCGCCTTGGCAGCCACATTGTCATTGGATGCATCGTCAGCGATGGGCCACTCGGCGTGGGTGCTGCCATGACAATTCTCGCAGCGAACACCGCCATGCCCCTTGCTGAATCGATATAGCGTGTTGTCCTGCTCGGCAAAACGCTTGTTGGTCGCAAGCAAGGGAGAGGCCGAATTGTCCCCTGTGGTGTATGCCTGCATCAGGCGAATTCCTGAAGCGTCCGTAACGAGGCCAGTCCCGCTCAGGTGGCTTACCGCATCCCCGGTATGACAAGCCTGGCAGCGCGGAAGGTCTTTCCACGGGCGGCGGGGATTGCCGTCGTTTGTCCCATCAATGCTCCCGCCTGCCAGTAGGTTGTATTGCCCACCTACCGCGAGCATGCCGCCGTGGCAATTGATACAGTCCATGCCGCCGGTTTTCATGGCACCTCGCTGGCACTGGGTGATCTGACCGGGGTGGCATTCGTAGCAGGATGAGATAGTGGCCGGAAAGACGGGCTGCCCTGCGTTTTGAAGCTGCCCGTGATAGCCGTGCATCACCCTTGAAAAGGTCGGCTTGCCAATCTGATCGCCGCTCGGCCCTGCGCCGCTCAAATCAAGTGCCGGAGAATAATGGCACCCGGCACAGAGAACAGGAGTAGCGTTTTGCAGGTTCGTTGCCTGGATGGCATCGTGCAGCCGGAGGATGTTCTTCTTGCTTTGGACCTCTGTGTCCGCATCGGTTGCCCAGGTTATTCCACCCCTTGTGGAGCCGATTCCGCCCGTGACATGGCAGCCGCGACACTCGGTTTCAGTTGCGACCGGCACCACCACCTTGAGGCTGCCCATTTGCTGGCCGGTCTGTTTGCTATGGGCGGTCACTTCCACCAGGGGATAAGGATTGCTGCGGTTGCCGTCATCCGTCGGAGTTATGGGGATGCCCTCAGCTCTGAACCAATCCGAGGCTATGATGTATGCCATGGGCTGCGCCCCACGGTTTAGCGGGTCGTCGGCAGGCATAAAAAGCCCCGTCAATCCCTCCCCGTCTGCAAGGCTCGTTCCGAAAAGGCTGTTCGCATAAACCCAAAAATCGGTCTTGTTTCGGCTGTAGGAGTTTATGGAACCCAGTGCATCTGTAACAGCTCCATAGCGGACATCTACATCCAAGTCATCCAAGAGAACCGGGCTGCCGTTCGCGTCATGCCCGATGACCTGGGCGTTAATGACATTGAAGGGCGGTAGTATGGAGAAAATGGAAAACTCCAGGTCCATGCAGTGCATCCCCAAGTCGTTTGCGGCCAACACTACAGTGGAAGCCGTGGGTGGCGGTGTGGTCCCGGTTCCGGTTCCGTCACTATCACCGCTTCCACCCCCGCTCCCTCCGCACGCACAAACAAAAAATGTTGATGCCATGAAAAGACAGATTAGGGTTTTCATGGATTTTCTCCTCCAAGCAGTTGTCAAAGAGAGGCCCAGGTAGGTCGTGGACTTGCCGGACAAATGGTGTGGCACAGAGCTTTTCACAGGACCCCTCGATTTGTCAACAAGGAACCTGTTTTCAAATGCCCCAACCGGCCTGTTGAAAAAAATCATCGGCTTCTTCAAAAGTCATGAAAAATGGGGTCAAACCCTGAATTATGAATTATGTGGATTTGATTACACCAGTTGCTGAATAGAGCCATTACTACAATTGGCGATGGGCTGAATATGCGCATCTATGGACGTGATGAGAACCGGGTGGCGCAAGGGTTGAAAAGGGGAGAGATAACATTCTGCCTGCGGCGGATCGGCTCTGTTGCCAACGAGAGCCGGCGGATGAGGTCTCCATACCGGCCAGGAGTAGTTCTGCGATGACAGGCTTATCGCAGGCAAGGTGACGCCGCGGGCCGCTGCTGAAAACCAAGCCCCTGATCGTAAATGGCACGATCAGGGGCTTTGATTTTCGTTGGTGGTCCCAACGGGACTCGAACCCGTGTTACCGACGTGAGAGGCACCCAACACTTTTTATATTTTTGTACGATTTCAATTAAATACAATCATTTTGAAATGTTACTGAGTGAGAATTTGCGGTAATTTACCAGGAAAAATATGAAGAAACTGGAGAATGTTGGGCCATTTTCACGCAGTTTTTCACGCAGTGAAAATGCCCTCTCTGCTGTGCCTATAAACTCCCTCCCAACCGCCTTCAGCCGCAAGGAATCTCAAAATCGCGCTGTTTTATAGAGCATTTGTGCAGGTAAATGTTCAGCCGGTGTATGAATGATAGTGAAGCCTTTCGTGTCTTGAAGTGTACGTTGAGGGCGCGGTAGATGCCAGTATAACAGCTTCGTCGAACGGTTATGGTGGACCATCAAACACCACTACCTCATACATGCATTCGTTCAGCTGAAGCTCCGAGTTTCGTCATTGCTTGGAGGAATGGATACGCTTTTACAACTACTAGCGTTACACTCCTATCTTGACGACCGCACCCCGGATGTGGTTTATTGCGGGCTGCCGTACCCGTTCGCAGGGGCTTCCTGATGCTTCTCATAAAAACAATCAACCGTTTAGGAGCTTATGCCACCCAACAGGCTGTCCAAACTACGGGGTCCACCGCCCACCAAAAGAAAAAAAGATCGCATATATTTATAAAATGCTTATTCCGATCCGCTTAGTACTCTTCTTGAAAACATAAGAGTGCTTCAAAAGCAATTGCTTTAGATAGACATGTTTCACAAAGTTTTGTATCATATTTTTTTCTTCTCAGTAGGGCGATTGGGGTCTATGAAGACGAATAGCGCTCCGCTTTGTATTTAATAGGTCCCGGGTTGCGTCGATGTCAAAATCATGCCAGTATATTAAAAGAACAAATCGTATATCAAAGTTTATGTGACAGTTAAATCAGTGCTTGCTAACTGGTATTCACAAAATACGATGAGCGCTTCGCATAAAATTGCCGTTACATAAAAAAATTTTTTTTAAACTGTAATAAACCTATATTTCAGGAGCCATTATGCCTTTTGTCCCTTGGCAAGAAAACTATGAAAATATAGTTTCAGAATCTGCAGATTTAATTATTTTATGTGAAAAATATATAAATGAACTCAACCGCCATGAAAAGGAGATCAGTGCCAAGGTAATAGAGAGATTAAAAAATGATATAAAGACAAATAGTGTTAACATTAGATCACCATTTGGGTGGGCTACGATGCCAGCAAATGTAGCAATAAGAATTTCAAAAAAGCTTATATCCAAAAGGAGCTCAAGTACGTATATCGATTTGATAAGATTATCAAACTTTTGCGGTGTTGTTTTTAATAAGCGCAGGGAGTCTGAGCCCCAAAAATATGAATCGTTATTTCGCCAAAGCCTGAAAGATTTTATTGGAGCAAACTTAGAGTTATCATTTCAGAATCACAGTATAATTATATCAGATGCCATGGATCAGGCAAATAGTGTTCTAAAAAAGTACTATAAGCCTAATATACCAAGAGATGTTGCACTGGATATAAATGATGCAATTTATCAAGCTTTTGATAAAAAGAGATCTCAACTTGATAACGAAAGCACGAAAGGCCTGATGTTAAGATTTATGGAAGATAATCAGGATATTCTAAAATTGCACGTATCGGAAAGGGTTTCTCACATTAAAATTAACTGGGTAGAACTGCTCTCCCATCATCTTGGGCATGAGCGGGTATGCCAAATACTAGGTAATTTTAGCATTGATTTTAAATCAAAAATTTTGAAGGCCATTGCTACAAACGATCCTTTTGAAGTGAGAGATGTAATAGCGCTGGCAGAGGAAGAATTAAAAACTTCGGTTTTGAAAATTCTCGGGGCAGAGTTTTCTCTACAAGAGCCAAATAAAAAGGTAAAAGATTCAAAAGGTAACTTAAACCCTGAATTTGAATCCGCCCGTCGACAATTGAGGTCAAACAATTCTAACGCAATAAATAGCTTTCGCTTCCTATGGCAGACACAACCAAGAAACTCATACATAAAAGAATGGTACGCTTATGCTTTATGCAAAATCGAGAAGAAATGGGTCTATTCGCGCTCATTGTTCAACGAGATAATACAATCAAACCTCGGTGATGCAATAACAGATTGGAATTTTGCCTGTTGCGATATTTACTTAAATAATAGAAATGAGGCATTTAAATCGTTGCGACAAGGTTTGGTAAAATATCCTGATAACAGTTCGCTAATTGAACCAGCAATTAAAATCGCTATAGAAAATAATGATAAAAGTTTCTTGGCAGAGTATCTCGATTGGATCCCAAACGCAAACTGCGTTTTCTTGGCATTCCTATATGCAGCTGATACAGGCGTCGCAAAAAGTGATCTCATTGATCGTCTTTCAACTCTTGATGCTATTTCATCTGACGATTGCGTGCTTAATCTACCAGATCCTGCAGAAATATTAAGCAATTCTGATTTGAACAGGGTTTGTTTCGAGTTCGTCCAGAAACGTATTTTCAAAGGAGGAATCACATGGTTTCAACAAAGAATAAGTTACAAGCAGCATAGATTCAATGCCATAAATTACAGATTAATTGGGGATCTTTATATATCTTTAAAAATGTATGAACAAGCATTTAAAGCATATTCGAACTACCTAACCATGTTGCCAAGGTCAACAGTCGAAAAGCAGTTTCTAAAGAATTGCATTTTGGAAGTGATCGATATTTTTAAAGAACAGCCACAGTACCAAAAGGCCTTAGAATTATTGAAAGAAGTAGGATTGGAGAATTTGGATCAAGACCAAACCAAAGCTTTTAAAAAAACACTTTTAAAGGAAATTGGAAACGCTGTTTCTGCGCAGATAGAAGATAAGGCTACATTAGCACCAGTGAAAACTGTTCTGCCAACGAACGGAAATTTATCTGGTGTAAAGAACGATCAAGATTTGTTAGCCCTTATTTCAAGTCTTTCTAAAATTAAAAAACTTACAGATCTTGATGGTAATCATGACATTTTCAATAAAATATTTCTGTTAATGTCTGATCGATTTCCATTGTTTGGTCCTAAAATTATTGAGTCTTTCAATATATATTTTTCTAAAGTTGCAGAATTTCAAATGTCTATTGATTTGAGCAAAAAAGAAGAACTATCGGGAGAGGTGGGTGCAAAATTCTTCGACTTAAAATCCTATACCCCAACAATTGATGATCCAAATTTGAAAATTAATTTCGAACACATCATTAATGCAATTGAACGAATAACTCAAGATATATCTTGCCAGACAAACGTTTCGCATAACGTAGAAATCGACTCGAAAATAACAAATTATTTGCCTGATTCACTTGGAGAGCGGAATGATCCGAATAATCCTAAAACTATAATATTGTTACGCATAATAAATTCAGGCTCAGAAACGATTAGTGAATTATCCGTGTTTCTAAAAAGTGAAAAAGGAAATGTTATAGTTGAGCATGAACAGGAGACCCATAAGGATCCACTTGAGCCGGGCATGTCCATTATTTTGGGTTTTAAAATTGATTACGACTCCATCGATAAGGATGAGACTTTTACTACGTACGCTCAATTTTCTTATAATAGCTTTAAAATTAAGACACAGCTTATTAGATTTACTCTGAAACCGAAATGTTTCGAAGATATCATCGGGGGCAAGAAGTTTATCGAGGATTCATTCTTTATTGGTGTTGGGATTCCAGAAAATAGAAGAGATGTTTTTCACGGAAGATCTCGTGAGCAGATTAGAATTTGTAATAGTCTGAGGGATGCAGTGCAGTCCGAAATTCTTTTTTTGAATGGCCCCAGAAGAGTAGGCAAGACTTCCATACTAAATAGTCTTTACTGGTCCTTGCCAGAAAATAATCTTAATCACATAATTCCGGTTTCTCTGCCAGAAGCTATTCCACAAGATACAGCGGCATACTTGTATAGCATTATAGAACACATACAAAGAGGGATATATGATTACCTAAAAATTTCCGATTTTATACCTTTACCTGACCGTAAAATATTTTTTTCAGAACCCATATCCGGATTTTTGTCTTATTCTGAGAAATTGAAAAGTCAACTCGACGGTCGCCAAATTCTGTTAATGATCGATGAGACACAAAGATTAGCCAGCGCTATCAAAGAGGGAAAAATAGATCGAAATGTTTTGGATCTTTTCAGTACTCTAATGTCAAAGAACAGTGGGATACTGTTCATTTTTACTGCATCTGTGCTCTACAGAGACATAAAGGTGCTATCTGATAGCGCTATTTGGGGGAGGTTGACTCAAGTATCTACAGGTTTTCTTAGTAAAGATGCTATCAAGGACGTGCTTAAGGCTGGAATAAGCGGATATCCTGTCGTTTTTACTGAAGAAGCAGTTGATCTTATATGGAATATGACTGAAGGGCACCCTTGGATAACGCAAGCAATTGGAAAGCGTATTGTCACTGAAGTCCTAAATCCACAAAAAAGACTAAATGTGGGCCCATGCGATGTTTATCAGGCAGTTGCTTATATTGAAGAGAAGGAAAATCAGTATTGTGATCTTTGGTGGAATGAAAAGAAACATGAAGGTGGATTCATAGACGAATTAGACTGGGAAATTGCTAAGATTATAATACAAGATCAAAAAAAGAGCAGTATCGGCGTTCCAAGGGACATCATTTTCGAAATAATGCAAAAGAAAGGAAAATTAATTACCAATGAAAGAATTTTAAAGTTGATGGAAATGCAAACAATTCAAAAAGAATTTAAAAACGGTATAGAATATCTTAGAATCAAAGGTCTTTTTCTCGAAAGATGGCTTTGCTGCCATCATAAAATTTTGGCCTCTAAGTCCAACAACAATTACCAGCAATCACCAAAAATTGCATTGTTTGTCGATCATGAAAATATGATTATTTCCCTCAGGGAATATATAAAAGCACTGCCGATGGAAGATCAAAAAAAATGGGATAAAATTGCCGAAACAAAAAGAATAGCCAAAATGCTTTCAATAAAGGCAGAAAGGCTTGGTAAAGTAATACCACCTCGCTGGGCCGTTGCCAATTGGCAACTGTTTACCGGCGATTTAAAAGCTTACACAGAAGCGATGTTTGAATTTTCGTCTCCATTAGGTGGCAAAAACGGTTCAGATGAAAGGTTGAAACAACTTATACGGAATACTCTCGATGAAAATGATGATGTGGACGCGTTCGTTATCGTGGCAGGTGATGGTGACTATCGGGACACTATTTTAACATTATTGAAGCATAATAAAAAAGTTATTTTGTGGGGCACCAAATCAATTGGGAGTATTAGATCTAATATCTCAAATACTTATAAAGAGATGGCAACTTGGCAAAATATTTCAATCGAATATTTGGACGATTTGCTTTTAGATGGTTAAATAAACATGAAACGAATAATTAATCATCCTTGGACAATCGCGATAACCAGTACGATTCTTGCTGGTATAATTTCAGAATTAACTTCACTCAAAATAATATCAAGATATTTTTGGCCTATGTTAAACGGTTTTGCTGAGTATGGTAATCAAATGATTACAATGAAGGTGTGGCACCTTTTCTTTATTTTTATATTGTCACTAATCATGCCTGTATTATTTCTAATTTTTAATAATAAATTGAAAGCTGCTAATAAAGTGGTGCGGTATAACAATATCTCTTGGAGCATCAGCAAAAAAGAGAATAGCAAAATAAATGCAATCTGTTCTAAGTGCCGGACGATACTCATAGCAACTACGGAGCCTGAAATGCGCACCGATAAACTTGGTAGTCTATTCAAATATAAGCCTAATTACCATAATCTTCTAATTTGCCCAAAATGCAATAACAAAATCGCTTTGCAGCTTCCATATAATGTCATGTGTGATGAAGTACTAAAATCAACCCTTTGATTTTGGATTTACTGTTGTTATTGTATGGCGCCAGGCCCGGATGAAACAAAAATCGCCTCCCTTGCCAATTTGACCTATACGAGGAGAAATACAAAGTCGGTGCTGACAAAAATGCCTATAGTAGATCACTTATGAACTCAGGGTTATAATTTTTTACCGACCAGCGTTTTTACTTTCTTCCTCCCTTCACATTCGTTTGTGTTATTGAAATTATTTTCAACGCTATCTTTCATTGGTTGGTCGGTATAATTATAATAATTTATCTCGTTTTTGTTTTGATATTTGGCCTTTTGCTTTTCCCTATTATTTGGATTTGGTATACGTTTCTTGATTTATTTGGTCGAAATTGGCCATTAATCAAACCAAAATAATATTCAAGCCTTTTTTATGAATGCCCCTCCTTGCTCGAAGGGGCACTCAATTAAGTCACTTCAACAACCCCAACACCTCGCCACCAACCCGCTGCAACCGGAAACTGCTCTCCGCCGGCAGCCCCTCCATGGCAGCTGCTCGAGTGTAGGTGTTCACTACGGCAAACATGGTCTCGCCCGCCTCTTGTGGCCACCCCCAAGCAACCGCCTCCTTTTCCCGCTCCCCAAGGGCAAACTGCCTGTTAAAGCGTTCGATCGTGGCAAATGGGTCAGAAACTGGACTCTCCAGGGATAGCTTCAAGCGATCCTTCTGTTTTCCCAATCCATCAGCCACTTTCTGGAAAACTTGTGGAAGCTCGGTAAGAATCTTTGTGCTGACGTGCCGGTAGGAAGCGGAAATCTCCGTTTTGGAAACCATTCCGTTGGTGCAGACCAGACGCAGAATGAACGCTGACACGGACAGACTGGCGAGTCCCACTTCGGAATTCGAGATGGAAATGCCCGGCGTCATCTTGTCACCGTTAATTTTGAACTGCCTGCGACCGTCCGGTATCGACAACAGCATGAACTCACCATCCAGGGAGCATTGAACCTTGGTGCTAGGCGTGTATCCCATTTCATCCAGCCGGGCCAGAACCTCGAAATTATCGACTGGTTTGTATCTCGGGGTAAATATCGCTCGAACCTCCTGGTCATCAAATCGAATGAACAACTGCTCCCGCTTCTCCTCTTTAATCCAGAAATTCATCTGTTCAGCTTGAAGTTCAGGAGGGCACTTCTGCAAATAGTTAAAAGGGATTCCGAGCCTCCAGGAAATCGACCTCTGTGCCACGGTTCTCAACATGTGTCGCTCACCCTCTATCTTCATGGTTTGCAGGGAGTCGAACGATATTGCCGGCACATCAATCAGCTTATCAAAACAGTTCTGGTTCAGGGCATCGACACGGTTTGACACTTCTGCGAGCGTGGTCATCGTTTTCATATAGTCCTCCTCATACGGGTTGAATTTTGTAACGCGTTACAGAATTCGGCTGACTGATAATATTATCAGTAGTGATCTTTGCGGATTATTACTGGGAACGGTCGGGTTGAAATCCGGCGGGATTTGGTTCAGGTTGCTTTGATGGAAAGCGAACCGCTGTTCGTTTTTTGATGAGTTTCAGGCGAGTGATGCTTTTACGAGTGCAATCGGATTTCGACTTATTGATCCTGTTTTTGATCGGCATGAACGGGTGGGCCATTCTCGTCACCTCCATTCTCCTCCCCACTGGAAATCACCGGAGCACCCAGGTTGAATAATGCGATGGAAACAGGCATGGAGATCGTCGGGTAGATGAAGTTCATTATGAAAAAAGTCCTTAGACAACATATGAAGTTTCAAGAGAAAATTAATAGTTATGTGAGGGCTTGCCCAGACGCTCCGCAGGCTCCGCTTATAGGGCAGCCCCGGCATACAGGTTTATCTTTTTAATTCAGATGATCTTCCGAGCGAAACCTTTTAGCAGATGAGCATGATGATCATAAAAATAGTTCCAGTCGAAGTTTTCAAATGCCCTTCTGATGCAATTCAACCGGAAATTCAAGAAGGCGTCGAAAGGATGTTTCAAACAGGCAAATCGAGCTTTAATTCAACTATCATTTCAAACTCAGCAATCGTGAAATTAAGGTGGCGCTGAAGGCACTTTTCAACCTGACAAATCGAGCCCCAATTCAACAATCATTTCAAACTCAGGCATCGTGCAGTTTTGGAGCTAAGTGTTCAAACATAGTGTTCAGGATCGCCTCAAAACCCGAGAGTATGCGAGCCAGTATACTATGGGCGCCCGGCGGCAATATCGTTCCGCAGGCCCCGGCATTGTATATTTGGAAAGATGCGCGGCCTGCTGGCTGACCATAAAATCGACTTAATCGACCAGCAAGGTGCTCTGAAATGCGCTTTAAACGGCAGGAGACCGCCCTGGGCACCTTAATCCGCGGCACCCCTGTTGACATACCCCTGCTCAAATGATATGGTTGGAACTGCTGAGAGAACTATAATGCTCTCAACAAACTCGCCGGAAGGCGTATGATGAAGCGATGCTCAGCTGAGCTTAGCTTCACGAGCCACCGACGAGCTGGTTCCGAAAAATCCCTATAGTGTCCCCCACAGCTCGGGGGAATCCAACAGGCCCTCCTATCACACCTTAAGGCCACGCAGCACCCAGTATAGTATGTTTTTCCCTCGGAACCCTCGCCCATTTCGGGCATTGGGAAAAGCATCGTGGTCTCCGAAAGTAAGTTTGACACCAGTTTCCAAGACGCCATACTCACCCCGGAAAAAGTTGCGATCGAATTGTCATTGAACATCGAAACGGTTCGTGATTTGATGAGACGTGGCTTGCTTCCAGCCAGCAAGATTGGCGGGTCATGGCGAACGACGAGGAGGGCGCTCTATGAGCATTTGGAAAACAACATGGGGCTATCGGGCAGACTTTCTGCTGAACGGCGAGCGAGTTCGAGCCAAGGGGTTCTTCAAGCTCAAAGGAGAAGCTCGGCAGTGGGTTCAGGACGAGAAAAA
Organism: uncultured Desulfatibacillum sp.; assembly: GCA_964562235.1. Classification (GTDB taxonomy): domain Bacteria; phylum Desulfobacterota; class Desulfobacteria; order Desulfobacterales; family SpSt-501; genus SpSt-501. The sequence continues at coordinate 18,562 of CAZLSV010000021.1, forward strand.
GCGTCTCAAGGACAACCACCAGAGATTTTCTTCGAGCGATAAAGACCTGGCGCTCTGGACGCTCGCCCAAAAGTATCTGGCGGACTGCAAGGTCAATTTCCCACAGAAGACCTTCGACGAAAAAAAATATTGCCTGGAGCGGTTTTATAAGTTTGCTGGCGACATCAGTGTCGTGGACATCACTCCACCTGTTATCCTCGATTTCATTAACGAGAGGGCCAAAACATCCAGCAACAATAGCGCCAACAAGGACAGAAAGAATCTGCGCGCGTTTTATTCGTGGGTTCAGCAGATGTACGGCATCCTCTATGATCCCACTGCGCCTATCAAGATGAAGCCGCACACCAGAGCAGTTCGAAGGTTGATCCCGATCCAGGATATTTACAAAGTCATGCTTGCGGCAACGGAACAAGATCAGGTTCTCCTTGGCGCTTACTGGCATACAGGAGCCCGGAAGGGGGAGGTGCTGCGCTGGACGTGGGCGGATGATGTGAACTTCGAGGAAAGGTGGGTCAGGCTGGGCACCCGGAAAAATCGTTCCGGCGAGATGACCTACGAGAAATTATGGATGAATGATGACCTGCACCGGCTCCTCAAATCGCAATGGCAGAATCGCCACCCCACAAGTCCATATGTATTCTGTCATATGAACCCTAAGAGCGAGCTATATGGCCAACGGTTTGTGGCACGGTTCAAGATGCTGCGGAAGGTATGCAAGAGGGCAGGGGTAGAAAAATTCGGATTTCATGACATCCGCCACTCTGTGGCCAAATACCTTAACGACCTCCACAAGGTCGGGCTTAAAAAAGTCCAGCAGGTTCTTCGTCATCGCAGACAGAGCACTACAGAGATTTACGTGGAGGGGAACTACACTGACACCAAAGAGGCTCTCAAGCTACTGGAACTGGAAAACCTTAAAAATCTCCAAAAAAATTAACGCAGTTTTTCACTCAGTAGCAAATAATAATGGCTTAGGAAAACGTCCTAAGCCATTGTTATTATTGTGGTGGTCCCAACGGGACTCGAACCCGTGTTACCGACGTGAGAGGCCGGTGTCCTAGGCCACTAGACGATGGGACCCTTGAGCAGAAACAGGTGGGTTTAGTTACAGGATAGCGCGAATCTTGTCAAATGGTATTTGCGAAACGGCGGCGTCAGTCGGTCTTTTTGCCTTTGCGGAAACCGGTCAGAAGATAAACGATGAAGCCGACGAACGGGATGGAGGCCACCACCCACCACACGGCCTTGTCCTTGCCCGTTCCGAAATCCTTCTGGGCCACGTCCGTCACGGCCCAGATCGTGCCGATGAAAAACGGCACGCACAGCGCCAGAAAGGTCAGGATCGCTTTGAGGTCGTCCATGCTCAGCCTTTCAGGAGGTCGGCGACCTTCAGGATCGCGTTGACGTAGTAGGTGCTGGGGTTGTAGGCGTGGACCGCCTTCTCCTGCTGCTCGCGGCTGATGCCCGGCCGCCAGCCGTGGCGCTTGAGGTAGTTGGCGATGCTGGCGATGGCGTCGGCGTGCCCCCGCAGATCGACGCGGCCGTCCTGGTCGCCGTCCTGGGCGTAAGCCAGGATGCTGGTCGGCATGAACTGCGCGTAGCCCACCGCGCCGGCGTAGGAGCTGGTGAGGGTCGTGGGGTCCATCCCCTCGCGCTCCGTGTAGCGCAGCAGGGCCTTGAGCTCACGGTACCCCCACTCCGCCCGCTTTTGAACCCGTTCGTTGAAGCGCTCGCGGCTGATGCGCCGCTCCTGCGGGATGACGCGCCAGAAGCGCTCCTGGAAAGCCGGGTCGGTGAGGGCGGCCAGGGTGGAGAGGATGTTGAGGGCGGAGCGGCTCCCGGACACGGTGCCCAGGCGGCTTTCCACCAGCAAAATGGCGGTGATCACGCGCTTGTCGACGCCGTAGGTGCTTTCGGCCGCATCCAGGGCCGCCAGGTTCTCCTGCAGGTAGCGCTGGGCTTTTTCGATGGACTCGGGGGTGCTGAACTGATCGTAGTTCAGCTTGGCCTCGCTGTGGATGAAAAACCGAGACACGCCGTCGGCCTCGACGAACACCTCGGACCGGCCGTAGAGCTGGGAGACGGCCTCCGCCGAGAACCCGTCGGCGATGAGCTTTTGCCGCAGGCCGGCGAAGGCATCGACCTTTTCCTGGGCCCCGGCGGCCGACACCCCGAAGCAGAGGGCGGCCATGACCGTCAAAAAGACGTGCAAGGCCTGACGGCGGCAGGCCCGGTCGAATCTGAGCATTGGATGTGACTCCTTCGATGGTGCTGTTCAGCGGGGGTGAGCACTCAGGTGTTGCCCGGTGAGGCATCACATGCTACGTTCCCCGAATTCTACCACAAGCCTTTAGAATTTGGAATCGTGAAAAAAGCATCCAAGACCGTTTTTTCCTGCCAATCCTGCGGCTACCAGGCACCCAAGTGGATGGGCAAATGCCCGGACTGCGGGGGCTGGGGATCCTTCGTGGAGGAGCGTCAGGCCGCCGCGGGGCCGCTGGCCGTGAAGCGCGACGCGGCCGTGGCGCCGGCCACCCCGGTGCCGATCGACTCCATCGACATCGAGAACGAAAAGCGCCTGCTCACGGCCATCCAGGAGTTCGACCGGGTGCTGGGCGGCGGGATCGTGGCGGGCTCCCTGATCCTGATCGGCGGGGACCCCGGCATCGGCAAGTCCACCCTCATGCTGCAGGCGCTCCACGGTCTGGCCGGCCGGGGCCACCGGGTGCTCTACGTCTCCGGCGAGGAATCCATCCGGCAGATCCGGCTGAGGAGCCAGCGGCTGGGCAGCGTGTCCCCCAACATCCTGGTGGTCTCCGAGGTGGAGGTGGACGCGATCCTGTCCATGATCGATTCCATCCGGCCCGCGGTCGTGGTGATCGACTCGATCCAGACCATGTTCAGCCCCGAACTCGGCTCGGCGCCCGGCAGCGTCAGCCAGGTGCGCGAGGCCACGGTGCGGCTGATGCTCATGGCCAAGCGCTCCGGCATCCCCGCCTTCCTCGTCGGTCACGTGACCAAGGACGGCGCCATCGCCGGGCCGAAGCTCCTGGAGCACATGGTGGACACGGTGCTGTATTTCGAAGGCGACCGCAACCACATCTTCCGGGTGCTGCGCGCGGTCAAGAACCGGTTCGGCTCCACCAACGAGATCGGCGTTTTCGAGATGAAGGACAAGGGGCTGGAAGAGGTGGCCAACCCCTCGGCGGTTTTTCTTTCCGAGCGGCCGGCCGCCGCGGCCGGCTCGGTGGTGGCGGCTAGCATGGAAGGCACCCGGCCGATCCTGGAGGAGCTTCAGGCGCTCACCAGCGGCACCAGTTTCGGCACGCCGCGGCGCACCATTCTGGGCCTGGACGCGAACCGGGTGGCGCTGCTGGCGGCGGTCATGGAAAAGAAGGTCGGCATGCACCTCATGGGCTACGACATTTTCATGAACGTCGCCGGCGGGGTGCGGGTGGTGGAGCCGGCCGTGGACCTGGCGGTCGTGGGGGCCATCGCCTCGAGCTTCCTCGACAAGCCCGTGCCCGACCGGACCGTGGTGATGGGCGAGGTCGGCCTCACCGGCGAGGTGCGCGCCATCGGCCAGGCGGAGCAGCGCATTCTCGAAGCGCGCAAAATGGGCTTCAACCGGTGCATCCTGCCCCATGGCTGCCTGAAGCGGATGCCGGCGATGAAGGGCATCGACATCGTCGGGGTGCGAT
>CAZLSV010000021.1:22272-40538 GCA_964562235.1 uncultured Desulfatibacillum sp.
TCGAAAATTTGTTTTGACGACACCACCGGACGCCGGGCCCGCGGCCCCGGGCCTTGCCTTGTGGAGCACGGCATCCGCTGCCGGGAAGCGGTTTTCAGCCGCAAGATCATCGCCCCAAGGCCGCAGCGGCCGGATGCCCCCCCTCGCGACATGAATGCATCGGTCCGCGCCGCGCCGGATTTGACTTCAACAAGCCCCTCATTGTATATGATAATATTTTATAAAACCGGCGCCGCGCCGGGCAGGCAGGGGGGCGGTTGAATTCATGAAGCATCCGGCAGCCAAGGCCAACCGCTGGGAGGACCACTACACGCGTCGGGCCCGCCAGGAGCGGTACCCGGCCCGGTCGGTCTACAAGCTCCAGGAAATCCAGAAACGGATTGCCGTCATCCGGAAGGGGGACGGCGTTCTGGACCTGGGGTGCGCGCCGGGCTCCTGGCTGATGTGTGCGGCCGAACTCGCGGGGCCCTCCGGCCGCGTGGTGGGGGTCGACCTGACGCCCGTGACGGTCCGTCTGCCCGCCCACGTCGGCGTGCACACGGCGGACGTCTTTGAACTGGTCGAAGACCCGGCCGGGTTTTTCGGGCAGGCGTTCGACGTGGTGCTGAGCGACATGGCGCCGGCGACCACCGGCAGCCGCGGCGTGGATGCCGCGCGCTCCCACAACCTGTGCGAGGCCGCGCTCGCCATTGCCCGGAAGGCGCTGCGCCCCGGGGGCGCGTTCGTCTGCAAAATTTTCCAGGGCGAGGACTTCAAGACGTTCACCGAGGCCGTCAAGGCCGACTTCGCGGAGTGCAGGATCTTCAAACCTCAGAGCTGCCGCAAGGCGAGCAAGGAAATATACCTCATCGGGAAGGGGAAAAAATAGGAGGACCCAATGTCAGGTCACAATAAATGGGCGAGCATCAAACACAAGAAGGGTGCCAACGATGCGAAGCGCGGCAAGATTTTCACCAAGCTGATCAAGGAAATCACGGTGGCCGCGCGCATGGGCGGCGGCGATCAGGACGGCAACCCGCGGCTGCGCGCGGCGGTTCTGGCCGCCAGGGCCGAGAACATGCCCAAGGACAACATCGAGCGCGGCATCAAGAAGGGCACCGGCGAGCTGGAAGGGGTGAACTACGAAGAGAGCCTTTACGAGGGCTACGGGCCGGGCGGCGCGGCCGTGCTGGTCGAGTCTCTCTCCGACAACAAGAACCGCTCGGTGGCCGAGATCCGTCACATCTTCACCAAGAACGGGGGCAACCTGGGGACCGGCGGCTGCGTTGCCTGGATGTTCAAGAAGAAGGGCTACATCGCCCTCGACCGCAAGGCCGTGGACGAAGAGAAGCTGATGGAAAAGGCCCTGGAGGCCGGCGCCGAGGACGTGCGCGAGGACGACAGCACCTTCGAGGTCATCACGGCCCCCGAGGATTTCGAGGCGGTGAAGACGGCCATCGATGCGTTGGAAATCCCCTACATCTCAACCGAAGTCACCATGCTGCCCCAGAACACCACCTCGCTCACCGGCAAGGAGGCCGAGCAGATGGTGCGCCTGATGGACATGCTCGAGGACTGCGACGACGTCCAGAAGGTTTACACGAACGCCGACATTCCGGACGAGCTGGTCGGTCGCGCGTAAGCACCGTTCAAGGCACCATCCGAATGCCCAATGGCTGGGTCGTCCCGAGGCGTGAAATGCGCACGCGTGCGCTGCGCTTTTTCACCTCGGGAGGCCTTGCTCTGGGTCGTGATCCGGGGCTTTGACCGGCGCTGGCCTTCCCTAAAAAAACGAAAAAATCACCCACCGATTCCGTGCCCATGAAAAACGGCTCCCGCGGGGCGCCGGGCTCCCGGCCGCGGCCCGGCGCATTGAACGACCCGCCCGTCAAAAACGCTATCCCTCCTTTCTCGCGGATTCGCGCGCCCATCATCTGAACATTTCTTTTCTGCCCGGGGCTGCCGGCATTTTTCCGCAGCCCCCTGCGGGCGTTCGCCCCGGCGTTGCATCCGTGTGCCACCCCGATCCGGCTCCGCGATTGGGGCTTGACAGACGCCTCGAAATGTAGAAAATATTACATTAGATCAAATTAAATGTAATAATAACTACAGAAAGGCGGACGCCTTGATCGATCCCAGCGCGTTGTTTCCCCGGACGAAAGCGGCACTGACGCGACGCCAGGCCCGGCTGACCGACTACATCCTGCAGAACGCCGACGAGGTCGTCTTCATGACCGCGGCCCAGCTGGCAGCGGCATCGGGCGTGTCGGACGCCACCGTCGTCCGCCTGGCGCAGACGCTGGGGTTCGCAGGGTTCCCGGAAATGAAGCAGCACCTGCGCTCCGCTATGATGAGCCGGCTCGACACCGTTTCGCGGCTCAAGCGAACCTCGCGGCACATCAACCGCGTGGAGGAGCTCATCGCCGCCGTGGTTCAACAAGACGCCAAGAACCTGGCGGAAACGGCCGCCGACCTGAACCCCGAGGCCATCATCGGCATCGCACGCGTTCTGAAAGAGGCCGAGGCGGTCAACATCATCGGGCTGCGGTCCGCGCATTCGCTGGCCGTTTTGCTGGCGAGCACGCTCGGGTTTATCGGAAAGCGGGTGCGCCTGATCGCGCCGGGGACCGGTGAGATGTGGCGGGAGGTGAGCACGATATCGCGCGGCGCTGTCCTGGTCGCCATCTCCTTTCCGCGCTACACCCGCCTGACGGTCGAGGTGGCCGCGGCCGCCCGCCGGGCGGGTGCGGTGGTGGTCAGCCTGACCGACTCGCCGTTTTCCCCGCTCGCGCCCTTTTCGGATCACCTGTTGACGGCGCGCTGCCGCATCGACTCCTTCATCGAGTCCTATGTTTCGATCCTCAGCCTGGTGAACGCCTTGGTGACGGCGATCGCGTTTCTGGACCGGCAAAAAGCGGTAAAGCAGCTGCGGCGGATGGAGCAGCTGTGGGAGGAAAAAAACATTTACTATCAGGCGGAAAAGCGCGCCTTGCCCAGCTGGGCGATTGAGCCAACGGCCGAGAAAAAGACGCCCCGCCCAAACAGGCGCTCTTCGTGAGCCGCCCCACCGGAGCCGATCGAATGGACGAGCTGCATGCGTTGGACCCTATTTTCAAACCCGCCGCCGTCGCGGTCGTGGGAGCCTCCGAAGTCCCCGGGAAAGCCGCGGAGCGCAGAACCCGCAGTCTGCTCGAAGGCGGCTATGCGGGCCGGGTCTATCTTATCAACCCCAAGCGCGACACCCTTTTCGGGCTCAAGGCTTACCCGTCGCTGGCGGCGGTGGACGGCCCCCTGGACCTGGTGATGGTGGTCATCCCCGGCCGGCTGATCCCCTCGGCCGTTCAGGAAGCGGCCGAAAGAGGGGCGAAGGGGGTCATCATCATCACGGCCGGCCTTGGGGAAACCGGTGCCGAGGGAAAGCAAATCGAGGCCCAGATCATGGGCATCGCCAACCGCCACGGGGTCCATGTCATTGGGCCGAATTGCTCCGGGATGTATTCGGCGGCCGGACAGATGAACTTCCTGGGCATCCCGGGTATCCAGCCGGGGCATTTGTCGATCCTGGCGCAGAGCGGCAACATCATCGATTCCCTGACCCATTATGCGCGGCGGCGGGGAAGGGGGTTTTCACGGATCATCTCTTCCGGAAACGCCATCGGCATGCGGTTTCACCACTACATCGATTTCCTGGCGGAAGATCCCCAGACCCGGGTCATCCTGCTTTACCTGGAAAGCATCAAGGAGGGCGACAAATTCATCCGGGCCTGCCGGAAAGCGACGCGCACCAAGCCGATCATCGCCATCAAGGTGGGCCGTACCGACGCCGGTCGGCGGGCCAGCGCGTCCCACACGGGGGCGCTCGCCGCCGACGACCGCATCGTGGAGGCCGCCTTCGAACAGGCAGGGATCCTCCGGGCTTCGAACATCGACGAAATGTTCGACCTGGCCGAGGCGCTTCTGGACTGCCCGAGGCCGGTGGGCCGCCGCGTGGCGATACTTTCAGAGGGAGGGGGGGACAACTCGGTGGCCGCAGACAACGCCGGGCGCTGGGGGCTCGAGGTGCCGATGCTGCCCGCCGAGACCCAGGCGCGCATCAAGGCCCACCTGCTGGCCGGGATGCCCGCTCACAACCCGATCGACTACGGGGGTACGGCCGAGGAAAACCCGCCGGTGATCGCCGCCTGCGTGGAGGCGGTCATGGCCGCCGATGAAGTGGACATGGTCTATCTCACCGGGTTTTTCGGCGGGTTCAAGGACATCATTGCGCCCCATGTCGGCCCCCTGGAGGCGGAAGCGTCCCGCCGCCTGGTGGAACTGGTGCGGCAGTCGAACAAACCGCTGGTGGTCCACACAAGCTTCGCGCTGGAGAACTACGAGGCGGTGTCCGTTTTGAAACAAAACGGAATCCCGGTGCATGTCAGCTCCGATCGGGCGGCCCAGTGCCTGTCGGCGCTGGCGCGCCAGGCCGCGAACGCAAGCAGAACGGAAGCGGAGCCACCGGTCGAATCAGACGAGAGCCGACGCCGCCGGGTGCTGAAGATTATCGAGGCGGTGCGGCGTCAGGGGCGCAAAAACCTTCTGGAAACCGAGGCGCTTGAAATCCTCCGGCTTTACGGTCTGCGCCTGCCACCGGCCGTTTTCGCCGGCTCCCCCGACAAAGCCGCCATGGCGGCCTGCAAGGTCGGCTTTCCGGTGGCCCTCAAAGTCGTATCCCCGGACATCCTGCACAAATCGGACGCGGGGGGGGTCCAGCTGAATCTCGCCAGCGCCACGGCGGTGAAAAGAGCCGCCCGCGCCATCCTCAAACAGGCCGTTGAGGCTCCGTCAAGGCCGCGGATCGAGGGGTTTCTGGTCTCCCCCATGGCCCCGCCGGGGCAGGAGTGCATTTTCGGCCTTTTCCGGGATCCCGGGTTCGGCCCGGTGGTCATGTTCGGGCTCGGCGGCATTTTCGTCGAAGCGCTCAAGGATGTCGCCTTCGGCGTCGCGCCGCTGAGCGCGGGCGACGTGGAGCGCATGATCCGTTCGATCCGCGGATACCGACTGCTCAAGGGGCTGCGCGGCGAGAGCGAAAAGGACATTGCGGCCGTCCGCCGCCAGATCGAATGCCTGTCTCTTATCGCAACCGAAAACCCGGAGCTGGCGGAGCTGGACCTCAACCCGGTCATCGTCCACTCCCGCGGCAGCAGCGTGGTGGATGCCCGCATGATACTCACCGAGTAACGGAGGAACGGACGCATGGAATTTGAAACCGTGATCTACGAGAAAAAGGACCGGGTGGCCGTTATCACGCTGAACCGGCCCAAGGTGCTGAACGCCATGAACAAGCAGCTTTGGTTGGACCTGCGGGAGGCCTTTCTCGCCGCCCGTGCGGACGAAGAGGTGCGCGTGGTGATTCTCACGGGCCAGGGGCGCGCCTTCTCAACCGGGGCCGACCTCAAGGACTCGAGAGACCGCAGCCTGGGTCAGTATCGGGACTATCTGAACCACCTTCAGGAGATGTCGCGGCTGATCGTGCGCTTCGACAAGCCCACCATCGCCGCCGTCAACGGCTATGCCCTGGGCTCCGGATACGAGCTGGCGCTGGCCTGCGACCTGCGCATCGCGGCGGAAGGGGCCAAATTCGGATCCCCCGAAGCCAAGGTCTCTTCTTCCGTGACCGGCGGGGCCATGCGTCTGCTGCCGCTCCTGGTCGGTCCGGGGAAGGCCAAGGAGCTGCTCTTTACCAGCGAAACCATCGACGGCCGCGAAGCCCAGCGCATCGGGCTGGTGAACCAGGTCGTGGCCGACGACCGGCTCATGGAGACCGCCTTGGAGATGGCTCGAAAGATCGCCCCCAACTCGGCCTTCTCGATCCGGCTGATCAAAAAAGGCGTCGACATGGCGCCGGAGGTCAGCCTCGAGGCCCTCATGGACTACGAAATCGAGGCCTGCCTGGCCACGGTCTCCGCACCGGAGCGCCAGGAAGCACTGCGGGACTTTCAAGCCCGCAAGACCGCCAAGGAGTGAACCCTTGGGGAACTGAAACCAACACAAGACAGGAGGGAAACGTCATGAAACAAAATTTCAAGAGACTATCCATTTTTGCGGTGCTGGCCGTGTTTACCGTCGTCGGCCTGCCGGGGATCGGCGGTGGCCAGGCGGAGGCGGCGATGAAGTTCGTCACCATCGGCACCGGCGGGGTCACCGGTGTCTACTATCCCACCGGCGGGGCGATCGCCAAGATCGTCAACACCAAGAAGGACCAGTACAACATCCGCTGCACCGTGGAGTCCACCGGCGGGTCGGTCTTCAACGTCAACGCCATCATGAAGGGGGACCTGGAGTTCGGGGTCGTCCAGTCCGACCGCCAGTACCAGGCCATCAACGGCCTGGCCGAGTGGAAGGAGAGCGGGCCGCAGAAAAACCTCCGGGCCATGTTCTCCATCCACCCGGAGACCTTTTTCATCGTGGCCTCCGAAGCGAGCGGCATCAAGAAGTTCACCGACCTCAAGGGCAAGCGCGTCGCCGTGGGGAACCCGGGCTCCGGCCAGCGCCAGAATTTCGTCGACATCCTAACCGAATACGGCATGAGCGACGCCGACTTCGCCAAGGCCGAAGACCTCAAGCCCGCCGAAAGCCCCAAGATGCTCCAGGACGGCCGCATCGACGCCTTCATCTACACGGTGGGAAACCCCGCCGGCATGATCAAGGAGGCCACCGCCGGCCGGGAAAAGGTGCGCTTCATTCCGATCGACGAGGCCCAGCTCGCATCGCTGGCGAAGAAATTCCCCTACTACGTCAAGGCCAAGATCCCCATGGCCTTCTACGAGCAGGCCGTCAACAAGGAAGACACGCCCACCTTTGCCGTCAAGGCGACTTTCGTGACACGGGCCGACATGCCCGACAACGTGGTCTACGCCATCACCAAGGAGGTCTTCGACAACCTGGAGGAATTCAAGAAGCTGCACGAGGCCTTCTCCGGCCTGGCCAAGCCGGAAATGGTCCAGGGGTTGAGCGCGCCCATGCATCCCGGCGCCGTCAAATATTTCAAAGAGGCCGGGTTGATGAAGTAGCGGCCATCTGCTTTGGCCATATGAAACAATCGGAGTGAAACAAACGCCGGATCCAGAAATGAGATCCGGCCCTAACCGTACGAGGTGACCCATGTCCAGCGCGCCGAGCAAAGAGCCGACCGGCGTCCCGTCGCCGGAGGAAGCGGACGGAGCCTCCCAGGCGCAGCGGATCGTCGAGGAGGCGGAAGTCGGGGGACGCGACCCCGAAGGCTGGCAGCGCTGGATCATACCGGTGGTGGCCTTCGCCTGGTCGTTTTTCCAGTTTCTCCTGCCCAAGGTGATTCTTCTGGAAACCGTCTATGTGCGGGCCATCCACCTCGCTTTCGCGATCGCGCTGGTGTACCTGAGCTGCCCGGTGCTTCGCACGCGTCAGTTCCAGGGCCCTTTGCGGTTTCTCACCCGCCGCCGCCGGATCAGCGGGTTCGACTTCGTGCTGGCCGGGGCCGCCGCCGTTTCCGCTCTCTACATCGTGCTCGACTACGAAGGGCTGGCGGAGCGTCAGGGATCGCCCGTGACGCGGGACATCGTTTTCGGCCTTGTGCTCATCGTGCTGCTGCTGGAGGCCGCCCGGCGCTCGCTGGGCCCGGCGCTGGCCTGCCTGGCGACCGTCTTCATCTTCTATTCGTTCCTGGGGCCTTACATGCCCGACGTGGTCGCGTTCAAGGGCGTATCCCTCAGCCGGTTCATCGGCCAGGAGACCATGTCCACCGAGGGCATCTACGGCATTCCGCTGGACGTCTCTTCGACCATCGTTTTCATGTTCGTTCTCTTCGGATCGATCATGGACAAGGCCGGGGGCGGGGAGTATTTCGTCAAATTGGCCTTCAGCCTGCTGGGGTCCTTCCGCGGCGGCCCGGCCAAGGCGGCGGTGGTCGCATCCGGCTTGAGCGGCATGGTGTCCGGGTCCTCCGTGGCCAACATGGTCACCACCGGCACGTTCACCATTCCGCTGATGAAGTCAGTGGGCTACCCGGCCACCAAGGCCGCCGCCGTGGAGGTCGCCGCCTCAACCAACGGTCAGCTGATGCCGCCCATCATGGGGGCCGCGGCCTTCATCATCGCGGAGTACTGCAACCTGGCCTATATCGATGTCGTCAAGGCTGCGTTCGTGCCGGCCGTCATCAGCTACTGCGCCCTGTTCTACATCACGCACCTCGAAGCCGGCAAGCTCGGGCTGCGGGGAGTCCCCCGCGCGGACCTGCCGCTGTTCTGGTCTACCCTGATTTCGGGGGTGCACTTCCTCGTCCCGCTGGCCGTCATCATCTGGCAGTTGATGGTTCTCCGGCACAGCCCGGAGCTCTCCGCGTTCAATGCGATCCTGGTGCTGATAGCGCTGATCGTGATTCGAGAGCCGATTCTGGCCCGGCGGCGGGGGGAGAGCGCGGCCGCGGGGCTGAAAAAAGCGCTCTTGCTTCTGTGGCAGTCGTTCGTCGCCGGGGGTCGCAACATGATGGGCATCGGCGTGGCGGTCGCCGCGGCCGGCATCATCGTGGGCGTCGTGACCATGGGGCTCGGCGGCCTCATCACCGAGGTGGTCGCCATCATCTCGGGCGGCAACCTCATCCTGCTGCTGGTCATCACGGCCGTCGCCTGCCTGCTGCTCGGCATGGGGCTCCCCACCACGGCCAACTACATCGTCATGGCCTCCCTGACCGCCCCGATTATCGTAAAACTCGCCCCGGCCATCGGCCTGGAGGTCCACCTGATCACGGCCCACCTGTTCGTCTTCTTCTTCGGCATTCTGGCGGACGACACGCCGCCGGTGGGGCTGGCCGCCTTCGCGGCCGCGGCCATCGCCAAGAGCCCGCCCATCGCCACGGGGGTGCAGGGATTCATGTACGACATCCGCACCGCCATCCTGCCGTTCATGTTCATCTTCAACGATCGGCTGTTGCTGATCGGGGTCGACTCCTGGGCGCTGGGCGCCTGGATTTTCGTGAGCGGGTGCATCGCGATGTTTGCCTTTGCCTGCGCCACTCAGAACTTCTTCATCGCCCGCAACAAGTGGTACGAGGGCCTCATCTTCCTGGGGATCACGTTCGTCATCCTCAGGCCCTTCGCCGTGGGCGATCTGCTGCACATCGACAACCCGGAGATCGTAAAGGTTATCGGCATCGCCGTTTTCGCAGGGATGTGGTTATTGCAGCGGCCCCGGCAGCGGGCCGCCGAGGCGGCCCGCACCGCGCAGGGGATTGAAAAATAGCGTCCTCAGTCGTCGATTTTCTGGACGTCGGCCCCCGGCGGGATGTCGAAGCTGAACAGCGAAGGTTCCAGGTTGACGTTGAACTGCGGCTGGATGATGTCGATGCGCGTGTCGTCGCCCAGATCGTTCAGGGTCACGATGCGCGCGATGTGGTAGGAGCGCGGGGTGATGTAGAGCCGGATCTCGGAGACGTTCATGGTGCGTTCGAGCGGCGTCATCTTGAGCTCGTAGAGGTATTCCCCTTCCGCCCGCGCCAGGGCGATCTTGAATTTTTTTCGCACCAGGCCGATGTCCGACAGAAAGCTCGCCCCTTTGCCGTCCCGGAAAAAGACCGGGGCATTGCCGGTCATCACCAGGTTGTCCTGGGGCCGGAAAATCCAGAGTTTTTTACCGTCGGTGATGATGACCTGCCGCTCCGGTTTCTCGTATTCCCAGCGCATCATTCCGGGGTAGCGCACGTAGAGCCGGCCCGAGGCGAAATCGGTGATCTCCATGGTCTTGATCGTGGACTCCTGGAGGAACTCCGCCGCGAACTGGCTCCCGGTGTAGCGCTTCTCCACCTCTTTCAGGATGTAGTCGAGCGGGGGCAGGTTTTCGTTGGCCGAGGCCAGGGCCGGCCCGAGCGCAACCGCTGCGGCCGCGCAGATCCAGAGCAGGTGCCGTATTTTTTGAAAACGATTCATGGGGCGTGTCGTCCTCTGTAAGGAATTTGCCTTGCGTTGCCGCGAGCAGGCCGTGAAGTTAAATGTTTCCGAAAGGGATGTCAAACGGAATCCCCGGAAGGCTCAGGTGCGGCGGCGCAGGAAATCGGCGAGATCCGGCAGGCCGCTGAACGCAACGGTTTCATCCGGCCCCACGGGGTCGAGGTGCACGATGCGGCCAAAGGCGGCCCGGCAGATCCGGTCGATGAAATCCAGCTGGCGCAAGGTGGCCGTCTCATCGACCCAGGTCAGGCGCTGGCCCCGGCTGAGCAGCGTTTCGATGTTGTCGGCGGCCAGCTGCTCGCGCAGCTGCCGGCCGTGGTGCAGGGCTTTGACCAGCAGATTTTTCCGCTCCTCCAGGGCCCGGCCGATGTCCGCCCCGGGTCCGACCTCGGCCAGCAGTTCCAAGGCGAAGGCTAGCGCCTCCCAGCCGCCATCCTCGGTAAAATCGAACTGCCCGGTCAGACGGCACAGGAACTCGGTTTTGGTGGGGCTGAAATCAAACCGGGCGTTGCGGAGCAGGACCCGCAGACGCAACCGGGCGCGGTCGGTCAGCCGGGACGCGGCGGCCGCCGCCACCGGTTCGGGGATCCGGCGATGGGCATTGAGCTGGTGCACGAACCTCCGGGCGAGCGGAGGCGTCATCGCGACCTTCACGACCCCTCGGCCCCCCGCCAGGCGAAAGGCCACCGAGAGGGCCGGCCGGCAGAGGGACGCCACGATCCGGTCCTCTTGTGGACCCGGGGGCGGGGCGGCCGCCAGCAGCTCCTCGATTTCGATCTGAAGCGACTCATCCGGCGAGAAGAGCAGCTCGAGCAGGCTCTCCCTTTCGCCGTCGGCCTCCGAGCTCAGGATGGCGGCCAGTTCCGCGGTCGAAGGATCCGAAAAAGTAGAGTCGATAAAACGCATCACCTCCGGCGACAGGTCGGCCCCGGCCGCAAGGATCTCCCGGATCCTCAGAGCGATGGCGGTTTCGGCGGGCGTAGACGGCATGGCGGTCAACTTCCCGGCGGCGGGCTTCAGCTCGTCAGACATAGGGGGCCAGCTTCAGCATGAGCTCGTGCTTCTGGAGTGCGCCGGGGGCGCTTTCCTTCAACTCGCCGTTGTCGAAGATGAACAGAAACGGCACGCTCATGATGCTGAAACGATTGGCCAGCTGAGGGTTGGCGTCCACGTTGACCTTGCCGACCCGGACCTTGCCCTTGGCGTCGGCGGCGAACTGGTCGATGATCGGCGCCGCCGTCCCGCAGGTCGGGCACCAGGGGGCCCAGGCGAAGAGCAATACGGGCAGCGGGGACTTGAGGACCTGGACCTCGAAATTGCCGTCCGTCACCATGACGGGCTGCGGGGCGAACAAGGCATCGGTGCGAAGCGGGGCGCCGCATTTGCCGCATTTGGCCGCGGCGCTGAGTTTTTCCCCGGGAACGCGGTTGCGGGCGCCGCACTGGGTGCAGCGCATCTTGTAGGACTCCCCCGCGTGCCCGTCGGGTTTTCCAGGGAAAAGAGACGCCTTGCACTTGCCGCATTTGGCCGCGCTCGAACCGATGCGCTCCAGCGGCAACCGGTTCCCGGCCGTGCAGGCAGGGCAACGCACGATCTCGGTGGTCGTCTGTTCCATGCGCTCCGTTTGGGTCTTTCAAGGCCAGCCGCGGCCAGCCGTTATAAAAAAAGCCCTTCAAGCCCCGTTTGAAAGGGTGATGAAGAGGGTTTTGGCGTTTTCGAACTTTGGAAAACGGGCCGGGGGGAACCGGCTCCCGCACCAGACCGCCATCCAACGCAGGCATAATATAATCGCATCGGCGGGCAAGTAAACATGCGACGGGCACGGGGCGGTCCGCCCGTCTCATTTCATGACGCCGTAGGCTTTGAGCTTCTTGTGCAGGGTGCGGCGGGTGATTCCCAGGCGCCGGGCCGTTTCGCTCTTGTTCCCGCCGGCGGCTTCGAGGGTCTGAAGGATGGTCGCCTTCTCGATGGCCTCCAAGGGCAGGCGGCCCGCTGCGGGCGCGGCCGGCGGGAGGTCCTGCGGCGGGGCCGGGTCGGCGCCGGCCGTCATCGGGAAATCCTCCTCCCCGAGATAGTCCGCGCGCGCGAGCACCAGCGCCCGCTCCACGGCGTTCATCAACTCCCGCACGTTGCCCGGCCAGGCGTAGCGTATGAGCCGGTCCATGGCCTGAGGGGTGAAGCCCTTGAGGGGTTTGCGGTTTTGCCGGCCGAAGGTCTCAAGGAAGTGGCCGGCCAGCAGGGGGATGTCCTCCCGGCGTTCGCGCAGGGGCGGGATTTCGAGGCCGACGACGTTCAGGCGGTAATAGAGGTCCTCCCGGAACCGGCCGTCGGCGACCAGCTCCGGCAGATGCCGGTTGGTGGCGGCGATCACGCGCACGTCCATTTTCTCCACGGCATCCCCCCCCACGCGGGTGATCTCCCGCTCCTGCAGCACCCGCAGCAGCTTGACCTGCATGGAAAGGGGCATTTCGCTGACTTCGTCCAGGAACAGGCTGCCGCCGTCGGCCTGCTGGAAGCGGCCCTCCCGGCGGCGGTCGGCGCCCGTGAAGGCCCCTTTTTCATGCCCGAATAGCTCGGATTCCAGCAGCGTTTCGGTGATCGCGGCACAATTCAACCGCACGAAAGGGCCCTTGCTGCGCGGGCTGTTGAAATGAACCGCGCCGGCGACGATTTCCTTGCCGGTGCCGGACTCGCCGCTGATCAGCACGGTCGCCTCGGAGGAGGCTACCTGGGCCGCCGTGTCCAGCAGCTTGAGCATGGCCGGGCTTCGGGCGATGATCCGGCCGCGGTCGAAGGGCAGCCCCAGGCTCTCCCGCAGGCGGCGGTTTTCCTCCTTCAGCCGCGTGTGTTCCATGGCGCGCTCGATCGTGAGCCGGAGCTTTTCGAAATCCAGCGGTTTCGTGAGGTAGTCGTGGGCCCCCTGCTTGAGGGCGGCCACCGCCGTTTCCACCGAAGAGAAAGCGGTCATGATGACCACCGGGATGGCCGGGTTGATGGCCTTGATGGCGGATAGCGCTTCCAGTCCGGAGACTTTGAGCATGCGCACGTCCATGAGAACCATGTCGTACGGCTGCTGCCGGGCCATGCCGATCGCGGACTCGCCGTCGTCCGCCTCGGCGATCGCATAGCCCCAGCCGCCCACCAGGGTTTTGAGCATGGTGCGGTGGGCCGTGTCGTCGTCTACCACCAGGATGGTGTTGCGTGTCGGCATGTGGCCTTTCGTTTCCCCGCTATCCTGTTTTCACCAGCGGCAGCCGCAGGGTGAAGGTGGTCCCGGAGCCCGGACGGCTGGCGACGCTGATTTCACCCCCCATCGCTTCCACGATGTTGTGCGCGATGGCGAGCCCCAGGCCGGTGCCGCTCGGTTTCGTGGTGAAGTAAGGCTCGAAGACCTTGGGCAGGTCTTCGGGCCGGATGCCGCAGCCCGTGTCGGAGACGCGGATTTCGAGCCGTCGGCCGTCGGCGGCCGCCTCCGCCCGCAGGGTGAGGACGCCGCCGGAAGCCATGGCGTCCACGGCGTTCAGGAGCAGGTTCAGCAGAACCTGGCTCATCCGGTCGGGGTCGAGGCGCACCTCTTCAATGCCGGCACGAAGGTCGGTCCGAACCGAGAGGGTTTTCTCCCGCGCCTGGGGTTCGATCAGCTTGACGGCGTCGCCGATCAGGCGCGACAGGCGGATGGTCCGGGGGAGGGTGCGGATGGGCCGCGAGAACTCCAGCAACTGGCTCACGACGCGGTTCAGACGGTCCACCTCCTGGATCAGAATGGAGGCGACTTTGGTGTCCTGGGCGTTTTCGCGGTAACGTTCCTGGAAATAGGTGGCAAACCCCTTGATGGAGCTGAGCGGGTTGCGGATCTCGTGCGCCACGCCCGCGGCCAGGCGGCCCACGGCCGCCAGGCGCTGATTGCGAGCGATCTCGTTTCGCAGGGTGCGGATCTCCCGCAGGTCCTTGAAAAGCAAAATGCTGCCCAGGTACCGGCCGGTTTCGTCGCTGAGCCGGCCGGCACCGATTTCCAGCGGTATCTGCCGGCCGTCCGCCAGGGGGCAGTCGATTTCCTTCTCGATGACGGTCCGCGTCGCCGCGCGCTCTCGAAGCTCGCTCCAGAGGCTCGGCGGTAGCACCTTTTCGGCCGGCTGCGCCTGCACGGCGGCGGCGGAGAGGCTCAGCACGGACTCGGCTACCTGGTTGAAGGCGGCGATGCGCTCATCGCTGTCGGTCGCCACGAGGCCGATCGGCATGTTCGCGACCACGTGGTCGGAGAAGGCCGTGATGCGGGAGAGCCGCGTGCGGGCGGAGCGGTAGCTTTGCGCCAGCAGCAGCAGCGTGACGCCGGCAAAGCCGGCCAGCAGCAGGATCGTCCCCATGAGAATGGCGTGCCACATATCCGAGCGGCGGGCCTCCTCGATGGATGCCATGTCCAGCCCCACGAAAATGACCCGCGGCGGGTCGGCCGGCAACTCGAAACCTTCCGGCACC
Organism: uncultured Desulfatibacillum sp.; assembly: GCA_964562235.1. Lineage (GTDB taxonomy): Bacteria > Desulfobacterota > Desulfobacteria > Desulfobacterales > SpSt-501 > SpSt-501. The sequence continues at coordinate 36,687 of CAZLSV010000021.1, forward strand.
CGGCGCATCATCTGCCCCCGCATCATGCCCACGGGCGGGCCGGTCGGCTCGAACTTGCGGAAAACTTCAAACACCGGGCCGCCGTCAGGACCCTGCACGACGCGCCACTCGAGTTTCTTGGAGCGGGCGGCGACCGCGACGTCGACCCCTTGCGCATACCTCGACCCGACCCGGTCGAGATTGTTGTGGGCGATCACGTTGCCGTCGGTGTCGGTTACGATCAGATGGGCGATGTCGGGCACCTGAGCGGTTTCGGTCAGCAGTCGCTGAAGCTGGAAGCCGCCGCGCGGCATGCCCATCATTCCGGTCCGGGTGCCGGCTTCGAACGACCGGATCAGGGCGGCGCCTTTCTCGAGAAGCAGGCGGGTCGTGAACTCCCTTTCGCGGTGAATGTTCTGGACGGTGATGAAGGCGAATATCGGCAGCAGCACGGCCACCGCGCCGAGCAAGGCCCAGGGCGGAATGCCGGCCCAGAACTTGTTATCCTTGAATCGTGCGCTCATACAAAAGGGGTTTCCAGCAAAAGTCGTGCAAAGCTGAACCGACCCGGGCGGCCGGCGGCATGCAATCGTTGATTTTTGGGCGTTCAGGCCATGCAGCCGACCTTCGGGGAGATCCCAGCCCGGGTCGGTTCAGCTTATTGGCATGGATACTAAGTATCCAATGTATCCATGTAAACAGGATTTAACTGGATACTTAGTATTCATGTCATGGGGCTGAGGCATAAGTCAATTGGTTGCCATCCAACGATGATATTCAATTCTAATCAAATTTTTCAATTAGTTATAATAAAATTTTCGCTTGCGAAAATTTTATTGGCACAAGCCTTGCTCAATACACTGCCAGACATCGTATCCACGAATCAAACCAAACGGAGGTTTTAAATGAAAGCAAAGCATGTCGGAATGTTTCTGGTGGTTCTGATGCTGGTCGGTTTCATCGGCTTTTCCGCCACCTCTTATGCGGGCTGGGGCCGCGGCGGCGGCAATTGCGCCGGCGCCGGCGCCGGCGATTGCCCGCGCGGCGGCTACGGCGGCCAGGGCTTTGGCGGCAACCTGACGGACGAGGAGATCGGCATCATGCAGAAGGAGCGCAACGCCTTCCTCGAGAGCACGCGCGAGCTGCGCGAAAGGCATTACCAGAAGGAGCTGGAGCTGCGCGCCGAGCTGGCCAAGCAGAGCCCGGACGCCAAGAAGGCGGCCGAGCTGCAGAAGGAGGTCTCCGGGTTGGAGAGCGAGCTCGACCAGAAGCGGCTGGATCACCGGCTCAAGATGAAGAAAGAGTACCCCCAGATTTACGGCAAGGGTTTCCGCGGCGGCATGGGGATGGGGCCCGGCGGCGGCAGAGGCCCCGGCCGCGGCGGATGCCCCGGCGGCGGTCCCTGCGCTCAGTAACATGGAATGGCGGCGGGGGAGGCAACGGCTCCCCCGCCGTAATTCAAAAACGGGAGATGAAACAAAAGATAACGCCTGTTTTGCCAGCCCCGATGGAATAATCCCACCACGCCTCCCCGGTTCAAGACTCTGACATACCTTCGAAGCCTGTTTTTTTCCTTTTTTTTTGCCCCGCGACGCATTAGATGGTAAGCTTTGATTGTGCAATCATCATAAATGGCTACAGGGAGAGATCGGCCTGGGGAGCGGGCGTCTTTTTCCCTGAGGGGGCGAGTTGTTGAAAACCCGGGTGTTGATCATCGGCGGCGGGGTTACGGGGGTCGGGCTGGCCAGGGACCTTGCCTTGCGCGGGGTGGAGAGCGTTCTGGTCGAACGGCGGGACATCAACGCCGGGGCCTCCGGCGCCAACCACGGTTTGCTGCACAGCGGGGCGCGCTATGTGCGCAGCGACCCGGCGGCGGCCGTGGAATGCCGACAGGAGAGCGCGCTTCTGAAGCGCCTGGCGCCCCATTGCATCGAGGAAACGGGCGGGCTCTTCGTGGCCGTGGAGGGCGACGATGAAACCTATGCCGCCGAGTTTCCCGCCTTCTGCGAGCGCAGCGGGATTGCCTGCCAGCCGATCAGCGCCGCCGAGGCCCGGGAACTGGAGCCGGTGCTCTCCGAACGGCTGATCGCCGCCTATCTGGTCGATGACGCTTCCGTCGACCCGTTCCACCTCTCCCTGGACAACATTTCCGAGGCGCTGGCGCTCGGCGGCCGGGTGATGCTGCACACCCGCGTGGTCGGCTTCGACCGGGAAAACGGCCGCATCCGCCGCACCCGGCTGGTCAACGACGAGACCGGCGAGGAAACGGCGATCGAAGCCGAGCAGGTGGTAAACGCCGCCGGCGCCTGGGCCAAAGACGTGGCCGGCCTTGCCGGGGTCGAGGTCGATCTGTTCTTCTCGAAAGGCAGCCTGCTCATCACCGACCAGCGCCTGGCGCGCAGGGTCATCAACCGCCTGCGGCCGGCCTCGGACGCCGACATCCTGGTGCCCGGCGGCACCGTGTCCATCCTGGGCACCACCTCCATCCGCATGGACACCCTCGATCGCATCGTGCCCACCGTCGCGGAAAGCGACTCCATCATCCAGGCGGCGGCGGCCATGGTGCCGTCGCTTGAAACCACGCGCTACATCCGCGCCTACGCCGGCGTGCGGCCGCTGGTGGCAGGGAAGACCCCGGGAGCGGACCGGTCGGTCAGCCGCGGCTTCGCGCTCCTGGACCATGCGGCGGAGGGGGTTCCCAATTTTGTTTCGATCATCGGCGGCAAGCTGACGACCTATCGGCTCATGGCCGAAAAAACCGCCGACCTGGTCTGCCAACGGCTGGGGGTCCGCCGACCCTGCGAGACGGCGGTGAAGCCCCTGAAAGCCTTTCCGGCCAACCAGTGGACCGCGGCCGGCCTCTCCCCGAGGCTCTGGATCCAGGCGGATCGACCCGATGACCTGCTGCTGTGCGAGTGCGAAATGGTGCCGGCCAGCGCCGTGGATCAGGTCATCGACGGGATCCGACAGCAGGGCGGCACCCCCAGCCTCTATGCCATCGGCCGGCGCAGCCGCGTCGGAAAGGGCACCTGCCAGGGGGCCTTCTGCGGTCTGCGCATCAACGCCTACCTCTACGACCAGGGCAAGCTTGGAGGACAACGGGGGCTCGCGGACTTGCGCTCCTTTTTGAGCGCCCGCTGGCGCGGGATGCGGCCCATTCTCTGGGACACCGCGCTGCTGCAGGAGGAACTCCAAGAGGCCCTGCACTGCGGGTACCTCGGTTTGGAGCTCGGAGAGACTCGATGACCGGCACCCCGTCGATCCAGTGCGACCTGTGCGTGATCGGAAGCGGCATGGCCGGCATGAGTGCTGCGCTCTTTGCCGCCCGGCAGGGCCTTTCCACCGTGATGGTGGGCCGGACCGGCGAGATCATTTTCGCCACGGGCCTGCTCGACCTGATGGCGGTGCACCCGGTTGAAAAAGCACGGGTATGGGACGACCCCTGGGCCGGCATCGCCCAACTGGCCCAGGATCTGCCGCAGCATCCCTACGCCCGGATCCCCGCCGCAAAGATCCGCGAGGCCTTCGAGGCGCTGATCGCGTTTCTTGAATCCATGGGCATGCCGTACGCCGGCCATCCGGACCGCAACTGCGCGGTGCTGACCTCGGTCGGCACCTTCAAGCCCACGTATCGCGTGCCCGCCACGATGTGGGCCGGCATCGAGGCCTGCGGGCGCAGGGCCCCCTGCCTTCTCGTGGACATCCAGGGGCTGAAGGGATTCAGCGCCCTTCAGATCGCGGCCATGGTCGGATCGGGATGGCCGGGGCTGCGCACGGCGCGCATCGTTTTCCCGGGAGTGGCGGGCGCGGGCGAGGTGTTCCCGGAGCGGCTCGCCCGGGCGCTTGAAGCCGCGGTCAACCGCGAAAAACTCG
>CAZLSV010000021.1:40548-41075 GCA_964562235.1 uncultured Desulfatibacillum sp.
CCGGCCCCTGCTCCAGGGGGCCGAAGCCGTCGGGCTGCCCGCCATCCTCGGCATTGCCAACCCGGCGGAGGTCATGGCCGATTTTCAGCGCCGGCTGGGGCTGACGGTGTTCGAAATCCCCACCATGCCGCCCGGCGTGACGGGGCAACGTCTCAAGGAGGCCTTCGAGCGCGGGCTGAGAAATCTCGGGGCGCGGCTTTTTCTTGAGAACCGGGTCTTTCGTGCCGAGGCGGACCCCGCGGGAGGCTTCCATCTGCATGCCGGGCGCACGGATTCCGAGGAGGTGATTGCGGCCCGGTCCGTGATTCTGGCCACCGGGCGTTTCATGGGCGGGGGCCTCAAGGCGGATCGGTATTCAGTCAGCGAGACCCTTTTCAACCTGCCGGTTCACCAGCCCCGGGGCCGGGGGCTCTGGCACCGGGAGGACTTTCTGGATAGGCGGGGGCATGCGGTGAACCGGGCCGGCCTGGAGACCGACCCGCTCTTCCGCCCCCGGGATGCCTCCGGGGGGCCGGCGCACCGCCGGC
>CAZLSV010000021.1:41085-51943 GCA_964562235.1 uncultured Desulfatibacillum sp.
GCTGTTTGCGGCCGGATCGATCCTGGCCCATCAGGACTGGATGCGCATGAAGTGCGGCTCGGGGTTGGCGATTGCAACTGCGTATGCCGCGGTTGCGGGTGTTGCGGGTCAGCTCAAAGCGCAAGGCTGAAAGCGCAAGGCAAAAAAAAGGGAAAACGGCTCCGGGAGCGTCCGGCGGCGGGCCACTACGACTCGGCCTCGGGGGCAGGCTTCAGGATCGGCATGTTCACTTCGGGGTCCTGGGTGCGCTTGAGGCGTACCCCCTGGAGAGGCAGCAGCACAATCTCGGATGTGATCAGGACCGGGCAGGCCCCCTGGATCAGGTGCCCGCCGTGGACTATTCCCTGCGAGTCGCTCAACGCGGCGTGCAGGTGCACGAAGACCTCCCCGTCCTCCTCCTCCCCGATGGTCCCCTGGGCGGAGACGATTTCCAGGGGCGCCTCGAGATGAACGGGCTCGCTGTAGCCTCCGCCCGTGCAGTTGTCCATGGGGACCACGACGAAGAAGGACGCTCGCCGCAGGCTGGCGATGCAACTGGTGATGGCGGCCGCACGGATCCCGCGGCCGCGGCAGGCCTCGGCAATGCCGGTGATGAGGTCCGTCCCCGGGGAAAGGCGGACGAACACGGCTTTTCGTATTTCCGCTTCCGCGTGCAGAGTCGTCATTGTTTTTTCCATTGTTTCGGCGGAATCAAGCATCCCGCCGCCTTGCGGGGGGATGCTTTATTAACGCAAAGATCGGCTGCGTGTAAAGCCCATGAGCTATTTTTTAATTGCTAAAATCGGCGTGACCATCGGCATGGTGCTGGCGCTGGCCCTGGTGGCCGAACGCGTCAGCCCGCGGGTGGCGGGGGTCCTCTCCGGCTACCCCCTCGGAGGGGCGATCGCGCTTTTCTTCATCGGCCTGGAGATCTCACCGGAGTTTGCCGCCCGCAGCGCCGTCCACACCCTCGCCGGCCTGGCGGCCTCCCAGGTCTTTGTCTACTGCTATTTGATGGCCTCCACCCGGTTCAACCGCCGCCCCATTCTCGGTTCCTCGGCGGCGGCGCTGGCAGGGTATTTCGCGGCGGCCTGGCTGCTGCAGCCGATACCCTTCTCCCGGGCGGGTGCGGTCCTCACGGCGGCCGCCTCGATTTTTCTCTTCGTTTATCTCCTGCGCCGGGTCCCCAATGTGGCCATCGCCCGTAGCGTGCGGCTGACGCCGGCGGTGCTCCTGCTGCGCGCCGGCCTGGCGGCGGCCATCATCGTCGTCATCACCGCCGCCGCCAAAGTCGTGGGGCCGGCCTGGGCCGGGCTTTTTTCGGCCTTCCCGACCGCGCTGTTTCCGCTCTTGTTGATCGTGCACATGACCTATGATAAGGCTCATGTCCACACCATTATCAAGAATTTCCCACCGGGTCTGGGGTCGCTGATCGCTTATGGGGTTTCGGTCACCCATTTCTACCCGGTCTGGGGGGTGGGGTGGGGAACGCTGATGGCGTTCGGGATCGCCACGCTCTATCTGTTGGTTTACGGCGCGGTCATCGCCCGCCGTTTACGGCCGCGGGGCAACTGAAGCCCCGGCGGGCGGCATCGTTTTCCGCCACTACCGCATCAACGACAGGAGGTGTTTCGATGGATCCAAAACTGCTGACCCTGATCGACACGGCGATCCGGCGCGAAGAGGACGCTTACGCCTTTTACATGGGAATTCACGGCCAGGTAAAGGACCCGGTCGTGCGCGAGGCCATCGCCTGGATCGCCGGCGAGGAGCAGAAGCACAAGGCCTTTCTGGTCAAATACCGCAAGGGGGAGTTCGGGGCCGGCGGCCTGCGGCTGAGCGATGTGGCCTACTACAAGATCGCGGAGCACCAGAACGAGCCCGAGGTGAAGGAGAACATGAACAGCGCAGAGGTGTATCTGGTGGCGGCCCACCGGGAGCTGCGCTCTTATCATTTTTACACGGCGCTCGCCAACCAGCACGCGGCGGGGGAAGCCAGCGACATGCTGCTCAAGATGGCCAACGAAGAGCTGAAGCACAAGGAAAAGAGGGAGTATCTCTACTCGAACACGGCCTTCCCTCAAACCTCCGGGGGCTGACCCTCGGCTTCGGCTGCGTACGACCGGAACTGCCGTTTTTTCGCAAGTGGGCCCGATGGCGGGAGCGGCCATCGACCCTGGCGCCCGAAATCACTTCGGCGCTGTCGGCTGCCACCGCGCAGGTCGCGTCCAAATGCCGCTCCCCGGAAACCTTTCGCCCCGGTCATTGAATCGGGAGTTGTCCGCGCCCTGCGGCCGCGGCTTATTTCGACGGCTCCACCGGAACGACGGTGACCGGCACGGACGAGTTCTTGAGCACCTTCTCCGTCACGCTGCCGAACCGGAAATTGCCCTGCGCGCCGTGGCTCGTCATCACCACCAGGTCCACCTTCTCCTTGTCGATGAGCTTCAGGATTTCCTTGGCCGGATCGCCCACGGCCACGTGCTTGATGTAAAGGGGGCAGCTGTCCAGGTATTTTTCGCAGACCTGTCCCAGCCGTTTGGTCGCCGTTTTGGAGGCGTGGTCCATGAGCTCCTGCACGCGTTTCTGCTCGAAGGCCCCGTACCACCCGTCGTGATGGGCGACGTCCTCGATCACGTAGAGAACGTGAATCTCCGCCCCGTACTGCTCGGTCAACGATTTCACATGGGGCAGCGCCTTCTGGGATATGCTCGAGAAGTCGGTCGGCCACAGAATTTTTTTCACTTCCATCACGAACCTCCTTTTTTAGACGTCGCGTCTGTAGATAATACGGAAAATTAACACTCCCGGGTCGGTTGTAAAGACGCCCGGGACAAACGCCGTGCGGAAGCAGGGGATGCCCCTGGGTTTCGGTGCTGCCGGCCGCCGCGCGCAACCGATGCGGTCCGTTTTTTTGGCTCACCGCCCGATGCGGCAATCCCCGCAGCCGCACACCGGGCATTCGGCCTTTTTATCCGGGGTCGGCTCAGCTTCGCCCCGGCCGATCATGCGATCGACATACAATTTGAACCCATGGCCGCACTCCTTGCACAGTGCGTCCACTTCCTGGGGGTCGTCTTCTTTGTGTCCCATCCGATATTCCTCCTTCGAGGCATTTTTCATCCGGCGTGGTGCCTTAAAAAAAACCCGCGGGAGCTCATGGCTGCCGCGGGTTTATAAGATCGGCCGCTGCCGAATTATTTTTTCTTGTCGTCTTTGACCTCTTCGAAATCGGCATCGACGACGTCTTCATCCGGTTTGGCCGCCCGCGCGCCTCCGGCGGACTGCGCGTCCTGCTTCTGGCCTTCGGCCTGGGACGCCTGCTGGTACATGGCCTCGGCCAGCTTGTGCGAGGCACTCGTGAGCTCTTCGCTCAGGCGTTTGATCTCCTCGGCGCTGTCGCCCTCCATGGCCTTGCGCAGTTTCTCGACGGCTTCCCCCACCTGGGTCTTCGTGGCGGAGTCGACCTTCTCGCCCAGGTCCTTGATGGAGCGCTCCGTGGAGTAAATCAGCGCATCCGCGTGGTTGCGCGCATCCACCAGCTCGCGTTTTTTGCGGTCGTCGTCCACATGCATTTCAGCGTCTTTGATGAGCTTGTCGATCTCCTCCTTGTCGAGTCCCGAGGAGGCCGTGATCTGGATCGACTGCTCCTTGCTGGTGGCCTTGTCCTTGGCCGACACGTTTACGATGCCGTTGGCGTCGATGTCGAAGGTGACCTCGATCTGCGGCACCCCCCGCGGCGCCGGCGGGATGCCGACGAGCTCGAAGCGCCCCAGGGTCTTGTTGTTGGACGCCATCTCGCGCTCGCCCTGCAGGACATGGATCGAAACCGCCGGCTGGCTGTCGCTGGCCGTCGAGAAGATCTGGCTCTTGCGCGTGGGGATGGTGGTGTTTTTTTCGATGAGCTTGGTCATGACCCCGCCCAGGGTTTCAATGCCGAGGGAGAGCGGGGTGACATCGAGCAGCAGCACGTCCTTTACGTCGCCCTTCAACACGGCGCCCTGGATCGCGGCGCCCACGGCCACGACTTCATCCGGGTTGACCCCCTTGTGCGGCTCCTTGCCGAAGATCCGGCGCACCCGCTCCACCACGGCGGGCATGCGGGTCATGCCGCCCACGAGGATGACCTCGTTGATTTCGCGCGGGCTCAGTCCGGCGTCCTTCATGCAGGTGCGGCAGGGCTCTTCCAGCTTGTCCAGCAATTCGTTCACCAGTCCCTCGAGCTTGGCGCGCGTGATTTTGATGTTCAGGTGCTTGGGGCCGCTGGCATCCGCCGTGATGAACGGCAGATTGATGTCGGTTTCCATGGAGGTGGACAGCTCGATCTTGGCCTTTTCGGCCGCCTCTTTAAGCCGCTGCAGCGCCATCTTGTCGTTGCGCAGATCGATGCCCTGGTCCTTTTTAAACTCGTCGGCCAGGTAGGTGATCAGGCGCATGTCGAAGTCGTCCCCGCCCAGGTGCGTGTCGCCGTTGGTGGCCTTGACCTCGAAGACGCCCTCGCCGATTTCGAGGACGGAGATGTCGAACGTGCCGCCGCCCAGATCGAAGACCGCGATCTTCTCCTCGCGTTTCTTGTCCATCCCGTAGGCGAGGGCGGCCGCGGTCGGCTCGTTGATGATGCGCAGCACGTTCAGCCCGGCGATCTTGCCCGCGTCCTTGGAGGCCTGCCGCTGGCTGTCGTCAAAGTAGGCCGGTACCGTGATGACGGCGTCGTTCACCTTCTCGCCCAGGTAGTCCTCCGCGTATTTCTTGATGAACGCGAGAATGAACGAGGAGATCTCCGCCGGGCTGTATGGCTTTCCCCGGATGGTGAGGCGGGCGTCGCCGTTGGGCGCTTCATCGATCTTGTAGGGCAGCACCTTTTTGTCATACTGCACGATCTTGGACCCGTATTTGCGCCCGATCAGTCGCTTCACTCCGAAAACCGTGTTCTCCGGGTTGGTGATCGCCTGGCGTTTGGCGATTTGTCCGACGAGGCGTTCACCATTCTCGGTGATGGCCACCACCGACGGAGTCGTGCGGCCGCCTTCGGGGTTGGTGATGACCTTCGGGTCGCTCCCCTCCATGATTGCCACGCACGAATTGGTGGTGCCCAGATCGATTCCAATAACCTTCGGCATACCCTTGATCCTCCTTAGATTTTTATCGTTTGCAATTCAGGTTGAAAAAATTGTTCAGTTGCAGGCGTCTCCTGCGCCCTTTCGACCGGTCGGCTCTGCGGGAGCGGCCACGGCCACCAGCGCGGGCCGCAGGAGCCGTTGATGAATCATGTAACCCTTCTGCATTTCTCTCACCACGGTGATTTCCGAGCACGCCTCGGACACCTCCCGCAGAATGGCTTCATGGAACTCGGGGTTGAAGGGTTTTCCGACCGAGTCAAAGGGGGTCACGTGGAATTTTTCCAGAATCCGCAGCAGCTCCTTCAGCGTGAGGCTCAGTCCCTGCGACAGCTGGTTGTCGGGGCCGCCGGCAGAAGCCGCCTGCAGGGCCAGTTCGATGTGATCCACGACCGAGAGCATCTCCTTGATGAGGGATTGGTTGGCATATTTCCGGAATTCATCCATTTCGCGGGACATGCGTTTCTTGTAGTTTTCAAATTCAGCGGTTACCCGCAGCAGCCTGTCAAGGTTCTCCTTGTGCTCTTTTTCCTTGGATTCGAGGAGGGTTTCCAACTCTATCACCCTTTCCTCCGGGTGGCCTTTAAACGCGGGGGAGGCCGCATCCGCCCCATCCCGGCCGTTCTCCGCCGTCAGCCCGGAGGAATCTCCAGGATCGAGAAATGGGTCGTCCTGCGCCGGGGAGAAAACCTTGACTTTACGCGATTCGGACATGTCACCTGCCTTTTTAAAGTGGTTACCTTAAATCGAGCCAGAAAATAAGGCCACTGGCGAAGATGTCAAGGCGCGGAAATCTATTTATTATCGGTAGAATAGAGGCTTGCTGGGGGGGCGGGCGAGGGGCGGTGCAACGAAAGGCCCATCCCGGGGTTTTGGGACGTGTGCCCTGAACCATCGCGGTTCGGAACCAGTCCACGACACAGCCTGAGCCACTTATCGCTGCTTCCTTCCGGACCTGACGAGGTTCGTGACCGCCTGTTGCGTGGCGCCCGGCCGGATCAATCCAGGCCACACGCCCCAAAACCCAGGGATGGGGCATTGCTTTACGGACGGATGGCGGACCTGAAAAAGCGTCGAGACGCGCCCCGCCACCCGGATAGACACAGCATACGCACATAATATTTTTTTTCAAGCAAAAAGCGGGCGGAGTTGTAAATCCCGCCGGCCGGTTGACTTGTGAAAGCGCTTGCCGTAAACAAATTTTCTGATGCCATTACCGTGGTAATTAAATATGGAAAAGTCCGGAACCCAACTGGAACGCCTTGTGGGCGAGGCCATCGCCCGGCACGGGTTGATTGCCGACGGCGAGAGCATCCTGGTCGGAGTCTCCGGCGGGCCGGACTCGGTGGCGCTGCTGCACCTGCTGGTCGCCCGGGCGTCGGCCGGCCGGCTGCGCCTGGGGGTGGCCCATCTGGATCACGGCCTGCGGCCGGAATCGGGGCGGGATGCGGACTTCGTTCGAACCATGGCCGTGGAGCTCGGCCTCGATGTTCATGTGGAACGGGTCGACGTGGCGCAGATTCAGGGGCGGCGGCACCTGTCGCTCGAAGAGGCCGGCCGCGAGGCGCGCTACGATTTTTTCAGAAAGACGGCGGGCCGCTGCGGCTACGCCAAGGTGGCCCTCGGGCACCACGCCGACGACAGCGCCGAAACCCTGCTCCTGCACCTGCTGCGCGGCAGCGGCCGGCTCGGCCTGGGAAGCATCCGGGCGGTCCGGGAAGGGGTTTACATCCGTCCGCTGATCCGGGCCACGCGCGGCGACATCGAAGCGTATCTGCGGTTCCGGAAACTGCCCTTCCTGATCGACCGGACCAACACCGACACGGCCATTCTGCGCAACCGAATCCGGCACCGGCTGCTCCCGCTGCTGGAGAACGAATTCCGGCCGGGAGTGCGCGCCACGCTCAGCCGCACGGCCGAGGTCCTGGCGGACGAAGAGGCCTGGATCGAAGCGCTCCTGGGGCCCCTGCTGACGCGCCTGACCACGAGTCATCGCCCGGGGCGGTTGACGCTCGACTTCGGCCAGGTGCCGCTTGCCGCCGCCCGCCGCATCGTCCGCGCGGCGGTGCGGGCCGTGCAGGGGGACCTTCGGCGCATCGGCTTTGCCCACGTCGAGCAGATCATCCGGCTCTCCCGGCGCCGCGGCGAGGCGGGGCCGCTGCACCTGCCCGGGGATCTCCGCGTGCGGATCGAGCAGGACGAGCTGGTCTTTGAGCGGCGGGCGGCCCCCGGATGGCCCGCCCGGCCGCAAGAGCCCCCCGGCGACTACGGATACGCGCTGGCGGGGTGCGGGGTGCTCACCATCCAGGAGACCGGCGAGCGCATTTCGCTGAGCGAAGTATGCCGCGACGCGGTGCCCGACCCGAAGGCGGCGGCGCCGCGGACGGCCTTTCTGGACCGGGATGCCGTTCATTTCCCTGTCACCGTTCGCAACCGCCGGCCCGGGGACCGCTTCGCGCCGCTCGGCGCCGGCGGGACCCAAAAGCTTAAAAAATTTTTCAGCGACCACAAGGTCCCGGCCGCCGAGCGCGGGCGCTGCCCGCTGCTCGTCAGCGACGGTCGCATCCTGTGGGTCGCCGGCCATCGGATCGACCAGCGGGCACGGGTCGGCCGCCAGACCCGGACCGTGCTCAAGGCCGAGCTGCTGCTTGCCAAATAACCGGGTGTGATTATTTTAATACGCTAAGTTTGGACCTTCCGGAAGAAGCCCTCCCGGCAGCAAAACGTACTTGATATTATTCATGAGATACGGAATACTCAGAATTCACCGGCCGGGTTTTTCCCGGCGACACCATTAGGAGGTAACCGGCGTTGAACCCGTTTTACAAAAACCTGGCGCTGTGGCTGGTCATCACGCTTATGATGGTCATGCTTTACAACCTCTTCAGTCAGCAGCACCTGAACGAGTCCAACCTCAACTATTCCCAGTTCCTGTCCCTGGTGAACGAAGACCGGGTGGCGGAGGTCGTCATTCAGGGCAAGGAGCTCTACGTGACCGACGTCAACCGTTCCCGCTTCAAGGTCTATGCGCCGCCGGATCCAGAGCTGATGGGCCTGCTGCGGCAGAAACGGGTGATCATCAGCGCCAAGCCGGAGTCCGAGTCGCCCTGGTACATGTCCCTGCTGGTGTCGTGGTTCCCCATGCTCGTGCTGATCGGGGTGTGGGTCTTTTTCATGCGCCAAATGCAGTCCGGCGGCGGCAAGGCCCTTTCCTTCGGCAAGAGCCGGGCGCGCCTCATGTCGGACACATCGGAGAAGGTCACTTTCGCCGACGTGGCCGGAATCGACGAGGCCAAGGAAGAGCTCGAGGAGATCGTCGATTTCCTCAAGGACCCCAAAAAGTTCACCCGCCTGGGCGGCCGGATCCCCAAGGGGGTCCTGCTGATGGGCCCCCCGGGAACCGGCAAAACCCTTCTCGCCCGGGCGATCGCGGGTGAGGCGGGGGTCCCCTTCTTCAGCATCAGCGGCTCGGACTTCGTGGAGATGTTCGTCGGTGTCGGCGCCTCCCGCGTGCGGGACCTTTTCGTCCAAGGCAAGAAGAACGCCCCGTGCATCATCTTCATCGACGAGATCGACGCCGTGGGCCGGCACCGCGGCGCGGGGCTGGGCGGCGGGCACGACGAACGGGAGCAGACCCTGAACCAGCTGCTGGTGGAGATGGACGGCTTCGAGTCCAACGAGGGCGTGATCCTCATATCGGCCACCAACCGGCCGGATGTTCTCGACCCGGCCCTGCTGCGGCCGGGCCGCTTCGACCGCCAGGTGGTGGTCTCGCTGCCGGACATCAAGGGCCGCCAGAAGATCCTGAACGTCCACATGCGCAAAACCCCCGTCGCCCAGGACGTGAGCGTGCTCACCCTGGCCAAGGGCACCCCGGGTTTTTCGGGGGCCGACCTGGAGAACCTGGTGAACGAGGCCGCCCTTCTGGCCGCCAAGCGCGGCAAGGAGCGGGTGGGCATGCCGGATTTCGAGGACGCCAAGGACAAGGTCTACATGGGGCTTGAGCGCAAGTCCAAGGTGATCAAGGAGGAGGACCGCAAGGTGACGGCCTACCACGAAGGCGGCCACGCCCTGGTGGCGCGCTTTCTGCCGGAAACCGATGCGGTCAACAAGATCACGATCATCCCGCGCGGCCGAGCGGCGGGCGTGACATGGTTTCTGCCCGAGGAGCGCGATTTCAAATTTCGCGATCAGCTGGAAAGCGAGCTGTCGGTGGCCTATGGCGGTCGCGCGGCGGAGGAGGTCGTATTCAACCGCATCAGCACCGGTGCGGCCAACGACATCAAGCAGGCCACGGCCCTGGCCGAGCAGATGGTGCGCCGCTGGGGCATGAGCGACGCCCTCGGACCGCTCAACTACTCCAAGGGCGAGGAGCATGTTTTTCTCGGCCGGGAAATCGTCCAGCACCGCGACTACTCGGATGCCACCGCCCAGAGAATTGACGACGAGATCAACCGCCTGATCAAAAGCGCCTACGAACGCGCCGGCCAGGTGATCCGGGACAACCTGGACATCCTGCACAAGCTCTCCGGCGAGCTGCTCGAAAAGGAAACCATCATGGGCAAGGAGCTGGATGCGATCATCCTGAGCATGCGGCCCGGCATTGAGCTGCCCTCCAAGAAAATCGAAGAAGACGAGGAACCGCCCCCTTCCCGCCCGGAGCCCGCCCCGCCGGAGGAGGCCAAGCCGGAGCTGGCCACCTGATGGCCGGTCGCGCGGCGTACCGTCTGGCCTGGGACCGGCACGTGCTCGACCTGGGCCGGCGGACCTGCGTCATGGGGGTGGTGAACGTGACCCCCGACTCGTTTTCAGACGGGGGGCGCTTTTACGACCCCGCGGCGGCCGTGGCCCAGGGCGAGCGGATGGCCGCCGAGGGGGCGGACATCATCGACATCGGCGGTGAGTCGACCCGGCCGTTTTCGGAGCCGGTGCCGGTCGAAGAGGAAGCCCGGCGGGTGGTGCCGGTGATCGCCGCGCTGGCGGCACGCGTCCGGGTGCCGATCAGCATCGATACCACCAAGGCGGCGGTGGCGCGGCCCGCGCTCGAAGCGGGTGCGGCCATGATCAACGACATCTCCGCCCTGCGCTTCGATCCGGACCTGGCAGGTCTCGGCGCTGAATTCGGGGTGCCGGTGATTCTCATGCACATGCGGGGCGAGCCGCGGAGCATGCAGATGGCCCCGCACTACGACGAGTTGGTGTCCGAAATCATTGGGTTTCTGAAAGCGGCGGCGACCGCCGCCGAGCAGCGGGGGATCCCGCGCGAAAGGCTCATCGTAGACCCGGGGATCGGGTTCGGCAAGACCCCGGAGCACAACCTGCAGCTGATCAAGCATCTGCAGGCGTTGGCCGACCTGAATTTGCCCCTGCTCGTCGGCCCTTCCCGCAAGTCGTTCATCCGCCGCCTGGTCAAGCCGGAAGGCGCGCAGGACATCCCCGCGACGCTGCCGGTGGTGGAAACCGGCACCCAGGCCGCCGTGGCGGCCGCCGTCCTCAACGGCGCCCACATCGTGCGCGTGCACGACGTGGCGAACACCGTCGCGACGGTCAAGGTGGTGGACGCCATCCTGAATGCCTGAAGGGTGTTCGGGGGTTTAGGTATTTTGGTGCGGGGATAAGAGCCCAACCATTTGACTGCCTACCCTCTCAGCCCCTCTGGGCGCTCAACCACCCCAAAAAACCGCTGACGCTGTTTTTCAGGAAATACCTCTCCCGCTCCTGGGCCGGACGGGGGAAAAGACCGAAGGCGCTCATCAGCGGGT
>CAZLSV010000021.1:51953-53246 GCA_964562235.1 uncultured Desulfatibacillum sp.
TCCAGCAAAATATTCGTAGCGCATTTAGGGCCGCAATAACCGACAATACCGCACATCAAGAGCCTCCGGTGGACGATTATACCCCGGTCCGATGCGAGCGGCCATCCACTGTTCCCAGAAGAGAAGCTGGCCGCGGTGCCGGCGCAGCAGGTCGGTGCCGTCCGGCTTCATCCCGAAATGCCCCACCACCATCCGCTCCGGCGCGCGGGCGATAAGCGCATCGATACTCTCCAGGGCGGTGTTCATGAAAAACACGGGCGGGGTGGCCGGCCGCATGTAGTCACGACCTCCGGGCAGCGTGTAGTGCACCCCGCAGGCCTCCCCGGCAAAGAGGGCGGGCGGTGTAAAATAGCTGACATGATGCGAGGCGTGGCCCGGCGTGACCAGGGCTTCGATGCCGTCGGCCGCGAAACCCTGGGCGGCGACAAACCGTTCGGCGGGCAGCGGTTCGAGCGGGCCGTAGCCGTCGGCCACCGGCCCCAGCACCTTGCGCGTGCCCTCCCAGAGCTTTTCAGGATCCACCAGGTGGGGGATGCCCTTCGCGTGGCAGACGACGCGGGCGCTCTTGAAGCGGCGGGCGATCCGGCCCACGGCGCCGGCGTGGTCCAGATGGATGTGGGTGAGCAGAATGTAGTCCAGCCGGGAGAAGCCGAGCGACTCAAGGGTCTGGGTGAGCTGGCCCGCGGTTGAAGCGGGACCGACATCGACCAGAAACGCCGGAGGCCCCTTGACCAGCCAGGCATTGATGAAGTCCGTAAAGCCCTCTATCGGCGGGCTGAGGGTGATCTGGTAAACGCCGTCTGCGACGGCGTTTATTTGGGGTTCCAATTGAAGGTCCTCCATTTTAAGTTCAGGGAAAGCGTTGTCCGGATGCCGAGACAATATTAAGGGTTGCATAATTGTATAGACACGGACGCCCCCTCTCCCTTACCCTCTCCCCCAGTCCTGGGGGAGAGGGTAAGGGAGAGGGGGTCGTTCTCGGTCCATTCTATTTCGAGATGATCAATAACAGATGGGGAGACCGCCTGGCAAGATCTGCGGGCCGAAATCCGGCATGCAGCGATGACCGCGGGGCGCGCGCCGGCCGGATCAGGCCCGGCCGGTCTCCTTGAGCTTTTCACGGAACACCCGGTAGAAGGTGAGGTGGTCGGTGAGGCCGCGGCTCAGGATCTTGGGGAAGTCCTCGATGTTTTTGGAGTTGACGATCAGGTTGACGCTCTTGAGAAACGCCGTCATGTTGTCCATGGTGCGGTGCCGACTCGAGACCAGGGCGACGAAGATGTTGCGGCGGAC
>CAZLSV010000021.1:53256-53881 GCA_964562235.1 uncultured Desulfatibacillum sp.
ATGCCCAGACGTTCGAGGTAGATCAGGACGCCGTTTGCCTCCGGGGTGTCGGTGTCGAAATCTTCATCCACCACCACGATGTCATAGACGTGATAGCGCATGCGCTTGAGGGCATCCCGCGCGGTTTCCGCCACCGTGATCTGGTACTCCATCAGCTCCAGGCTTTCGATGATCGGCTTCTTGAGCAGGGGGTGCTGTTCGCACACCAGCGCGGTTTTGCCCTCCTCTTCGACGAAATCGAAGGGTCGGTCGGCCGGGTTGTAGCCGCTGGTGTCGACCTCGTTGAGGGACACTTTCCCAGCGGGCGCGGCGGGCTCGGTTGTGACGGTGATCCGCGCGCGGCACTTCGGGCACGGGAAAGAGGCGGATCGTCCGGTCGGGATCTTGTCCTCGGCGATATTAAACAGGCTTTTGCATTGCTCGCAGATGATGTTCATGCGCGTGTCCGTTTTCTGTGGCGGGCGGCGGGCGGCGCCGTCATGCCATGGGCTCAGATCATTTTGGCGTAGGTCTTGTCGATCTCCAGCTTGCCGATGTCGGTGGTGGTTTCCCCGCGTGCGCTCTTGATCATGTCGATGCCCCGGCCCACCGCGCCGCGGTGGGAGGCATACGCCATGGCGGTCTC
>CAZLSV010000021.1:53891-69403 GCA_964562235.1 uncultured Desulfatibacillum sp.
CCTGGGTTATCATTCCCTGTTCGAAGAGCGAAACCAGATACTGGTCGAACGTCACCATCCCGAAGGCGTTGCCGGTCTCCATGATGTCGTAGAAGGTTTTGCCCTCGGACTCCCCGTTGAGGATGGCGTCTTTGACCCGCAGACTGGTGCCGAGGATTTCAAACGCGGCCACCCGTCCCCCGCCCACCTTCGGCAGCAGCCGCTGACAGACGATCCACCGCAGGGAATCCGCCAGGCGGATTCGGATCTGCCGCTCATCCTCGTTGGGAAACATTCCGAGGACGCGGTTGATGGTGGATCCCGCATCGGTGGTGTGCAGGGTCGACAGCACCAGGTGGCCGGTTTCCGATGCGCTCAGGCCGATTTCGACCGTCTCGCGGTCGCGCATTTCCCCCACCAGGATCACCTTGGGAGCCTGGCGCAGGGCGGCGCGCAGGCCGCCGGCATAGTGGTCGAAGTCCATGCCGAGTTCGCGCTGGTTGAAAGTGGCCTTCTTGTGGGGGTGCTGGTACTCCACCGGGTCCTCGAGGGTGACGATGTGCACCGAGCGGCGTTCGTTGATGTCATCCAGGATCGCGGCCAGGGTGGTGGTCTTGCCGGAGCCCGTGGCGCCGGTGACGAAGACGATCCCGTTCTTCTCCTTGGCGATCTGGTACATCGACTTGGGCAGCCCGCGCTCCCCGACGGACGGGATCTTGGACTCCAGCTTGCGGCAGACGATGGAGACGTTGCCGCTCTGGGAAAAGATGTTGACCCGGAAGCGGGCCTTGCCGGGCAGCGCGTAGGAGAGGTCGCAGGAGCCGGTCTTGAGAAAGGTCTCGGTCAGCCGGCGGTCCTGGTTGATCATGTTCAGCGCCACCACCTCGGTCTGGAACGCGGTGAGGGGTTTGGCGCTGTTGCGGATTTCCACCGGCACGAGCTCTCCGGCGCTCTCCACCTGCATGGGTTTGCCGACCGTGAAGTTCAGGTCCGACACCTCGCGGTGCGAGTCGAGCATTTTGACCAATATGTGGTCGATCTCCTGCTTTTTCACTTATCCCTCTTTTAGCGCTGCGTATCCGTGTCGACGTTTTTCAACGATGGCTCCGTTCTGCGGGGGCATGGATCGCCCCATATGATTCCGCATGCCCATGCGGAATCATGCTTCCGTGAAATCGACGGGGTTGCCCCTGAGCAGCGGACGGAAGCGCGCCTTGTCGTTGGACTTGGCGTAGGCGTCCTCGGCGCTGATGGCGCCGCGTTTGAACAACTCCATGATCGAGTCGTCCAGCAGCGTCATGCCGTATTTTTTACCCGTCTGGATCATGGAGGGGATCTGATGGCTCTTGCCTTCCCGGATCAGGTTGCGCACGCCGGGGGTGGCGATCAGAATTTCGAGCGCCACGATCCGCCCGATCTTGTCGGTGCGCTTGAAGAGCACCTGAGAGATGACCGCGCGCAGGCCGTCGGCCAGGGTCGAGCGAATCAGTCCCTGTTCCTGGGCCGGGAAGACCTCGATCACGCGGTCGACGGTCTTGGAAGCGCTGGAGGTGTGCAGGGTCGAGAAGACGAGGTGGCCGGTGGTGGCCGCTTCAACCGCCAGGGAGATCGTCTCGAGATCGCGCATTTCGCCGACCAGAATGATGTCCGGGTCCTCGCGCAGCGCCCCTCGGAGGGCGGCGGAGAAGCTCTTGGTGTGGAGGCCGACCTCGCGCTGGTTGATGATGCAGCCTTGGCTCTGGTGGACGAACTCGATAGGGTCCTCGACGGTGATGATGTGGTCCTTGCGGTTGCGGTTGGCCACATCGACGACGGAGGCGAGCGTCGTGGACTTGCCGCTGCCGGTGGGCCCCGTCACCAGGATCAGGCCGCGCGGCAGCATGGCCAGTTTGGACACCACCGGCGGCAGGCCGAGCTGCTCGGCGGTCATGATGGTGTTGGGGATTTCCCGGAACACCGCGCCCACCCCGTTTTTCTGCATGAAGTAGTTCGCGCGGTAGCGGGCAAGACCCGGGATCTCGTAGCCGAAATCCACGTCGCCGGTCTCCTCGAAGACCTTGATCTTGTGCTCCGCGGTGATCTCATAGAGCATGGCGCGCAGGTCGTCGCTCGTCAGCACCTTGTATTTGACCCGTTCGACTTCGCCCCGGATGCGCAGCGCCGGGGGCTGCCCGGCCACCAGGTGCAGGTCCGATGCGCCCTGCTCGTGCATCAGCTTGAAAAACGCGTCGATCTTCGCCATGAAATTTCCTCGGTTCCAGGTACGGGCGGCCGCCCACCGGTTTCGGCCGCCGTCGGCTTATTTGGATGATTTCAAAATCTTGAGCTTTTCGTCCTGCCGGTCGGGCTCCCGGGTGGCTTCACGCCCGGCCTCCAGCAGCCGGCGGTGAGACTCGATCACGAACGTTATTTCCGCTTCGACCTGTATCCGCTGCCGCTTCAGGTCGGCGATGGATTCCTGGAGCTGGGCCGCCCGGTTCTGGGCCTGCTGCAGCAGCTGGCTGGCCTTGGCTTGGGCCTCGGCCACGATGGCGTCCGCCTGTCGGCGGGCGTTTTCCTGCATTTGATCCAGGACCTTCTGGGATTGCAGCAGGGCGCGCTTGAAGGTGCCCTCGCGTCGCTTGTACTCCCCTTTCACGGCCTGCATCTTTTTCACCTCGTCGGTCAGGCGAAGGTTCTCGCGCTGCAGGTCTTCGCAGGCGTTGGCCGCCTGTTCGAGAAAGGCTTCGACCTCTTTGGGGTCGTACCCGCGAAACCCGGTCCGGAAGCGTTGCTGCTGGATGTCAAGGGGCGTGAGCGCCATGTGTGGATTCTCCTCTGCGGCGGGCTACCGCATGCCGGCGGCGATTTCAACAAGGCTTGCTACGACAAAGTGCTCCAGAAACATGATCGCCATGATGACGACGATCGGGGCCAGGTCGACTCCGCCGAAGACCACCGGCAGCCGCCGGCGGATCTGGTAAAGCACCGGTTCCGTCGTGTTGTGAATGAACCGGACGATAGGGTTGTACGGATCGGGGTTCACCCACGAGAGCACCGCGCGGGCGATGACGATCCACAGAAAAGCGTTCAGGGCCAAGCTCAGAATCTTGGCCACCGCGATCAGAAAATTGCTGACGATAAACATGGCGTTTCCCACCTGTGGTTGCAGAGCCGGGTTGATGGATGAACCGGCCTCTGCCTCCCGTTTCAGCAGTGGGCGCCTGGCTGATCGCAGCGATCGCCCGAGGAGCCTCGGCCCCGCTCCTCGCGGCCATCAAGCCACGCTGTGGGTTATTTCGGCCGTCGCCTGTAATTACTTGAGAAGAAAGCCGAAGGCGCCGGTGGAAGGGCCTATGGGTTCATCCGGTAGAATGACAAAAAATACCATGAATTTCCGGTGATTGCAAATGGAGGGAAGGGGTTTGGGTGTTCAGGTTCCCAGGTGTTTGGGAGAGCGCAAAAACTCCAAAAACTCCAAACACCCAAACACCCAAACACCCAGACACCCAAATACCCAAATACCCAAATACCCGATCACCCGCCGGCGATCATGGGGATCAGGAAGACCTCGGCGTTGTCCGGGATGGTTGTTGCGGCAAAGTTCGGCCGGGACACGTATTCGTCGTTGATGCGCACCACGGGGTAGTCCTGCGGGTCGCCGGATTCCCGCAGCAGGTCCGCCACCGTCATTCCCCGGCGCCAGGGATGCTCCTTGCCGGCCAGCCGGATCACGCCATCACCCCGTTGGCCTTGAGCAGGGCCACCACCTCCGGCAAATCGATGCCGAGGCGCTTGACGGTGGCAAGGGTGGGGATCCCGTCCGGGGTCCAGCCGCGGCGCTGGTAGACGGCGTCTTTGAGCGTTTCGTACTGCTGCTCCCGGTATTTCCGCAGCAGCGCCACTTTCTCCGCCGTGCTCTTGCCGGCGATGTCGATCTTGCAGGTGTCCGTGAGTTGCTTGTCGTAGCGCTCGGCGCGGGATTCGTACTCGAGTTCGGTCACCGGCCCGACGGCCCGATAGGGGAGGGTGTCGTGCTCCCGGCGGCCGAAGCCCATGCGCAGGTTGAAAATGCGCTGGAAGTTGTACACCGCCTCGCTCATGCGGATGAGCTCCTCCGGCCCGGACTCCCGGCCCGTGACGGAGCTGAAGTACTCGGCGTACCAGCCGACGTGCTTCATCACCTTGGCGGGCTCGGGGGTGTCCTTGTTGTCCTCGGGGATGACGTCGTTCCAGGGCAGCTTGCACAGGCCGCAGAGCGAAAACCAGGTGCGGAACATGGGAAACCAGTGCAGGGCCTCGGCCTTCTGCTCGAAGGTCGGCATGAAGTTGTGCACCATGTCGAGGAAGATCAGCCAGGCCTCGTCGTGCTGGGGGCCCTTGAGCGCCAGGCCGTAGCCGCCCTGCTGGGCGAGGGACTCCTTGGTCATGTATTCGGAGAACTCCAGCCCCTTGGACTCCATGCCGATGTCGGCCATGATTTTCGGCTCGGCGCCGAACTCCTCGGCGAACACGCGCTTCATCCGGCGCACTCCCTGCCCGACGATCCGGCCGAAGCCCTCGCCCCGGGCCATCTGGTGCACGATCTCGAGGGCGGCGGCGCGGTTTCCGAAATAAAGCTCAAGGCCCCCCGTGTGCCGGGTGTCGATCAGCCCGAGCTCGAAGCACTCCATGGCAAAGGCGGTCGCCGTTCCGACCGAGATGGTGTCCAGGCCGTAGGCGTCGCAGTAGAAGTTCAGCTCGATCACGGTGTGGGGGTCGAAGATGCCGAGCAGCGAGCCGCAGCCCGCGACGGTTTCGTACTCGGGACCGTCGACGAACACCTTGCGGCCGCGGTAGGGGCCGCTCATCGGCGTGAAGTCCCGAACCCCGTGGGAGCAGGCCACGGTGCAGCCCATCCAGCAGCCGTCGTAGCCGGGGTCGAACAGCCGCCGGAAAACGGCCTGGCCGAGGTTGTGGGTTTCCCGGTGCTTCCCGAAGCGGAAGTTGTGGGTCGGCAGCAGGTCGTGGTCGTCCATGATGGTGACGATGTGGGTGGTGCCGATGACCGCCATTTCGTTCTGCTTGGGGTCGAGCTCGACGATCTCCCGCGAATGCAGCTTGGCGACCTTCTTCAGCCGCTCCCGGTCCGCCGGACTGTTGGTGTCGACGGAAATTCCGGAGTCCCAGCGGGCGACCAGGGCCTTGAGGCCCTTGTGGGCGAAGACGGTGCCGACCCCGCCGCGGCCGGCCTGCTTGTAGCGGGCGCGCTTGCGCTTGGGGTCGTACCAGCTGAAGTTGAGGCAGCCGAAGAAGGTGTTCCTGGCTCCGGGGCCGGCCGAGACCACCGAGATGTTGCGCGGCTTGCCCTGGGCGAAGTGGTCGGTCAGCACCTCGGAGAGGTGGTAGGCGTCGTCAGGCAGGCCCGTGGCGGAGAAGATCTGCACCGTCTGGTCGATGCCGTCCACGTAAACGACGAGCTCGCCGTCGTACCGGCCCTGAATTTCCAGCGCGTCGAAGCCTGAAAACTTGAGGTAGGGCCCGAAATACCCGCCCACGTTGGAGTCGATCATCGCGCCGGTCAGGGGCGAGATGGTGGCCGCGATGCTCTTGCCGGAGCCGGGGTAGGCGGGGGTCCCGCCCAGGGGGCCGCACGCGATGCAGACGGCGTTTTCGGGGTCGTTCCAGCGGGTCGTCGGTTTCACGGCGTTCCACAGCAGCCAGATGTCGAAGCCCTTGCCGCCGATGAAAAGCTCCTTCATCTGCGCCGTGACCGGCCGGGCGGCGATCTCCAGGCTCGATAGGTTCAGGTGGAGCGTCTGGTTGGCGTAGCCCCGCTCGATCGGGGGGCGCTGGTAGTCGAAGGTTTTGACAAGCTTCAGATCATGGCCGGACATGGTTTTCTCCTTGGGTCGCGCTTCGCGCGAGGTGTTTAGGTGTTCAGTTGTTTTGGGGTTTGGTCAAACACCCAAATGCCAAAATACCTCAATACCCTTCCGAATTCTATTTCAGCTTCTCCATTCCCTTGAACTTCCGGTAGGGCGAGAACTCCCTGAGGATGATCTCGTCCTCGGCGGTGGCGGCGCCGGTGGTCATGCGCGCCACGAGCTCGCCCACGCCGGTGCCGAGCATCAGCCCCTGGCCGCACATGCCTGTGGCGTGTAACAGCCCCGGCACCACGCGGTTCCAGCCCACGATCGGCGATCCGTCCGGGGTCATGGGGTAGAGCCCGCGCCAGGTCCTGCGGACCCTCAGGTTTTTCAAGCGCGGCAGAAGACCGACCAGCCGGGTGCAGATCTGGGGCAGAAAAGCCGAGGTCTCGCGCTTGTCGGTCCCGACGATGGGCGGCTCCGGCGTGATGCAGAAAACGACCTGGCCGTGCGGGTTCTGGTAGAAGTAGAAGTTTTTGGATCCCGGCGCCGGCCGGACATCCACCACCATGCACTGGAAAAACGGCTGCACGGGCTCGGTGATGGCGGCCTCGTGGCAGTCCGGGACCACGGGAATGCGAACCCCGGCCGTTTCGCACAAGGGCGCCGACAGCGGGCCGGCGGCGTCCACCACCACCGGGGCCTGGTGCCGGCCGCGGTCGGTTTCGACCCCGACAGCGCGGCCGCCGTCCACGAGAACCCGGGTGATCTTCTCCTTGAACCGGAACTCGACCCCCAGGCGCAGGGCCCGGCGGTAATAGGCGTTGGCCACCAGCAGCGGCGAGATGGAGCCGTCCTCCGGGGCGAAGGTGCCGCCGAGCAGGCCGTCGGGGTCGATCCCGGGGACGATGGCGCCGACCTCCCGCGGCCCCGCGAAATCGATCTTGCAGCCGTAGGATTTCTGCAGCGGCAGCAGGCTCTTCAGCATGTCCGCATCGGCCTGCCGGTAGACCGGGTAAAGGTAGCCGCCCTGCAGCCACTCGATGTCGTCCCCGTGCACCTGCTTCCAGGCCGAGAGGATTTGCAGCGAACGCAGGCAGGTCAGGATCTTGCCGGCGGCCGAATGCGTCGCCCGCACCCCGCCGATGGCGTGCTTGTTCTCGCCCTGGCCCGGGGAGGGGTGCAGGTCGACGACGAGGGTGCGCAGCCCCTTTTCGCCCAGGGCCATGGCGGTCGGCATCCCGACCGAGCCGGCGCCCACCACGATCGCGTCATAGGTTTTATTCATGGGGGCCCTCCGGGATGCCGGCGAAGGCGCCGATGGGCACTTCCACGAAAAGCGGGCGGTCCACCCGGTCGGTGACCGTGCCCAGGTCGACGCCCTCCTCCTTGAACATGCGCCAGACCATGGGCCGGCAGGTCTTGGAGCCGCAGGCCCCCATGCCGACGCGCGTGAGGGCCTTGAGCTGGTTCAGGTCCCGGACGCCCGAGCGGATGGCGGCCCGGATTTCGCCTGCGGTGATGCGCTCGCAGCGGCATACGATGGCCTCATCCGGCGGCGGGGCCTTCTCGTACACGGTCATCGGGTCGACCGGGCGCTCCTGCACCCAGATCCCGACGGCGCGCTTGGCCACCGGCCGGTCGACCCGGATGTGGACCATGAGGGTGCCGGGGTGTTTCTTGCGGGTCTTGATCTTGACCACCTCGTAATAGCCCAGGATGGCGCCGTCCACGTCGGTGACCGGCACCTTCCGGCCGACCTCCACTTTTTCGCGCCAGACCTCGTAGGGCAGAACGACCAGTGGGTGCTCGGGGTCCTTGCGATAGTCGACGAGCGTGACCGCCAGCCCCGGGCAGACCGCCACACAGCCGGCGCAGCCGGTGCAGGGCTCCTCGTCGATGAAATAGGGCAGGCCCGTGATCGTGTCGTTTTCGGTGCGAATGGCGTGCTGCGGGCAGACCGAGGTGCAGGGGTTGCAGGGCACCTCCTGGGCGCAATGAAAGACCGGGAAGATACCCTCCTCCTTCGCGGGGGCTTCGCGGCGCACCACGGCGCCGGGCCGCGACTTGAGCACGGTAGCCTTCTCCTCCCACTCCCGCGGGATTTCCCCGGCGTAGGCCCCCAGGGACTTGGCGATCTTCAGGCCCTCGATTTTGCCCGTGAACATGGCCGCCGAGGCCTCGGCGATCTCCTGGGCGTCGCCGGCGTGGAAGGCATCCATGCCGAACTGCTTGGCCTTGAGGTAAAACTCGTTCACCTCCGAGAGGCCGACGGCGATGAGCACCGTGTCCACGGCAAAGCACTTTTCGGTGCCGGGCTTCACGTTCCATTTGTCGTCGAGCTCGGCGATGGTGGCCGAGGCCACGCGGTCGGCGCCGGCCGCGCAGACGATGGTGTGGCGGGTGAAGATGGGCACCCCCAGGCGCGCGAGCTTGTCGGCGTGGACCTTGTAGCCGCCGACCCGGGGCAGGGCTTCGATCAGGGCGACGACCTCGATCCCGGCCTGGATGGCGTGGTAGCCGGCGATCAGCCCCACGTTGCCGCCGCCGACGATCAGCACCCGCTCGGAAGACTTCACCAGGTCGCGGTTGACGAGCGTCTGGAAGGCCCCGGCCCCGTAGACCCCGGGAAGGGTGTTGCCGGGGAAGGAGAGCATTTTTTCGCGGGCGCCGGTGGCCGCGAGGATCTTGGCCGGCTTGACCGTGAGGTAGCGGCCGTCGCGCACCACGCCGACGATCCGGTCCGCGAACACGGCCACGGCGGTGGTGTTCAGCCAGACTTGCACCGAGGGGTGCCGGGCGATCTCCGCGGCGAGGATCTCGCCGATCTCGAAGCCGCGCGTCCCGGCGTAGGAGTCCTCCACCGAGCCGAAGAACTTGTGGGTCTGGAGCACGAGCTTGCCGCCCAGACGGTCCTTGTCGTCGACCACCAGGGTGCGCACCCCGAGCTTGCCGAGCTCGATCGCCGCCGACAGACCGGCCGGGCCGCCGCCGACGATGAGCACGTCGATGGCGACCGCCTCGACCGGCGCGGTCGTAGCCGGGCCGTCTTCCTCCGGCAGCCGGGGCAGGCCCTCCACGCTCTCAACCGCCATGCCGGGCTGCAGCGGCGTCATGCAGGCCTTCACCGGTCGTCCGTCGGCGATGACCAGGCACTGGGAGCACTGGCCGTTGGCGCAGAAGAGGCCCTGGGGGCTGCCGTCCTTGGGGTGGTGGCCGAAGATCTGCACGCCGTTGGCGATCAGGGCCGAGGAGATCATCTCGCCGTCGAAGCCGGAAAGGGGGGCCGCGTTCCAGGTGAAGGCGATCGCCTCCTTTTCAGGGATGGTTAAAATGGGGTGTTTGCGGATGCGCATCCGGTTCATCGTTTCCTTTGGGCCGCGCTTTTCGGCGCGGGGGCTTTGCGCCGGGGCGAAGCGGCCGTGCCGGCCGGCTCCTTCCGGGCGCGGCGCTGCATGTAACCGTTGAAGCGCCGCACATGTTCGCGGGCCAGCCGTCGGGCGTCCTCGGCCGACCCTCTGTCGATGGCATCGATCAGCTCGCAAAGGTCGCTGAAGTTCTCCAGGATTTCGCGATCGTCCATCGACAGGAAGCGGTCGTAGTAGCGGTGGATGTTGTCGTGGATGGAGGTGAGCACACTTTGGTAGATGGGGTTGCGGGTGGTGGCGGCGATGGTCATGTGGATCTGCTTGTCCACTTCCAGGAATTCGTCGCGCCCCCGGCGGCCGTTCTCCAGGCAGGCGCGGGCGACATCGATCAGATCCTTCAACTTCCGGACGTCGAGTGCACTGCGGCGCTCGGCCGCCTGCGCGGCGATGCTGCCCTCCACGGCCTCGCGGAATTCGGCCAGGTGCAGCAGGGAAACCTTGCGCGAGCGGATGAGCAGCCCCAGGCTCTCGGTGACCCGCCCGGCATCCACGGCCCGGACCACGGAGCCGCCGCCCACGCCCAGCCGGATTTCGATCAGCCCCTTCTGCTCCAGCACCCGCAGGGCTTCGCGCAGCGTGCCGCGGCTGATCTGAAACGTCTCCTTGAGCTCCCGCTCGGAGGGCAGGGTCTGGCCGGTCTTGATGCGGCCGGTCAGGATGGCCTCCTCGATCTGAACCACGACGTCCTGGAAGATCTTGGTGGGTTTGGCGGTCTGGAACATGGGGTGCGGGCCGTCCGTGAAAAGCGCGTTTTATAATGGTTAGACCATTTGTATCCCACGGCTCCGGCCCGTGTCAAGCGAAAACCGCTTGACGAATAGGGCTCGCGGTTTGTAGAAACATCCGCTTGCGGCGCATTTTCGAAAAGATCACCACCCCGGGCCCCGGAGGGCCGGGCGCCGCGGCTTTGGAATCCGCCGCCGGCATTCCTCCCCTTTTCCCCCTTTGGCAAAGGGGGTCAGGGGGATTTAATCGTCTCGAAATAGTATGGACCGAGAGCGACCCCCTCTCCCCGAACGGTTGTTACCCTTGACCCCGGTCTATACAGTCCTGGGGGGAGAGGGTTGGGGAGGGGGGGGGCTGCCGTGTCCATAATTATTATGCTGCCTTAATAACTATCGACCAACGCAACGCATCAGCAAGGGAGACACGAGGACATGGGAATCGGGAAAAAACTGGCGATGTTGGGCACCGGCAATATGGGGGAGGCCCTGGTGAGCGGGCTGGTGAACTCCGGCTCGGCCCGGGCGGAAGAGATCATCTGCACGGACATTCGCGAGGAGCGGCTGGCGGAGATGCGCGAGCGCTACGGCGTGCGCACGACGACCGACAACCTGGAGGCGGTGGCGGCCTCCGAGGTCGTCATATACGCGGTCAAACCCCAGCTCATGGCCGAGGTGCTCAAGGAGACAGCGGAGCTTCTGGACATGTCCAAGCTGATCATCTCCATCGCCGCCGGGGTGCCGCTGCGGGCGATCGAATCCCTGCTGCAAAAGGAGCTGCGCCTGATCCGGGTCATGCCCAACATCGCCGCGCTGGTCAAGGAATCCGCCACGGCGCTCTCGGCCGGCAAGCACGCCGGAAAAGAAGACATCGAGCTCGCCATGGCGATCTTCAACTCCGTGGGCAAGGCCGTCTTCCTGCGCGAGAACTACCTGATGGACGCCATCACGGGGCTGAGCGGCAGCGGGCCGGCCTACATCTTCATCATCGTCGATGCCCTGGCCGACGCCGGGGTGAAGATGGGGCTCGCCCGCAAGGACGCCCAGTTCCTCGCGGCGCAGACCGTCATGGGGGCGGCCAAGATGCTGATGGAAACGGGCGAACACCCCGGCCAGCTGAAGGACCGCGTGACCTCCCCGGGGGGCACGGCCATCGCCGGCATCCACACGCTCGAAAAGGGCGGGCTGCGCACGACGCTCATCAACGCCGTGGAGGCCGCCACCCAGCGCTCCAAGGAGCTGGGCGAGATGATGATCAAGTACTTCGCCGACGCGAACAATCATTAGCCCGGACATTTCACGCGTCGAGGTGGCTGCAGCCGCAAGGCGCTGTTTTGAATTTTGGCTTGTAACTCATCGAAATGGACAGCGGGTTTTCACGAGAAGTGCAGGAGAAGGGGCTGCCCTTGATATGAAACCGGCAGTGGCCCGGTGGCTGGAGTTTGCTGAAACCGACCTCAACGCCTGCAAAATCCTTGCGCGGGTGAAAGTCGTCCTGCGGGCCGGCTGATAAAAGCGCTCCAACTAAACCAAACCAATCGAACGTTTTGCCAATCCTGCTTGGCTCAAAGACCCAAACCGCCAAAGTTGAAATCTGAAACGAAAGAAAAGATTTTAACCCAACCATTTGGTTGTCGATCCCAATTGGGTTCCCCTTCGCTCCACACCATGTATATCGACAAGCCGATGCGGGGCCACGGTCTCATGCAGGCCATCGCACGCATGAACAAATGGGGTCACACCTTGTTTTATGAATTATATTGATTTTGTTTTACCACCATCGGTATTGAGCCATCATGGCAAGGGCATGGCGGATCGGGTTTGAGAGGGCCTTGTACCTCGTTTTCTCGCAGGGAAACCAAGATCGCGGCATCGTGGCCGGCGATGCCGATCGCCTAAGAATCCTTGAGCCCTTCGCAAGGCAATATCCGGGTTTGTTCTACCAGAGATTCCCACCCGCTTGGAAATCCCAATCGTAAGCGTCCGACAGAATTTCCAGTTTGGGATTGGCGCGCGCTTCGGCGAACAGGTTCTCCGAGATTTCCATTCGATGGGCTTCGAGGGTGTTTTTGATGCGCCCCAGCCGCACATCGCGGTAGTCGGCGATGTGGCAGGTCTTGATCGCCGCCTGAATGGCGAGCCGGTCGGTTTTGAGCACCATCGGGATTCTGACGCTAACCGGAACCGCCGAGGTCAGCGAGTTGGGATAGGTCTCTTCAAAATCAAATTTCCGGTAGGCGCGATCGGTCGTGAAGTCCAAAATCCCCAGCCCGTTGCCGTTGCCGTGCGAGGCCTCCGTGATGTCCAAGCCCACGATCCGGGTGATAAACGGGCCCTCGGACTTCATGTGCGGCAGGTGGTAGCGGCCGACCACGTTGTTGTCGAAACCATTCCCGGAGATGTTCTTGCCGATTTCGTCGATGACGAGCACGTCCAGTCGGTCGAACGGGATCCGCGGCTCGAGACGCTTGGCTTGCGCCTGGAGCGCGATCTCCTCCTGCTCGATACGCTGGCCGGGGATGACCTCGATTCGGCAGGTTTCGTGATAGGCGTTCTCCAGCAAGGCGACGCCGAACAGGATCTTGCCGGTCGCCAGGGCGGCCCGGCCGATCGCCACGATGTTGCCCAGAATCCGCTCCATGCCCAGCCGGTGGCAGGCCTCGGCCCCTTTCTGCTTGCCGAGGCCGATGGCGATCATCTTCATCAGCCCGCTCTCGTACGCGCCCCGGAACGAGACATGCGGCTTGATTCGGTTGACCAGCACGATTCGGTCGGCCGCGGCCGCGTAGGCGTCGAACCAGGTCGTCAACCCGTTTTCGGCCCTCCCCACGTCGACCACCTCCATGGTGGCGCGGATCGGGGCTCCCGTCGCCGCCTCGGTGATGCCCATCCGGGCCAGCAGGGCCTGCTGGCCATCGGCCGTCGCCCCGCCGTGGCTGCCCATGGTGGGGAAGATGAACGGTTTGGCTCCCTTGGCCTTGAGGCGCTCGATAAGCGTCCGCACGATCAGGGGCTGGTTGGCAACCCCCCGGCTGCCGACCCCCACGGCAAGGCTCATGCCGGGCTGAATCGCCTCCAGCGCCGGGGAGTGCAGCAGGCGCTCGCGCAGCACCGCTTCGACATCGGCCAGGACCGGTCGCTCGAAGGTCTGGCGAACCCGCCCGACGCGTGGAATCGGTATGGCCTGCAACAGTTTGTTGATGGCACTGGACTCCGAAGTCATACGCACCCGCCGCCGGCCCGCCGATCGTGCCGGGCCGAACTTCCTATAGGCAAGCCGCCGGCGCTGCCGGCGGACTCCCGGATTTTGACAGATCCGGGAAAAAACGGAAGCCTCCTCAAGCGTGAACCGCTCAAATTCCAGCGAAACGAGGAGGCTCCATGGGAACTTTTGAAAGTTTAGGCCACACACGATGGGATTGCAAGAATCATCCCATCATGTTTTAATTGTCGTTGTCAAACCTGTAAGCAGGACCCGCGAAGTTGCTCCGCCGGAAGGATCTATATTCCCTTGGACGTTCCTAAACGAAATGTCGACTGAAACCTCATTTGACGCCGTGATCATCGGCGCCGGCGCGGCGGGGTTGATGTGCGGCCGGACGGCCGGGCAGCGCGGCCGGAGAGTGCTGGTGCTGGAAGGCGGCCCCCGGCCCGGCCAAAAGATTCTGATCTCCGGCGGCGGGCGCTGCAACTTCACCCACCTCCGGGCCGAATCCAAAAACTATCTCTCCGACAACCCGCACTTCTGCAAATCCGCCCTCAGCCGGTTCACGCCGCTTGACTTTCTCCGGCTGGTCGAGAAACACGGCATCGCCTACCATGAAAAAGCGCCCGGCCAGCTTTTCTGCGACGACCGGGCCCGTCGGATCGTCGAGCTGCTGCTTGCCGAGTGCCGGGAGGGGGGCGCCATCGTCAAGACCGGCTGCGCCGTCAAGCGCGTTGAGAAGAGAGATCTCTTCATCGTCCGGACGGACTCGGCCACGTACACCGCGCCCTCGCTGGTCGTTGCGACCGGCGGCCTCTCCTACCCGGAAACGGGCGCCACGGGCTTCGGCTATGAAATCGCGAGGCAGTTCGGTCTGGCGGTCGTGGCCTGCAAACCCGCGCTGGTG
Organism: uncultured Desulfatibacillum sp.; assembly: GCA_964562235.1. Classification (GTDB taxonomy): domain Bacteria; phylum Desulfobacterota; class Desulfobacteria; order Desulfobacterales; family SpSt-501; genus SpSt-501. The sequence continues at coordinate 67,961 of CAZLSV010000021.1, forward strand.
CCGCTCTCCTACCAGCCCGCGGACGCCAAACGCTACGCGAGCCTGGCGGGGATATCCGTCACCGCTGCGGCCGCGACCGGCAAGGCCGCTTTCACCGATTCCGTTTTGTTCACGCACAAAGGCTTGAGCGGTCCCGCCATCCTGCAGCTCTCCAGTTACTGGAGCCCGGGAGAGCCGGTCACTCTCGACCTGCTGCCGCACCTGCGCCTGGACGAGGCCATTTTGAAATGGAAATCCGAGCGGCCGAAGGCCGAACTCAAAACCCTGCTAAGAGAGCACCTTCCCGAACGCCTGGCCCATCGCTTCCTGGAGTTGCACGGGCAAAACCGCCCCGTTCAGCAGCTTAACGAACGGGACGGGGAGGCGCTCGCCCGCATCTTTCATCACTGGCGGATCCTGCCCCGGGGAACAGAGGGCTACGGCAAGGCCGAAGTCACGCGGGGCGGGGTCGACACCCGTGAGCTCTCCTCTAAAACCTTCGAGTCGCGCAAGGTCCCCGGGCTTTATTTCGTCGGGGAGGTCCTCGACGTGACCGGCTGGCTGGGTGGCTTCAATTTTCAGTGGGCCTGGGCCTCCGGGCACTGCGCGGGGTTGTTTGTGTAGGCTGTTGAAGGGGGCGAGCGGCTCATGGTCGCGGCAGGGATGCCGGGAAACCCTCATCCCTATCCGGGATGCTGCAGGTTCCCGTCCGGCCGTTTTCCACCGGGATGATTTTGAAATTGACAACAGCACCACATTGTGGCAAAACTTCGGCTAAACAAAAAGGATGACCCTTGCACAGGCGGCCCCAGAATATGAACCGAATGATCACGGCGGTTCTCATTGCCGTGATCTTTGTCTCCGGAATCGCAAATGCGGCGTCGCAGTGCTGCGCCAAGACGCCGGAGGCCGGCATCGCATTCTACGACATGGCCACCGTTGCCGGCGACGGCCAATGCCCGAAAGACCAGCTCCCGTGCGGCATTCCCCATGCGACTCCCCCGGACTTCCCGGCGGCGCCCACCACTGTTGGTGATGCCGGGGAGACCTGCTGCAAGAGCGACCGCAACGATAAATTCAGACCCGCGGGATTTCTCCGGACCTCATACCCGCCCGCTCCGCTTGCCCTGGACCAACAGGACAACACCCTATATGCCGCCGGCGCTGCCGGCGGTGCGGTGGCGCCGGAGACCAGGCCCGCCTTTCCTCCAACCACACCCATTTACCTCCTGAAAAGCTCCATTCTGCGTTGATGCCGGGCGCCCCGGAACTGCCGCTGCCGACCGGTTTGCAACCCCATTGATGAGGCACCTGTCTTTTTGAAGGCGTTGGCGGCATCGGCGATCCGCCTGTTTCATAGATCCGGCGGATACCCCGGACGGTTACGTGGCCGCCCGGCGGTTTAAGTATAACGATCCCTCCCAGCAAGTTGGCATTTTTTCCAGTGGGAGCGGCTCCCGGCCT
>CAZLSV010000022.1:0-24491 GCA_964562235.1 uncultured Desulfatibacillum sp.
GGAGAGCCGCCACTGAAGCTCGGCGATATCTTCCGGCGCGCGGAGCCGATGAGTTGCAGCGTGGAGGCGGATTTGCGCCGATAGCGGGTGGTGTTGTCCACCGGCATGGGGTATTCCGCCTGGTCGAATTGCGTGATCTTGCCGCCCGGGCCGCTGACCGGAAACTCGTAGAGCATCCCTTTGCGAAAATAGAGCGCGCGCTGCCCATCGCTCGCGGCTTCGCCCTGGACCATCTGCTGCGCCTGAATCACCTGACGGTTGGCGCCCTCCTCGATCCGGATGAACACCTGCTGCGCCCCTTCCTTTTTATTCCCCACGCCTTCGGCAAAAAAAACGTACTTGCCGTTTTGGATGTCGAGAAAATGATCGGCCCCCAGCCGCGAGATGTCGAATTGCGCCTGGGCCTGATCCTGGACCTGGTAGATCTTTTCGTAGGCCTCCGGGCGGATGTAAAGCGAGGCGCAACCCGCCAGGGCGGCCAGCGGCAGAGAGAGCAGGAAGACCGGTTTCAACACGTCCGTGATGCCCACGCCGCAGGCGGAAAGGGCGGTCATCTCCGAATCCTTGTAGAGCCGGCCCAGGGCAATGATGACCGAAAGGTAGAAGGTGGTCGGCAACAGGATTTCCAGCGCCATTCCGATCCGCAGCAGGATCAGCATCCCCACCGTGCCCGGCGGGAGCGAGCCGGCGACGGCCTGGGCCAGGTAGGTGACGGCGCAGTAGCTCGCGAAAATGATGACCAGCACGATGAGGATGGCCGCCGCGGGCTTCAGGATCTCCGTAATGATGTAGCGTCGCAGGATCAACGGTTTACCCCCGGGGGCGCTTTCAACGCCCGGCCCCGGCGGCGATGGCTTCGGCAAAATGCCAGTCGCTGACCGAATCGACGTCGACGGCCGCTTCCGGAAACGGCAGGATCACCGCTCCGACCTCGAGCCCCATGCGCTCGGAGACGAGCCCCACCGCATCCTTCAGGGACAAAAGCCCCAGCAGATAGCGCAGCACCACCCCCCAGCCCAAGCGGCCGATCATTTTAACCGGCCGCTTGCGTTCGTTTTCAACTTGCCGCCAGAAATCCGCCGCGGCACGGCTCCGGGGCGTCAGGAAGGCAAACAGGTTGCAGCCGCAAAACGCCCCGTCGCTGAACCGCGTCCGGGTGCGGCGCATCCCCGGGTATTTGGCCACGACCCGGGCATGCGAGGCCAGGGCCGCCACCACGTCGCCGCCGGCCGCGAAGGCCTCGCGGCCGAAATGATCGACCATCGCCGGTGTCAGAAGGGCGTGATCGGCCGTCGTCAGAAGCACCGGCGTCCCCTCGGCGATCGACTCGAGCGCCGACAGAGCGCTGGTGCTGGGAGTGGCCCCGGGGGGCAGCCAGGACACGCCGGGGGCGGCCAGGCGTTGCCGGATCAGCGGCTCGCGTTCGACGATGGCTTCCGGCGGTCCACAAACCACACAGCGGTCGACCCGGCTCGACGCTTCCAGCGCATCCATTACCCGGAAGAGCATGGGCCGTCCGCCGACCGGAGCGAGCGCCTTGCAGGCCACTCCGGCCGCACGCGCGACCGGGTCCTCACCCGTTCGGTCGGCCGCCAGGACCACGGCTGTAAACGGTTGGCTAGTTGGGGGCGTCATAGTGGTTGCGGTTGAGGCGACTATTTAATAAGGATAGACTATTGGCTTGCATCGGGACACGTCAAGCGTCTCGGGTTGAAATGCCGATTTTTTTCCGGCAACCCCCGCGTGACGGCCGAAACAGAATCCTCGCCCGGGGGAGAACAGATCCCGCTGAGAGCCAGCCGAGGGGGCCTGTACGCTCCCGGCAGGGGCTCGAGTGGTTTGCCCCCCTACAGGTAGTGCCGCCCCCCCGGGAGGGCTTTCACCCGTTTGAACCGAAAGGCCGGCGAATGACCCTTGAAAAACATACTCTCGGCAAAACCGCTCTGGACGGCACTTTGCGGGCAATTGCGGAAAATGATTCTTTCACAACTCGATCTCTTTTTCAAGCTGATTTTATTTTTTCAAACAATCCCTTGCAATTCGGAAAAACATGGTTTATTAGTTCCTCGCTTTTTTTGTTAGCGTTTTCAAGGTGCTCGGGATATAATCGCAGCTTGAAAGGGCGAAGAGAATCTGGGATTTGACATTCAAATTCAATTGAGTTAGATCTAAGCGAATTCAGCACGCCGATTTCGGCTCCGGTGGACGATCAGAGTCCAACCGGGGTTTTGTATCGTTAGCGACGGGGCGCGGATTGGATCGAAACGGAATGCAAGTCCTGAATGGAAACCTAAAAGGATAGTGGATCACTATGGAGGCGACACCGACCGAGAATAATTTACCTCTGAGACCCGGGAATTTTGACAGTTTGGCGGATGCGCTGGACTACGCTGCACGGGGCCGGACGGGGGCGAATTTTTACAACGGAAGGGGGCAGATCGAAGCGGTTCTACCCTACGCGGTGTTGCGGGAGGATGCGGTCGACATCGCCCGTCAGTTGATGGGGTTGAACCTGGAGCGCGGTTCACGGGTGGCGCTGGTCGCGGAGACCTACCCCGATTTTCTGCGCTTTTTCTACGCCTGCCAGTATGCCGGGATGGTGCCGGTGCCCTTGCCCGCCTCGATCCATTTGGGCGGCCACAAGGCGTATGTTGCGCAACTCCGGCGCCTGCTCCTGAACTGCCAGGCCCAGGTGGCCATCGCGCCGAGCATGTTTTTATCATTTTTAAGCGAGGCCGCCGAGGGACTGGCGTTGGCGTTCGTCGGGACCCCTGAGCAATTTTCGGAATTCCCGAGGTCCACCGCGCCGATTCTCCCATCGGGCCCGGAGGAACTGGCCTACCTCCAGTACACTTCGGGCAGCACGCGGTTCCCGCGCGGGGTCATGATCACCCAGCGAACCGTGATGAGCAATCTGGCCAGCATCATCCGCGACGGGGTCAAGGCGCGTCCCGGCGATCGCAGCATGTCCTGGCTGCCGTACTACCACGACATGGGGCTGGTCGGCCTGGTGCTCTCCCCGATGGCCTCCCAGGTCTCGGTGGACTACTTGAAAACCAGGGATTTCGGCATGCGGCCGCGGCTGTGGCTTTCGCTGATATCGCAAAACCATGCCACGGTCTCCTTCGGCCCGCCCTTCGGTTATGAGCTTTGCGTTCAACGGCTGCGCGAGGACACGGCCGGCCAGTTCGACCTCTCCTCCTGGCGCCTGGCCGGGGTCGGCGCGGAAACCATCCGCCCCGAGCCCTTGGCCCGGTTTGCGGACATGCTCGCTCCCAGCGGCTTTAACCCGAAAGCCTTCGCCGCCTGCTACGGCATGGCGGAGTGTTCGCTGGCGGTCAGTTTTTCGGAACTGGACCTGGGAATTCAACTGGACACGGTCGACGCTGAACTCCTGGCGGATGTGCAGCGGGCCGAGCCGGCCGCCCCAACCGCCCGGGGCCATTGCGCCAAGCCGAAAAACTTCGTCACCTGCGGCTACCCGCTGCCGGGTTTTGAGGTGGAAGTCCGCAACGGCGACGGCCAAGCACTGCCGGAGCGGCACGTGGGCACCCTGTTCGTACGAGGCCCCAGCGTCATGTCCGGGTATTTCGGCGAAGAAGCCCTGACCCGTGAAGTGCTCTCCCCGGAAGGGTGGCTGAACACCGGGGATTTGGCTTACATCGTCGATGGAAGCCTTATCATCACCGGACGGCAGAAGGATCTGATCATCATCAACGGTCGTAACATCTGGCCGCAGGATCTGGAATACATCGCCGAAAGCCAGCCGGAAATCAGAACCGGGGATGCATCCGCGTTTTCGGTGACAGCCCCCGATGGCGAGGACAAGGCCGTGCTGGTGATCGAGTGCCGGGAGTCCAACCTCGTCAAGCGGACCGAACTCTCAACCCGCATCCAGGCCCTCATCCGGCAGGATCTGGGCATCGAATGCTTCATCGAGCTGGTGGTCCGCAACACCCTCCCCCGGACCACTTCGGGCAAACTCTCCCGCTCGGGCGCCAAGAAGGATTTCTTGCAGCGCGTCGAAGACGGGAAGACCGAACAGCCCGGGGTCTCCGATGAGCTTTACATCCAGCGGCGCAAGGCGGGCTGAGGACCACGGGTTGGCTTGCGCTGCCCTTCGCGCAGGATTCCAAGTGACTATCGAAGATATATTTCGCCGGCGATCATCCCTTTGGACCGACAAAGGGCTGATCGCCGGTGTGCTATGAAGGCACCATGCCCCGAACGCTGGCCCTTACCGGGGCAACCGGGTTCATCGGAGCCGCCCTGCTCAAGCACCTGCTGGATGCCGGATGGGCCGTAAACGCGCTGTGCCGTTCGGTTCCGCCGCCATCGCGGACGAACCATGCCAGTCCCCGGCTGCGGTGGTTTCAGGGATCCCTTGAAGACCCGCAGAGCCTGAACCGCCTGGTCGCTGGCGCGACGGCGGTCGTGCACTGCGCCGGGGCCGTGCGGGGGGCATCGGCAGCCCAGTTCAACCAGGTCAATGTCGAAGGCGTTGCGCGGCTGGTGCAAGCAGCAAAAGAGCTGCTCCCTTTGCCGCGTTTTTTGTTGATCTCCTCCCTGGCGGCACGCGCGCCGCAGCTCTCGGCCTATGGTGCCAGCAAGCGCGCCGGCGAGGAGGTGCTGCGGTCCGGATCGTCCGGAGTCATGTGGACCGTCTTGCGGCCCCCCGCGGTATACGGCCCGGGGGATCGCGAAACCCGCCCCCTGCTCCGGTGCATGCAGCGCGGCTGGGCGCCGGTGTTAGGCCCTGCGACCTCGCGCTTCTCCTTGCTGTATGTCGACGATCTGGCCGATGCCGTCCGGCACTTGCTGGAAATGGCGGACTGGCCCACCGGCCCGTTCGAGATTCATGACGGCCGGCCGGGTGGATACGCGTGGGAGGATCTCATCCGCACGACATCGCGCATCGTCGGAAAACCCGTCCGGCAGCTGAGGGTCCCCCGCGGGTTGCTCCACATCGCCGCCGGCGCCAACCTGGCGGCCGCGCACGTGTTCGGCTACCGCCCGATGCTGACGCCCGGAAAGGTTCGGGAGTTGACACACCCCGACTGGGTGTGCGATGACACACCGCTGCGGAACGCAACGGGTTGGAAACCAAAGGTTCTCCTGAAAGACGGAATGCAGCGGACCCAGCGGTGCCTCCAAGACGGCCGATGGGTCACGGGGGCATGAGCCTTCACGCCATCCCCTGAACCGGCCCATCGGTGCGATACAAGAAACGGCTCAAAGGATAGCCCATGCACACCTATGACAGTATTCTGCAGCTCGTGATCGAGCTCGTCAAACCGCTGGCCCCGGAGGGCCGGGGGGTTCGCGAGGACACCGATCTGGTGTCCGATCTTGAGTTTGATTCGCTCAAGGTGATGACCCTCATCGAACGGGTGGAGGATCGCTTCGACGTTTCGGTTCCGTTGAACATCCTGCCCGACATCCGCACGGTCCGGGACTTCACGGTTCAGCTGCAGCGCATCCTCGGAGAGAATTGACCATGGCCATTTTCGACAAATTCCAGCAACTGGCGACGGTTCGCCGGGCCCTCGCCGAAAGCGGCATCCACTCGATCAACGTGGTGATGGACCGGGTCGTCTCATCCACCGAAGCGGTGGTCAACGGCCGTTCGCTCATCCTGGCCGGCACGAACAACTACCTGGGGCTCACCTTCGACCCCGACTGCATCGAAGCCGCCTGCCATGCGGTCCGCACGCAGGGCACGGGGACCACGGGATCGCGCGCGGCCAACGGCAGCTACGCGGCTCACGTCCAACTCGAGCGGGAGCTCGCCGATTACTTCGGCCGCCGGGGGGTCATCGTCTTTTCCACCGGCTACGTGGCCAACCTGGGCATGCTCTCCACGCTGGCCGGCCCGGGGGACGTGTTCGTGATCGACGGCGACTGCCACGCCAGCATCTACGACGGCTGCCGCCTGAGCGGCGCCGAAATCATCCGCTTCCGCCACAACGACGCCGCCGACCTGGACAAGCGCCTGCGGCGATTGGGCAGCCGCATCGAAAACACCCTCATCGTCGTGGAGGGGATTTACAGCATGCTCGGCGACCGCGCGCCGCTTTCCGACATCGCCGCGGTGAAACGCCGCTACCCGGGCGCGTTTCTCGTGGTCGACGAGGCGCATTCCCTCGGGGTGCTCGGCAAAAACGGCCGCGGCATGGCGGAGGAGGCCGGGGTCGAGGCCGACGTGGACTTCATCATCGGCACCTTCAGCAAGAGCCTGGGCGCGATCGGCGGCTACTGCGCTAGCGACCACCCGGAACTCGACCTGATCCGTTTCGCCAACCGCCCTTACGTCTTTACGGCCTCCTCGTCGCCCTCCATCATCGCCTCCACCCGCGCAGCCCTGCGGATCCTCGCCTCGCAGCCGCAGTTGCGGCAACGGCTGTGGGAGAACTCCCACCGCCTCTACGAAAGATTAAAGACGCTGGGGCTTCACCTGAGCCCTGAACCGAGCCCCATCATCGCCGTGCGATTCGACCAGCGGGAGATGGCGTTTGCCGGCTGGACCGGGTTGATCGAGCGCGGGGTTTACGTCAACCTCGTGCTGCCGCCCGCCTCCCCGGACGGCAGTTCGCTCCTGCGCTGCAGCGTCAGCGCAGGTCATACGCCGGAGCAAATCGAAAAAATCGGCGATGCGTTTGCCGATCTGCAGACGGCGGCCGGCAGGCTCACTCCAACCGGAGGCGCCACCCCCGCGGCGGGTCGGCCTCACTGAAACGATAAAGCCGCATACTCAATGAACCTCCTGCTCAAGCTTGCACGCCAGTACCCTTGGCGGACCCTTCTGACCCTTTTGGGCATTTCCTTTGCCAGCCTTTCAGAGGGCCTGGGCATCTCCGCCCTGCTGCCGCTGCTGAACACCATCTTCAACCAAAAAATCAAGGCCAGCGGCGGCGTTTCGCCAGAGCTGGGTTCGGCTCTGGACCAGGCCGTGCAGAGCGTGCTCTCGGCCATCGGCCTGAGCACCACCGTGGTGGCGCTGCTGTCGCTGTTTATCGGCTGTATCGTCCTGAAATGCATTCTGCTGTATTTCGCCAACAGACAGATCGGCTACACGGTGGCGCTGATCGCCACCGAGATGCGGCTGACCCTGCTGCGGTCGCTCTTTGCCAGCCGGTGGGACTACTTTATCCGCCAGCCCATCGGCCAACTGACCAACGGCATCGCCTTCGAGGCCCACCGCGCCGCCACCGCCTTTCACTTCGGGGCCAAGATGGCCGCGATGGTGATCGAATCCGTGATATACGTGGTTTTGGCGTTTCTGGTGTCGTGGCAGGCCACCCTGCTGGCCTGCGGGGGCGGGTTTTTCATTCTGGTGGTGCTGAGGCGCCTGATCCAGCGGCTGCGCCGGGCCGGCCGGCGGCAGACCGCGCACATGCAGGACCTGGTCGCCCAGATGACCGACATCCTCATTTCCATCAAACCGCTGAAATCCATGGCCCGGGAAGAATCGGCGGGGGCCGTGCTGACCGACCACACCCGACGCTTGAACCGGGCGCTTCAGAAGCAGGTCCTCAGCAAGGCTGCGCTCGGCTCCTTCCAGGAGCCGCTCATCATGACGTTTCTGGTGCTGTGCCTCTACGCAGCGCTCACCTACTGGAACATCTCCATCACCTCCATCATGGCCATGATCTTCTTCATCGGCAAAATCCTCAAACAGGTCCAAAAGATCCAAAACGAATACGCGAACCTGGCGGAGTACGATGCCGCCTACTGGTCCCTCATCGGCAAAATCGAAACCGCCGCCCAGGCCCGCGAAATCTTGACCGGCAGCGCCGCGCCGGAGCTAAAATCCTCCATCCGCATGGAAGGCGTCGGCTTCGCCTACGACGAGCGCCGCGTGCTCACCGATGTGTCGATCGAGATACCCGCCCGATCCCTGACCGTGTTGTGCGGGCCTTCCGGCTCGGGGAAAACAACGATCGCCGACCTCCTGATCGGCCTGCTGCGGCCGCAGCAGGGGGAAATCTGGATCGACACGCTGCCCATGTCCCAGGTCGACATCCGCCGCTGGCGGCAGATGATCGGCTACGTGACCCAGGAAAACCTGCTGCTGAACGACAGCGTGTTTCAAAACGTCAGCTTGGGGCAAGACACGGTCAGCGAGCAGGATGTGGCCGGCGCCTTGCGGGCCGCCGGGGCCTGGGAATTCGTGCAGGCCATGCCGCAGGGCGTTTTTTCTGTTGTCGGAGAGCGGGGCGGCATGTTATCTGGAGGCCAGCGGCAGCGTATCGCGATCGCCCGTGCCCTCGTGAAACGGCCCGGGCTGCTGATCCTGGACGAGGCGACCACCGCGCTGGACCCCAAGACCGAAAAGGAAATATGCGCCACCCTGCTGCAGCTGCGCCAGGAGGTCACCATCTTGGCGATCTCCCACCAGCCGACCTTGCTGGAATGCGCGGACTGGGCCTATCAATTCAAGGAGGGAACCCCGATCCTTATCAAGGAGCCCGCCGGGTTGCAGGACCCGCGCCGGGATAAAATCTCCGGCCGGCGCTGACCCTCGGCCGAAGCGATGCGAGGGAAAAGCGCCGCCCGCGGAAATGAGCGGCAATGAAAAACGATACTTCGAAATTACGTCCAAGGAGGAAATACCCATGCGAAAATTAGTCATCAACGGTCAGGCGATCGACGACAGCACGGACTGTTATTCCATCGCGGAGATCGGCCACAACCATCAGGGCAAGGTGAAGACCTGCATGGAGATGTTCAAGGTGGCCAAGGAGTGCGGTGCGGACGCGGTGAAGCTGCAAAAGCGCGACAACCGCAGCCTTTACACCAAGGTCGGCTACGAAAAGCCCTACGAGAACCAGAACAGCTACGGAGCGACCTACGGCGAGCACCGGGAGGCGCTGGAGTTCGGGGAGAGCGAGTACCGGGAGCTCATGGCCTACGCCAAGGAGATCGGGGTGACGATGTTCGCCACGGCCTTCGATTTCCCCAGCGTGGATTTTCTGGCCAAGCTGGAGATGCCGGCCTTCAAGGTGGCCTCCGGGGACCTCAAAAACACGCCGCTTTTGACCCACATGGCCAAGGTGGGCAAGCCCATCATCCTGAGCACGGGGGGCGGCGCGATGGAGGACGTGAACCGGGCCTACGACGCCGTCATGTCGATCAACCCGCAGCTGTGCCTGCTGCAGTGCACGGCGGGCTACCCGGCGGCGTTCGAGGAGCTCAACCTGAAGGTGATCACCACGTTCCGGGAGCGTTTCCCGCAGGCGGTGGTGGGGTTGTCCTCGCACGACAACGGGATTGCGATGGCGGTGGCGGCCTACATACTGGGGGCGCGGGTGGTGGAGAAGCACTTCACGCTGAACCACACCTGGAAGGGCACCGACCACGCGTTTTCCCTGGAGCCGATCGGGTTTCAGAAGATGGTGCGCGACCTGCGGCGGGTGCGGGTCGCGATGGGCGACGGGGTCAAGCGCGTCTATGCGAGCGAGGTGAACCCGATGGTGAAGATGGGCAAGCAACTGGTGGCGGCGCGGGACCTGCCGGCGGGCCACGCGATCCGGCGGGAGGACATTGCCATCAAGTCGCCCGGCGGCGGGCTGCAGCCCTACGAGATCGAGAAGGTCATCGGCCGCACGACGCGCGCCGCGCTCAAGGCCGACGACGCCATCACTTTCGAGGCGCTCAACGGCGCCGAAAACTGGAAAAAAGTCGCCTGATGGAGATCTTCAACCTCGCCGGCGAGGTCGGCGTTGTCACCGGCGCGCTCGGCAAACTGGGCCCGATTTGGGTGGAGACGCTGCTTTCCGCCGGCGCGCGGGTTCTGGCCCTGGATCGGCCCGGGCAGCCGGCCTCGCCTGAGTTTCAACTCGTTCAGAAGCGCTTCGGACCCGAGCGGCTGGCGCTGGCGTTCGCGGACGTCTGCCGCCGCCCGGAGCTTGAAGCGGCGCTCAGCCGGTGCGAGCAGTTGTTCGGCACTCCGACCATCCTCGTCAACAACGCCGGAATCGATGCCCCGCCCGCGGCCTCCGGCAAAGGCTACCGTCTGGAGGAGATCCCGCTCGAAGTCAACCTGCGAATACTCGAGGTGAACGCGGCCGGATTGTTTCTGGTTTCCCAGGTGTTCGGTGCGGCCATGGCGAAAAAACGCCGCGGGGCCATCATCAACATCGGCTCGCTTTATGCCAGCGTCTCGCCGGACGCCCGCTTCTACGATCACATCGCCAGCGACCCGCCGTTCATCAAGCCGCCGGCCTACGGCGCGTCCAAGGCGGCCGCCGTCAACCTGACCAAATACCTCGCCGCCCATCTGGCTCCGCACGGCGTGCGCGTCAACGCGCTCTCCCCGGGCGGGGTCCTGGGCGGCCAGGACGAGAATTTCAAGCGCAAGTTCTGCGCGCGCGTGCCGCTCGGCCGCATGGCGACCGCAGAGGACCTGCGCGGCCCCCTGCTGTTTCTCGCTTCGCCCGCATCCGCCTACGTGACCGGGATCAACCTGAAAGTGGACGGCGGCTTCACGGTCTGGTAAAAAATCAGCCGTCCCGGCCTGCCGGCCGTGACGGCTGATTTTTTTAGGTGTTATTAATCCGACAACTAAACGGGTCCAACGTGAGCCGACCCCGCTCCGCCCCAACGGGGGATACTGGGTTTTCACCCTATTAACCGCCGCAGTAATTAAAGTGAACTGCGCATGTCTCCATGAACCAGCCTGACATCCCACGCACCATTTTGAACTGGATCGACGGCCGCGAGGCGCAAGCCTCGGCGGGCGAAACGTTTGCGAAGCACTCTCCCGCCTCCGGGGAGGTGGTCTGCCGGGCGGCGCGCTCACGGGCGGCCGATGTTCTCAACGCGATCGCTGCGGCTGCGGACGCCTTTCCGGGCTGGTCGGAACAAACGCCGGTTTTCCGCGGAGAGATGCTGATGGCCGTCGCCCGCGCCCTCCGCCGACACCTGGATGAGATCGCCGCCATCGTTTCCGCCGAAACCGGGATGTCGTTCACGGCCGCCCGGGCCGAAGCCGGCGGAGCCGTCGCGCTGGGCGAGTTCATGGCCGGCGAGGGCCGCCGGCTTTACGGCCGCACGACGACGAGCGCTACCCCCCACCGCCTGGCCATGACCGTGCGCGAGCCCCTGGGCGTGGCCGGTCTTATCATCGCCGCCAACACCCCGATCGCCAATGTGGCCTGGAAAGTGTTTCCGGCGCTCGTATGCGGCAACACGGCCGTGCTCAAAGCGGCCGAAGACGCCCCGGCGACCGCCGGATGGTTCGGCCGCATCGCCCATGAAGCCGGCCTGCCGCCGGGCGTGCTGAACATCGTCCAGGGACTCGGAGCGGAAGCCGGCGCACCGCTGGTCGCGGACGCCCGCGTCGCCGTGGTGAGCTTCACCGGGTCGACGGCGGTGGGCCGCGAGATCGCGCGCGTCGCCGGCGCGCGGCTGGCCCGGGTCTCCCTGGAGCTGGGAGGCAAGAACCCGCTCGTGGTCTGCGACGACGCCGACCTCGCGCCCGCGGTCAAGTGGACGGTCCTGTCGGCGTTCAGCAACGCCGGACAGCGCTGCGCCGCCGGCAGCCGCATCATTGTTTTCGATGCCGTCTACGATCGCTTCCGGGAAATGCTGATTGAACGCACCCGGCAGCTGAAGGTCGGCCCGGGCCCGGATGAAGACCTCGGCCCGGTCATCAACGCGAAGCAGCTGGACAACATGCTGGCCGCCGTGTCGCGCGCCCGGCAGTCCGGCGCAAAGCTCCTCACCGGCGGCCATCGCCTGGACGACCCGGACCGTGCGGCCGGATACTACCTGGCGCCGACGATCATCGAAAACGCGGACCCGGGTGCCGAGATTTCCGTGTCCGAGCTGTTCGGCCCCGTCGCCTGTCTGTACCGGACCGCGGGCTTCGCCGAGGCCCTGCGTTTGTCCAACCAGTCCCCCTACGGACTGACGGCCTGCATCCACACCCGCAGCGTCCACCGCGCGCTGGAGTTCACGCGCCGGGTCCAGGCCGGCGTGGCCGTGGTCAACGCCGGCACCTTCGGCAGCGAGCCTCACATGCCCTTCGGCGGCGTGAAATTTTCAGGCAACGGCACGCGCGAACCCGGCACCGAGGCGCTGGATGTGTATTCGAACCTGAAAAACATCGTCATGACGTTCGATCCGGATTTGGCGTGAAGGGGCTTTAGGTATTCAGGTATTTGGGTGTTTGGTGTTTGGTGTTTGGTGTTTGGGATTTCGGGTTTAGCGGGCGAGTTCGGCGCCGCTTTATCGGGAAACAATCTTGGTCTTCATGGAAGCGAAAGAGAAGATGGAATCGACCCCCACCTGCGTGGCTCTCATCCCGGCGCGCTCCGGCTCGAAGCGCGTCCCGGACAAGAACATCCGCCCCCTGGCCGGCCACCCGCTGATCGCCTACAGCATTTCGGCGGCGCGGCAGAGCGGTGTTTTCGCGGCGGTCATCGTTTCCACCGACTCCTAACGCTACGCGCAGGTCGCCCGCCACTACGGCGCCGAGATGCCCTTCCTGCGCCCGGCCGCCTATTCCGGCGACACGTCACCGGACATCGAGTGGGTGGAGTACACGCTCAAACGGCTGGCCGACGAGGGCCGCCGCTTTGACTGCTTCAGCATTCTGCGCCCCACGAGCCCGTTTCGCCTGCCGGAAACCATCCGCCGCGCCTGGGCCGAGTTCGGCGCCGAAGCCGGAGTGGATTCGCTGAGAGCGGTCGAGAAATGCAGCCAGCACCCGGCCAAGATGTGGGTCGTGCGCGGCCGGCGCATGCTCCCGCTGTTGCCGATCGGCCCGGCCGATCAGCCCTGGCACAGCAGCCAGTACCCGTCTCTGCCGGAGGTCTACGTCCAGAACGCAAGCCTTGAGATCGCCCGCTGCCGCGTGGTGTTCGAGGGCCGCACCATCGCCGGCACCGTGCTGATGCCTTTCCTCACCCGGGACGCGGAGGGCTTCGACGTGAACAAGCCCTATGACTGGGACCTGGCCGAACACATGGTCAAAGCGGGAACCGCAACTCTTCCCGCCGTGCCCGAAGCGCCTTTCACGGGATAAGCGTTGGCCCCTTGCCGGCGGAGTGATCCTAACCCGGGCAAGGCAAAATCTGCCCTGCCTGCGACCTCCACAGAACCGTAGACGATGCCGGCCCCACCCCTGGGCCACGCATCAGGGCCGGCAGGTGGAATTCGCGGCTGAGAAAATGGCAGAGAAAAGCTGGGGGGGCTATCGATATTCTTTTGTCCAATTTTGGACGATCTCATCCGGATAGCCCCTGTGAAAATGCCTTGGCCACGGGTAGGCCTCTCGGCCGGAGCCGTCTTTCAACTTGATTTTCGACATCTCATAGAGCTCTTTGGCGGGGGATCCGCCGACGACGGTATGCGCCGGCACGTTGCGCGTTACGAGGCTGCGGGCCGCGACAAGACTGTGCTCGCCGATGGTGACACCCGGCAGCACCACGGACATCGTCGCGATCACGGCATAATCTTCGACCGTCACTCCCGCCGTGTATGTGCTGGGCGGGTGAGGGTCGTTCGTGAGCACCACGGACATGTAGAGCCAGACGAAATTTCCGATGGTTGAATTTTTTGAGATGTAGACATGGCTCTGGGTTCTCACATGGTCGCCGATGAGACAATCCCCTTGAAAATCGCCAAGGGTCCCGATCTGCAGATGGGTGCCGGCTTTGACTTTCTCACGGACGGTCACCCGGTGCCCGGTCGTCAATCTGGCGCCGAAAACGGACCCTTGGTAAAAAATGCTGTGGGAACGGATCAGGGAGTCTTCACCGATGATCAGCGGCTTGTTTTCGGCCAATGGGGCGGGATACCCTATTTCACAATAACCCTCGATCCGGGTTCCGCTCCCGATGACCACGTTTTCGTAAACGACCGTAAAAGGCCCGATGCTTACGTTCCGGCCTATTTTGGCCTTATCGCTGACAATGGCTGTCGGGTGAATCATAACAATTCTCCTCGCACAGATGGGTCCTTGCTCAAACCCTTTGACATGGGAAAAAACGCAACCGGCGAAATCTCAGGACCATTTTCCGGAGGCGTGCAAAGCCGCTCATTACCGATTCGTTTTCTTGAACGTGTTCGGCCGGACCCGGTTCGCCACCCGCTTGAATGCGTAGCGCAGTTCGCTCCAGGCCCTTTTAACCAGAGAGAACCCCATCATCAGGAGGATCCCGGGACGCCAATGGTAGTATCGGGCGATCCGGACGTCGAAGATGCGGTCGACGTACTGGAGCGCCTGCTTCAAGGCCATTTGTTTGACGTCCCTGGCATACTTTCCCTTGAGCTCGGCCCGATAGATATTGTAGAAAACCAAAAACTTGACCTTGCCCTTGGTGTTTTTCCAGTTCTTGTTTGAACGTGAATAAGACTGGGGCGGGGTTCCGATTTCGCAGGTCAACTTTTCGCAAAGCCCGACCGACCCCATCGCGCTCAACAAAAAGACGTAAGAGAAGCAGTCATCCTGAGCGATTCCCAGTCGGCGCGAAGTGGCTCCATCCACCGCGAAGGGCCCGTCAAAAGCTCTCAGCGACAGCGCCATCTCGTGGTCGAGCACCATGGCCTGAGACCAGTCCATCCCCCCCTTGCGGTAGAGCCGGATGAAAGTCTTGCCCTCCAGCAACGACCAGCCGTCTTTGAATGCTATGGATGGCGGTATTTTAAGGGCTTTGCGTTCATCTCTTTCATAAATCGCGTTCCCGTAGCAGAGGTGGCAATCGTCTTGGCGGCGCATGATCTTGACGGATTCGGCAAAAAAACCCCGGTCGATAAAACGGTTGTCGTGCGGCAACGGCACAAGGTATTTTCCTTGGGCCTGGCCCACACCGGAGCGGAAGTTTTCGACAAAACCCCGATTCTGCGGAAAACGGGAATACCGGATCCTGAAAAGCTCGCCCTGAACGCCCGAGAACTCGTTCACCACCGGCTCCAGCAGGGTCGGGGAGCAATCGTCCGAAACGATCACCTCGATCGGCCGGTAATCCTGCTCGACAACCGATTGCAAAGCCCTTCTCAAATAATCCGGCTGGTTATAGGCCGGGATGACGACACTGACAAGATTTTCTTGCAGGGCCATGCCTTTTTCCTCAGGTTTGTCTTTTTTTCTGGAATCGGCGGTTCAGCTCGAAAAAGAAGCGACCGCCTCCACGACCCGCTCCTGCATGGCGAAGGTGAGGTGCGGCCCCATGGGCAGGCTGAGCGCGGTGGAGCTGACTCGTTCCGTTACCGGAAAATCGCCGCTTTTGAAGCCCCGATCGGCGTAGGCGCCCGAGCAATGGGGCGGGATCGGGTAGTGGATGAGCGTCTCAACGCCGGCCGCGGAGAGGTGCCGCTGAAGATCATCGCGTCGCGGGTGCCTGATCACGAACAAATGCCAGACGTGCTCAACGCCTTCACCGGCATGCGGCAGCACCAGCGAAGACGACGGCGGCAGCGCTTCGCGATAGCGGATGGCGAGTTGCCGGCGGCGCTGGTTCCAGTCCTCCAGCCGGGACAGCTTGACCCGCAGCATCGCGGCCTGCAGCGCGTCCAGGCGCGCATTGAACCCCACGGTTTCGTGGCGGTACTTCACCGCCGAGCCGTAGCTGCGCAGCCGCCGCACCCGTTCGGCCAGATCCGCGTCGTCGGTCACCACGGCGCCGGCGTCCCCGAGGGCGCCGAGGTTCTTACCGGGATAGAAACTGAACCCCGCCGCATCCCCGAGGCTGCCGCAGCGCTTCCCGCGGTAGCGAGCCCCGTGCGCCTGGGCGGCGTCCTCGATGACCTTCAAGCCATGGGTCCGGGCCAGTTCGCAGATGGGCTGCATCTCCGCCGGCTGCCCGTAAAGGTGAACCGGCATGACGGCGCGGGTCCGCGGCGAAATCGCCGCCGCGACCTGCTCCGCCTGAATGGTGTGCGTCCGTTCGTCGGGTTCGACCGGGACCGGGACGGCACCGGCCCGCGACACGGCCAGCCAGGTGGCGATGAAGGTGTTGGCCGGCACGATCACCTCGTCGCCCGCCCCGATGCCGTAGCCCCTCAGGATCAGCTCCAGCGCGTCCAGACCGTTGCTGACGCCGATGCAGTGCCGCGCGCCGCAGTAGGCGGCGAACTCGCCTTCAAACGCCTCGACCTCCTGGCCCAGGATGTACCAGCCCGAGGAGAGCACGCGCCGGCAGGCGGCGTCGAGTTCCTCCTGCAACTCGAGGTAGGCGGCCTGAAGATCCAGAAAGGGGATTTTCACTTCGGCGCCTCCCGGGATGCCCGAATGAAGTCCGGGTAATGCCGGTAGTAATCCGCCTCGTCGTAGAATTCGGAGACCAGTGCGAGGCAGACCGAGCCGGACGAGAAATTGTCGATCTCCCGCCAGATCATGGGCGGGATGTAAAGCCCGTAATACGATCGGTTGAGATGGAATTTCAGTTTGTGAAACCCGTCGTCCACCGTGACGTCGAAGCTGCCGGACATGGCGACCAGGAACTGGTGCAGGGCCTTGTGAGCGTGCCCGGCGCGCAGAGCGCCGCCGGGAACATCGTAGAGGTAATAGACGCGCTTGATGTCGAAGGGGATGTGGCGCGAGTTCTCGATGAACGTGAGGTTGCCCCGCGGGTCGTTGATCTTGGGAAGGTCGATCAGTTTGCAGGTTTCAATTTTGTACGCGACAGAAGACATGACGCTCTCTCCTTCGTTTCATTCGGTTCGGCTCGGGCACGGTCGGGACGGACCGGAAGACTCACCCGGCCCTGCGGAAAATCGCATTGCAGCCCTCTTTCTGTTCTTCGCCCGTCTGCTGCATGCGCCGCGCGGCGGATCGCGTGTAGTGCTTTTCGGCCAGGGCGTACCCATGCGCCTGCAGCAGGGCCGTGCTTTCGGCGGCGTGGGGCTCGTTCAACTCCACCTGGAGGGTCAGAGGGGCGGCGGAAGAGGCCAGCAGCTTGGCCATGCCGCGCAGGATGAGGTGCTCGTTGCCGTCCACGTCGATTTTGACGTGATGCGCGGCGGCGATCCGGCCGGCGGCCAGGAGTTGGTCGATGGTGGTGGCGTATTTCAACTCGGCGATTTCACCGTCCCGGGAATCCTTGTCCGCGGCGAAATCCGCGGAATACTGGCTGTGGGAGGTGCCGGCCTTGGCCGAGTCATAGGTGAAATGCGAGAAACCCTCTTCGGAATCGAGCGCGATGCTGCACGGGACCACCACATCCTGGAGCGCGTTTCGGATCACATTGTCGATCAGCCGTGCAAAATTGGCAGCGTGAGGCTCAAAAGCGTAAACCTTGCCGTTGGGCGCCGCATTCCGCGCCGCCAGGATGGTGTACACGCCGATGTTCGCCCCGATGTCGTAAAATACCTGTCCGGGCTTCACCTCCGTGGTGATCCAGGCGAGGGTGCCGGGTTCCTTCGAAAAGAGTTTTAGGCAGCGGTTGAATTCGCGCACGGTTTCGCATCGGAAGCGGTAGGCGTGCGCACGGTCGGTGACCTCGATGTCGCGGACCAGAAGCTGGCGCATTTCCAGCAATCGCCGGTGGAATTTACGCAGATAACGATGCGGCGGCCAGGATTTGGCATCGGATCGAATCATGGAACACCCTCCAGAAGACCTAAAAACAAATTGCCACCGGATCCGGCCGGTGGCGTGGATATACCTGGGACCATGCCGACCGGCGTGCCGGTAGCGGCCCCGCATCGTGCGCCTTCGCAAAAAGCATCGACGGGGCGGACACGTCTGAAAAAATCTCCGAACGGCGCGGTTTTTTCCAAACCCACGCCGGGTTTGGACGGCGGCGGAAGCTTTTTCTGATAGCGCGCATCGGCCGGAAAGTCAAGGAAATTAGCCAGGGTGTCATTAATTTGATGTAATGTTTTCGTTAAGTTAGAGGAATCTTCGCAATTGACCGTCGACGCGCCGGCACTGCTCATGATCGTTGGGAGGTCGCGGCCTTGACCGCTTTTCCGATTTTTGGGCCAAGAGGCCGTCGGAGCCCGCAAGCCGGCTTCATGCTCATGTTTTCATTGACAATAAAATCATGCATGAGCTATACAATAAAATTTTAAAAAAATTCACTCCCATCGGCTTCGCGCATGGCCCACCGGCGACGCAAAGAAGCGATTGGACATTCGGAGGCGGCCCGGCACATGTCGGTTTCAAACCCCCTGCTGCTGATCCCGGTTGAAAACCAGGTTCGTGAACTGGACCCCAAGCTGCTGCTGGCGTGCGTCGCGGCCCGGCGGGGGTTTTCCTCGGTCATCGGCTCACGCCGCGAGATGGAGATGCGCATCGACTCCTTCCCGCGCAGCATCTACCTCTCCAAGAGCATGACGGTGCGCAGCCTCTTGTTCTTCTGGGTGGCCGCGAAATACGGTCACGACATCATCACCTGGGACGAGGAAGCCCTCGTGCACCTGCCGCCCAAAACCTACTTTTCGCGCCGGCTGCACCCGGCCGCCATTCGCTACGTCAGCCACCTTTTCGCCTGGGGCGAGGAGAATGCCGAGCTGTGGCGCCAGTATTCGCATCTGCCGCAGGGGGTCCCGATCCATGTCACCGGCAACCCGCGCAGCGACCTGCTGCGGCCGGAAATGCACGCCTACTACGCCGCCGAGGTGGAGAATATCCGGCGCGAATTCGGAGATTTCATCCTCGTCAACACCAACTTCAACCACGTCAACGCCTTCGGGCCGGACATGAACCTCTTCAAACCCGTCAAAAAACCCGGGGATACCCCCGGCTTCGGACGGGCCGCACGCGGCATGAGCCGGGAGTACGCCGAGGGCCTGCGAAACCACAAGCTGGCCGTGTTCGGGGACTTTCAGCGCATGATCCCCGAGCTGGAAAAAAGCTTCCCGGACTACACCCTCGTGGTCCGGCCCCACCCGACCGAGGGCCACGAGGTCTACCGGCAAATCGCGGCGCAATGCCGCCGGGTGAAAGTCACCAACGAGGGCAACGTGGTCCCCTGGCTGCTGAGCGCGAAAGCCCTGATCCACAACGGCTGCACCACGGGCGTGGAAGCGTTTGAAATGCGGGTGCCGGCCCTGAGCTACCGCGCGACCGTCGACGAGACCTACGACGCCGGGTTCTACCGCCTGCCGAACGAGCTGAGCCACAACTGTTTTTCTTTCGACGAGCTCCGGGATACGTTACGGCGCATACTGGAAGGAACGCTGGGCGCGCCGGACGGTGAAAACCGCCGCACCCTCGTCCGGCACCACCTGGCGGCGCAGGAGGGCCCGCTCGCCTGTGAGCGGGTTCTGGACGTGCTGGAGCAGATCGCATCCGACCAGGCGCGGCCGTTGTCTCAGGCCCTGCCGCGGCGTTTCGAGCACTGGCTGACCTCCAAGGGGCTGAACGCGGTGCGCGGCGTGAAATCCATGCTGCCCGGCTCTCACAATCGGCCGGAGTTCCAGCGCCACCGCTACCCCGGCCTGCCGCTGGAGCAGGTTTCCGAGCGTCTGGAGCGCTTCCAGCGCCTGCTAGGCGATCGCACGCGCCTGGCCGTGGAGCCGGTCACGGCCACCATCTACCGGATCCGCGTGGCCTGACCGGCCCAGGAGAAATCGCATGCCCACCCTGCCCCCCTTGATCATCCCGGTCGAAAACCAGGTGCGCGAGCTGGACCCCAAGCTGCTGCTCGCCTGCATCGCCGCCCGGCGCGGGTTCACCTCCATCATCGGCTCCCACCGGGAAGTGGATTTCCGCATCGCCTCCTTTCCGCGCGGGCTCTACCTGAACAAGAGCATGACCGAACGCAACCTGAAGATGTTTCAAATCATGCATCGGATCGGACATGCCATTTTGACCTGGGACGAAGAGGCGCTGGTCCATCTTCCGCCCGAGATTTATTACTCGCGGCGGCTCTCGCCCGTGGCGATGCGCTATGTTTCGCACCTATTCGCCTGGGGGGAAGACAATGCGGATCTTTGGCGCCGCTACCCCCACCTGCCGCCAACCCTGCCGATCCATGTCACCGGCAACCCGCGCAACGACATGCTCCGGCCGGAGCTGCATGCGTTCTACGCGGAGGAGGTCCGGACGATTCGCGAGCGCTACGGCGATTACCTGCTGGTCAACACCAATTTCAACCACGTCAATGCGTTTTTCCCGGCCCAGAACCTCTTCAAGCCGGTGAAGCACCCGGACGACGCCCCTGCGTTCGGCAAGGCCGGCGTCGGCATGAGCCGGCAGTTCGCCGAAACCCTGCGCGATCAGAAACAGGCTGTTTTTGAAGCCTTTCAGGCCCTGATCCCGGAGCTCTCGGGCGCATTCCCCCGGCATACTATCATCGTCCGTCCGCACCCGACCGAAGGCCAGGAGGTGTACCGGCGGCTGGCCTCCGGCAACGAAAGGATCCACGTGACGAACGAGGGCAATGTCGTGCCCTGGCTGCTGGGGGCCCGGGCGCTCATCCACAACGGCTGCACCACGGGGGTCGAGGCCTTTGTGATGCGGGTGCCGGCCTTCAGTTTCCGCCCTTGCGTCAGCGAAGCCATCGACGACACCTTCTACGTCCTGCCGCACGGACTGAGCCACCCGTGTTTCCAGGCCGCCGAGCTGATCGACGGCATTCAGCAGGTGCTGGACGGAAAGCTCGGCGCCGCGGCCGGCGAAGCGCGCGCCGCCCTGGTCAAACGCTTCTTGACGGGCCAGGAGGGCGAACTCGCATGCGAACGGATGGTGAACGTGCTGGAGGCGATCACGGAGAGCGGCTCGGGCCTGCCGGCGCCGCCGCTTCCCAGCCGGCTTTCCGGCTTCGTCATGGCCCAGGGCCGCGTTCTGATCAAACGCGCGAAATCATTTATCCCGGGCTCCCACGCCCCGCCGGAGTTCCACCGCCACCGCTACCCGGGGATCACCCTGGAGGAGCTTCGTCGGCGGATTCGCCGGTTCCAGGAGATCCTTGGAGACGAAACCGCCATCTCAGCCGAAGCGATCACCCCCCAGATCTTCACCATCCGCCCGGCCGGGTGAAACGGAGGCCCCCGCGGCCGCCACGCAGCGCTCCTTGACAGTGAAAGGGCAATTCGGGTATACCCACAGGGTATCGCCACAGGCATGAATAGATCGCACGGACGCTGGATCGTCCGATTTTCATTTTAGAGGCAGGCAACCATGAAAGTATTGATTCTCGGACTTGGAAAATCCGGCACCACGGGCATGGTGTACAAGGTGGCAGGGGGGCTTCCCAACTGCCATGCGTTCTCCGGCGGAAAACCCGGAAAGTACACCGGCGACTATGAGAATGCCGTCTACAAGCACACCTACGAAGAACGCAAGGGCAAGAACTTCGAGGTCTACCAGAAGCACTTCGCCAAATTCCAGTACGACCGCAAAGTCTGGATGGCCAGGGACCCGCGGGACGCGGCCGTCAGCCGCATTCTTTATCGTTTCCACAAGGGAATTCTGTTCAACCGGAAGCAGTACGAGGCCTACTTCGACCTGATCCTGCAAAAGGAGAAGGCGCCGCGGTCGCTCCCCTTCATTGAGATCTGCCGGCATGCCGGCCATTTCGACTGGCCGGTCAGCCGTGAGAAGATCGTCGAGGAGGAACGGGTGCGCTACGAGCGGATGCGGACGTTTGTGAAAAACCTCGGCAGCGAGTGGTTCGTCTTCAAATACGAAGACATGGTGACGGGAAAATTCGACGAGATCAACCGCTACCTGGGCTTCGAGCTGAAATCCGAAGCCGAAGTGCCCAAGGGCACCGGCAAGGACAAGGTCATCCGCAAGAAAGCCTTCGGCGACTGGCGCCACTGGTTCACGGAAGAGGACGTCGCCCTTTTCAAGCCGGCCTACCTTCCTTACATGGAGGCGGTCGGCTATGATGTCGACGACTGGGCCCCGGCACCGGACCCCCTCATCGAACCCCGGTTCTCATCGGTCTACGTGAAGAACCTCGCCGACAAGGGGCACTCCAACATCCTCAAGCGCTTCTACGACAACCTCATGCAGCGCTACTACGCGCGCAACTGAGCACTTACTCATCGTCTCGGATATGAAACGCCGCCGGCCCCCGCCGGCGGCGTTTCATTTGAGGTGGATCTCCTTCAGCCGCATTTCCACCCGGCCGATCAGCGGCAGTTCACAGCTCGCCATCAGCGGAAGCCTCCCCTCGAGACTTTGCACCAAGAGGGCGCCGTCGCGGAAGAAGTCTTCCACCTGACCCCGGTAGGAACCGATCGGCCGGGATTCGAGCCGGAACCTCAGCGCCGGCGCCGTGCCGGACCGCCGGGCCTCGGTTTGCCCCCTCCTCTCCAGGTAGTCAAAGCCGACCGCCGCCACGGGTGCGGCCTGAAGGCTCACGCGGTGAAGCTGACGTTTGTGGAACACACACAGCGGGCCGATATCGTGGGCGTCTTTCTCGGCGGCGGCCGAGAGAAGGTAGATCAGGGTCGAGGTCTCCAGCACCGAACGGCAGTTCGTCTCGTTCGGCGGAAAAGCGTAAAAGTGCTCTCCGCGCTTGGTCCAGAATTCCGACGGACGGGCTGCCTCGGCGGCGGAAGCGGGCTCCCGCTGGCGTCGGAAAACGCCTTCGCGGGTAAAGCGGAACTGCTGGTCATAATCGTCGAGGCCCTTGCGGGTGCGCACGAGAGAAAACGGTGTGCCGTCCCGGGGATCCAGCCAGACGTGGTTTTCCACGATCAGGGGCCCCCGGCCGAGCAAATCGATCCGGATCTGGATGGAAAGCTTCACCACCTCCGGGCCGGAGACCCGGTAGGGCTCCCCTCGGGGGCTCGGCAAAAAGGCGGCCTGCTCGGGGGCGGCGGGCAGGGCTCCGACCCGGATTTCGGCCGTGACCCGGCCCCCCAGGCGCTCGGCCTGAAACGACGCATAGGACCAAGCAAGCGCCCGCGAGGCGGCCCCGCCGAGGGCGAGGTCGGCGGCATCCGAACGCCCGCCCGGGGCCAGCAGCGCGGCGGCGATGAGGAGCCACACCCGCTGTGTCCGCCACGCGTTCCGCCAGCCCGAAATATTCCACCGCATGCAAGCGTCCTTTCGTCGTCAGGACCGGTCCGCTGAAAACTGGTAGTTTCCCCGCATGAACTGCTCCACATACCAGTCCACCTGGTGGTCCTCGGCCAGGTGCATGTCCAGCAGCCGAACGGTGCCGAGCAGCCGGCCCAGCAGATCGAGCTTCTCCACCAGCCACCCCTCCTGGTATTTCTTGATCTCCCCCCGCACCATGTCGCCCTTCAGTTCAATCTTGAACCCCAGCTGTTTGAGAATCTGAGCGATCATGAGCGCCCGCCGCGACCGTCGGCCGATGTCCGCCGCCCCGCCCTTGAAGTAAAAGGTGATATAGTTGTCGTTGACCTCGGGCCCGCAGAACGTGTCGATCGTGGTGAAGTGGTAGCCCAATCGTGAATTGAAGTTGAGATAATGCCCCGCGATCAAGGCGTAGCTCGGGGCGCCCATGCGGCCTTCGGTCATGGGGTCGCGGATCGCGGTCTGGGCCACAATGGAGGCGAACCCGCTCCAGCTGATCCCCGCATCCCGCGACCAGTCCACTTCCTGGTGTTTCATGCCCGTCAGCAGGGCACGGAAGGGGACCGAGGTCACATCGGCCAGCTCGGCATGAGCGGTGGTCCGGTCCGGGCGAAGGCCGTTTCCCAGATCCACCGCAAGGATTTTCATCGGCAGGTAAGCCCGCACGGAAACCGCCGCGCACTCCTCGGGCGCCATACTGTCGCTGATCCGGAACATCTCCCGCATGGACATTTCGTGCGCGAAGCGGATGATGTCGTGCAGCGTCCGGCAGCCGCTCGGATGAAAGTTTTCCTTCTGCGGGTCCGTCAAGTTCAGCGGGGCGATGCGTTTGAGAACGGACTTCATGAGGTTGTAGGTGGGGCTGCCCCGCATGGGGTTTACGACCTTCTTCTCGGTCAAGAGCCCCTCCACCCGCCCCCGGTAGACCACGCACCGGGAGGCGTCCACCGTGATCTCTTCGCCATGGGCGATCAGCGCCGTGCCGTTGCCGACGCCGACCAACGTGGGGATCCGGAATTCCCGGGCAACGGAGGCCATGTGCCCGGTGACACTGCCGACGTCGGTGATGAAGGCCCGGATCCGGCCCATGAGCGGGACGTAGCGCGGCGAGGTCTGGCGGGCGACGACCACGGCCCCCTCGGGGAGATGGTGCAGCATGTGGTCGGACCGGATGATGTAGGCAAATCCGCAGGCCGCCCCGTCGCTGGCGGTCTGCCCCCCCTGAAGAATCACCGGGTGGGAGTCGGCGGCGGCCGGGTGCGGAGCGGGGTCGTCGTCACCCGCTTCCGCCTCTTGCCGCGGTGCCCGCCTCAGGGGGCGGGCCTGCAGGATGAACAGCCGGTCGTCCGGACCGATGGCCCATTCGATGTCCAAGGCGTGGCCGTAGTGCTTTTCGAGCTTCAGGCCGTAGTCGGCCAGCAACCCGATCTCCTCCGCGGTAAGGCAGGCCGCCCGTTGCAGCGCTTCCGGCAGGGGCTCTTCGCTGACGCCGCCCGCCGCGTCCGGACGCAACCGCCGCTGTTTGAGCGCCACGTCGGCC
>CAZLSV010000022.1:24501-32463 GCA_964562235.1 uncultured Desulfatibacillum sp.
GGCCGTCTCCACCGCGCGGGTCTTCTTGTTGACCCGGAAGAAATCGGTGGGCACGGACCCCTCGACCGCGTCCGCCGCAAGGCCCCAGACCGCGCTGATCATGATCACGGCGTGCCGGCTGTCGTTGGGGTCGACGGTGTACATGACCCCGCTCACCTTGGCGTGGATCATGACAATGCAGGCGACGCTCATGTTCACGTCCTGATCGCGGTAGCCGCGGCGCCGGCGGTAGTAGATCGCCCGCGGGGTGAACGTGCTGGCGACCACCTCCTTGTAGGCTTCGATCAGGTTGTTCTCGCCGACATTGAGCACCGTGGAATGCTGCCCGGCGAAGCTTGCTTCCGAGTCCTCGCTGGTGGCGCTGCTGCGGACGGAAAGCTTGCAATCGCGCTGAATCTTCTCCCGCAACTCACCCGCCGCCTGCAGGATGGAGCTTTCCAAGTCCGACGGCAGGTCGGCGTCCATGATCCGGTTCTGGATTTCCTGGCTCACCGCCATGAGCGCTTCCGTGTTGTTGATGTCCAGGTTTTTCAGCTTGCGCTGGATGAGGTCGGGCAGATCGTTATAATCCAGAAACAACTGGTAGCCGTAGGCCGTGATGGCAAAACCCGGGGGCACCGGCAGTTGGGCCCGATTGCAGACCTCCCCGAGATTGGCGGCCTTCCCGCCCACCTCGGGGACGTTTTCGAGGCTCAACCGCTCGATGGGCAGCACGAAGTTGGTGTCCTCGAAGTTGCGTTTGCGCAGCAGCTCGGAAAAAATCTTCTCCGAAATGCGCTGGGAGGCGTCCGCCAGCCCCGGGTAGCGGTTGGCGGACATCGCGTTGAGCTCCCGCACTATGGAATTGACTTCCACGCTCAGCGACTCCGTCTGCGAGACGGCGTACATGTAGGTAAAGGGCTTGTCCTGGTAGATCGTTTGCTCCAGATCGGCGATGATCTCCAACGCGCGGTTGTTCGCGAGCAGCAGTCCCTTGAAGCTGGAATACTTCCGGTGAAAGACCGAATCCTCGAGCGGGCCGCATTCGGCGTTTCGGTTCCTGCGGAAAAATTCAAAAAACTTGAACATGGTGACCTCGTGGTTAAATAAAAACCGGGTTGCGCGAGTCGCCGGCCGAGCAAACAGCCTGCGGCATTTCATGCCATAATACCCTTTTTGCCTGTAACTACAAGTGCCCTCGGGGCGCCGGGCGCTGAGCCGGATGCTAAAGGCGCGGCGTCCGGCACCGCCGGGTGCAGGCTTGTCAAAACAAAACCAAGCAGGTATAGTCCAACCGGATTTCGCATGCAGGAGGTGTGTTCATGGCCGGCGGTTACATGGGAAAATTGGCTTTTGTCGATCTGACCTCGGGATCCGTCAGCGTCGAAATGCTTCCGGACAACACGGCCCGCGAATTCATCGGCGGCTACGGCCTCGGCGTGCGCATGTTGTTTGAACGCCAGGCCAAGCAGGTCGACCCGCTCGGGCCCGAAAACATCCTGGGGCTGATCGCCGGCCCGCTGACCGGGACCAAGGCCCCCACCGGCGGCCGCTACATGGCCTGCTGCAAGTCGCCGCTCACCGGCGGCTGGGGCGATGCCAATGCCGGCGGGTATTTCGGCAGCGAGCTCAAGGCCGCCGGCTTTGACGCGGTCTTCGTCTCCGGCGCCGCCGCCGCGCCCGTGTTCCTTTGGATCGCGGACGGTTGCATCGAGCTCCGCGACGCCGGCCGCCTGTGGGGCCTCGACAGCGTCGATGCCGAGGACGCCATTCAAAAGGAATTCGGAGACGCCAAAATCCGCGTGGCCAGCATCGGGCCGGCCTCCGAGCGACTCTCCCTGATTTCCGGGATCGTCAACGACCGCGGCCGCATCGCCGCGCGCTCGGGGGTGGGGGCCGTGATGGGGTCCAAGAAGCTCAAGGCGGTGGCGGTCCGCGGCCGGGCGAAGGTCCCCGTCGCCGATGCCGCCGGGCTCGGCCGTCTCACCAAGGCCTTCGCACAGCAGCTCCGCGAGCTGCCCGGCATGGCCCAGGCCCTGATGAAGCACGGCACCTGCGGTTTCACCCAGGCCCTCGTCGCCGGCGGCGCCACCCCGTTCAAGAACTGGCAGCTGGCCGGCGAGCAGTCCCTGCCGACGGTGAAACAGGTGGCCGACGGCGATGCCGTCATTCGCTATCAGACCCGCAAATACGGGTGCGCGAGCTGCCCCATCGCCTGCGGCGGCATCTGCGAGGTCACCGGCGGGAAATACCCGGTGGGCGAAGTCCACAAGCCCGAATACGAAACCATCGGCGCCTTCGGGCCGCTGTGCCTCTGCGACGACCTGGAGACCGTCATCAAGCTGCACGACATGTGCAACCGCAGCGGCCTGGACACCATCTCGGCCGGGCATGTGCTGGCCTTCGCCATGGAGTGCTTCGAAAAAGGGGTCCTGACGGAAACCGACACCGACGGCATCCGCATCACCTGGGGCAGCGGCGCCGCCATGGTCGCCCTCCTCGAGCGGGTGATCCGCAGGGAGGGCATCGGCGATGTGCTGGCCGACGGGGTCAAATCGGCCGCCCTGAAAATCGGCGGCGGCGCCGAGGCCTGCGCCATGCACGTCGGCGGTCAGGAGCCGGGCCTGCACAACGCCTTGTTTCTCCCCAGCCGCGGCACCGGCTTCGTGTGCGACCCCACTCCCGGGCGGCACACCGCCGCGCCGATGGCGCGCCTCGAGGGCGGCCCCGGCGCCTACGGCCCCTACCCCGAGCTGCGGATCGACAAATTCGAGCGCTACGCTTACAGCGGCAAGGGGCCGATGAGCGCCACGGCCTCCAGCTACCTCCAGGTGGGCAACTGCGCCGGAGTCTGCGTCATGCCGTTCATGTTCTTCGGAAACTTTCCCCTGATCGAACTGCTCAACGCCGTCACCGGCTGGGGGATGGATATGGCCGAGGCGCTCGCCGCCGGCGCGCGCATTCAGACCCTGCGCCAGAGTTTCAACATCCGGGAGGGGATTGCGGCCGAAAGCGTCCGGCTGCCCGATCGCATGACCGGCCGCCCCCCGCAGTCGGAGGGGCCGCTGGCCGGCGTGACCATCGATGTGGACAGCCTCGCCCGCGACTATCGGCAGGCCATGGGGTGGGATGCCGATAGCGGGGCGCCGACGAAGGAGACGCTGGCGAAACTGGGATTGGCGGAGCTGGTCAATGGACGCGGATAAGGTGCCGCGCTTCGTCGCTTGACTTTCACCTTTCATTCAGCATAGGTTTTTTTCTGATATCACTTTCCTTGTTCCATCGGGCCGGAAGCGGACGGCGGATTCAGGTTTGGCTGAACGGTTCAGATTTCTCACCCCCACTCCTGTTCTGTGTACTCTATGCTCTGTTTTTGCACTTTTTAGAGAGACTCCAACAAGTATTTGTCAAAGGCGTGGGCAGGGGGCATCCGTGGGGCTGACCTGAGCCGCCGGGTTCGCACGCAGGGTGGGGCGGGGGTTTCTCCCAGCGGGTCGCGCGGATCAACCCCGACAGGCCCGGGAGGAGCGCAGTGGCCTTTCCCATCATTCTGGCGCACGGGGTCTGCCGGTTCGACAAGCTGACCAACGAACTCCTCAAGCTCGACAACCATGACGACCCGGAATTGGATCGCCTGCACTATTTCCGCGGGCTTCGCACCATGCTGAAGGCCAACGGGTACTGCGTGTATCACTCCAATGTCGGCTGGGCGGCGGGCATCGAGACCCGCGCGCAAGACCTGAAAAAAAACATCACGGCCGTTTTGATCAAAGAGAAGGCGCAGAAAGTCAACATCATCGCCCACAGCATGGGCGGGCTCGACAGCCGCCACATGCTGTTCAGCGGCCGAAGTTCAGACAGAATCCATGAGCGCATCGCCTCATTGACCACCATCTCGACCCCGCACGAAGGCTCCCCTTTTGCCGATTGGGGGACGGAGCATCTGCCGCTGGTGATACCGACGGCCCGGGACCTCGGGCTTGATTTGACGGCGCTCGAGGATCTCAGAACCGACCGGGCCACGGCCTTCACCCGGTCGCCCGCCGTCATCGCCTTCGAGGAGGAGGTGGAAAAAAAAATCCTGTTCCAATCCTACGCCGGGAAGCAGAATTTCCGGGGGGTTCTGGCCGCGCTCAAATTGCCTTATTACATCATCGAAAAATCAGAAGGGGAGAATGACGGGCTGGTATCGATTCGTTCGGCCAGATGGCGCGATCGGTATTTTAAAGAGGTTATCCCTGAAACCGATCACCTGAATGAATTGGGCTGGTGGGATCCGGCTCAGCTTTATTCCGGGGAGGGCGCGGAGCAGCTGCTGAAGCGCATCCACCGCTTTTATCTGGGGGTGGCCCAAGGGCTTCCCTGATCGCCCAGCGAACCCAAAGAAAGGAAGGCATGCCATGGCAATGGAGCTTCCGATCCCGCAAGAGCAAATTTTTTACGCCGATGCGTCCCAGAACCCTCAGAACCAAACGATCCAGCCCATCATCGACTACGTGCACTACCCGACCCTTGGCTGCCCGGCCCTGCTCGGCCCCGACCATCCGCTCGAGGTCCTGATGAGCCTGCCCGCCGGCACCGAGGCCGCCGGTGTGGCTTTCCGGCTGGTGGACCGCCACCGGCAGAAAGGCGCCACCTTCGGCCTGCAGCGCGATGGCGCCCCGGAGGCGGTGGCCGACAGCCCCAACGGCGCCCGCGCCCTCTACCGCTTCCGGTTTCGAATGGACGCCGTCCCCTTTGCGCTCTTCGACCTGCACGCAGCCTTCGGCCCCATCGAAGAGACGCAATACAACGCGGTGCGCCGCTATCAAGCCATTACCGGCAGCGAGCAGGTGATCTTCTGCGGCGACTCCCAATACCACGTCGACAACCAGATCTGCCTGCAGCGGTTCATCGAGCGCGTCAACCCCTTCGATGTGGCGTGGATTGCGCTGATCGGCGACATCTGCGACAACGGCGTGAAGGGCTGGAAGAACATCCTCAAGCTTGCGGCGGACGCGCACAAAGGACCGGTGACCCATTATTACGAAAACGAGTACCGGCGCTCCCACGAACTGCTGCGCGAGCTGCGCCACCCGGTGCTGGTGGTGCCGGGCAACCACGACGGAATGTCCGCTTACAACAAGTACGATGAAGGCCGGCCTTCCGGCGTCATTACCGGCCCCGACGCCTTGAACAGCGCCGAATACGACGGCCTGCACCATTTCCGGCGAACCTTTGGCCCCCTTTACTTCGGGTTCGACTGGGCCGGGACCCGCTACCTCTGCAACAACACGTTCGAACTCACCCGCCGCCAGCGCCTGGGATATCACGCGATTGTCGCCAATTGGGGGGGCTGGATGGGTCCGGATCAATTGCAGTGGGTCAAAAAGGAGTTCGAATCGGCCCAGGACCGGCACAAGGTCATGCTCATGCACCACGATCCGCGCGGCGGCAGCGAAGGCCTGGAACTGGGTCATTACCACCGCATCCGGCCCTATGAGTTTGATTCGACATGGCCGATCCTGAAGGCTTACCTCTCCTATGCGCTCCGGCACGGCCGCACCGGCTGGCAGCAGGAGTGGATGGCCCCGGAAAAGGGCGGTATGGCCGGGCACCCGGTGAAAGAACTGCTGCAGGCCATGCTGAGTCACCGGGTGTGGGCCGTCATCATGGGCCATGACAACGAAAACTGGGTCGACAGCTATTTTGAAGGCCAGGACCTTTTCAAGACCGAGCCCTCCACGATTCGGTATGCCCGGCGCGGCGAGGTGAGCGACGGCCCATTGGTGGACGAGATCATCGATCACCTGGAGAGCGCCGACTACGAGGCGTTGTCAAAGCGGCTCGATGGCCGGGACGAAAAAGAGGCCCGGACGGCGCTGAGCGCGGCCCTGGGGGACATGGAGCGCGAGGCCGGCCCGGCGGAAATCGTTTACGCCGACCACGCGGCTGAAAAGTGGGGCCTCGACATCGCCTCGGCGATCCACTTCATCCATGTGGACGACATCGGCTCCTACACCTATTCGGAAGAATCGGACTTTGCGGAGTACGGTTTTGTGCTCGCCGATCTCAAAAATGGCGCGCCGATCCAGGTGCAGAGCCATCACATCAGCGGCAAGGTCGGCCCGGCGCGAAAACTCGAGGAGGAGTGATGCCGGATTCCGTGATGGACACCATTTACACGGCGGGATGGCGGGAAGGCGCCGCGGGCGCAACACTTCTATCGGTGCGCCCGCAGTGCCTTCAGAAAATGGCAGCCCCGGCCGGCACGCCGGCGCCGCTGGGCCCTGATACCCTGGGCCCGCCGCCGGGGGAGGACCCGGCCGATCCCACTATCGGAAAGTGGGCGGCCGTGGTGCTCGAGCAGGACAAGCAGGCCGCCTTCGACGCGCTGGCGCCGCTCATCGCCCACCGGCGCGACCGCGACCACCTGTGGAAGGACGGCATCGTTGTCGTGGGCCCACCCGCCAGCGGAACGCCGGAGTCCTGGCTGCGTCGTCTGGACCGGGCGGTGGGCGGCGAAGGCCCCCATTACCTGCTGCTGGTGGGGGGAGTAGACCGCTTTCCCTTCGAACTCCAGCATGAGCTCGATCTGCGCCTGATCGCCGGCCGTCTGGATACCAGCGAGGTTCCCGGCGGCCCCTTTTCCTGGGATGCCTGCCGGCGGTACGCCGAGAAGGTGGTGGCCTACGAACGCGGCGAAATCGGCCTGACCGCCAAGCCGCTTTTTTATTCCCTCAACGATCAATATGAAACCCGGATTTCCCATGATCATCTGGTTCTAAAATTGTCCCAGACCATCCCCGGTGGGGTGACCGAGCTTTACGGCGGCGCCGCCACCGCGGGCAGCCTCATGGCGGCGCTGGCCGCGGCGTCGGCCCCCAAGCTCGTCTTCACGGCGTCCCACGGCGTCGAATTCCCCACCGACCCCGGTCGATGGGGAGCACTCACCGACGCCGCCTACCGCGGCCGCGCCGACGATGAGTTGGTGTCGGCGCACCGGATTCATGAAGCCGAGCGCTGTGGCCACGGGTCCATCATTTTCGCGTTTGCCTGCTTCAGCGCCGGGGTGCCTGAACGCAGCACGGTCGACTTTCTGGTGGGCGGTGGTGGTGCGGACGGTGAAATGGAGGCCCGGGTCGCCCCGCTGCCCCGGCAGATGCTCGGTGCTCCCAGGGGCCCGGTGGCCTTTGTGGGTCACGTGGACCGGGTGAGCGCGGTGGCGTTCCAATCCTCCTTCGGCATGGCCGGTATCGCGCCTTTTCGCGATTTTGCCTCCTGGCTGCGGCAGGGTTCGGCCACCGTGGGCCGTGCCCTGGAAACCATGCGGGAAAACGCACGCAGCGTGGGTGCGCAAATCGCCGGGTCCCTGGCACGGGCCACCCAGAACGCGGACCACATCGCAACGGTCCGCGAGGCCGGCCGCCGGTGGGTCGGCTTCTATGACTACCGCGGCTTCATCCTGTTGGGAGATCCGGCCCTCACGCCGCCATAATTTTTTCAGGGAGCGCTGCCATGGCACAACAGATCCGGCACGAATACCGCCTGCCCGCCCTGCGTTTCTCCATGCAATTTGTGAGACGCGAGCCTTTTGTTCAAATTCGGGCTTACCTCGGCCGGGAGGAGTTGACCGTGGAATCGGTCCCGGCCGCCGAAATCGGCATCAACGAACGCCTGTCGGTGGACGCCTATCGGGGCGTCGAGTTTCAACTCCCCCGGCCGGTGGTCCAAAAACTGGCCGCTGCGCTTTCCGGCTGCGAGGTGGACACCCTCTGGCTGCAGATCGATCGCTCGGCCGGATTCCTCGCCGTGGTTCCATGGGAGCGACTGCTGGCGGAGGCGATGCCGTGCCCCATTCTTCGCATCCCCAACTTTCTGGTGGATCCGGCCTTCACCGAGGGCCGGCTCGAGTTGGCCATCTGCGCCAGCGCCCCCGCCGCCAAGGAGTTCTACCCGGTGGCCGACTTCACCATAGGTCTGGTCGAGCGCATTCAGCAGGCG
>CAZLSV010000022.1:32473-58944 GCA_964562235.1 uncultured Desulfatibacillum sp.
CACGCAGATCCATGTGTTTTCCGACAGAGACGCCTTTCCCTCGCTTCAGGCCCGGTTCCCCGCGGAAGGAAAACCGCTCACGCATCACGTCGTCGTTTATCATCCCGACCGGGCGCGGCCGTTCGGCACCGGCGGGGTTGAGATCTCGGAGACGGAGCGGCTGCAAAGCCCCTGGCTGCGCTGGATGGAAGCGGAGCTCGCCGGCCGCGGCATCGACGCCGTGCATTTTATTTGCCCCGGCTTCTTCAATTCCGAGCACGGCTCCCTGGCACTGGCCCGCTCGCCCGTCGACAACTGGGACGAGGCCTGGTCGCATTTTGTGGCCGGCCGCGAGCTTCGCACGTTTCTGGGCGACCTGGGTGCCGGTGCCGTTGCGTTTGGAGCGCCGTATGGGGGCATCTGGGCGCTGGGCCTCAGGCTGCTGGCCGATGAGCTGGCATGGACCCGGCCGGGGCCGGTCATGCTCTACGAGGCGCAAAACCCCATCGACGCTGTCGCCCAGGCGTACCGGTTTCTGTTCGGGGAAAACTATGCGCGGCCGCCCGGAACCGGCGAGCTCATGCTCTACTGCCACCCACGACGGTTGGAGCGCTATGCGGATGTGCCTTTCTTCGAATCCCCCATCCTGAGCACCGAAAGCCCCGGCCACGAGTGGCTGCACACCACCCGGCAGCAGTTGACGCGCCAAGCCGTCCGCCTGCAGGCGCGCGCACCCGAACCTGGCGTTACGTCAACTGACGAACCCGGAGCGGAGGGAAGCCCCATGCCGCCGGCGGAGCCGCGCTGGGCGCGCGCCAACCAGTTGATGATCGAGCAGTCCCTGATCGACCTCAGCGGTCGGCACGGGGACGTCGCGCGCGGGGCTGCCAACGCGCTGCGCTTCCTCTCCGATTTGCAAGATAAATACGCGAAGGAGTAGGCCGGATGTCACGCACAACGATTCGCATCGAGCAGTTCGGCACCCATAACCCCCGGGTGCTGTTATGCATCAGTGAGCCGGCCAATGTCCCCCAGGCCGAAATCCTCGAGGAGCTGAATTGCAATGTCTCGGTTCCGCCCTTCACGGATCTGGCCTCTCAAAAGCTGGACATCGAGGGCCAGCAGGGCAGCATTGTGCGCGATGTCGGTACCGCCATCTACGAAAGGCTCTCCGTTCATCCCGGGGTCCGCGCGGCGCTGGACATGATCTCGAACGCCAACCCCGATGAACCATGCCCCATTTATTTGCAGATGACCACGCCGGCCGCCGAAGCGCTCCCCTTTGAAGCCCTGTTTGTCCCAAACCATCGTTTTCTAGCGCTCGACGACCGCTCTCCCATCGTGCGCGTCGCGATGTCCAGAGGGCCGAGCGGAGCGATCGAACGGCTTTGCGAAGTCCCGTTGAGAGCCACCGCCGTCATTGCGGCCGCCGAACGTCACGTGCACGAGGAGGCGGAGTGGCAGGCCCTTTATAAAGCGTTCGCTGAATCTTCCGTGGACTTCAAACTGCAGGTGTTGACGGGCCGCACCGACCTGCTCGACACCATCGCCCAAGCCCATGACGCCCGCGTTGAAGCTGTCAGACTTGACGGGGACCCGGAAGATCTGGTGCGCATCATCAGTGAGTTCGGGCCGTCCGTGCTCCACTTCTTCTGTCACGGCACCACGAAGCCGGCCGCCTACCTGGAGGTGGCCACCCAGGCCACGCACGATCTGGGCGACGAACCGCTCTACCTGAGCTGTGACGAAATCCGGCGCATGTCGGGCTCCTTATTGCTCGTCACCCTGAATGCCTGCGAGGGAGCAGCCCCGGTGCCCGACAGCCACTCGTTGGCCATGGCCATCGCCTACAAAGGCGGAGTGCCCGTGGTGGTGGGCATGCGGGAAGCCATCGCCGCCAAGGACGCCAACCTCTTTACGGGCACCTTCTATCATGGGCTTCTTAAGGAGCTCCATAAAACGCTTTCCAACCCCCAGGCCGGACCCCCCGACTGGCCGGCGCTGCTGCGGGCGCCCCGTAACCGGCTCGCCCGCCAGCAGGGAGGCCCGCCGGTTACGGCCGCTGCGGCGCACAAGCGATGGTCCCTGCCCATTCTCTACATGCGCCCGGAGGAACTGCGGATCCGCAAGGCCGGAAGCAAGGAGCAGATCGGCGAGCTTCAAGCCTTGCGCAGCTTGCGGGGTAAATTCAGCAAAGACTCGCCGCCGGAAATGCTGGCTTCCATCGATCAACGGATCGCTGAGCTTGAAAAATCCTTGCCGCTTTAGGGTCAGCGTGGGGGGTGTTTCAGCGGTAGAGATGCGGATAGTGATCCTTCCACCGTTTCATCATCCAGTGCCACTGCTCGGGATGCCGGCGGACCATCCCTTCCACCACGTCGGTGATGCGCTGGGTGTTCACCACCAGATCGCGGCGCAGATCCCGGCTTCGCAGCATCTCGATGGGCGCGCCGAGCTCGATCCCGATGGTGCCGTCGGCCTGCCGCAGGCAGAACACCGGCACGACCGGGCAGCGGCAGCGCAGCGCCAGCATCGCGACCGCCGGTGTGGCGGTGGCCTTCTTGCCGAAAAACGCGATGTCGACCCCGTCCTTGCGCCGGGCCATATCGACTAAAATCGTGAGCACCCCGCCCTCTCTTACGATCCTTGTCATCTCGGCCAGGGCGCCTTTCTTGTAGAGGATCTGGCTTCCGAAACGGGTGCGAACCTTGTGAAGCCAGTTCTCGATCAGGCCGGCCTTGAACTGTTTGGCCACCGCCGTCAGGGGCCTGCC
Source organism: uncultured Desulfatibacillum sp. (assembly GCA_964562235.1). Taxonomy (GTDB): domain Bacteria; phylum Desulfobacterota; class Desulfobacteria; order Desulfobacterales; family SpSt-501; genus SpSt-501. Next base: position 35,226 of record CAZLSV010000022.1, read on the forward strand.
GAAAAAACAGGGCATGACCTGCATGCCGATTTCCCAGTTGCCCATGTGGGCCGAGACGACGACCACCCCCTGGTCCAGGGAGACCTTCTCGAGGACCTGCTCGAGCCCGTTAATCCGCACGCGCCGCAGAACCTGCTCGCGGCTGAAAAATCCCATCTGCAGGACTTCCACCAGGGTCAGGCCGTAATTCTGAAACACGCCCCAGGCGGTTCGCCGGACCCGCCGCGGGGAGAATTCGGGAAACGCGAACCGCAGGTTGCTGAGAACGATCCGGCGCTGGGCCGCGGCGCCGGCATACAGCAGCCCGCCCAGAAAGCGACCCAGCGCTCGGGTGGGCAGATGGGTGATGATATGCTTCAGCATGGTGTCGATCGGCTTTCCGGCGGCGGGTCGAGCCTCGATCGGCAGAGAGCAAGCCGGCGGCCGTGGGCTGGTTCATTATAGAGGCGGCAGCGGGCACCCTGACCCGCCTTCACCCGGACGCGAGTTGCCATCGCGGATGGCCGGTTAAATAGCAAGGCCCCCCCTGCCTGTCAATGTCGCCGGCGGCCCGCCACGCCCTGTGCCGAAAGGGGCGCCTCAGTCGGAAGCGGCCGCGCCCCCCTTCACCTGGAATCGGACCGAAGCGACCATCGCCCCGGTGCCATCGCTCAAGGCGAGAACGTGTCGACCCACGGCGGGGGTCCAATACGCCGGGGCACCGGCAGGTCCCAGATCGCGGCCGTTGAGCCTCCAGCGCAACCCGTCGCTTTGTCCTTGAACGGAAAAAACGATCCGCTGGCGCCCGCGGGGCATGTCGGGATCCAGCGCGAACACGGCTCCGGCGGGCGGGTACGCGATCCGCACGCCAACGGCCGCGTCCGGTGCAGGGTCTGCCACCGGCTCCGTGCCACGGATGAACCACTCCGTCCGCGGCGCCCTCCCGGCCCCTGTAGCCGCCCGCACCAGCCCGGTCGGGGGCGCGGCAGCCGGGCCGGCCTCCTCACCGTGCAGGGAATTCATCACCTCCAGCCAGAGCGGCGCTGCGCCCGTGACCCCGCTCACCTCCCGCATGGGCTCGCCCGAAAAGTTCCCCACCCAGACCCCGACCGTGTAATGCCGGGAATACCCGACGCACCAGTTGTCGCGCATGTCCTTGCTGGTGCCGGTTTTGACGGCCGCCCGAAAGCGCGTGGAGAGCACGTTCTCCAGACCGAAGGTCAGGCTGCGCGCTTCGCGGTCGGCCAGGATGTCGGAGACCAGGAAAGCGGCTTCCTCCGTGAACACCCGTCGGGCGGCGGCCGCCGCGAGCTCGCCGGGAGCCAACCGCAGCTCGCCGGCAACACCGCCGTTGGCGAGCGCGCGGTAAGCCGCGACCAGCTCCCAGAGGCTGACGTCCGCGGTGCCGAGCGCCAGGGACGGCCCGTAAAAATCACCGTCCTCCGCAAGGCCTTTGAAGCCGAGATCCCTCAACACCCGCAAAAACTCCTCGACCCCGGTCATTTCGGCCGTCCGCACGGCGGGAATGTTCATGGAAGAGGCCAGCGCCGCGCGGGCGGTCACGGCGCCCTGGTACCCGCCGTGGTAGTTGCGCGGCTGGTAGATGCCGCTTGCAACGGAGATGTCCAGGGGGGAGTCGTCCAGAATGGAGGCCGGCGTGAGGATCCTCCGGTCAAAGGCCAGCGCATACAGGAAGGGCTTCAACGCGGAGCCCGCCTGCCGTCGTGCCCAGACGCCGTCGACGTAACGCGAGCGGGCGGGGTCGTTGGTGTGGCTGACGTAGGCCAGCACCTCTCCGCTGCGGTTCTCGACCACCAGAAGAGCGCCCTCGCCCACGTTCCGCGGCTTGAGGAGCTCGAGGTGGTGGGAAAGACGTTCCCGGGAAAACCGCTGCAGCCCGGCATCCAGCGTGCTCGCAACCGACGGAGCATGCCGTCCGGCGATCAACCTTCGGGCGACATGCGGGGCAAGGTCGGCCTGCGGCCGAATGAGATCCGCCCGGTTCAGGGATTGTATCGTCGTCTCTCGGAGGTCGGCCTCATGGACCGGCCAGTCGAGCGCCTTCTGAAGCCGTGCGGCCCGTTCCGCAACCCAGTCGCCGGTCGCGTTCGGCGAGCGGATCAGGGAGGCCAGCACCAGGGACTCCGCCGCGTTCACCCCGTGAGGGGCCTTGCCGAAAAGCCCCCGGCAGGCCGCGTCCACCCCCTGGTACTCCCCTCGGAAATAAACGAGGTTGAGATAGGCTTCGAGAATTTCCGCCTTTCGCCAGGTCGCCTCCAGGCGGCGGGCCGCCTGCACCTGCCGCCACTTCCGGGCCAGCGACCGCCGCCCCGGGCCGTTTGGAGGTTCGCGCTCGAGCTGGGCGGCCAACTGCATGCTGATGGTGCTAGCCCCCCGCCATCTCCCCGACAGGATCCCCTGCGCCCCGGCGGCGGCCAGCGCGCGCCAGTCGACGCCCGCATGCTCGAAGAACCGTTTGTCCTCCGCCCGGACCACGGACGCCTGCAGCGCCGGGGAGACCTCCTCCAGCGGCGTCCACGCGAGCCGCCTCACGCTGAGATCGGTCCGCCGCTCGTGCAGCAGCTGACCGTTGCGATCGAGCAGCAGTGATTCCGAGGAACGATACCCCTCCCGCACCTCCCGGTAGCTCGGCAGCGCCAGAGCCGGGCCGGCTGTCAAAAAGCTGAGCAGAAAAGCAAGAACGCCGATCAGGTGTTTAGGCTGAAGGCTGACGCCTATAAGACAGCTTGCAAGTTTTGTGAGATGTTTCATGGTTTGTCACATAGCGCCGTCCGCCTTCAGTCTTCAGCCTATCGACCTGCCTCTTTACGGATCAACCGTCATCACCGAATTCGGCATCTCCCCGTACATCTCCGGAGCGTAGAGCGCCTCCACGCGCGTGGGCGGCAGGTGGAACCGCCCGTCCTGGTTCAGGCGCAGCGTGTACTCCAGGGACCACTTCCCCTTGGGCACGAATTCGTAGTAGGCGCGAAACCCTTCGAAGGCGCGCTCCTCGAACACCGGCCACGGCCCCGGGTGAGGCTCTCCCCGGGTCAGCAGCCGCGAATCCCGGCCCAGCCCGCTGCCCAGGATGGTGGCGCCCGCGGGCACCGGATCGTTGGCGACCACCCAGGTCATGTCCGCCTGCGCCTCGATCTCCAGGCGCACCCGCAGAATGTCCCCCCGGCTCCAGCGCTCCGGTGCTGTGCGGCTCACCGCACTGACGGTTTTTTGGATGGTGTACCCCGCCGCCAACGGCTCCCGGAGAGGAACCGCGGCCAGGCTCTGCACGCTCACCCAGGGCCTGCCTCCGCCCGCGTGCACGGCCTTGAGCTCGGCCGCAGACGCGGGCCAGGGCAGCAGCGCCGTCTCCCCCTGCGGCGAGCCGGACCAGTCCACCACCGTGGACTGGCCGGAGAGCTCCGCCCGGGTCGATCCGGTGACCGGTTCGGCCTCGAAGGTCCTTGAAAACCGCTGCATGGCCAGCACGCCCCAAGCGTTGGCGGTGGTCAGGTCCCAGTGGCCGCGCCGCTGCCGGGCGAGCGTGCCCCGGGCGAGCTGCGGCAGGTCCTGCTTCCAGCTCTCCAGCCGCTGGGCGGTCAGGAGCAGGCGCGCGGCGTTCCCATCGGTCGACACCATGAGCCACCAGAGCCGGTCGTTCGCATCCGTCGAGAAGGCCGCCAGCGCGCCCAGGTAGGTCAGGCGCGAGCGCAGGACCTGCTCGGCTTCGGAAAGCCGCAGCGCACGCTCCGGGAGCTGGTCCAGATTGAGCAGAATGTTGACCCAGTCGAGGACGGCGGAGGTCGGCCAGGCAACGGGATCGATGGCGAGCGATCCTACCAGCTTGGGATCTGCGCGCCCCACCCGGGAGAGAGCCTCGACGGCCGCGAGTTTGCGCAGCGTGAGGTCCGCGGTCGGCAGCGGAGAATAGCGGGTGAGCCCTCCCTCCACGTAGCGCTTGAGACCTCCGGCGGTTCGTTCCAGGAGGTCATCGGCCAGCGGCCAGCCCGCCTCGTGGGTGACGGCAAGCGCATAGGCCGTCAGCACCGGGTCACCCTGCGCGGCGGAGGGGAAATATTTCAGAAGGCCGTCCGCATCCATGTAGGCCGGAAGCTCCGCCGCCAGCCGTTCCCATTTCGGACGGTCCTGCAGCGCGACCGCTGTGGAGAGCTTCTGCTCCAGGCACCCATAGGGGTAGCCGCGCATGTAGTCGGTGACCCCCGTCAGCCCGTCTCCGATCCGGGGCCGCACCTCGATGCGCACCCCGCCGCCGGGAAGTGCGCCGGCCGGCCGCGCGACCGCGAGGCGGTAGTCTCCCTCGAGCGCGGTCATGGCGCCCTGGAACACCCGCATCGGAACGGCCGGGGCCACTTTCTGCGCAACCCGCAGCCGGTCCCGGTCGTTGGTTTCCCGGGACACCGTTTCAAACTCCCAGCTCAGATGCTCCACGCCGGGCGGCACCGTCACCTCCCAGGCCAGCACCCGGGCCTCGCCGGGCGCGAGCGCCGCCGTCAATGCCGCCGCCGGCAGGGCGACGCCCGGTGCGCTCGCCCGCGCATCCACCGTCATCGCCGCCGACGAGGCGTTGCGCACGGTGATCCCCGCCCGGAAGCGGTCGCCCTCACGCACGAGCGGCGGCAGCCCGGAAAACACCATCAGGTCCCGGGTGGATTGGATCGAAGTCTCGCCGGTCCCAAACAGGCCCGTTCCGCCCGAGGCCACCGCGGCGATGCGAAACGAGGTGATGGCGTCGTTGAGCGGCACATCGACAACGGCGTTTCCACGGTCATCGAGCGGCAGCCGGGCTTTCCACAGCAGCAGCGTGTCGAACAGCTCGCGCGTGGCCTGCCGCCCGCCGCCGCCGCCCTGGGCCAGCGCCTTGACCCCGTAATGGCGCTTTCCGACCACATGCATCTGGGCCGTCGCCGTCTGCACCTCGCAGCCGCGCCGGCCCATCATGCCGGCAAGCAGGCCCCAGCTGGAGTTCGCCATGAGTTCCAGCAGCCCCTCGTCCACGGCGGCCAGCGCCACCTCGCTGCCGGCCGGCAGCGGCTGCCCGTCGGCCGTTGCCACCCGGACCGTCACCCTCGCGGATTCCCCGGTCTTGTAGACCGGACGCTCCGCCGTGACCGACACCTTCAATTCATGCGCCCGCCAACCCACGTCGATCTCGGCCCAGCCCAATTTGAAAGCCGGTTTGCCGAGATCGGCCATCGCGGTCGGCTGCACTTCGCCCGTGCGGCCGCGGACCGCCAGCACCGATACGAACACATTCGGCGCATGGCTGCCCTTGACCGGGACGGCGACCACCGCCTCGCGGCCGGAGATTTTACGGACCGATGCCTCCATCACGCCTTCGCGCTCCACCGCCACCAGGGCGGTCGCCTCCCGGAACGGCATGCGCACCTGGAATACGGCCGTCTCGCCCGGCTCGTAGCGCTTGCGCTCCGGCAGCAGGTCCATGCGGTCATGGTCCTCGGCCTCGAACCACCAGTCGGCCTTCCCCGCCACCCACACGGAGCGGTGGGCCAGGGCCCGACGGCCGGCCTCGTCACGGGTTTCGGCGACCAGGATGACTTCGCCCGCCACCGGGGGCTTGGCCTCGCAGGGCAGAAGGCCCCGCGCGTTGGTTTTTCCCTCCGCCAGGGTCGCGACCCGCCGGATCTCGACCGTGTGGTCGTAAGCGTAGAACCCGCCGGCCAGGCGCTTGCGGTGCGAAAAAACCTTGCGCTCGTATACGTCGACCCGCACGGCCGCCCCGGCCACCGGCTGGCCGGAAAGCGTCACGACGGCGACATCGAATTTGAGCGCCTCTTTTGACATCGCCCACCGGTCCGGCCGGATCCCGGCCAGCACCCGCGTGTTCCAGAGAGGGATCCTGCTGGAGACGGTCTGGATTTCGCCGTTGGGGTCCTGGAATTCCATCTCCGCGGTCACTTCCCGAGGGGTGTCGACGCCCGGCAGGCCGGTGAGGCGGGTGCGCGCCGCTCCGGTCGCGTCGAGCGTGAGCTGGGTCAGCGGCAGCGGGGTCCGCCCCTCCTCGCCCGGCGCCTCCGCAGACTCCCCGCGCCGCACCGTGCCTTCGCGCACCCCGCCGTTTCCGAACACGAAATCTTCGAACCCCTCAAAGGCCGGCAGACGCTTGGGCCCGATTTCGGCCCGCAGCGTGACCGGCAGCAGCCCCGCCCCGCCGCCGGCCAGGTACTGGATGCTGAGATCCAGCGGTATCTCGCCGGCATCGACCAGGGGCTCGGCCGGCGGCTTGATGACCCCCTTCAGGAGCGGCACCCGGAACTGCTCCACGCGGAACCGGCCCGACGTCAGCCGCCGGCTGTCGGAGTCATCCGACGCCTCGGCTTCCCTCTCCTCGGCGGTCGGCTCCGGCGGAGTCCCGCCGCCGGCCTTGCGGATCAGGTCGACGGCGTAAACGCCCAGCTTGGCATCCCTCGGAATGGGCCAGGTGGTTTCGGCGATGCCGGCCGCATCCCAGGTCAGAGGGATATCGAAAAACTGTCCGCTGCCGGCATGCCGGATCGAAACGGTGTCCGGCAACTCGTCAACGGCAAGCGCTGAAAACCCGTCCATGGCGTGGCGGCGGATGATATGCTTCATGTGGAGGGTTTCACCCGCCCGCAGCAAACTGCGGTCAAAGACGCTGTGCGCGGCCACGGCCCCGGTCTCCGCCTCCTCCGGGATCCTGAAACGCCAGGCTTCGATTCCCTGGTCCCAGCTCGAGTGCACGAAGCTCATGTCGCCCTCGCTGCGGGCGGTGACGAAAAGGCCTCCGTCCAGGCGCAGCAACGCCCCCATCTGCGGGGTGTCGTAGCCGTCCGGCTCGCACGGGCAACTCGGCAGGGCCGTTTCAAGCGGCAGCCGGGCGTCGATCCCGGCGATGCCCGACGCGTCGGTCCGCCCCTGCCACAGGACCGCACCCTCGCAGTTCATCACCTCCACGGACGCGTTCGCCACGGGTTCGGCCCGGTCCAGCGTGGTCACCCACGCCAGGGAGGACTCCCGTCCGCGCTTGAAGTGCACCGCCAGGTTCGTGACCAGGGCGGCGGCGGGCACGAACATCGGCTTGGGCGGGTCGAGCAGCGCCCTGCCCAAAATCGTGCTCTCGAGCTCCACGATGTAGAGCCCGGGCTTTTCCAAAGGGATGCCGACCACCTCCAGGGCGTTCGCCCCTCCGGGTTTGGGGATTGCAACCTCCCGGGCCCCGGTGGCGTCGGTCAAAATGGATTTCTCCCGCGGGGCCGCCGCCACGCGGCGCAGCCACCCTTGGACCTCCCGGACCTGTTCCGGCGGCAGCGCGAGCAGTTTGCCGGTGACCACCCCGGCCTCCGGGCCGCCCGCTGGTTCCGACTGAAGCCGGCGGGCCTTCACATCGGTCTCGATGTTGCGCAGCGTCAGCGGCAGCACCGGGTCCGCCTTGAGCTCGATGATACCGAAGCGCGCCGAAAACTTGGCCAGCGGCGGGTAGCCCGCGGTGCGCACCCGCAGCGGGAACCTGTCCGCGTTCAGCAGCGGCCGCCCCGCGTCGTCCTTCAGGCCGCCGGGGATTTCGAGGCGCAATTCGGCTTTTTCGGGAAATGGGCCTTTAAAATGGACGCTCTCCTCCCCTGCTTTCAGGGGCGCCGTCCAGACCCTGCCATCAGAGCCCTTCAGCCGGACCTCTCCCTCAAACTGCGGGTCGATGGGGGCGTTGAACCGCAAGCTCATCGGCCGGACGGGAATGCAGCCGGCACGCGGGTTTTCGCGCTCGCAGGAGAATTCGGCGAGAAATGAGGGCCGCGTTTCGAAATTCAGGACCTGGTCCTGCCCGGTGGCGACCCCGGAAAGCGACCGGATCCCCCGTCCCCACACGAGGCTCACCCGGGACTTGACGGGCAGCCGCTGCCGGCACTGCAGCAGCAGGTGAACGGTCGGATCGCCGGCGGAGAGCCACGGTTGGGAATCGAGCACGCGCTGCCGCTCTTCGCCGGATACGATCCGGGCGCCGATACGCTCCTTTAGGCCCGGAACCACAAAGCCGGCGTGGGCGAGCACCGATCCCTCCTCCGGTGCGGCATCCAGCTTGAGAATGAAAATCTGGTCTTCGCTGATAACGCGGTTGCCCTCGTAAGGAACGGACATGACGATGGCGGGGCCGCCGGTCGAAAAACTGAATTCGCGCGGGCTTAACGCCGTGCCGGCAAGTGATCTCAGGCCCGGCTTCAATCGAAAGCTGCACCGCACACCGGCCGGCAGATCGCCCCTGAAATCGTAGACCCAGTTCCGCGGGTCCGCCCAGCGGCCCTGCCCCTCTTCCGAGCAGGCGACGACGAAGGGGTCCATGGAGCCCCCCGGGTCCCCGAAGGCCACCATGGCCTCGCTGAAGGTCGCCCGCGCCTGGCGGACTTTCTTGACCGTGCCCTGGGGGCTGAACTGTGTGATCCGGGCCTCTTCCCGAGCATGCACCGAAGCGGAGAGGAAAAAGAACAACGCCACCAGCGCGACCGAAATTCGTTTCATCGTTTCGACCTTTCCGGGTTTGAGTGGGCGCGGCCAAACGGATCTTTTGGCCTCAATTTGGCAAGCTTTTTCAGGAAGTCAACCGCTGCATCGGGATGGAGCCGTGTTTTGCCGCTGGCGCCTTTCTTCGGCCGGTGCGGACGCTTGCCGTTGTTAATTTCGGTTGACAAAATATCTACGAACCAGTATGAATTATAGTCTTGGGATCGGAGATAATCTGAAATTCCGCCAACATTCTGCATTCCGGTACGGAGACTGAATACAGTTCATTCGGTTTTCGAACCAATTCCAAATCGAAGCCCTACGGTTCTTCGGCTCGAAGAATCCGAAATTCAACATCAGGAGGTAGCTCAATGAAGCGTTTGGTCGTAGCCATTGCAATTGTTGCACTAAGCATGTCGCTGATGATCGCATCCGCAGACGCCCAGGTGAAGCCCGGCTGGCCGAAGCAGGTGACGATCGGCGCCGCACCGCTGGGAGGCACCTATTTCGTTTGGGCCGGCGGCTTTGCCAAGCTCTTGAACGATAAGCTGAGCGTGCCCGCCAACGTGGAGTCCACCGGCGGCCCGGTGCACAACACCCAACTGACGCAAGCCAAGAAGCTCGACTTCGGCATGGTGACCTCCGGGCCGGTGTACGAAGGCTTCGTGGGTGACCCCGACGGTTGGTCCAAAGGCAAGAAGCACCCGGACCTGCGGGTGATCTTCCCGATGTACGTGACCTACTTCCAGATGTACTCCCTTAAGGACAAAGGGATAAACAGCATCATGGACCTCAACGACAAGAGCGTGGGCGTCGGGCCTATCGGCGGCACCCCCGCGACCTACTGGCCGAAGATCCTCGCCGAGGCCGGGGTGAAGCCGAAGAGAATCGTCAACGCCGGCTCCTCGGATCTGAACTCCCAGCTCAAGGACGGCATGCTCGATGCCAACGGTCAGTCCGTGGGGATTCCCTGGGTGACCATCACTGAGGTCGAGACGACCAACGACGTGACGGCCTATGGCGTACCTGAGGACATCGCCAAGAAAATCATGGCCAAGATCCCCTCCTTCGGCTTCGGTTCCATTCCCAAGGGAACTTACAAAAGCAACCCGGACAAGGACATCCCCACGCTCACCATGTGGAACTTCATGACGGTCCACAAGGACGCTCCGGATGACTTCGTCTACGAGGTCGTCAAGGCCACCTTCGACAATGTGGACATCCTGGTCGCGGCCCACAAGTCCGCCAGGGAGGTCAAGGCCGAGGCGATTGTCAACAGCCCCATCCCGCTGCACCCCGGTGCGGTAAAATACTACAAAGAAAAAGGCATTGCGATCCCGGACAAGATGATCGCCAAGTAATGCTTTCACGAGCAAGGTGACTTTTCGAAGACAGATGCTGAAACCACGTGCGGGTGCGCCGTCGGCCAGACGGGCACTCGCACTATTTTAAAACAACAGGCAGGCGCCCGGGGGATGAACATGGCGGACCAAAAACAGAAAATTACGGATCTCGAAGTCGACATCAAGGAAGTCGAGAAAAAGCTCGAGGAGATGAAGATAAAAGACATCGAGATCTCCGCCGGGCGCGAGTTCACGCCCAAGGGGATAATGTCGATCGCCATCTATATTCTCGGCATCGCCATGAGCTTTTTCCACATCTGGGTTTTGACCATCCGCGCCATCGACCCCTGGTATTTCCGCACGCTGCACGTGGTGTTCGCCGGCCTTTTCGTCTTCGCCCTCGTGCCGGGCTGGAAGACCAAACGCATGGATCGCATCCCCATCATGGACATCGTTTTCATGCTGTTCCTGGTGGCGCCTACGGCCTACATCTTTATCAACTTCGACGAGTGGATCTACCGGGTCGGCGTGGTCCCCGAAACGTGGGACTTCGTCTTTTCCCTGATGTTCGTCATCGCCGTGTGGGAAATGGCGCGGCGGGCGTCTGGGTGGCCGCTCGCCATCCTGGCGGCAGCCTTTATCCTTTACGGCCACTTCGGCAACTACATGCCGGGGCTGTTCTACCACAAGGGCTACGACTGGGACCGGATGATCACCTACCTCTTCAGCCTGGACGGGATCCTCGGGCTGCCTGTCCTGGCATCGGCCCATTACATCTTCCTGTTCGTACTTTTCGGCGCCTTCGTGGACGCTTCCGGCGCCGGGCGGTTCTTCGTCGATTTCGCCCGCTGCATCGCCGGGCGCCTGCGCGGCGGCCCGGCCAAAGTCTCCATCGTGTCGAGCGCGCTGATCGGCACCGCCTCCGGATCGTCGGTGGCCAACGTGGTGGTGGACGGCGTGCTCAACATCCCCCTGATGAAGGCCAGCGGCTTCCGCGGCGCGGTCGCCGGCGCCATCGAAGCCATGAACTCCACGGGCGGCCAGATCGTGCCTCCGGTCATGGGCGCGGGCGCCTTTTTGATGGCGGAGATCCTGGGCGTCCCCTACCCCAAGGTCGCCCTGGCGGCCGTGATCCCGGCTTTCTTTTATTTCGGCGCCGCCTATTTCATGATCGACTTTTACTCCGCCTCGATCGGGCTGAAAGGACTTAAGAAAGAAGACCTGCCGGTTTTCCGCAAAATCATGCTGGAAAAGGGCTACCTGCTCATCCCGATCATCGTTTTGCTCGTCTGCCTGATGGTGCTGATGTACTCCCCCTATCTCTCCGCCATGGCCGGCATCGTCACCATGATCCTGGTGAGCTTGTTCCAGCGCGCGACCCGGCTCGGCCCCAAAAAGATCCTCGCCATCCTTTCCAAGGGCGCGCGGGGCTCCATGGAGATCGCCGCCACCTGCGCCGCGGCCGGCATCATCGTGGGCATCCTGACCCAGACCGGGCTGGGGACGAAATTCGCCATGATCATCTTCAACTACTCCGGCGGCAATCTCTACCTCGCGCTGGTCTTCACGATGATCATCGCCATCGTTTTGGGGATGGGCATGCCCACCACCGCCGCTTACGCCATCTGCGCCTCGGTGTTGGCCCCGGCATTGATCCAGTTGAACATCCCGGAAATCGCCGCCCACCTGTTCATTTTCTATTTCGCGTGCCTCTCGGCCCTCACGCCGCCCGTGGCCCTGGCCTCTTTTGCCGCGGCCGCCATCGCCGGCGCCAAGACCTGGGAAGTCGGCTGGCAAGGCATGCGCTTCGCCATCGCCGGTTTCATCATTCCCTTCCTGTTCGTGCTGGGTCCGGCCATGGTGCTGGAGGGCACGGCCTTTGAGATCGTGATGGTCGTCATCACCGGGACCGCCGGGGTCATCGCCCTGGCCGGCTCGGTGCAGAACTGGATGTTAACCCGCTGCCTGGTTTGGGAGCGGGTCGCCCTGGCGGTTGCCGCCATCACGTTGATCAAGCCGGGGTTGATAACGGACCTCATCGGCGGGTCCATCTTGGCCGTAGTCGTCGCGCTGCAATTGGCACGGCGAAAGAAGAAAGCAGCGGCCACCACCTAAACTTTTTCGCACGCAACCTCGAAGGGGAAAGGAAAAATGAGCCCGCAGATCCCGCAAATCAAGAAAATCCTGTTCACGACGGACCTGTCGAAACAGACCCAGCATGCCTTTAACTTCGCCGTCGGCCTGGCGAACCAGTACGGCGCCATGCTGACCATTCTCTATGTGATGGAGGACCTCTCCCCGACCCAGGGCGCCAATCTGCAGGGGTTCATCGGGGAGGAGCGCTGGGAGGAGCTGCGCCAGTCCCACGAGCAGGAGATCCGGCAGGTCCTGATCGGCAAGAAGCGCGAGGGCTCCATGATCCGCCAGGCGCTGGGGGAGATGTTCACGGCGGCCCAGAAAGATCTCGCCGACAAGAACCTGCGCTCGGATGAGATCGTGGTCACCCAGGGCGACACCGTGGACTGCATCGTGCAGGAAGCCGAGGCCCGCCGGGTGGACATGATCGTCATGGGCTACCACCCCCGGGGCCGTCTGGAGGAGGCCATCGTCGGCAGCGTCAGCCGCAGCGTGCTGCGCCGCACCAGCGTGCCGGTGCTTCTGGTGCGGCTGCCGGAGCAAGCGGTTTAACCCTGCGGGCCCGGTCCGCCCGTCCACACCAGGCAAACCAGACACGAAAGGCCGTGGGGAAACCCCTCACGGCCTTTCCCATTTCCAGAAGCCTCCCCTCCCGCTCAGTCCGAAGTCGTCGACCTATCTGCGTGCCGCTTTGATTTCGTGCAGATACGTTTTGATAAGCGGGCTCATTTCAGGCGGATGCCAGTGGGTTTGCTTTGGATCCTCCGGCCACGTGAAGGGAAGGTGATGCACTTCGCCCGGCTGGCGGGACTTCTCAAGCACCGCCAGCGCGGCCAGCAACACCTCCCGCTGCCCCTCCCGATCCCCGGCTTTTCCCAGCGGCCGACCGTAGGGGTACTCGATGGCGGCGGAGCGCGGAATACCGACGGCCCTGTGAAAATCGGGGGTCGGGGTGAGCACGACCGTGGAAAAACCATTTTCTTCGAGATAGCGCGCGGCCAGTCCCACGGACTGGCAGCAGAACGGTCAGGCCGGTGTGAGCAAAACAGCGCCGACCCCCTCCTCCCGCATCCGGTGAGCCATGGGCGCGATCGCCTGCTCGATGAATTCGGTGTTCATCCACTGGAAACCGTAGAAGGAGTAGGAACTCGGCGCCAGCCGCCCGACGATGCCTTCCTGCTCCAGCTCGGCCGTGCGCGCCAGCGGGAGCATCACGTTGATGTCCTCAAGAATATACCCGGTGTTGATGTGCAGGTGGTTGACGTTGACGTCCGGGGCTGCGGTTTCGCGCGGGATCCTCCGGAACGAGCGGTCCCCCCAGAGGGGCTCGCGCTTTTCGCGTTCCATGTCGAAGGGCGGATCCGACTTCAAGCTGATGCCGGCGGAGGTGACCAGCGCCAGGGTGGTGCGGTTCAAAGGGGCGGCCAGGGGCGTCCATGGGATCTCCCCTTCGAATTCCGTTTCCGGAATGTGGTAGCGACGGATCCAGGCGCCAAGGCTGGGGGGCAGGAAACGAAAACCGTCGACCTTTTTTTCGGATGGGTCCATGACGCAGCTCCTTTCGGGGGTTGGGGGTTGGGGTGTTTAGTGTTTTGTGTTTTGTTTTTGGTGTTTGGGTTTTTGTTTTTGGTGTTTGGTGTTTGGCGTTTGGCGTTCGGTGGAGCTCCTTCTCAAATCCGTTTTTTTTGCTTGGCGCGGCGGGTCGGCGCCGTTTCTAAAGGGTCATCGGGCCAGGGGTGTTTGGGATAGCGTCCGCGCATCTGCTTTTTCACTTCGTGGTAGCTGCCGGCCCAGAACCCGGCGAGGTCCTGCGTCACCTGCACCGGACGCCCGGCCGGCGACAGCAGGTGCACCTGCATCGGCTGCCGGCCGCCGGCCACCCGGGGGGTGTCCGCGCACCCGAACATCTCCTGGACGCGGACCGCCAGCACGGGCACCTCGCCGGAGTAGTCCACCCGGATGCGCGACCCGGAAGGGACTTCGATGTGGGTGGGAGCCCACTCCTCCAGCTGCCGGCGCTGCTGCCAGGAGAGCAGGCCGCTGAGCACCCCGGAAAGGTCGAGGGCCTTCAGGCCGGCCAGCCGGGTGATCCCGCCCAGATGCCGGCTCAGCCACTGCTCGAGCGTTTCGGTCAGGACCGCGTCGGAAACATCCGGCCAGCCGCTCTCGCCGCCAAGCGCCCGGCGGAGAAAGAGGGCACGCTCCTGCCAACGCCGGAGGCCGGGGGTCCAGGGCAGGCACGCGATGCCGATCTGGCGGATGCCCTCGATCATGGCCGCGGCGACGCGCTGCGGATCCGCGCTCTTCAGCGGCCCGCGTTCGAGCGCCAGTGCGCCCAGCCGCAGCGAACGCTCCATTCTCACGGCGCTGGTGCGCTTGTCCCACTCGATGACGTCGTAAGGGGTGAGCGCGGGACGAAAATCCTCCAGGATCGCGGCCAGCTCGCAGGCCGCCGCCAGATAGACGCGGGCCTCCCGGCGTTCGCCGTCGAGCTCGGCCGCCACGATGTAGTCTTCGGCCGCGAGCGGCTCGGGCGCCGGGAAAAAAGCACCGCGGCCATTGGCCAGCAGGTAGCGTCCGGTATCGCCGGCGCGACGCTGTCCGATCCGGTCGGGGTAGGCCCAGGCCAGCATGCGGCCGATCCCCCGCCGCGACGCCGGCCGCTTGAGAAGACCCGCCCGCTGCCGAAGCGCTTCGGCCACGCGCAGGCAGCGGCGAAGCGCCGGCCGGTCAACCGTGAAACGGGCCGCGGCGTCGGTTGGCCCGTCGCCCCGACCGGCCATGACTTCCAGGCGCAGCCCCAGGTCGGAATCGTTGGCCCCGGCCGGAAATCTCAAAAAGTCCCGCTCGCTCAGGACGGCGGCCAGATCACAGGCCGCCGCCCCCAGGCCATGGCGCCGGGCGGTGAGCAGCATGTGCGCCAGGCGCGGGTGCAGCGGCAGCTCGGCCATGCGGCGGCCCTGCTCCGTGGCCTGCCCGCCCGCATCGAGCGCCCCGAGGTCTTTCAAAAGCGCCCGCGCCTGCAGGCACGCGGCCTCCGGTGGCGGGTCGAGCCATTTGAGACGCGCCGCGTCCTCGACCCCCCAGAGGGCGAGTTCCAGAACCAGGGCCGCCATATCGGCCTGCAGGACCTCCGGGCTGTTGCGCTCGGCCAGCAGGCCGTGGGCATTTTCATCCCAGAGCCGGTAGCACGCCCCCGGCTCGGTGCGGCCGGCCCGGCCCCGGCGCTGGTCGGCCGAGGCCCTGGAGACCGGCACGGTCGCCAGCCGCGTCATGCCGCTGCGGACATCGAACCGCGGGACCCGCATGAAGCCGCCGTCCACCACCACGCGGATGCCCTCGATGGTCAGGCTGGTCTCGGCGATGTTGGTGGCGAGCACGATCTTGCGCCGGCCGGTCGGCGGCGGGGCGATGGCCTGATCCTGCTCCTCTTTGGACAGGTTGCCGAAGAGCGGCGCCAGCTGCCATTCACCGGACAGGCCGGCGGAACTCAGGCGCGCGAGCACCCGGCGGATCTCGGCCGCACCGGGCAGGAAAACGAGAATGCTCCCGGGCTCACTGCGGGCGGCGCCGAGGACGGCCTCGGCCACGGCCGCCTCGAGGGCACGCTCCCGGACCCGGCCGACAAAACGGGTCTCGACCGGGTGCTGACGCCCTTCGCACGCGATCACCCGGACCCCGCCCAGCAACTCGGCCACCGGCGCCGCTTCCAGGGTCGCGGACATCACCAGCAGTCGCAGGTCGGGGTTCAGGACGCCCTGCAGGTCCAGGCACAGCGCCAGGCCGAGATCGGACTCGAGGTGCCGCTCGTGAAATTCGTCGAAGATCACCAGGCCGACACCGCTCAGCCCCGGGTCGCCCTGCAGCATGCGGGTCAGGACCCCCTCGGTGACCACCTCGATGCGTGTCGCCGGCCCGACCCGCGTGTCCATGCGCACGCGATAGCCCACGCTCCGGCCGACCGCCTCGCCCCGCAGGTCCGCCATGCGCAGGGCCGCGGCCCGCGCCGCCAGGCGTCGCGGCTCGAGCATCACGATCTTGCGGCCCTTCAGCCAAGGCTCACCCGACAGGGCGAGCGGCACGTGCGTGGTCTTACCGGCTCCCGGAGGGGCCTGCAGGACCGCCCCCGGCCCGGACCTCAGGGCCGACCGCAGGTCGTCCAAAACGGCGTCGATGGGAAGCGGCATCATTCGGGCAACCGACAGGGTGTTCGAGTTCGACGCATGGCCGTCTTCTAGCACATATTGCTTGCCCGGCCAAGCGCGGATCGCTCCGCTCGACGCCGAGTCGCCGTGCGTGCCCCGGCGCGGTTGTGGTTTGCCCGGACCTTCAAACGGCGCCGCGAACGAAATCAGGCGAAGCCCGTTTTCACGCTTGATTTTAAGCTGAACTTAAATTAGCAAGATTGGTTCAGTTGGTCTGAAGCTCCGTCATGCAACACACCCGACCATTAAACCCAAGGGAGGCAGCATGCCCAAGCGCACGGACATCCGCAAGGTGTTGATCATCGGCTCCGGACCCATCGTGATCGGCCAGGCCTGCGAGTTCGACTACTCCGGGACCCAGGCCTGCAAGGCCCTGCGGCTGCTGGGTTACGAGATCGTGCTCGTCAACTCCAATCCGGCCACCATCATGACCGACCCCGGCATGGCGGACGCCACCTACATCGAGCCGCTCAACCTGCCGGTTTTGACCGAAATCATCGCCGCGGAGCGCCCCGACGCCATCCTGCCCAACCTGGGCGGCCAGACCGGCCTGAACCTGTCATCCGAGCTGCACCGCGCCGGCGTGCTCGACCGCTTCGGCGTCAAGGTGATCGGTGTCAACGTGGACGCCATTCAACGGGGGGAGGACCGCATCGCCTTCAAGGAGACCATGCAGCGGCTCGGCATCGACATGCCGGCCAGCCAGGCCGTCACCAGCGTCGAGGACGCCGAGCGCGTGGCCGCGCAACTGGGCTACCCCGTGGTGATCCGGCCGGCCTACACCATGGGCGGCACCGGCGGCGGCTTGGTCTACAACGCCGAGGAGCTCCGAGTCGTCGCCAGCCGCGGGATCGCCGCAAGCCTGATCCACCAGATCCTGGTCGAGGAATCGGTGCTGGGCTGGGAGGAGCTTGAGCTGGAGGTCGTCCGCGATGCCAAGAACCAGATGATCACGGTGTGCTTCATCGAGAACGTGGATGCCATGGGGGTCCACACCGGGGACAGCTACTGCACCGCGCCGATGTTGACCATCGACCCGGCCCTCCAAAAACGCCTCCAGGAATACTCCTACCGCATTGTGGAAGCCATCGAGGTCATCGGCGGGACCAACATCCAGTTCGCGCACAACCCGCAGACCGGCCGGGTGGTGGTGATCGAGATCAACCCGCGCACCTCGCGCTCCTCGGCCCTGGCCTCCAAGGCGACGGGCTTCCCCATCGCGCGGGTCTCGGCCCTGCTGGCCGGCGGTCTGACCCTGGACGAGATCCCCTACTGGCGGGACGGGACCCTCGAAAAATACACCCCTTCCGGGGACTACGTGGTGGTCAAGTTTGCGCGCTGGGCGTTCGAGAAGTTCAAGGGCATCGAAGACCGCCTGGGCACGCAGATGCGCGCCGTCGGCGAGGTGATGAGCATCGGCAAGAATTACAAGGAGGCCCTGCAGAAGGCCATCCGCAGCCTGGAGACCGGCCGCTACGGTTTAGGGTTCGCCCGCAACTTTCACGAACTGCCGCTCGAGGCCCTCATGCGCCTGCTGGCCGCGCCCACGAGCGAACGCCAGTTCATCCTTTACGAGGCCCTGCGCAAGGGCGCCGACGTGCAAAAGCTGCACGAGCTCACCCACATCAAGGCCTGGTTCATCCAACAGATGAAGGAGCTGGTCGAGCTGGAGGAGCTCATCATCGCCTGCCGCGGCCGGCAGCTGCCCGACGACCTGCTGGTCCGCGCCAAGCAGGACGGTTTTTCAGACCGCTACCTCGCGCAGCGGCTCGGCCTGCCGGAATCGCGCCTCCGCGAACACCGTACGCGCCTGGGCGTGGTGCAGGCCTGGGAGCCGGTGCCGGTCAGCGGGGTGGAGAACGCAGCCTACTACTACTCCACTTACAACGCGCCGGACCGCGTGCCGGTCAGCGCCCGCAAAAAAATCATGGTGCTGGGCGGCGGCCCGAACCGGATCGGTCAGGGGATCGAGTTCGATTACTGCTGCGTGCACGCCGCCCAGGCCATTCGCGAGGCCGGCTACGAGTCCATCATGGTCAACTGCAACCCGGAGACGGTGTCCACCGACTACGACACCTCCGACAAGCTCTACTTCGAGCCGCTGACCGTCGAGGACGTGCTGAGCATCTACGAAAAGGAGAAGCCCGAGGGCGTGATCGTTCAGTTCGGGGGGCAGACGCCGCTCAACATCGCCCGCGAGCTGGCCGAGGCCGGCGTTCGGATCCTCGGCACCACGCCCGACACCATCGACCTGGCCGAGGACCGCGACCGATTCCGCAAGATCATGCAGTCCCTCGGCATCCCCATGCCCGAGTCGGGCATGGCCGGCAGCTGGGCCGAAGCGCGCGACATCGCCGGGCGCATCGGCTACCCGCTCATGGTGCGGCCCTCCTACGTTCTCGGCGGCCGGGGCATGGAGGTCGTGCACGACGACGGCATGCTCGAGCGCTACCTGGCCGCCGCGGTGGAACTCTCACCGCAGCGGCCGGTGCTGATCGACAAATTCCTGGACAACGCCATCGAAGCCGAAGCCGACGCCATCGCCGACGGCCGCGACGCCTTCGTGCCCGCGGTCATGGAGCACATCGAACTGGCCGGCATCCACTCCGGGGACTCGGCCTGCGTGATTCCGCCGATCAGCCTCGCCCCCAAGCACATCGACATCATCCGGGAGCACACCCGGCGCATCGCCACCGAGCTCAAGGTCGTGGGCCTGATGAACATGCAGTACGCGGTGTATGAAAACACCGTCTACGTGCTGGAGGCCAACCCGCGCGCCTCGCGCACCGTTCCGATCGTCTCCAAGGTCTGCGGGTTGTCCATGGCGCGCCTGGCCGCGCAGGTCATCCTGGGCCGGAGCATCGCCGAGCTGGGGCTGCGGGAGCGGCGCATCCTGCATTTCGGCGTCAAGGAGTCCGTGTTTCCCTTCAACATGTTCCCGGAGGTGGACCCTGTCCTCGGACCGGAGATGCGTTCCACCGGCGAGGTCCTGGGCCTGTCCTACTCCTTCGGCCGGGCCTTCTTCAAGGCCCAGGAGGCCACGCAGACGACGCTGCCGCTCGCGGGCACGGTGCTGTTCACCATCGCCGACCGCGACAAGAACGCCGCCATCGAGCCCGCCCGGCGCTTCCGCGAGCTGGGCTTCCGGATCATGGCCACCGAGGGCACTCACGCGTTCTTGAAAGAGAAGGGCATCGACGCCGTCCTCGTCTCCAAACTCAGCGTGAGCCGGCCCAACCTGGTGGACGCCATCAAGAACGGACAGGTCCAGCTGCTCGTCAACACGCCGAGCGGCCGCAAAGGCTCGGCCGACAGCTCCAACATCCGCCGCGCGGCCATCAAGCACAAAATACCTTACATCACCACCACGGCGGCGGCCATCGCCGCTGCCAAGGGGATCGCCGCCCGCCGGGAGGGGGCCCCCAAGGTCCGCTCGCTGCAGCACTATCACGCGGAGATAAGATGAAAGGAAGGGTTTCGGGCGCAGGGATCACGGTACAAGGCCAAAAGCGCCCCCTGAGCGCAAAGAGATTCTGCAACCGGCGCCCTGAACCCTGCACGTTTATGGCTCGACAGCCATGAAAACCCGATAATTCACAGGACCCCGAAAGGTCATATAAAGAGGAGAATCCATGGGCGGCATTTTCGGCATCGTATCGGAAGCGGACTGTGTCTCCGATCTTTTCTACGGCACGGACTACCACTCGCACCTCGGCACGCGCTACGGCGGGCTCGCGGTGCGCAACGCCAGGGGCATCGAGCGCTCCATCCACAACATCGAGAACAGCTATTTCCGCACGAAGTTCGAGGCCGACCTGGCCGGCTTCCACGGGAACACCGGCATCGGGGTCATCAGCGACACCGACCCGCAGCCGCTTTTCATGGGCTCTCATCTGGGAACGTTCGGCGTCGTTACCGTGGGCAAGATCAACAACATCGGCGCCCTGGTGCAGCGGGCCTTCGACCGGCGGCGCTATTTCTCGGACACCAGCGGCGGCTCCATCAACCCCACCGAGGTGATGGCGGCACTCATCTGCGAGCAGGAGAATTTCGAAGAGGGCATCCGCTACGCCCAGGAGGCCGTCCAGGGGTCCTGCTCGCTGCTGGTGTTGACCGATAAGGGGGTTTATGCGGCGAGAGACCGCCTGGGCCGAACGCCGCTCGCCATCGGCCGGCGCGGCCGCGACCTGGCCGTCAGCTCGGAGAGCTGCGCCTTTCCCAACCTCGGTTTCGCCATCGAGCGCTTTCTCGGCCCCGGGGAAATCGTCCGCATGACCGCCGACGGCGCCGAAACCCGGGTGCCGCCGGGCCCGCGCATGCAGATCTGCGCCTTTCTCTGGGTCTATTACGGCTACCCCGCCTCCGAGTACGAAGGCATCAACGTGGAGGACGCCCGCAACCACTGCGGCGCCGCGCTTGCCCGCCGCGACGACACGGCCATCGACTGCGTGGCCGGGATCCCGGACTCGGGCATCGGACACGCTATCGGCTACGCCACCGCGCGCAGCATCCCCTACCGGCGCCCGTTCGTGAAGTACACGCCCACCTGGCCGCGCAGCTTCATGCCCCAGAACCAGCAGATGCGCGACCTGGTCGCCCGCATGAAGCTGATCCCGATCCGCAAGCTGATCGACGGCCAGCGGCTGCTTTTCTGCGAAGACTCCATCGTCCGCGGCACCCAGCTCCAGGACACGATCCAGATCCTGCACGATTACGGCGCCCGGGAGGTCCACATGCGGCCGGCCTGCCCGGTGCTGATCTATCCCTGCGAGTTCATCAACTTCTCCACCTCGCGCTCCACCCTGGACCTGGCCGGCCGCAAGGCCATCCACGACCTGGAAGGCGGAGAGCCCGCGGACCTCTCCGCCTACGCCCAGGCCGGCAGCGAGCAGAACCTGGCCATGATCGAGGCCATCCGGCGGCGGCTGGGCCTGACCACCCTGAAGTACCAGCGGCTCGATGATCTCGTGGCCGCCATCGGGCTACCCAAAGAGAAGGTGTGCACGCACTGCTGGGACGGATCGAGTTATTGTTGAACGAGGGGATCAAGCCGGTTTGGATTTTTCCGCTGGGCCCCTTGACCCCTGGTTTCCCGCATTGTAGGAGAGGCCATGCCTGCTCGAAAGCC
This sequence comes from uncultured Desulfatibacillum sp., assembly GCA_964562235.1. Lineage (GTDB taxonomy): Bacteria > Desulfobacterota > Desulfobacteria > Desulfobacterales > SpSt-501 > SpSt-501. Next base: position 56,510 of record CAZLSV010000022.1, read on the forward strand.
CACTCCCAAGATGAACCTGGCCGCCATGCGAAGGTGGAAGCCGCCGAAAGATTGGGTGCGCATCACCGCCATCGACGCGCACACGGGAGGCGAGCCCTTCCGTGTCATCACCGGCGGTTTTCCGGAACTTCCCGGGGACACCATCCTGGCCCGGCGCCGCTGGGTGAGGGAGCACTTCGACCGCCTACGCACCGCGCTCATGTGGGAGCCGCGCGGCCACGCCGACATGTATGGGTGCATTCTCACCCCGCCGGTCACCCCCGGGGCCGACATCGGGATCCTGTTCACGCACAACGAGGGCTACAGCACCATGTGCGGCCACGGGATCATCGCCATCACCAAGGTGGCCATTGAAACCGGGCTCATCCCCATGCAAGCACCGGAGACCACGGTCCGCATCGACAGCCCCGCCGGGCTGATCACCGCCCATGCCCGGGTGGCGGGCGGAGCGGTCGCGAGCGTCTATTTCCACAACGTGCCCTCGTTTGTGCTGGCGCTGAACGAAACGATTGCGGTGCCCGGGCTGGGACGGGTGCGCTACGACATCGCCTTCGGCGGCGCCTTCTATGCCTATGTCAACGCCGCGGAGGCGGGCGTTCGCTGCATCCCCGCGGATTTCCGCGAACTGATCGAGAAGGGCATGGCCATCAAGCGCGCCATCATGGCCGGCCGGCCGACGCCCCACCCTTTCGAGGAGGACTTGAGCTTTCTTTACGGTACGATCTTTGTCGGCCCGCCGATGGCGGAAGGCGCCCACAGCCGCAACGTCTGCGTCTTCGCCGAGGGCGAGGTGGACCGCTCACCCACCGGCACGGGAGTGAGCGGGCGGCTCGCCCTCCACCACGCTCGCGGGGAGGTGGGCTTGAACGAACGCATCCGGGTCGAGAGCATCATCGGCAGTTGCTTCAGCGGCCGGGTGGTCGGGACCACGACCTTCGGCGGCTATCCGGCCGTCCTCCCGGAGGTCGAAGGCACGGCGCATATCACCGGGCGCCAGGAGTTTCTGATCGACCCGACGGACCCCTTCCGGGAAGGCTTCATTTTACGGTAGGCGCTGATGCAACGGGCTGGATGACGAAGGTTCAATGGACCTCGCCGGGAAAGTTGAATCTGCCTCCGCCTTCGATATCGGAATTTCGGATTCTCCTGCCAGCGGCGCGGGGCGTCCCGGCGGGTTTGTAAAACGCGCAGGCGCCTTCAAAACAATACCCTATGGATTTTTATCCAACCCCGTTAACACCGGAGCGATCTTCAAGGTGATCTCCCGGAGTTGGGCGCTCACCACGTTAAGGTGGTTGCGCATCTGCGCGGCCGCCTCAAGCCCCTGGCCTCTCTTGAGGCAGTCCAGAAGCCGACAGGCCGTCCTGTATGTGGACGCCCGCACCTCGGGGGAGGAGGTCGCTCGGAAGTGCTTGTGGTAGCTCAGCACTCTTTCTATCAAAACCCGGATCATCTCGAATATGGTCTGGTTTCCGCTCGCTTTGGCCAGGGCCAGATGGAATTCGAGATCGGCATCAAAAAAGCGTGACACATTGTCACCGCTGCGTCCGATTCTCTGGACGGCCTGGAGGATCGCCTGAATATCCTCTTTGCTGGCCCGGGTGGCGGCCAGTTCGGCCGACTTGGATTCAAGCAACTCTCTGGCTTCCATCAACTCCAGTATGGTCCCCCCCATGAATGAAGAGCCCCAGACCGGTCTGCGGGAAACACCGGTTGGAACCGGCGGACAAACAAAGGTGCCCTTGCCTTGCACCGAGGTCAGGCACCCCATGCCCGACAAAGTGTTCACCGCTTCCCGAATAGTTGAGCGGCTGACGCCCAAAGAGACCGCCATGTTGCGCTGCGACGGCAGTCTTCCGCCGGCCTGGATTTCGCCGCTCTTCAGCTGATTCAGGATCACCTCGACGACGGATTCAACCGTGGTGGTTTTCATCGGTCTCCCCCTAAAGGTTCGCATGGCCCAGGGCCACTTGAGTCACATGATCGCAGGTCGGGACTCGAGGGCGGGACATACTGGTCCGACCAGTCAACCTCATTTGACGCGGAATGTCAACGGGTTGTTCTTCCGGCCCAACCCGCCGCCGACCCGATGCGTTGCCCCGCTCCATTTTCCACAAGACTTGTATCGTATCGGCACAGGTCCGCTGAAGGGTCTGGTAGCGGGCATTCCATTGCGCATATTCAAATGGAGGCAAGGCCCCGCAGCAAAGCTCAGGCGGCGCATTTTGCTTGACATTCGCCCATCGTCCTCCTATAGATTACATACGCTTTAAATGGTCCGACCAATCACACCCTGTCGTTGTCCAAATGTTTTTCCAACGGTGGCACCTGAACCGGGAGAGGAAAAACCGGGCATTAAAAAGACGAAGCGTCCGAAACCATTCCATGCCAAACCAATCATCAAAAGGAGGAGAGACATGAAGAACAGCACAGAG
>CAZLSV010000022.1:58954-62954 GCA_964562235.1 uncultured Desulfatibacillum sp.
GTTGCTATTGGCAGTCTTGGCTCTGTTTACATTCCTGACGACCGGCGCCGCCTTGGCCGAGATCAAGGTCGGCATCATGGTCCCCACCACCGGGTCGGAAGCCACCTACGGCAAAGACATGGAAAATGCGATCAAGATGGCGGTCGATGAGATCAACGCCAAGGGCGGCGTGCTCGGCCAGAAATTCACCACCGTGACCGCCGACGACGGCTGCGATCCCCAGATGGCGACCGCAGCGGCCAGCAAACTCGTCGCCTCGGGCGTGGATGCGGTCGTGGGCGGATACTGCTCCGGCGCCACCCTGCCGACCCTTAAAATCTACGCGGACGCCGGCGTGCCGATCGTCATCCCGGCGGCCAACTCCACCAAGTTCATCGACCTGAACCCGGGCAACGCCTTTCTGATCAACGCCATCGGGACCTACCAGGTCGACACGGCGGTCGACCTGTTCAAGAAGCAGGGCGCGAAGAAAATCGCCATCATCCACCAGGGTGACGGCTACTCCGAGGATTTGGCCAGCCTGACCCAGAAAAGGTGGACCCAGATGGGCAATGAAGTCGTGGCCTACGAGGTCGTCAACAAGGGCGAGCAGGATCACTCCGCCCTGACCACCCGCATCAAATCCAAGGCCCCCGACCTGGTGTTCTGGACCGCCTACTACGCCGACGGCGCCCTGGTCATCAAGCAGCTTCGGGCGGGCGGCTACAAGGGAAAGATCACGGTCGGCGACGGCTCCACCGATGCCAAGCTGATCGAGATCGCCGCCAAGTCCGCAGAAGGGGTGTACGCCTTGGCCAACCCGCTGCCGGAATTCCTCACCGAGGGGAAGAAATTCATCCAGGATTACAAGGCCAAGTTCAAGGTCAACCCCGGCCCCTACTCGGCGCTCAGCTACGACGCCATGAACCTGCTGGCCGACTCCATCAAACGCGCCGGCTCGACCGAGAAGAAGGCGGTGGCCGCCGCCTTAAAAGCCACCAAGGAGTTCAAGGGCATTTCCGGCCCTGTCAGCTTCACCGACAAAAACCTCCTGGCCCGCTCCAATTTCGTTGTCCTGATGGTCAAGGACAAGAAATTCCACCTGGCCAAATAACCGGATCCTAAGCGACCGATAGCCCGCGCCGCAGGTCGGCGCGGGTTTTCTAATTGCGCCGAGAAAGGGTCGATCCGTGACGATCTTCGACATCATCGTTCAGCAATTCGTCAATGGGCTGATTCTGGGGTCTTTTTACACCCTGGTGGCACTCGGTTATTCCATGGTGTACGGCATCATCAAGCTTCTCAATTTCGCCCATGGCGACATATACATGGTGGGCGCGTTTGTCGGCTTCACGATCCTCTCCCTCCTCTCCGGGTTTCTGGGGGACGAGTGGACGGGGATCCTCACATCGATGGTCCTGGCCATGATCGCGGTCGGCTTCCTGGGAGTGCTGATACAGCGCATCGCCTACCGTCCGATGCTCTCCGCACCGCGTCTGTCGATCCTGATCACGGCCGTGGGCGTGTCCATGGTGCTGTTCAACGGCGTCATGGCGGCCACCTACGGCGAATACACGGCGTTCAACACGGGGCTTGACTACGAAGGCCTCACCATCGGCCACATCCACATCACCTACACCCAGATGGCGATGGTTGCCGCCACGGCCCTGCTCATGGCGGTCCTGCATCTTTTCATCAGCCGGAGCATCTACGGCAAGGCCATGCGGGCCATCTCCATCGACATGGACGCCTGCCGGCTGATGGGCATCGACGTCAACAAGATCATCGGCCTGACCTTCTTCGTCGGCTCCGCCCTGGCGGCCGCGGCCGGCGTCATGGCGGGGGTCTACTATGGCTCCATTCACTTCTTCATGGGGTTTGTGATCGGCCTCAAGGCCTTCACCGCCGCCGTCATCGGCGGCATCGGCTCCATCCCCGGGGCCATGCTGGGAGGGCTGGTGCTCGGCCTGCTGGAAGCCTTCGGGACCCAGATCCCCTGGATCGGGTCGGAGTGGAAAGACGTCTTCGCCTTCGGGTTGCTGATTCTTCTGCTCGTTTTCAAACCCACCGGCATATTGGGCCGAACCGTGGTCGAAAGGATGTAGGCCATGGCGGGCAACACCACTCAAACGGTTGCCGCGGTCAAGAAGCCCGGCCTGGAAGAGCGCCTGATGTCGCTGCTGGACGACCGGAAGAGACGATACCCCGTCTATGCCGTTCTGATCCTGGGCTCGCTGCTGGTGCCCTACGTGAGCGACAATTACGTACTGGAGATCCTGGCCAACTCTTTCTTCTACATCGTCCTGTGCCTCGGCCTGAATATCGTGGTCGGCTTTGCCGGGCTCCTGGATCTGGGCTATGCCGCCTTTTTCGCCGTGGGCGCCTACACCACCGGCATCCTGACCTCCCACTACGGCTGGAACTTCTGGCTGACCATCCCCGCCGCGGTGGTCTTCTCCGTCATCGCCGGGGTGATCATCGGCGGTCCCACCCTGCGCCTGCGCAGCGATTATTTGGCGATCGTGACCCTGGGATTCGGCGAAATCACCCGGATCGCGGCCCGCAACCTGAAAGACATCTCCGGAGGCCCCAGCGGCCTGATCGGCATCAGCCGGCCCTCCATCTTCGGCCTGGAACTCAACCAGATCCAGCACTATTACTACGCTTTTTTCGTCTTGGTGCTCCTGGCGATTTTCGTCAGCTACCGGCTCCAGCATTCGCGGCTGGGACGCGCCTGGCAGTACGTGCGCGAGGATGAGGACGCCGCCGAAGCCATGGGCATCGACCGCGTGGCCGTCAAGCTCTACGCCTACGTCATCGGCGCCGTGTTCGGCGGCGTGGCGGGTTGTTTTTTCGCCGCCAAGATGACCGCCATTTCGCCCGACTCTTTTCAGTTCATGCAGTCGGCCACGATCCTCATGGCCGTGGTCCTGGGCGGCATGGGCAAAATCCCGGGCATGGTGGTGGGGGCGTTGGCCCTGGTGCTCTTTCCGGAGGTCTTCCGCGAAATCGGCTCCATGCGAATGCTGGTCTTCGGCGTGTTGCTGATCGCCATGATGATCTTCAGGCCTCAGGGGATCTGGCCTGATCGCAGAAACTGATGGAGGCGGCGGCCATGGCCATACTGCAAGTCCAGGATTTGACCCTGCGGTTCGGGGGCCTGGAGGTGATCGACCGGCTCAGTTTCGATGTCGAGCAGGGCGCGATCGTCAGCCTCATCGGCCCCAACGGCGCCGGGAAAACCTCCGTCTTCAACTGCCTGACCGGTTTTTACCGAGCCAATTCCGGCGACATCCGCTTCCTCAACCAATCCATACGGCAGCTCAAGCCTCACAAAATCACCCAGCGAGGCATGGCCCGGACCTTTCAGAACCTGCGGCTTTTCAAGAACATGACGGTGCTGGAAAACGTCATGTCCGGAATGCACTGCCGGACCAAGAGCGGCGCGGTGGCCGCCATCTTCCGGCCGCCGGCGCAGCACCAGGAAGAGGCCGAGATCCTGCGGACAGCCGAAGAGTGCCTGGATTTCGTGGGGATCCTCAACCACCGGGACCGTCTGGCCAAAAACCTGCCCTACGGCGACCAGCGCCGGGTGGAGTGGGCCCGGGCGCTGGCCACCCGGCCCAAGCTGCTGCTCTTCGATGAGCCCGCCGCCGGCCTGAACGCCCACGAAAAAGAGAGCCTTATGGCGCTCATCCGGCGTATTCGCGAGAATCTGGCCGTCACGATTTTTCTGATCGAACACGACATGAGCCTGGTGATGAAAATCTCGGAGAAAGTCATCGTCATCGACTACGGGGAGAAGATCGCCGAGGGCAATTGCGAAGAGGTGCAGGGCGACCCCAAGGTGATCGAGGCTTATCTGGGACGGGAAGAGGACGAGTGAGATGAGCGAGGCGGTTCTGAAAATCGACGGCCTGGAGACTTATTACGGCAAAATCCACGCGCTGCGGGGCATCAGCCTGGCGATAAAGGAAGGGGACTTCATCTCGATCGTCGGGCCTTCCGGCAGCGGCAAGAC
>CAZLSV010000022.1:62964-68317 GCA_964562235.1 uncultured Desulfatibacillum sp.
CACGCGCTGCGGGGCATCAGCCTCACCGTCCAAAAAGGCCAGATCGTGACGCTGCTCGGCGCCAACGGCGCCGGCAAGAGCACCACCCTGAGGACCATCTCCGGTCTCACGCGCGCCGCGGCCGGCAGCATCCTTTTCATGGGCCAGGAGATCACGGCCAGCCCCCCGCACCGCATCGTCCACATGGGCCTGATCCACGCCCCCGAGGGGCGCCGCATTTTCAAGGGCATGACCGTTCAGGAGAACCTCGACCTGGGCGGGTTTTCAGACCACCACAACAAGATCGAGCAGGAACGGCGCCGTCAATACGTCTTCGAGCTTTTTCCGATCCTCGCCAAGCGGCGCAAGCAGGATTCGGCCCTGCTCTCCGGCGGCGAGCAGCAGATGCTCGCCATCGGCCGGGCCCTCATGACCGACCCCAAGCTTCTGCTCCTGGACGAACCGTCCATGGGCCTGGCACCCTTCCTGGTCCAGGCCATCATGAAAATCATCCGCAAGCTCAACGAACAGGGCACCACCATCCTGCTGGTGGAGCAGAACGCCAAGGTGGCCCTGAAGCTGGCGGACTACGGCTACGTCCTGGAGACCGGCAGGATCGTCATCGAAGGCGACGGCGCCACCCTGCGCCAGGACGAGAGCATCGTCAAGGCCTACCTCGGCGGCGGCAATCACTGACAAGCGCCGGCGCTGCCGTCCCCCACCCGCCGTCGGCGTCAAAATATTCACGGCGCCTTGGCCGAATGAAAAGCGCAGCCGCGAAAGCGCCCGCCCGTCTCACGCCCCCGCGCGGGAAGCCTGCCGCCGGCGCACCACGTTGATGAGGCCTCCCTCCCGAACGGCTTTGATTTGGCGTGCGCTCAACCCGTGCTCGGCCGTAAAGACCGTGTTGCGAGTGGCATTTCGGACCTCGATCGCAGAGCCTTTGCCGAGCGCCCCGGTCGCATCTTCGATCTCGAGCACGTCTCCTTGGCCAACGCGATCGAACTCCTCGGGGTCGACGAACGTCAGCGGGAGTATCCCGAAATTGACCAGGTTCTGCCGGTGGATGCGGGCAAAGCTTTTGGCGATGACGACCCGCAAACCGAGATAGCGGGGGGCGAGGGCCGCGTGCTCGCGGCTCGACCCCTGACCGTAGTTTTTTCCACCCACCAGAAAAAAAGCCTTGCGCTGATGCGCCATGGCCCGCTCGTGGAAGCTTTCGTCCACCGGGTTGAACACGAAGCGGCTGATTTCCGGGATGTTGCTGCGAAAGGGCAGGACCCGGGAGCCCGCGGGCATGATCTCGTCGGTGGAGACGTCGTCGTCGACTTTCAGCAGGACCGGGCCGGAGATGCGATCCGCCAGCGGCTCGAAGACCGGCAGCGGCTTGATGTTGGGCCCCTTTTCCAGCTCGACGGAGAGGCCCGGGTCGGCGGGCGGCAGCAGCATGCGGGTGTTGATGCGGATCTTGTCCGGTTCGACGAACCGGTGGTAGGCCCGGCCGAGCGTCCGAGGGTCGGTGATAACCCCGGTCAGCGCCGAGGCGGCCGCCGTCTCCGGGCTGCACAGATAGACCTGGTCCTCTTTGGTGCCGGAGCGGCCGGGGAAATTGCGCGGGACGGTTCGCAGGCTGATCTTGCCGGTTGCCGGGGCCTGCCCCATGCCGATGCAGCCGTTGCAGCCGGCCTGGTGAATCCGCGCGCCGGCGGCGATCAGTTTCTGCAGCAGGCCCATCTCCACCAGGTTCTCGAGGATCTGGCGCGAGGTGGGGTTGACGTCGAAGGAGACCCGCTCGTGCACCTGGGCGCCGGCCACGATGAGGGCCGGCACGGCGAAATCCCGCAGCCCGGGGTTGGCGGAGGAGCCGATGTAGGTCTGGTAGATCTCCCGGCCGGCCACCTCCCGAACCGGCACCACGTTGCCGGGGCTGCTCGGCAGCGCGATCAGCGGCTCCAACGTGGACAGATCGATCTCATCGGTCTCGTCGTAAACGGCCTCGTCGCCGGCGGCGATGGGAACCCAGTCGACCTCCCGGCCCTGGGTTTTCAAGAACCGCCGAACCGTTTCGTCGGACGGGAACACCGTGGTGGTGGCGCCCAGTTCGGTGCCCATGTTGGCGATCACGTGCCGGTCCATGGCCGAGAGGCCTTCCAGCCCCGGGCCGTGATACTCGATCACTTTGCCCACCGCGCCCTGCACGCCGTGCCGCCGCAGCATCTCCAGAATCACGTCCTTGGCGCTGACCCAATCGGGCAGACGGCCGGTCAGCCGCACGCCCATCACCGCGGGCATCCGGATGTAGACCGGCTCCCCGGCCATGGCCAGGGCCACCTCCAGTCCGCCCGCCCCCATGGCGAACATCCCGAGAGAACCGGCGGCCGGGGTGTGGCTGTCGGAGCCCAGCAGTGTCCTGCCCGGTTTACCGAAACGCTCCATGTGCACGGGGTGGCTGACCCCGTTGCCCGGCCGGCTGTACCAGACGCCGAACTTCCGGCAGGCGCTCAGCAGAAAGAGGTGATCGTCGGCGTTCTTGAAATCCGTCTGCAGCAGGTTGTGGTCGATGTATTGGGCCGACACCTCGGTTTTCGCTCGGCCGGCCTGCATGGCCTCGAACTCCAGCATCACCATGGTGCCGGTCGCGTCCTGCGTCAGGGTTTGGTCCACGCGCAGCCCGATCTCCTCGCCGGGCCGCATTGGGCCGTCCACCAGGTGGGCCTCGATCAATTGCTGGGTAACGTTCTTCTTCATGTCAATCGTGTCCGATGGAGGGTTGATCAGAAACGGTGCGTGCCGGCGCCGGCCATGTTTCCACGCACGCCTCGACGCACTCGTTGTAGTAGGCCCGGCATTCACCGGGGCGCGTTTCGTCGGCGTCGCATTCAAAAAAAAGATATTGGCACTTCCGTGAACATTTCAATTCTTCGGCATCGGCCATGAGCGGTCTCCTTCACGCATCCGTGCGGCATTCCGTTTGCATGTCACAGCAACAGGTCACGCAGCCATTCGTCCTGCATTCGGCCACGGCCGCCTCCGCTGTGACCGACGCCGTGCTCCGATCGTCGGTTCCTTCGGGTTCCAGGATCTTTTCCCGATGCTTCCCGGTTTTTCGCCGGGCGGGCACCGGAAAGCCCGGGTCTGGGTCCTCGATCGACCAGGCCCCGCCGGGGCGGCGGCGATCATCCCACGCGCCCGGAACAAACCCGACGGCACGATACACCCGCGAAAGAACCCGCCCGGACCTCTCACGGGCGTTGCGCGCGCCCCGGTTCAGCACCGCTGCCAGCAGAGCCGGGTCCGCGGCATACGCCCGGTAGCGCTTTTGAATGGGGCTTAAAAATTCGATGATCGTCTCCGCCAGTTTTTTTTTGAACTCCGCATACCCCTTGCCGGCGTACCGTCCCTGAATCGACTCCACGCTCTCCCCGCCGACCGCCGCATAGAGCGAAATCAGGTTGGATATCCCCGGCTTGGCCGCATCGCAGCGGATCTCGCTGCCGGAATCGGTGACGGCGACCTTGATCTTCCGGCGAACCGCCTCCGGGGGGTCCAGCAACGCGATGTAGTTGTCCGGGTTTCGATCCGATTTGGACATTTTCGCCGTCGGGGTTTGAAGCCCCATCAGCCGGGCTCCGGTCCGGGGCGTAAAGGATTCCGGGATTCGGAACACCTCCCCGTAGAGGCCGTTGAATTTGCGGGCGAGGCGGCGCGTGAACTCCAGGTGCTGTTCCTGGTCCTCTCCCACCGGAACCAGCGCGGCGTCGTAAAGGAGAATGTCGGCGGCCATCAAAACCGGGTAATCGAAAAGCCCCACGGGGATCCCCCCCGCGCTGCGGCCGGCCTTGTCTTTGAACTGCGTCATCCGCTGCAGTTGCCCCATGGGGGTGAAGCAGTTGAGAAGCCACTGGAGCTGGGTGTGCGCGGGAACATGGGACTGAAGGAAGATCGTGCTTCTCTCCGCGTCGACGCCGCAGGCGAGAAAGAGCGCCACGAATTCAAGAGACCTCCGGTGGAAACCAACCGGATCCTGCGGCACGGTGATGGCGTGAAGATCCGCCAGAAAGAAAAAGGACTCGTGGGCCGGTTGCAACTCGACCCAGTTTTTCAGGGCGCCGACGTAGTTGCCGATCATCAGCTCCCCGGTCGGCTGGATCCCGCTCAGCATCAAGGATCTGGGTTTTGCCGCCATAGAGCCCCCCCCGGACGAACGCGTGTCGCTCGGAGACGCCACCGTCCCCACTGGGGCATCTCTCGCCTCAGACGGCTCCCGCCCGCCCGTCGTCACACGGCTCGTCGCTGCGGTCAAATCGTGCGTGCTCGGCCCATGATGAAAACGGCGATTTTGGGATTCGCGCTCAAGTGCTGGACGCTCAGGGGGCAGGTCCACGCTTCGATGGCGAACTGATTGGCGGCAACCGGCTCGATGCGACATGCGGAGTTTATGCACGGGAAGCCGCCGGCACCGACCCATGCAACGGAAAAGTGGTCGAGCTTCTGCCCGAGTTCGATCGCGTCCTGAACCTTTCCAGCGTTCATCTCACAGCAACTCTTCACCTTAAACGGCATCGATTCCCGTCCTGCCGGCTTCCCGCCCACGATTGCGGCCGACCGGTTTTGCCGTCCACTGACCAAAGGATTTGGTTCCCATTCGAACTTGTCAAGCACTGGCTTCGTTCAGGAGCTTCATGGAGGCCCAGTCTAATTTTAATTTGGTCGCCTCGATCAACTCGTTTAACTGGTTCAGGTTGGTGGCGCTGGTGATCGGGGCGGTGATGCCGGGGCGATCGATCAACCAGGCCAGAGCGACCCTTGCGGCCGTTGCGTTGTGCTTTTGCGCGACCTGATCGAGGGCCTCGATGATCCGAAATCCGCGATCGTTCATATATTTTTTGACGATATCACGGCGGGCGCTCTTGTCCGTGTCGGCTTCCGACCGATACTTGCCCGTGAGAAACCCGCTGGCCAACGGAAAATAGCAGATCACCCCCAACCCGTTCTCCCGGCAGAGGGGCTCGAGCTCTCTTTCGTAGTCGTCACGATCGTAGAGATTGAACAGGGGCTGCAGGCTCTGGTAGGCCGGGTATCCTTTGTTTTGGCTGGCCCGCAGCGCCTCGGAGAGGCGGTTCGCCGTAAAGTTGGATGCCCCGATGGCCCCGACTTTTCCCTCCTTGATCAGCTGCGCGTAAGCCTCAAATGTCTCCTCCAGTGGGGTCTCCGGATCGTCGGCGTGGGATTGATACAAATCGATGCGGTCCGTCTGCAAGCGCTTGAGCGAATCCTCCACCGCGCGCAGGATATAGGATTTCGACAGCCCCTTTCGGTCCGGCCCCATCTCTTTTCCGACCTTGGTGGCGATGACGACTTTTTCCCGTTTCCC
>CAZLSV010000023.1:0-16636 GCA_964562235.1 uncultured Desulfatibacillum sp.
AGGAAAATCCCGCAGGGCTGGATCAGCAGCCGAAAAAATCGCGCGGCCGCGGGCCCCATTCGATTGACCAGCAGGTCGATGACAATGTGCCGTTTTTGGATCTGGACACTCAGAAGGAATGCGCAAACCGAAATCGGCATGATGGACATCACCACCTCGGTGGCGCCCGGGAAAGGGGACCCCAGCACCTTGTCGGCGACAACATCCGCGATGGTCGTCAAGAGCATCATCAAAAGTATCATCGCCCCGATGATGCTCATTCCGGAGGCGATTCGATCCATTATCCGGTCGATCATGGTTCCCACCTTTCGGCCCGGCCGCCCGCGGCCGGGTAGCGCCTTTCTTGCTCTGCCCCGTGGCGGAAAAAAACAGCTCCGCGCGGCAGGGCGGGCCGGTGGATGGCGTTCGAGCCGGCGGCTCGAACGCCATCCGCTTTCATGCCGGGGTGCTGAGGGGCCGGCGGTTCGTTACTTCTTGCGGACGCGCTTGAGCGCCTCGTCCCAGAGGACGATGACCTCCTCGGCCTCTTTGCCCTGACCCTTCTTGGCCAGATCGTCCTTCCACTGCGCGCGGATGTCGGGCAGGCTCTCGATCCATTTCTGGCGGTCGGGGAACGGAACCAGGGTGATGCCCATGGTCCCGGCCTCCTTGATGGCGGCCGCCTCGTGTTCGATGGTGAGCTGCTTGCCCTTGGCGGGCATCTCCTGCATGACCTGCTCGAACACCTTCTTGACGTCCTCGGGCAGCTTCTTCCAGCGGTCGAGGTTCATGATGCACATCGGGCCGGTGTTGACCCCCAGGTCCACCATGGTGATGTTCTTGGCGACTTCGTTGACCTTGGTCGCCAGCCCCATCTGCACCGAGAAGAAGGCCCCGTCGGTCATGTGCTTCTGCATGGCCTCGAACCAGTCGGCCTGGGTCAAGGTCATGCCCACCGCGCCGACCGCCTCGTAAAGCCGGGGCATGTAGGGGCCCCAGGAGCGGATCTTCTTGCCCTTGAGATCCTCGATGGTCTTGATCTGCTGCCAGGTCCACAGCTGGTAGTTGGGCAGGACCTGGACGTAGATCAGCTTCATGTTCTGCTTTTCCAACTCCTTGGGAATGGGACCCTGCCAGTAGATGGACTTGGCGACCTCGAAAGCCTCATCGGTGGTCCAGTTGACGAACCAGAGCTGGTTCGAGGCCTGGGCCAGCGGGAACCGCGCCGGGTAGTAGCCGGGGACCAGAATCGACATGTCGATCCCGCCCGAGCTGACCAGGTCCGGCAGGTCGCTGGTCTTGCCCAGGCTCTCCGACCAGAAGACCTTGATCTTGACCTTGCCCTGGGTGCGCTTTTCGATCTCGTTGGCGAACCAGATCTCCCAGGACGTCAACGTGGTCAGCTTCTCCGTGAACGGATGGCCCAGGTTCAGGGTGATGTCCGCCGCCTTGGCCGGCGCTGCGGCCAGCGAAAGCACCACACACAGGCCCAATGCCGCCAGCCATGAAGCCACTGCTTTTTTTCTCATGATCATCCCTCCTTGAGTAATTTGATAGTTACCGCTGGTTACCATGGCGGGAGCAGGCGCTCCCGGGGGGGGCCGAGGTGTCGCCACCTCGACCCTGTCTTTGTCCTCATTGCGATCTTTTGCGTTTTCCGGGCGGCGCCTTGCCTTTTGCGCCGGACTTCGGCCGGCCGGGTCCCGGTGTGTCGGCCACCCCGAAAAGCAGCCCCAGCGCCTCATCGATGTGCCGGCGCACCAGGAGTTCCAGTTCATGAGGGTCGGCGTTTTCCCGCTCGAACAGCTCCAGAATCTTCTCGTGCACGTCGATCGCCATTTGAAAATCGAGTTTCTGGTACCGATACGACACGAAGTACCAGAGCCGGTGCATGCGCAGGTTCTGCAGGATGTCGATCAGCAGGCGGTTGTCGGAGGCCTCGATGAAGACGTCATGGAAAATTTGGTGGTTCTGGCGGTAGGCCTCGCGGTCCTGGGTGCGCCCGGCCCGATTCATCCCCTCCAGCGCCCCCCGCATCTTCGCCAGATCCTGTTGGCTCAATTTCCCATGCGCCAGCCGGGCCGCCAGGCCTTCCAGGTTCCCGCGCACGGGAAAGTTCTCCTGTACGTCCCGGGTGGTGATCTCCTTCACGAACGCGCCCCGGCGGGGCAAAATGACCACCAGCCCCTTTTTCTCCAGATGGCGGAAGGCTTCCCGCAACGGCGAGCGGCTGACCCCCAGCTGCTGCTGCAGCTCCATCTCCAGCAACCGGGTGCCCGGCTCGATCGCGCCGTCCAGAATGGCTTCCGTCAGCACCCTCGAGATCTGCTCAGTGAGCACCTGAGGATTGAACCCGCGCTGGATGAAACTGGTGCCCATCCCTCTGAGAGCCTCTTCCTTTGGACTGCCTTGGCGCTGGATCTGCATGGTGGACTCGCCCTCCCTGTTTTTAAGGATGATCGGCGTTTCCCTCTCTGTCTTCGAAAATTCTTGGCAAGCGAACGGCGGTGGGTTTGGATTTCGTCGCGGGTCCGAAAAAATTTCGAAGCCCCCCGCCGTAAGCAGCAGGGGATGGGCTCGCTGTTGCGGTTCAACCCACCGGCATCAAGCGCATGTTGCCGCCCGATGCGCCTTTTTGTCGCTTGCCGATTGTCGACAAACTACACAATTCGCCCGCCCGCTGTCAATGAAAAAAACCCGCTGGGATTCAACCAGGACCGCTCTTTGGGACGTGCGGGCCACGCAGGATAGCCCGATGCCCGCGGGCCCCGGGCTACCGCCTTCCCAGGTGCATGATCCGCCGGGCCTCGTCCGGCGTGGCCACCGCCCGGCCGAACTCGGTCGCCATCTTCACCATCCGCTCCACGAAGCGTTCGTTCGGGGCCAGCTCCCCCTTGCGATAGTAGATGTTGTCCTCCAAGCCGATGCGCACATGGCCGCCCATCAGCAGGGCGTGGGTGTTCATCACGAGCTGGGCCGCCCCGACCCCGGCCACCGTCCAGGTGGACCCGGCCGGGATGCTGTTCTTGAGGTGGACCAGGTTTTCGATGGTGGCGGGGATGGCTCCCTTGAGGCCCATTACGAAATCGAAGTGCAGCGGGGTCTCCGCCAGGCCCCTCTCCGCGAGCTCCACCGCGCTGCGGATCATGCTGACATCGAAGATCTCCATCTCCGGCTTGATCCCCCGCGCTTTCATGTCCTGGGCCAGGTGCTCGATGAGATCGGGGCTGTTCGCATACACCGAATCGGCGAAATTGACCGAGCCGGTGGTCAGGCTCGCCATCTCGGGCTTGAGCGCCAACCGCTCGCTGCGCTGCTCGTAGGCCATGCCGGCCCGGCCGCCGGTGGAGATCTGGACGATGAGGTTCGTGCGCGCCTTCAGCCCCGCGTGGATCTCCTTGAAAAGCCGGAAGTCCGTGGACGCGGACTCGTCCTGCGGGTGGCGGGCGTGCACGTGGATGACGGCCGCTCCCGCCTGTTCGCAGCGCACGCCGGCCTCCACGATCTCCGCGGGGGTGATGGGCACATAAGGGGTTTTCTTCTTGGTCGGCAGCGACCCGGTGACCGCCGCCGTGATGATGAGTTTTTCCATATCGCGCCTTTCGTGTTCGGAGTCGCGACCGACTATAGTTGAGGGCCGGGACCGAGTCAATCCGTCGACCGGTGGTTTTCGCCGGCCGATGGATCGCGTCTCGGCCAATTTTTCGATCACCGGCATTGACAGATGCCTTCGATTTGGGCAAATTAGGAACCTTTTTGACCGTCGCCGCAATCACCCGCCGCTGACGCCAGCGGCCCATCCAACCACACGTTTACGAAAGGAGGCTGCTCATGAAATGGAATCGCAGAATCACCGCTGTCGCCGCTGTCCTGCTGCTGCTCTGCGGCACCGCCGGGGCCCAGGAGGCGATCAAGGTGGGTGTCGTCGGACCCCGCACCGGACCCGCGGCCGCTACGGGCGCGGCATTTGAGGAAGGGATCAAGCTCGCGGTCGAATACGTCAACTCCAAAGGCGGGGTGATGGGCAAAAAACTGGAAGTGGTGTTCGAGGACACCGCCGGCGCCCCGGACAAGGCCGCCTCCGGCTTCGAGCGCCTGGTGACCCGCGACAAGGTCGTGATGGTCCTGGGCGAGAGCCACTCCTCGTCCGCCCTGGCCCAGATCGAGGTCGCCAACCGCCTGAAGGTGCCCTTCATCGTCGCCGAGGCCTGGGCCGATGAGATCACCGCCAAGAACTACCCTTACGTGTTCCGCGCGGGCCCCTCCAACTCCGGCGTCGTCCTGCAGAGCATCGCCAAGTGGGTGCAGGCCGAGAAATTCAAGAAGGCCTTCATCATCGCCGAGAACACCGACTGGGGCATCGGCATCGGCAAGCTGACCGAAAACGCCCTTTCCAAGGCACGGGTTCCCTTTGAGTCCATGATCACCGAGCGCAACAGCCAGGACCACTACGTCGAGCTGACCAAGATCAAGGCCTACAATCCGGATGTGATTCTGGCCTACATCTACGGGGTGGGGCTGCACTACTTCGTGGCCCAGGCCGGCGAGACCGGCGTGAGCCCCAAGGCCGTGATCCTGGACGGCGCCGGCCCCCCCAGCCTGTGGCCGGACTTCTGGAAAAACGTGGGAGACTACGGCAACCTGGAGTGCTTTGCCTCCTCCATGCACGAAAAGGTCGAACTGACCGACCTCGCCAAGTATTATCGCGAGGCCTACACCAAGACCTTCGGCAAGGCGCCGACGGACTACAAGTCCCGATCTATTTTCGACGCCGTGCTCATCGCGGCGGACGCCATCAACCGCGCCAAGAGCACCGACGCCGCCAAGCTCGTCGATGCCCTCGAGAAGACCAACCTCAAGACCACCCGCGGCATGGCCAAGTTCGGCACGCAAAAAGGCGGGGCGGAATACCATCAGTGGGATCCGCCCATGCTGATCATCCAATGGCAGAAGCAGCAGCAGGTGGTGCTCTACCCGCCCGAGGCGGCCACCGGCAAGCTGACCCGGTAAAAATCCTTCTGGCGAAGGATTTTTATGATAGGTTTTTCAAATAATCCTCCTGCGGAGGATTATTATAAGTAGGTTTCAGAAAAAGCGGGCCGGGCGGGGGACGAGGACGACATCTCCCGTCCGGCTTCGTTTGCCCGAAACAGCGCAATGCGGAGACGGCGGGTGCGGCCGGACCGGTTTGGTGATTCATTGCGCCCTCATCGATTTTCTATTGCGGCCCCCCGGGCCGCAATAGAAAATGGCCGCAAAAGAAAATGGAGGCGCAGCGTGTTTGCCATTTCGATCATGAACGGACTGGTGATGGGGGTCATTTACGCCCTGGCCGCCCTCGGCGTTTCCCTGGTGGTCGGGATCATGAACGTGGTCAACTTCGCCCACGGGGAGCTCTATATCCTGGCCGGCTATTTCAGCTACCTCTTCGCCTCCGCCCTGGGGGTGAACTTCATGCTGGCCATGATCGTGTCGGTGGGGCTGGTCTTCGTGCTGGGGCTGTTGATCGAATACCTGCTCATCCGGCCCACCTACGGCAACGACATGTACTCGCTCATCCTGACCTTCATTCTTTCGATCGTCCTGCAGAACGCCTACCTGCTGATTTTCGGGCCCTACCCCAACAAACCGCCCCTGTGGGTAAAGGGGGCGACCGACGTCTTCGGGCTTTTCCTCTACGGCAACCAGCGCCTGGCGGCCCTGGCGGCCGGCGCGGCCGTCATCGCCGTCATTTTCGTCGTCATCAAGAAGACCTGGTTCGGCCGGATCATCCGCGCCACCAGCCAGGACCGCGAGATGGCGGAGCTGAACGGGGTCAATACCACCCGGTTGAACATGCTCAGTTTCGGCCTGGGCTGCGCACTGGCGGCCGCCGCGGGCGTGATCCTGGCCCCGGTGTTCCCGGTGACACCCACCGCGGGGGTGCCGGTCGCGCTCACCGCCTTTGTGGTGGTGGTGATCGGCGGGATGGGGTCGCTGTGGGGCTGCGTCGTCGGCGGCCTCACGCTGGGGCTGGTCGAGAACCTGGGCGCGGCGTTCATCTCCTCGGGGTACAAGAACGTCTTCGGTTTCATTATTCTGATTCTGGTGCTTCTGGTTCGGCCGGCCGGGCTGTTCGGGCGGGCCAAAATTTAAAGTAAAGTGTTCAGGGCCTGGCCCGGGTCAGGCCCTGAACGCTGATTATTGAAAAGGTGCCGCATCATGTCCGGCAAGAAGCTGCTTCTGGTTTGCGCGTTGATACTGGCGGGGATGTGCGTGTTGCCGCTGGGCTTGGGCATTTACCCCCAGCACGTCCTGATCGTCAGCCTTTTCTATGTCATGATGGCCTCGAGCTGGAACCTGCTGGCCGGCTACACGGGGCAGGTGTCGTTCGGACATGCCGCGATGGCCGGGATCGGCGCCTACACCTCCGGCATCCTGGCGGCCAAGGCCGGCCTCGACCCCTGGGCCGGGGTGGCCGCCGGTACGGTTCTGGCCGCCCTGCTGGGTCTGGGCCTCGGCGCCCTGTGCCTCAAGATGGGCGGCATCTACCTCTCGCTCACCACCCTCGCCTTCTCCCAGATCCTGCACATCGTCATCGTCAACGAATACGGTATCACCCGCGGGACCATGGGGCTTCAGGTCCCGGGGCTCATGCAGGAGTACTCCAAGATCGCCTACTTCTACATCATGCTGGCAGCCGCGGTCCTGATGTTGGCGATCCTGTATCGGATGATCCACTCCAACCTGGGGCTGAACTTCCGGGCCGTGCAGAACGATGAAACCGCCGCCAAGTCCGTCGGTGTGAAGGTGCTGCAGGTGCGGGTGCTGGCGTTCACCGTGGCGAGCGCAATGGCGGGCTTCGCCGGCGCGCTTTACGGGCACTATCTGCTGCTGGTCACCCCGGAGATCCCATCGCTCGACCTGCAGTTCTACGTGCTGGCCATGACCGTGATCGGCGGCATGGGCTCTTTCATCGGCCCGATCATCGGCGCCTTTGCGCTGAACCTGCTGGCCGAGAAAATCCGTGACTACGGCGAGTATCACGTGCTGGTGTTCGGGTTGATCGCGCTCGTGGTGGCCCGGTTTGCACCGAACGGCCTGCTCGGCCTCTGGCGACGGTTCCGGTCGGCCCGGCCGCTTTAGGCGCCGCCGCTGCGTGCGGCCGGCGCCGAGCGTCTTGATAATTTTCAGCGCAGGTGAAACCAGGGTTCCTGGCAACCCACAGAGATTTAATTTAGGGATCAAGACCATGGCGTTATTGGAAGGTCGAAAAATCAGCAAATTCTTCGGCGGCGTGCAGGCGCTCAACGAAGTGGATTTCACCGTCGAACGGGGGACGATCGTGGGGTTGATCGGCCCCAACGGCGCCGGCAAGACCACCTTGTTCAACACCGTGGCCGGCGCCTTCAAACCCTCCAGCGGCCGCGTGACCTTCGACGGGCGGGACATTTCCGGGCTTCCGGCGAACGCCGTCTGCCGTCTGGGCATGGCCAGGACCTTCCAGGTCACCCGGCCGTTCGCGGCCATGACCTGCCTGGAGAACGCCATGGTGGCCGCCGTCAACCGGCACCCCACGAAGCCGCGCGCCTTCATCGAAACCCTCGCCCGCGAGAAACTGGCCCTCGTCGGCCTGGCCGACATGGAGGACCTCGAGGCCCGCCATCTGAACGTGGTGCAGAAGAAGCGCCTCGAGATGGCGCGCGCGCTGGCCACCGAGCCCACGCTGCTGATGCTCGACGAGGTGCTGGGAGGCCTCAACACGCAGGAGATCAACCAGGCAGTGACCTTCATCCGCAGCCTGCGGGACCAGCTGGGGCTCACCGTGCTGTGGATCGAGCATGTCATGGGCGCCGTCATGCAGGCGGCCGAACGCGTGATCGTCCTGGACCAGGGGCGGGTTCTCATGGCGGGAACCCCGAACGAAGTGGTCAACGACCCCCGGGTCATTAAGGCGTATCTGGGAGACTGACGATGGCTGAACTGCTGGACGTGGCACATGTGGATCTTTTCCGCGGCGAAACCCAGGTCCTGTGGGACATTTCCCTTTCGATCGCCACCGGCGAACGCGTGGCCATACTGGGGAGCAACGGGGCCGGCAAGTCCTCTTTTCTGGCGGCCGTCACCGCCGCCCTCGCCCCGGCCCGCGGCGAGATCCGCTTCAGCGGGCAGTCGCTGGCCGGCAAGCGCCCGCACGAAGTGACCGGCCTCGGCATCGCCCTGGTCCCGGAGGGCCGCCGGGTCTACAAGGAGATGTCCGTGAGCGAAAATTTAGAAATGGGCGCCTTCCCCAAGAGCGCCCGCGGCCGGTTGAAGGAAACGCTGGAGCACGTCGTTCAGCTCTTCCCCATCCTGGGCCAGCGCCGGGACCAGCCGGCCGGCACCCTTTCCGGCGGCGAGCAGCAGATGCTCGCCATCGGCCGGGCGCTCATGAGCCGGCCCCGGCTGCTGCTGGTGGATGAACTCTCCCTGGGGCTCGCCCCCATGATCACCAAGTCCATCTACCGCACCCTGGCCGAACTGGGATCGGACCTAACCATCCTGCTCGTGGAGCAGAACGTCGAGCAGGCCCTGAACTTCTCCCAGCGGGCCTTCATCCTCGAAAGCGGCCGCGTGACCCGCTCCGGCCGGTCCGCCGACCTCCTGCAGGATGCCGACATCCGCCGGGCTTATCTCGGCCTGTAGCAAGCTTGCGCTTCAGCGCCCGCGCGGGGGCCGCCTCCGCGGGGGCCCCCGATCCCCCGCGCGTACGCCGGCGAAGAAGACGAACCCATCCCCCCCTGACGCAGCTCCCCTTTTTCTTTTGCACACCTGTCCATCTTCGTATATGATATTAGTATGTTGGATCAAACCCACTGGCTGGTCCCGGCGCTGACGGCGGCGCTGGGAGGAACGCTCCTGCTGGCGCTGGTCTACTATTATCTTTACGCCCGCTACCGCCAGCGATACCTCGGCGTGTGGAGCGTGGCCTGGTCCGTCTACGCGCTTCGTTTCGTCGCCGAGCTCATCGAAACGCTCACCGGCGTCTCTTCAGGCTTGGCGGTCGCCTCCCAATCCGTCACCCTGTTCAGCAGCATCCTGCTTCTGTCGGGCACCTACGGCTTCCTGTCAAAGCCCCTGCCGCGCGCCTGGCTGGCCGCCGGCGCCCTCGGCCTGCTCTGGGTGCTGACGGCCACCCGGCTCGAAGCCGACTTCCTGCTGCTGACGGCCCCGGCCGCCATGGTCACCGCCGCCGGCTACCTCTGGACGGGCTGGGTCATTCTTCACTCCCGGATGATCGAAAGCACCGGCAAGCATCTGGCCGGCTGGGCGTTCGGTGCATGGGCCGTTGTCAAGCTCAACTACCCGGTATTCGGCCAGATGGAGCTGTGGGCCGAGTGGGGGTTCCTGGCAACGGCCGTGCTGGAAATTTGTGTCGCGGTCGGCTTCCTGCTGATGTACTTCGAGAGTTCGCGCGCGGAACTGGCCAAAAGCGAAGACCGCCTGCGGCAGGTCATCCAGCACATGCCGGTCATGCTGAACGCCTTCGACGAGAAAATGAACTTCGTCGCATGGAACCGGGAATGCGAACGCGTGACCGGCTACGGCAGCACTGAAATCATCAACAACCCGCGCGCCCTGGAAATGCTCTACCCCGATCCGGAAAAACGCGCGAAAATGCTCTCCGAGATGGAAATCAGCGGCCTCAATTTCCGCAATTTGGAATGGGACCTCACTTCCAAATCGGGCGAGGTGCGCACCGTCTCATGGTCCAACATTGCCGGAGAGCTCCCCATCCCGGGTTGGCACGGCTGGGCGGTGGGGGTGGACATCACCGAACGCAAACGGTTTGAGGGGGCGCTTTACCACAGCGAGCAGGCGGCCCTGAAGTCGGCCATGGAAGAGGCGGTGATGGCGAAGATCGGCCGCATCATCGGCTCCACCCTGACGGTGGAAGATGTGTACGATCGGTTTTCCGAGGAAGCCCGCAAAATCATCGCCTTCGACCGGATCACGATCACCCGCATCCTGCCGGAAACGGCCTCGGTCCAGATCCTGTACACCTCCGGCCCGGAGGTCCCCGAACGCCGGCCGGAGACGCAGTACCCGCTGGCGGGCACCATTTCGGAGAGGGTCCTGGCTACCAAAAAAGGGGCTGCCTTTTCGCCCGGCACGGAAGCGGAATTGACCCGCTCGTTTCCGACGATCCTGCCCATGTGGAACGCCGGGTTCCGCTCGTTTCTGCTCGTTCCCCTGATCAGCCGCGACAACGTCGTCGGCACCCTGGTCCTTTCGAGCTACGCCGCCGGCAGGTATGCGCCGGATGAGGTGGTGCTCGCTGAGAACATCGCGGCGCACATCAGCGGCGCCATCGCCAACGCCCGAATGTTCGCCGAGCAGGAGCGCATGTCGGAAGCGCTGCGTGAGAGCGAAGCCTCGCTAAAAAGCATTTTCAGGGCCGCCCCGATCGGGATCGGCCTGGTCCACGACCGGGTCATCACCCATGTGAACGATCGCATATGCGAGATGCTGGGGTACGCCGCCGAAGAGCTCGAAGGCCAAAGCGCAAGGGTATTCTACCCGACCGACGAGGACTTCGAGTTCGTCGGCCGGGAGAAGTATTGGCAGATCCGCGACCACGGTACAGGGGCGGTGGAGGCCCGTTGGCAGCGCAAGGATGGGGGGATCATCGACGTCCTGCTGAGCTCGACCCCCCTGGACCCCTCCGACTGGTCCAAAGGCGTGACCTTTACCGCACTGGACATCACCGGCCGCAAGCAGGCCGAGCAGGAGCGCCGGCGCCTGGAAGACCGCCTGCGCCAAGCCCAGAAGATGGAGGCCATCGGCACCCTGGCCGGCGGCATCGCCCACGACTTCAACAACATCCTGGCGGCCGTCATCGGCTTCGCCGAACTCACCAAGCTCGCCGCCCAGGGCAACGGCGAGGCGACGGCCAACGTCTCCGAGGTACTCAGAGCCTCCTTCCGCGCCCGGGACCTGGTGCGCCAGATCCTCACCTTCAGCCGCCAGACGGAAGCCGAGTTCGGGCCGGTCCAAATCCAGCTGATCGTCAAAGAGGCCCTGAAGCTGCTGCGCGCCTCGCTGCCCTCGACCATCCAGGTCCGCCAGGATCTCGCCTGCGCGGGGCTGGCGCTCGGGGATGCCACCCAGATCCACCAGGTGGTGATGAACCTGTGCACCAACTCCTATCAGGCCATGCACGAAAAGGGCGGTGTGTTAGAGGTGAGCCTGTCGGAAGTGCGGATCAGCGCCGCCCCGCCTCCGGAACTCAGGCACCTTGCGCCGGGGCCCTGCTTGAGGCTGCGCGTCCGGGACAGCGGCCCCGGCATCGATCCGGCCATCATCCATCGGATCTTCGACCCTTACTTTACCACCAAGGAAAAAGGGAAAGGCACGGGCCTGGGTTTGGCGGTGGTGCACGGCATCGTCAAAAGCCACCGTGGCGCGATCCAGGTCGCCAGCCGCCTCGGCGAGGGCGCGACGTTCGACGCCTTTTTCCCGATGGTCCAGGCCGCCGCCGCGGCCGAGGCGGACCCCGAGGCGGTGTTGGTCGGCGGCCGCGAACGGATCCTGTTCGTGGATGACGAACCGTCGATCGAGATTCTGGGGAAAAAAGTGATCGGCAGCCTGGGCTATGAGGTGGTCACGCGCGGGACCGCCGGCGCCGCCCTGGAGTTGTTCCGTTCCGACCCGTCCGCGTTTGACCTAATCATCTCCGACATGACCATGCCGCTGATGACCGGGGACCGCATGGCCCTGGAAATGATGGCTCTCCGCCCGGACCTTCCCGTCATCATCTGCACGGGCTTCAACGAGCTGCTCACCCCGGAACGGGCAAAGGAAATTGGAATACGCGCGCTTCTCATGAAACCGTTTCTGAAAAGCGAAGCGGCCAAATTGATCCGGCAGGTGCTGGATCAAAAGTAAGGGCCTTTATTACGGCTGGGGGCTTATGGCCGAGTGGCCTTAAGAATTGGTTGCGGTTCGCCTCGGGGGGTTCCCCGCTCCGCCGGCGCCGTAAAAAAAGTTGCCGTATTACATGCCCACCTTAATTCAGGGCTGATTTCAAATAAGCGTAATCGGGCGTCAGCTCCCCCTGGTAGACGATCACCGCCCGCTTGAGCTCCGGCGGCAGGTCAAGCTCGGCAAAGCGCTTGGACAGATCCGCCATGGCCAGGTGCGGCAGGAGCTGCCGCAGAACGCGGCTGAAGTCAACGGAGGATTCCCGGGGAATTTCCGAGGGCAGTATCTCCACCGCCATGACGACCGGCCCCTCGCCCTCGAAACCGTCTTTGGCTTTCCCCGTCGCGGGCTCGTAGACGTAGACCGGGTTTCCCGGATCGGTGGGCTTGACCGTGCATTCGACCGAACCGTTCACGTCGCAGCTGATGTCACCGATCACCTTGAGCTTGGGGCTTCGGCCGGGCGCCCAGAGGCGGCGGCATTGATCGAGGGTCACCAGCCGCGGGTAGCGCTCATCCCAGTAGACGCAGTTGACCAGAACGGTGAGATCCTTCAGGTAACGGTCAAAAACACCGCGGTACCCGCCGGCACCCCTGCGGTAGTAATCGTCCAAGTCAAATGCCCCGCCCGCCGCCAGCGGTTCCACCAGGTCCTGCTCCTTGAACACGACCTTGTAGATCACCCGGGCATCCCGGGAAGGGTCGTTTGCAAGGGTCTTGAGCTCGGCGGGAGAAACCGTCTGGACCGGCAGGAGGTCCAGGATCTCCTGGGCGCCCTGGGACACGTTGCCGTAACCGGTGAACCCCACGACCAGGGGATGAATCGCCGCCGGGACCCCTTCCGCGGCGATGCGCGCGCCGATCCGCCCCAGGTCCTCCCGTGCACCGGAGAGGCCGGCATAGTCCCGGGCCTGTTTCAGGCGGCTGAAAGCGGACGGGGTGCCTTCGACCTCCAGCCGTTTCCCGAGCGACCACAGGGTGTTGATCATGCCGGCCAGTCCGGCGTGGCGGCCGAAGAAAATCAGGCGGCGGTTTTTCTCGTCCACGACGCGCTCGTAGTCCACCAGGGTGGTCTTGAGCTCCATCAGGCGGCGCAGCATGGGCATGTTGCCCGGCTGGCCCTTGATGACGTGGGGGAAAAAGAGATAGACTTTCCCGGCCGCCAGCTTGGCCGGCGGGATCTCCTTGATGCCGACGATGATGTCGCAGTCGCCCAGGTCCGACTGGACCGGCACGCCGGCCTGATTGAACTCATCGTCGCCAAAGGCCCGATGGGAACTGGTCTGCACCACGGCATCGATACCGGCCTCTCTCAGCGCTTTCAGGTCATCGGGGACCAGCGGCACCCGGCGCTCCCATCGGCTTTTGTCTTCGTTGCGGACACCTACCTTCATGAGCTTCCTTTCAGTGGTTATTACGCCGGCGATTATTCCTGCGGAAATTAAATACGGCAAATTCCAGGACCCGGCCAACCGGCGGAGGGGAGTGCCCGCCGCGGCGCGCCGCAACAACCCGTTCCTTTTCGAGTTCAGGCGGCGCCACCGATCAGCCGGCGGCGTTTTGGCTTCACGCTTTCAGCGTTGAGCCTCCAGCCGCTTCACCGCTCACGCCACGCGCCGCTGGACCTTCATCCCCCGCTTCTCCAGCTCCGCCACCACCTCCGGCGCCGGCACGTCGCGCACGGGGGTCAGCACCCCAGCTTGGCGGATCTTGCCCGCCAAAATCAGCTGGGCGGCGATGCTGGTGGTGTAGCCGACCGTGCGGTTCATCGCGAAAAGGCCGGTGGCGAGGTCCCGGTAGTCGATCAGCTCGTAAACGACCCGCCGCGGCTTCCGGTTTTTCACGCCCCAGGCTTCCACCCGGATCACGACCATGTCGCGCTCGTTGTCGCGGAACTGCAGCCGGGGGGTGAGGTGCTCGACGACGAACCGGCGGGGGGAGACCTCCCCTCCTCCAGCCCGGGCCGGCGAATCCTCCAGGAACCCCAGCTCGGCCATCACGTTCCAAAACGAGTTGTGGCCGGGCCAGCGCATGGCAAAGCGGCCCATCTCTTTCAACTCGGGCCCCAGGCCGAAGATCTCGATGTAGCGGATGGCATCCCCGTTGTAGTAGGCGTCCATGGTGCCGACGCCGGGCACCTCCAGCGCGTGGCCGTTTTCCGGGCGGAAGATCTGCCCGGCCGGAATGGCCGCCTCCTGGCCGTCCCGCAGGAAGCGCGCCGGCCGCATGTAGGCCTTGAGGACCCCCTCGAAGGTCCAGGTGATCTTGTAGTGGATCGGGTTGTCGCCCGCGCAGGCCGGCTCCGGCAGCCCGGCCCCGTAGGAGCGCATGCCGTGCACCACGTCGAGCTCGTCGACGGCGAGCCGGCCCAGGATCAGGTCGATCCCGGGGTCCATGCCCATTTCCGGCAGAACGCTGACACCTTTCTCCCGGGCCGGGCCGTCGAGCTCGGCCAAGGTGCCCGTGTAGCTCGAGCTGACGTAGGGCACACCGGCGTCGACGGCCGCGCGGGCGAGGGCGGGCTGGAAATCGGCCGGCAGCATGCAGACGACCACCTGCGGCCGGCTCTCCCGGACCAGCTTTTCCAGGGCGCCCGGGTCGGAGGCGTCGACCGGCACCACCCGGACCTTGCGGTAGCCGGCCCGCTCCACATGGGCCCGCGCCGGTTCCGCCGCGGCGTCCGCCGCCACGATTTCTGATACCGCGTCACTTTGTTCAAGATCGTGGATGACGGCCTTGCCTTGAAGCCCGAGGCCGAAAACAAGCGCTTTCATGGGATGAGTTCCCTTCTTTGCTTAACGGGGGATGTTCCGGAGGCGCGGGTCCAGCGCATCCCGCAGACCGTCGCCCAGGAGGTTGATGGAAAGAATCGTCAGCATGATGGCCAGCCCCGGCAGGGTCACCAGCCACCAGGCGTCCGTGATGTAGACCCGGCCCTCGGCCAGCATGCGGCCCCAGGTAGGCATGGGCGGAGGCACCCCCATCCCCAGAAACGACAACCCGCTTTCCCAGATGATGATGTTGGCGACCCGCACCGTGCCCAGCACCAGGATGGGCGAGAGCACGTTGGGGAAGACGTGCCGCAGCAGGATCACGCGGTTGCGGGTGCCCGCGCTGCGGGCGGCCAGCACGAACTCCTTCTCCTTGATGCTGAGCACGCTGCCGCGGATGGTGCGGGCGTAGGTCACCCAGTCCGAAAGGCCCAGCACCAGGATCAGGTTGAAGATGGAGTTGCCCAGCACGGCGATGATGGAGATGGTAAGCAGCATGAACGGGTAGGCCATGAAGACGTCGGCCACCCGCATGATCAGGTTGTCCGCCCGGCCGCCGTAGTACCCCGAGACGAGCCCCAGGACGATGCCCGCCCCGCAGGCGACCAGCACCGAGGCAAAGCCCACCATCAGGCTGACCCGGCTGCCGTAGAGAATCCGCACCAGCACGTCCCGGCCGAGGTTGTCGGTGCCCAGGGGATAGGCGAGGCTGCCGCCCTCCTGCCAGAAAGGCGGGGTCAGCCGCGCCAGGAGGTCCTGGGCCAGCGGGTCTTTTGCGTAAACGAGCTCGAAGCAAAGGCTGGTGCCCACGATGAGCGCGAACAGGACCCCTCCGGCCACGGCGCCGGGGGAGCGGGCGAGCGCCCGCAGGGTCTCCCCCCACAGCCTGAGCGAGGCCCGCAGGTTCCGGAATCTTTCCGAGGAAGCGGCCGGCCGGCTCATTTCTGCTCCAGGTAGCTGATCTGGGGATCGAGGTAGAGATAGACCAGGTCCACCAGCAGGTTGACGACCACGAAGATCACCGCCAGCACCAGCACCGTCGCCTGCACGAGCGGGTAGTCCCGGCTGAAGATGGCCTGCACGACCAGCCGCCCCACGCCCGGCCAGGCGAACACCGTTTCGATGATGACGGTGCCGCCGATCAGAAACCCGAACTGCATGCCCGCCACGGTCACGAGCGGGATCAGGGCGTTCTTGAGAGCGTGCTTGCCGATGACGATCTTCTCCCGCAGGCCCTTGGCCCGGGCGGTCCGCACGTAGTCCTGGCTCAGGACCTCGAGCATCACCGAGCGGGTGAGGCGCGCGAACATGGCCATCAGGCTCAGCCCCAGGGCGATGGAGGGCATCACGAGCTGGGCGAGCGTGCCGCGGCCCGAGGTGGGCAGCCAACCCAGGGTCACGGAAAAAAGCAGGATCAGCATGATCCCGAGCCAGAAATGGGGCATGGAGAGCCCGAAGAGCGCCCCCAGCATCGAGGTCATGTCCCAGAGCGACCCGCGCTTGACCGCCGAGAGGATCCCCAGGGGGATGGAGACGACCAGCGCGATGAGCATGGCCGCGCCGGCGAGCTCGAGGCTCGCGGGCAGCCGCTCGAAGATCAGATCGATCGCGGGCACGCGATGGTAGAGCGAAGCGCCGAGGTCGCCCTGCAGCGCCTGGCTGGCAAAGCGCCAGTACTGCACGTACAGGGGGTCGTTGAACCCCAGCTGCTGCCGCAGGGTCTCGACCTCGGCCATGGAGGCATCCCCCGGCAGCATGAGCATCACCGGGTCCCCCGACAGGTGGATGAAGAAAAAGCTGATGATCGAGATGCCCACGACCACGTAAACCGTGTGCCAGAGCCTTTTCAGGAGATAACGACCCATAGTTTAGTTGTGCCTGCCTTTGCGGCTGAAATAGCAAGGGTCGCACATTTGTATTGACGCGAGCACCCCCTCACCCTGC
>CAZLSV010000023.1:16646-17445 GCA_964562235.1 uncultured Desulfatibacillum sp.
TCCCCCAGGACTGGGGGAGAGGATTAAGGAGAGGGGGTTGCTCTCTGTCGATACTATTTCGCGACGATTAATAAGCCATAGCCTTAAATCATGGCTTGAATCTTAATGGCCAAGCGATGGATCGAGGGGCCATGGGGTCGAGGGTAAAGGAAAAAACGTTCGAACATTTCTTCACTTGACCCCTGGAAGCCGCTCCCACAAAAACCCAACCTTCCCCGGAACCGGGTGATGGCGTGCTGCGCCATCCCGGTCCGACACGAAATCCCCCTCCGCCCCCTTTGGCAAAGGGGGTTGGGGGATTTCGTCGCGGGATGGCCGTTACTTCTTCGGCTTGGCCGTGTTCATGATCAAATACCCGTCCCGCAGGCCCTTGTAGTCCACCGCGTTCGCCACCGCGTACACCTCGGGGATCACGTAGAGGTAGACCCACGGGGCGTCCTGGTAAAGGATCCGGTCGATCTCGTTGTAGACCTTGGCCCGGGCAGCGGGGTCCATGACGGTCCGGCCCTTGTCCAGCAGCGCGTCGACTTTCTCGTTCTTGTAGTAGTAATCCCGGCTCTTGGAGTGGAACAGGGAGTACATGTAACGGTCGGGCTCGGGCGCATCGTCCCAGAAGTAGATGAACATCTGGTGCTGCTTGTTCTTGTACTTGTCCCACATCACCGCGCGCTCGTAAGGCTCGATCTTCACCTGGATGCCCACTTTGGCGAGGTCAGCGGCGATGGCCTCGGCCTGCTCCTGGATCTGGGGCATGTAGGTGCCGAAGGCCAGCCGGGTCTCGAAGCCGTTCGGGTAGCCG
>CAZLSV010000023.1:17455-29122 GCA_964562235.1 uncultured Desulfatibacillum sp.
CCACATCTGGCCGATCGCCTGGATGACCTGGGATTCGTTCACGTAGCGGTTGTTGGGCCCGATCAGCGGGGTCTCGAAGCCGTTCGGGTAGCCGGCCTCGGCCAGCAACTGCTTGGCCTTGGCCGGGTCGTAGGCGTAGGGCTTCAGGCCGGGGTCGGCGCCGAAGGTGCGCGGGCTGATGGGGCCGGCGCACAGGATGGCCTTGTCCTTGAACAGCGCCTTGTTGATCAGGGGCCGGTTGACGGCGTGGTTGACCGCCTGGCGCACCTTCACGTCGCTGAAGGGCTTCTCGTAGGTGTTCAGGCCGAGGTAGTTCATGGAGCCCATTTGGTCGGTGAGGTAGGCCTTGCCCGAATCCAGGATCTTCTGGCGCTGCTGGACCGGCACGCCGCTGATCACGTCCGCCTCACCGGTTAAAAGCGAGGCGATCCGGGAAGCCTCCTCGGGCACGCCCTTGAAGACCAGTTTCTTGTAGGCCGGCTTGGGGCCGTAGTACTTGTCGTAGGCCGACATGCTGATCTCCTGGCCCTTGACCCACTTGTCCAGCTTGTAGGGCCCGGAGCCCACGGGGTTGAGATTGTACTCCACGTCCCCGACCTTCTTGACGTACTCGGGCGGGACCACGAACAGGTACTGGGCGAGCATGTAGAGGCCGGGGGCGTAAGGCTGGGAGGTCGACATCGTGAAGGTCCGCTCGTCGATGACCTCGACCCCCTTGAAGCTGGTGAGCTTGCCCTTGTGGGGGCTCTTGAGCGCGTCGCTCATGATCCGGTCGAAGGAGAACTTGACGGCCGCCGAGTTGATCGGCTCGCCGTTGTGAAAGGTCGCCCCCTTGACCAGGGTGAACTTCCAGGTCAGGTCGTCCACCTTTTCCCACTTCTCCACCATGCCGGGTTTGACGGTGGCGTCCTCCTGGGGTTTGAGAATGGTGTCGTGGATGTTGTAGCCGACGCTCATGGTGGTCTGGATCGAGCTCTGCATGATGTCCAGACCGACCGGTTCGGCCTCCTGCACCACGACGAGCGCCTCTTTGTCCTTGGCCACGGCCGGCCCGGCGGCCAGGACCAGCGCCAGCAAAATTGCCAGAATCGTTGAAACCGTTTTCTTGTTCATGCATTTCCTCCTTTGGGTTGCTTGTCGCCGGCCTCCGGCGAAGATGTCCGAAACTCCGGAGGCGCGGCATTCCAAGGTTCGCCGTCTCCATAGAGATGGCATCTGACCGCATGGTTGCTGTCCACCACCCGCATGATCGGGGCCTGCTCCCGGCAGATGGGCATTACCTCCGAGCAGCGGGGATGGAAGCGGCACCCCGCCGGAGGGTTCATGGGCGAGGGGACATCGCCCTCGAGAATGATGCGTTTGCGGGCGCGGCGCGGATCGGGCAGGGGCACGGCGGAGAGCAGGGCCCAGGTGTAAGGGTGCAGCGGCTTGGCGTAGAGCGCCTTGGCGCCGGCCAGCTCCACGATCTGGCCCAGGTACATCACCCCGACACGGTGGCTGACGTAGCGGATCACCGCCAGGTCGTGGGAGATGAAAAGGTAGGAGAGATTGAGCTGGCGCTGCAGCCCGACCATCAGGTTCAGGACCTGGGCGCGCACCGAGACGTCCAGGGCCGAGACCGGCTCGTCGCCGATCACCAGCCGGGGCCGCAGCACGAGCGCCCGGGCCACGCAGACGCGCTGGCGCTGACCGCCGGAGAACTCGTGCGGAAAGCGCGTCATGTGCTCCGGCAGCAGACCCACCATGACGAGCGCCTCCTCCACCCGGTCGCGGCGTTCCGCCCCGCTCAGGTTTTCGTGGTTGAGCAGCGGCTCCTCGACGACCCGCTCCACGGTCAGGCGCGGGTTGAGCGAGCCGAACGGGTCCTGGAAGACGATCTGCATGTGGCGCCGCAGGTGGCGCATCCGTTCCGGCGGCAGGGCGAGGATGTTCTCGCCCTGGAACCAGACCTCGCCCGAAGTGGGCTCGATGAGGCGCAGGATGCTGAACCCGGCGGTGGTCTTGCCGCAGCCCGACTCCCCCACCAGCCCCAGGGTTTCGTTCTCCCCGATGCTGAAGGAGACGTCGTCCACGGCGTGCACGACGGCGGTCCTGCGGCCCAGGAACCCCCGCCGCACCGGAAAGTGCTTGACCAGGTTTCGCACCGCGAGCAGCTCAGGCATGGGCGGCCCTCCAGCAGGCCACCCGGTGGCCGGGCCGGATCTCCTCCAGAGCGGGTGCCTGGACCCGGCAGATATCGACCGCCTCCGGGCAGCGCGGCTCGAAGTGGCAGCCCGGCGGAAGGGCGGCCACGCTGGGCACGACCCCCTTGATCTCGGTCAAGCGATCGATTTCAAAGGAGGCATCGGCCCGGGGGATGGAGGTCAACAGCCCGCGGGTGTAGGGGTGCAGCGGGGCGTCGAAGAGATCGATCGTCGGCGCCTCCTCCATGATCCTCCCGGTGTACATGACGGCCACGCGCCGGGTGACTTCGGCCACCACCCCGAGGTCGTGGGTGATGAGCAGAATGGCGGTGTTCAACTCCGATTTCAAGGCCGCCATGAGATCGAGGATCTGCGCCTGGATGCTGACATCGAGCGCCGTGGTGGGTTCGTCCGCCAGCAGCAGCGCCGGGCGGCAGGCGAGCGCCATGGCGATCATGATCCGCTGCCGCATGCCGCCGGAGAGCTGATACGGGTACTCCCTGATTCTGCGCTCCGGGGCGGGCACCCCCACCCGGGCGAGCATCTCGATGGAACCCTGCCGCGCTTCGACGCCTCCCAAACCACGGTGGACGCGGAAGACCTCCATCAGCTGGTTGCCGACGGTGAAGACCGGGTTGAGGGCCGACATGGGCTCCTGGAAAATCATGCTGATTTGGTTGCCGCGGATCTCCCGGATCTCCTCGGGGCTGGCGGCGAGAAGGTCCTTGCCCTGAAACCGGATCTCCCCGCCCCCGAAAAAGGCCGGCGGCATGGGCAGCAGCCGCAGGATGGACAGGGCCAGCACGCTCTTTCCGCACCCGGACTCCCCGACGATGCCCAGGACCTCGCCCTCCTCCACCTGGAGCGAAACGCCGTCCACGGCCTTCGCGACCCCTTGGGGCGTGCGAAAAAACGTCTGCAGGCTGCTGATCTGAAGCAGGCTCATTGGCTCATCGAGGTTTGAGGGGTTGTCCGCGCGTCGCTGGTCCCGGTCAGGTTGTTCTGCGACTATAGATAAAGATGGCCGGGACCGTCAACCGAAATCGGGGGAGATTTTGTCAGCCCTGCCGGGATTCCCGGCAAACCCGCTGCAGATGGATCACCGGAGTCATGGCCAGCCGGAAGCCCAGCCCGGCGCCGAAGTAGTCCTCGGGGAAGCCGAAGCGCCGGCTGCAGCGCGCGCTCCAGTCGTCCAGGCTCCAGCTGCCGCCGCGAATGACGCGCTCCCGGGTCTCTTTCCCGCCGGCCGGCTGGCCCCGGCCGGCAGCGGCGCCGGGAACGTATACGTCCCGGCACCATTCCCAGACGTTGCCGCTCATGTCGTGCAGCCCCAGCCCATTGGCGGCCTTCAGCCCGACGGGCTGGGTGGAGCCCCGGCTGTTCTCGGCGTACCAGGCCACGGCGTTGATGTCGTCGCCGCCGGCGTAAAGCTCCCCGCGGCCGCCGCTGCGTGCGGCGTATTCCCACTCGGCCTCGGCCGGCAGGCGGAATTTCTCACCACCGCCGGACCGCTCGTTCAGCCGCTGGATGAACTCATTGACATCGGCCCAGCTGACCTGCTCGACCGGGTGCATCGCCCCTCTCTTGAACGAAGAGGGGTTCTCCGGCATCACCTTTTCCCACTGCCCCTGGGTCACCGCATGCCGGCCGAGGTAGAACCCTTCCACGCGGACTTCCTGGACCGGTGTTTCGTTGTCCCACCCGACACCGAAGAGGTCCCCCATCTGAAACACCCCGGCCGGAACCGGAATAAAATCCATCCCGGTGACAGGTTCGACCCAGCCGGCCGGGCTGCCCGATTCCGCGGTCCGGGTCTTGCGACACTCCGGGCATCCGGCCTGCCCGGACGGAATTCGGTGCCGGCACTCCGGGCAGATCAGCCGGGTGCCGCACTCCGGGCAGATCTTCCAGTTGGCTTTGACCTCCAGCGCGCATTGCGGGCAGGCGAGCCGGCCGAGGACGGTCTCGCAGGCCGGGCACACTTTCCAGGTCTCTTTGACGGGCTCTCCGCAGTCCGGGCAGTTCAATCCGGTGCTCATGCTGACGGCGCATCCCCCTGATCAGGATTTTTGTTGACCGAGCCCTCTGCGGGCTGAGCCGTCAATCTACCCGAATCGCCGCTGAATTTCAAACTGCGCAAACCATTTGATTTCAACGCAAGGTATATGTTATGAAATGATCAGATGAATCTCGCCCTGCCCTTCCAGCGGGTCCGAATCAAGCCCTGGCCCCCCTGAGCGGTTAAGCTTTCCTCTTCAATCTCGTATCGAATACGAACCGAACCTTCTTCTGACTTCCGTCTGCCCGCTCCTCCTAAGCAGTGTCCGCCGGTATCTCGATAGAGAACCATCCGGCTCGATCCGGCATGCGCCGCCGGTTTGCACCTCACCCATAACCGACAGGAGGATGCCATGGGAAAGCACAGGATGCACTATGAAACACTGCTGAAGGTGACCGAGGCCATCTCGATGAGCAAGGACCCCGAAGAGGTGGTGGTGACCACCGTGGAAGCCTTGAAAACCGCATTGAAGGCCAAGGGGGCCGCCCTGTTTCTGGTCAACCGGAAAAAAAAGGAGCTCGAACTTGCCGCCGCCAACGGCCTCACCCGGGAATATCTCGCCAAAGGCCCGCTCAGCGCGGTCAAGTCCATCGCCGACTCGCTCGACAAGGGGCCGATCGCCATTTACGACGTCGGCGATGACCCGCGCATTCAGTACCCCAAGGCGGCCAGGAAAGAGGGCATCGCCTCCATTCTTTCGGTGCCCATTGCCATCCACGGTAAAGTGATCGGCTCCCTGCGGGTCTACACGGCCGAACCCTGGGAGTTCACCATCGACGATGTAAATCTCGTTCAAGCCGTGGCCCAGATCGCCGGGATGGCGATCGACATGGCCCGGCTCTCCCGGGGTTATAAGAACAGCATCGAAATTCTCAAGGCGATGCAGGACCCGAAACAGCGCAAGTCAACCAAAAGAACGCCCTATGAGGGGGTGCCCGTGAGCGTTCGGTAGATACGTGCCGCTGTATTGAATTTGCGTTCCATGGCCGAAAGGCTTCCCGGGCATTTGAGGCGGCTCCCAACGACGGCCTGGAGTCGAAACCGATGCCGGTCGTGGCAAGGTTGCCCATGACGATTCCGGGACGCATTTCGGCCGCCTTGCTGCCGGCGCCACCATTCGGGGCGGCGCCGGTTGGATCGGTTCGGCTGCATTTCGACGAAGATCCCCTCTCCCGCCAGCGATTTGACCACGAAGCACAGATCCTCGGCGAGTTCATCTGCGGGCTCGGTCGCATTTATCACCTCCTTAAAACAAATAGTGTTAAGTGACACTTGACACTTATCTAGTACTCGATTATAGTTTCAGGCAATCAGTGCCGAACCGGCTACGGATTCGACACGTTGCCGCACCTGTCTGTCGCCCGGCCGGAGTGAAACAGTGGTTGCAGAGGGGAAAATGACCACTCCCCGCCAACAGGTGGAGCCATGACATGAAAAAACGCCCCCCAAAACCCGATCCAGTCCCAGCGCCGCCCGGGTTGAAGATGAACGAGCTCGCTTCCGCGACCGGCGTACCCAAATCCACGATCCTTTACTACCTCGGCCAGGGGCTCCTGCCGCAACCCCGCAAGACGAGCCCGAACATGGCCTACTACGACCCGGCCTGCGTCGAGCGCATCAAGCTCATTCAACAGATGCAGGAGCGTCACCGCCTGACGCTTTCTGAAATCAAACAGTGCCTGGACGATGAGAACCGCGGGTCCGAACTCGGGGTTTATCTGGAACTCAACGAAGAGATCTTCGGCCCCGGCGGCCCCCGGCGGCGGCTCGATGCCAAAGCCTTCTTGAGAGAAACGGGCCTGAGCGCCGGGCAATTGGCGAAGTTGCTGCAGACGCGCCTGCTGCAGCCGCTCGCGGAAGGCCGATATGATGCGGAAGATCTCCGCCTGGGCCGGATGTACCGGGACGCGCTCGACCACGGCATCCGGGCGGAGGACCTCTCCTACTACGTGGAGCTGGGGGAGAAGATCGTCGACCGGGAAATGGCGCTGCGCCACCGCATGACCGGCGGTCTGCCCTATCCGCAGGACGCAGCCGCGACGACCCGGATGGTCAAAAACGCCCGCATGTGCCGGGCCTACGTCATCGACCGGCTTTTCCAGCACCGGGTGGCGGCGATGAAAGATCTCAAGGATGACCCGCCGCCGGCGCGCGAGGAGCGGGAGCCGTGGCTCGACTGATGCGCCACCTGCCGGCCGTGGCTGCGACGGTCTGGATCATCCTGGCCAAGTCAACCGGTTACGGCTCGGCCTTGGCCCAACTGGCCGCCTTCCTGTTGACGGCCGCCGGTTGCTATTCCATCCGCCGGCTGGCGGCCACAGACAACGCCTCTCCGATTCAAAAAGGCATGGTATGGTTTACAGCCGCCGCTTCCGTCGGCGTCTGGATGGGGCCGGCCTTTGCCTGGCCTGCACGTCACCCGGTCGCGACCCTGTACGCGGTGCTGTTTCTTGTAGCGGTTCTCCCGCCGCTGCTGGACCGGGAGGTCTTCACCACCTACTTCGCCCGAAAAACCACTCCGCCGACGGTGTGGAAAACAGACATCTTCCTTGCGATCAACCGGCGCCTGACAACCCTCTGGGCGGTCCTGTTCGCGGCGGGCTTCACCGCGGCTCTCATTCCCGACCTTCTCGATTATCGCGGCTTCTTCTGGGAAGCCCTCTTCGAAGCCCTCTTTCCGGCCGCCCTCATGCTGGGCATCGGCGTGTCCGCCAACAAGCTCTACCCGAAGTACTACCAGCGCAGATTCGGGATAGCGGCTTCCGCAGGTGCGGACACGCCATCCGCCCCCGCGAGCGCGGTCTCATCCGAACCCCATACTGAAAACCAGCTTAATCAAAGGGAGAGAAAAACCATGGAAAAAAGTTTTGCTATCGTTGCCGTTAACGGTTCACCCCACGCCGGGATCGGCAACACCGCCATGATGCTCGAGATGCTGAGGCACCCGCTGGCCGAGGAGGGCCTTGCGCTGGAAGTGATCCACCTCGGCGAGCATGCCGTCGATTACTGCGTCGGCTGCGGGGTTTGCATGGAAAAGGGCCGTTGCTGGATCCAGGACGACCACGCCGGCATCGTCGAACGCCTGCTGGCGGCCGACGGGGTCATCCTGGCCTCGCCCGTCTATTTCCTGCAGGTCACCGCCCAGATGAAAACCTTCCTCGACCGCAGCCTGGCCTTCGGCCACAAGCCGCAACCCCGGTGGAAACCGGGCCTGGCCGTGAGCGTATCGGCCGGTTACGGCGAAACCCAGACGGCGGAGTACTTGGGGAACCTGCTGCGGGTCTTCGGCGCCTTCAGCGTGGGCCGCCTCACCGCGCTGGCCGCCGGGCCGGGCGAATTCCTGGGCCGGCCCGCCGTGGAGGCGCGCGCCCGGAACCTGGCCCGTGATCTGGCGCAAGCGGTCAAGGAAAAACGGCGTTACCCGGCCACCGACAGCGACCTCGTTTTTTACCGGTTCATGGGGGCGCTGGTCCGCGAACACCGGGATTCGGTCATGAAAAACGACTTCGAACACTGGGAGGAACACGGCCTTTACCGGGATTTCGAAGCCTATGTGCAGCAGGAACGGGAAAAGGCGCCGTTTGACCCAGGAATGCGAAGGGCCTGGATCCAGGAAACGATCGCACAGCACCGCTCCCGGCGGGTCGAAAAGAAGCCCGAACAGCGGCCGGCCACTACGCCGCCCGCCGCCGACCGTTCGATGAGCTGCCGGGAGCTTCTTGAATCGATGCCGCTCGGCTTCGACCCGACAGCCGCCCGGGGCATAGAGGCCGTTTATCAATTCGATGTGTCAGGGGATACGCCGTTTCAAGCCCATCTGAAAATCAGCGGGGAGCGCTGCAGCTATCACGAAGGGCCGGCGGCAGCGCCCGGCATCGTGGTCCGCACGCCCGCGGATGTGTGGGTGGCCGTCGCCGCCGGGGAGCTCGACGGCCAGCAGGCCTTCATGAGCGGGAAGTACACGGTCGAAGGGGATCTGTCCCTGCTGCTCAAGCTCAGCACCCTTTTCCCCCGCTGACCGGTGCCGGCACAGCAACCGCAGGCCCGCTCCAGTGCCTCTTTTCGGCTGAGCTCGATCGAATGAAAACGGATGTCTTCCCGCAGTTCCAGATCGTCTGATTCGACCCACCGACCAGCATCGTATCGGTACACTTTAAACGTGTCCGGGTCGAACATGCACAACGCATTATCGTTTTGAAAGAACTTGTCGGAGACGGGCTCCACTTCGGATTTCAGCATTTCATTACCTCCGTTTTTTTCGAGGCAATGATGCGGCCCGTTGGTTAGGTATTTATTGTATTCCGGTTAAAATACGGTTGGCAGAGAAAATGAATCGCCGCCCTTGCGGGCGGCGATTCATTTTCTCTGCCACGAGGAGGGAGGGTTTCGCGGCAGGAAGCCGGTCTGATGGTTTGGGTGGGCAAAACGCCGCATGCTTTGGAGGAAACGGGGCAACACACAAGGCTCCGGACAGGCAGCCAGCGCCGGAAAGCCTCGCTGGAAACAACGGGTCCCGCCGTCCCGATGCTAAAGGAGCGCGCCCCCGCTGCAGCACTTCGGGAATGGGTTCAGCAGGCTCTCATAGCAGGAGACGCACATCACGCTCTTGCGGCTGCGGACCCAATCCGAGGAGTTTTTCAGCGTTCGATCGCAGCCGCTGCATTTGACGGCCTCCTCGGCCTTCTTCTCATCTTTGTTCACGAACGCCTCGAGCTTCATGTTCAGTCCTTTCATCTAAAATCCACCGACGCTCTTACATGCTCTTCAATATCAACATTCATGCCATCCGCCCCCGCGCTTCATTCAAGTTTTATCTTGGTGCTATTTCAGACTTTTATATCCTCACCGCCACGACCTGGGTGCCGCCCCGGCACCTTCGAAATGTGACACAATTGTAAAACAACAGTGAATTTTAAGACATTTTTGTATTTTACTGATATTTTCAACCCCGCCTGTTTTGACACCCGGGGACCCTTGTACTAATAAAAGCCTATGTGCGAAGGAGGGTGAGCAAAACCGCCACGGTTTTCTCCAGGTCCAATCGCCGCCGGAGCCGGGTGTGGGACCCATGCGCAACTGACGTGAATGCGGGACTCATCCTGCCCGGCACCCATCCCGTTAAAAAGCCCCTCACCGAAAGGAGGACCCCATGACGCTAAAAGCCACCTGGTACAGCCATGCCTGCTTCCTGATCCAAACCGCCAAGGCCAAGCTCCTGATCGACCCCTTCATCACGGGAAACCCACTGGCGCCGGTCAAGGCCGACTCCGTCTCGGCCGACTACATCCTGGTCTCCCACGGACACGGCGACCACGTGGGCGACACGGTGGCCATCGCCCGGCGCACCGGCGCAACGGTGATTTCCAATTTCGAGATCCAGAACTGGATGGTGGCGCAGGGGGTCAAGAACGTCCACCCGCAGCACATCGGAGGGGGGTTCGACTATCCCTGGGGGCGGGTCAAACTGACCCTCGCGCTGCACGGCTCGGCCCTGCCGGACGGCTCCTACGGCGGGAACCCCTGCGGGTTCCTGTTCTACATCGACGGCAAGAAAATCTACCACGCCTGCGACACGGGGCTCTTTGGGGACATGAAACTGATCGGCGAGGAGGGGATCGATCTCGCCATCCTGCCCATCGGCGACAACTTCACCATGGGTCCGGAGGACGCCCTGCGGGCCGTCAAGCTGATCCAACCCCGGCGCGTGGTGCCCATCCACTACAACACCTTCGACGTCATCAAGCAGGACCCGGACGCCTGGGCCGCCCGGGTGGAGAAGGAGACCGCGGCCAAGGTGGCGGTGATGAAGCCGGGGGAGACGATCGAAGTATAAAAGACCAACGGCCTGCTCACGCAGGCCGTTGATCTTTTATTGGAATGGGGAACTATTAGGCGGTTTTGTAAGAAGCCCAAATTCAAGGCGTGTGAGTCTCGTGGAGTGCGGCGTACTTGCAGTACGCCGCAACGACTGCGAAACGATGCACAACGCAGAAGTTGGGATTCTTACGTAATCGCCCCCTCGGCCCGAGGGGGAGCGTCAGATCCGTCAGCCGCCGGAGGGCTTGCAGGCGGGGGTTTTAAAGCCGCCGGACCCCGTCGGGATTCCCTGGGCGCGCACGCAGCCGGCGGACATGAGCTTCTGAACGTCCCGGCAGTCGCACTCGGGGCACTTGGGCTTCGGGGCCTTGGACGAAAAGACAAGCTCTTCGAAACAGTGGCAGCAGGCGTTACACTGATACTCGTAAATGGGCATGTTTATCCTTCATCTCCTCTTTTTCGTGTTTGCTGAAGTGTTTCATTGTTGCCCCGATCGAATATATCGTCTGGTGTATTTTCGACTTGGAATAACGGTTATTAAAAAGACAGACTCCTTTTGTCAATACACTCCCCGACCTTCCCCCGATAGCCGACAGAGCGGGATTCCGGTGCTCGGCTCACTTCCGGAACCGGTCG
Source organism: uncultured Desulfatibacillum sp. (assembly GCA_964562235.1). GTDB lineage: Bacteria > Desulfobacterota > Desulfobacteria > Desulfobacterales > SpSt-501 > SpSt-501. The sequence goes on from CAZLSV010000023.1 coordinate 28,151, forward strand.
CAGAGCGCCTGGGTGGCCGCGCGAAAGAGTCCCAAATCGCTGCCGACCGCCACGAGGGTGGCTCCCATTTCAAGATAGCGGCGCGCATCCGCCTCCACGGGGGCCAGGATCCCGGAGGCTTTGCCGTTGGCCTTGGCACCGGCAAATATTTTGCGGATGGCCTCCTGGACTTCGGGATGGTTCGAATCGCCCATGTGCCCCAAGGCGGCGGAGAGGTCGGACGGGCCGACGAATACGGCGTCGACACCATCGACGGAGGAGATCGCGTCGATATCACGGAGCGCATTCACGGTTTCGATCTGCACCACGACAGCGATGTGGTCATTGATCGTCGTGTGATAGTCGGGGAAGGTCCCGAACATGTTGCTGCGGTGGGAGACCGCCACGCCGCGGATGCCGGCGGGCGGGTAGCGGGTCGATGCGACCGCGCGCCGCGCATCGTCTACCGAACTGACTAAAGGAATCAGGAAATTGTAGAAGCCAATGTCCAAAAGGCGCTTGATGATGATCGGATCATTGGCCGGTGGCCGCACGATGGCCGCGCTCCGGCTGCCCTTGATCGCCATCAACTGGGGAACGAAAGTGCCGACGTCGTTCGGAGCATGCTCGCCGTCGAACAGCAGCCAGTCGAAACCGGCCAACCCCAGGACCTCCGCTGTAATCGGGCTGGCCAGCTGCGACCAGCAGCCGATCAGCGGTTTGCCGGCACGCAGATCAATGCGAAATTGGTTTTGAAACATGAAAAGACCTCCTCTGGGGATCTTGATAAGGGTGGCGAACCGGAGTCAAAGACGGGCGAGCCCTGCCCGCGGCCCCGGATGAAATCGAGGCGATGCCCCCCTGCAGAAGGGCGCCCGCGGCAGGTTGCTGCGTGACGGCGCCGACGGCTTCTGGAGGACGAGCATCGCCCCAATCGTGAGACCCCTGATCGCGGGGGGATGACGTTTTTGTACCCGGATTACTCCAGTTTTA
>CAZLSV010000023.1:29132-35431 GCA_964562235.1 uncultured Desulfatibacillum sp.
TTTTATGTCCAGGTCTTTGATGAGCTTGGCGTAGTCCGCCGTTGCCTGCTGGATGAACTTCGTAAAGTCCGCGCTCCCCAGATACATGACCGGTTGGAACATGTTGGCCATCGTGGTTTTGAACTCGGGGTCATCGCATACTTTCTTGACCGTGCTCTCCAGATAGTTCACCACCTCCTTGGGGGTGCCGGCCGGCGCCGCCAGGCCCTTGATGGATCCCCATGTGTACACATTGATCCCCTCTTCTTTCAGCGTCGGCACATTCGGAAGCGCGGGGTCCCGCTCGGGGAGCACCACCGCAAGCGCCTTGAAGCGTCCGGCCTTGATGTGAGGGATGATCTCCGAGGGGTGCCCCCCGCCGATCATGAGGTGCCCCCCGGCCAGGGCCGTGGTGGCCTCTGCGCCGCCCTGGAAGGGGACCGTGACGATGTTGATGCCCGCCGCCTTGCCGAACGCGGTGAGGGCGAGATCAACGGCTCCGGCCTTCACGGACACCGCCGTGGTGACCGGCTTGCCTTCCTTCTTGGCCCAGGCGACAATGTCCTTGACCGAGTTGTGAGGAGAGTTCGCGCCGGTGACGATGACCACCGAGTGGATGGAAACCCTGGCCACCGGGATCAGGTCTTTCACCGGGTCATAGGGCATTTTCTGCAGGGACGGCATGACCACGTCGTGCCCGGAGCCGTAGCCGAGATAGAGGGTGTATCCGTCCGGCTTGGAGCGAACCACCCCTTCCGTGCCGACAACACCGCCGCCGCCGGGCTTGTTCACGACCACCAGCGGCTGGTTCGAATGCTTCGTCCAGGATTTCTCCACGGCCCGGGCCAGCAGATCGGTGGACCCTCCCGCGGCCATGGGCACCACCGCGGTGACGGGCTTCGCGGGGTACGGGTCCTGGGCCATCAAAGCGGCCGGGAGCGCCGCTGACACAAAAACCGCTGCAACCATCAAGGCAAAAAATCTTTTCATGTTTTCTCTCCTTTCATGGGGTTGGATGGGATCTTTTCCGCAACATCACGACGAATTGACCTGTGGCCAGAACTGCGAACAGCCCGATCAGGGCCAGCGAAATGGGCCGGGCCAGAAAGATGGAGAAGTCGCCTCCCGACATCAGAAGCGACTGCCGCATCGACGCCTCGACCATCGGGCCCAGAACGAAGGCGAGAACCATGGGGCCGGGCTCGAACTTGAGTTTCCGGAGCAGGTAGCCGAACAGGCCGAACCCGACCAGGCTGTATATGTCGAACGCCTGGCCCTGGATGCTGTAGGAGCCGATGGCGGTGAAAAGAATGATGACGGGCGCCATGATCCCGAAGGGGACCCGCAGGAGCTGAACCCAGAGGCCCACGAGGGGCAGATTCAGAATGAGGAGCATGACGTTGCCGATGTACATGGAGGCGATCACGCCCCAGAAAATGTCCGGATGCTCCTGGATGAGAAAAGGCCCGGGGGTGACCCCCTTGATCAGCAGGGCGGCAAAGATCATGGCAATGGAGGCGTTGCCGGGAATGCCCAGGGTGAGCAGCGGGATGAAGGAGGAGCTCGAGGCCGCGTTGTTAGCCGATTCCGGGCCCGCCACCCCCTGGATCGCACCCTGCCCGAACTCCTCGGGTCGTTTGGAAAGCCTCTTCTCCATGGCATAGGAAACCAGCGAGGAGATGACTGCGCCGCCGCCCGGGATCACCCCGATGAAAAAACCGACGGTCGTACCGCGAAGGATGGCCATCCGGGACGCCGCCCAATCCTTCATGGTGGGCCAGACATTGCCGATCTTGGCGGTTGCGGCTTCGCTTTTGACGGAGGCTTCGAGCCCCGAGAAGATCTCTCCCAGCCCGAACACTCCCATGGCGAGGGTCACGAAATCGAATCCGCCTTGAAGCTCGGTGACGCCGAAGGCGAATCTGGTTTTTCCGGAGATGGGATCGAGCCCCACCGAGGCCAATAGGAGGCCCAGCGCCATCATCACCAGGCCCTTGACTACGGAGGACCCTGAAAGGGTGACTGCCAGGAGCAGGCCGACGACGGCGAGGGAAAACTTTTCCGGAGGGCCGAACTTCAGCGCAAACGTTGCGATCATCGGAGCGAACAGGGTCAGGCCCACGACGCCCACAGTGCCGGCCACGAAAGATCCGATCGCGGCAATGCCGAGAGCAGCACCCGCTCTCCCCTTCTGGGCCATCTTGTACCCGTCGATGCAGGTGACGACCGAGGCCGCTTCGCCGGGGAGATTCAGCAGGATCGAGGTGGTCGAGCCTCCGTACATGGATCCGTAAAAGATCCCTGCCATGAGGATGATAGCGGTCACCGGCGAGTCGATGACGTAGATGGTCGGCAGAAGCAAGGCGATCGTTGCGGCAGGCCCGAGCCCGGGAAGCACGCCGACGGCGGTGCCGAACAACGCGCCGAGAAAGGCAAACAGGATGTTGACGGGAGTCAGCGCGATGGAAAAACCATTGATCAGTCCCTGGAATATTTCCATAGGTGCGCTCCTCAGTCGAACCAGGTGCCGGTCGGCAAGAAAACCTTGAGCAGGTAGGAGAACAGGGTGTGCATCCCGCCCGCGGAGAGCAGGGCGATGACCGTCGTTTTCAACCATCCCTGTTTTTCCACCACCTTCTGCCATCCAACCATGAAAAAGGTGGTGGAAATCAGATACCCGGCTTTTTCGAGCAGCCAGGCATAAAGTACAACCAGAAGGACGCCCGGCAGGAATCGGTAGAGGATCCGCGCCCGGCGGGACTCAGGCCTCTCTGCGGTCGCCTCGGAGCAGCTCTCCGGTTCTTCCGGCCCCGGCGCCTTCCGGGTGCAGAGCGTCTGAACGAACCATATGGCCCCGAGAATTGTTAGCGAAGTGCCGGTGATAAATGGGAGAAACCCGGCGCCCGGGGACATCATCTTGCCGATCTTGAGATACTGATGGGCATAGAACATCACGAACAGCCCCAACGTGACCAAGACGACCTATGCGATCCGCTCCGAGCGGGCCAACTCAGTTCCCTCCCTTGGAAATACTCAATTCGATCAGAATCCCTCTAAACAGGGGTGTTTCAGCCATTCGATCTTCGCCGCTCGTCCATTCCCGATTGGATGCGGCTTGCACCTATCGTTTTCATCGAACCAGGCAGGGGCGCTTGTTGTCGAATTTCCACCCGGGCAGCAGATATTGCATGACCTTGGCGTCGTCGCGGGCGCCCAACCCCATTTTCCGGTACAGCCGGTGGGCCTCTTCTATTCGCCCCATGTCCGGTTCTATGCCCAGGCCCGGGCGGTCGGGGAGAGCGATGCAGCCGTCGACGATGCGGAAGGGCTCCCGGGTCAACCGCTGGCCGTCCTGCCAGATCCAGTGCGTGTCAATTGCGGTGATTTTCCCCGGCGCAGCGGCCGCAACATGGGTGGACATGGCCAGGGAAATGTCGAAATGATTGTTGGAGTGCGAACCCCAGGTCAGTCCCCATTCCTGGCAGATCTGGGCAACCCGGACCGACCCGTGCAGCGTCCAGAAGTGCGGGTCCGCCAGGGGGATGTCGACCGAATGCAGCTGGATGGAGTGGCCCAGCTGGCGCCAGTCCGTGGCGATCATGTTGGTGGCCGTCCGCAGGCCCGTGGCGCGGCGGAACTCCGCCATCACCTCGCGGCCGGAATATCCATTTTCCGCTCCGCAGGGATCTTCAGCATAGGACAGCACGTGGTGAAGACCGCTGCAAAGGATCACCGCCTCCTTCAGGGACCACGCGCCGTTCGGGTCGATCGTGATGCGGCCGGCCGGGAACCGCTCCGCCAGCGCCGTTACGGTTTCGATCTCCTCGGCCCCTCTCAGCACGCCCCCTTTCAGCTTGAAATCCTTGAATCCGTAGCGGGCGTGTGCCGCCTCGGCCAGCCGGACGATGGCCGCGGTGCTCAGCGCCTCCTCGGTTCGCAGGCGGAGCCAGTCGTCCTTTTCGCCGGTGGCTTCCGGATAGGGAAGATCCGTCTTGCGCCGGTCGCCGACGTAGAAAAGGTAGCCGAGGACCTCAACCGAGGTGCGCACCTGACCCTCACCCAGCAAGGCTGAGACCGGCACCCCGAGGTGCTGGCCCAGCAGATCGAGCATGGCGGCTTCCACGGCCGTGACAACGTGAATGGTCGTTCTCTGGTCGAAGGTCTGCAGGCCACGGCCGGCCGTATCCCGGTCGCCGAAGGAATCGCGGATGGAGTTGAGGACGGCGTGGTAGTCTCCCACGGATCGACCGAGGACCAGCCGTGCAGCCTCTTCGAGGGTGCGCTGGATCGACTCGCCGCCGGGAACTTCCCCGATTCCGGTATGTCCGGCGCTGTCCTTCAGGATGATGATGTTGCGGGTAAAAAACGGGAAATGCGCGCCGCTGAGGTTGAGCAGCATGCTGTCGCGGCCGGCCACCGGCACGACCTGCATGTCGGTGACGACGGGTGCGCCGGGAGTTGGTCCCTTGCTTGGCGGATGATTCACGTTACGTCCCCCTTACGTGATCATTACAGGCAAATGATAGCGCTATCATTTTTCTATGTCAACCATTTTTCTTTCCATTTTCAACGACATGCTTAAAACGAGAAAATTATTAAACTAATTTAGACAAATAATGGCTTAGCGGAATGCCGCCATCAACATCGATGGTTTTACGAATTGGTATGTCAGGGTTGACGCTGTAAAATGATTACGTTATCATAATGGCCTGAACAGAACTTCCACAATCTTCAAGGGGGGTTCACCATCTCTTCTCATCGTTTATCAGACGGTCGGAAGCCCAAACGGCCCGATCGCCTTCCAGCTCCGCCGAGAAGCGCCAACGGCTCCAGCCGTTCGACGGGGGTTGTGACCCTGAAAGACGTGGCCAGAATAGCCGGAGTCTCCCCGATCACCGTCTCCCGCGTCCTGAACCGCCCCGAGATAGTGGCCCCGGCAACGCTGCAGGCGGTGCGTCAAGTGATCGATCGTACCGGGTACGTCCCGAACCTGCTGGCGGGGGGGCTGGCCTCCCGAAGGACCCGCTTTGTCGCCGCGATCGTCCCGGCCATCTCGAGCCAGGTTTTCTCCGAGACCATTCAGGCCATGACCGATCGCCTGTGGGAAAGCGGCTACCAGGTTCTGCTCGGCACCTCCGGCTATTCCGAACCCCGCGAGGAGAGCCTGCTCACGGCGATCCTCAGCCGGCGCCCCGACGGGATCTTCCTCACCGGCATTTCGCACTCCGCCGAGAGTCACCGCCGGCTGGCCACGGCGAAAATTCCCGTCGTGGAGGTATGGGACCTCACCCAAACGCCGGTCGACATGCTGGTTGGCTTTTCACACGTCAAGGTCGGAGAGGCCGTGGCGGAGTATCTCATCGGCCGAGGTCGCGGCGCCTTCGGCGTGGTGACCGCCGACGACGCGCGCGCCGGGGTGCGGCTGGCGGGGTTTCTATCGACATTAGAGCGAAACGGGATCACCGGCACGCTGAGCGTCCAGGTGCCCGCGCCGTCGAACTTCAGACTGGGCCGCGAAGGGCTCTCGAGGCTCCTGGAACTCGGGCGGTTGCCCCGGGCGGTCTTCTGCAGTTCGGACACTCTGGCCCACGGTGTCCTGATGGAGGCCCAGGCCCGCGGATTGTCCATTCCGAACGACCTGGCCATCGTCGGTTTCGGCGACCTCGATTTCGCCGCGCACACCTTCCCCCCCCTGTCGACGGTGCGCATCGACCGGGCAGCCCTCGGCCGGCTGGCCGCCGAGGCCCTGCTGGCAAGATTCGAGGGGAGGCCCGCGGGGCGGATCGTCGACATCGGGTTCCAGATCATGGATCGCGGTACCACCTGACCGGGAGGACCGGACATGCCCAATGAAGACGAAACACCCGTAGAACCTTTCCCCGGAGACGTGAAAACGATCCGCCTCCACGATCGTGACAACGTCGCAATCGTCGTCAATGCCGAAGAAGTGCCTGCCGGGAGGAGGCTCGCGGACGACACCGTTCTGCTCGAACCCGTACCCCCCGGCCACAAGGTTGCGCTCGCTGATCTGAAGGAGGGCGACCCGGTAATCCGCTACGGCGAGGTGATCGGTCTTGCCGCCCGGCCCATCGCCCGTGGAAGCTGGGTCGACGAGTCGTTGGTCCGTTTGCCCGAGGCCCCGGCGCTGGACGGTTTGCCGCTCGCGACGCGACCTGCGGCCGAAGCGCCGCCGCTGGAAGGGTACACTTTCGAGGGATACCCGAACGCGGACGGCACCGTCGGCACGAAGAACGTCCTGGGCATCATGACCAGCGTGCAGTGCGTCGCGGGATTCACGGCCCACCTGGTCCAGCGGATCA
>CAZLSV010000023.1:35441-44569 GCA_964562235.1 uncultured Desulfatibacillum sp.
ACCCGAGTGTCGAGGACGTGGTGGCGATCGACCACGCCTATGGATGCGGGGTCGCCATCGACGCTCCCGGCGCGGCCGTGCCGATCCGGACCCTGCAGAACCTCGGCCGAAATCCGAACTTTGGCGGCGAGGTGCTGATCGTCGGTCTCGGCTGCGAGAAACTTGCGCCGGAGCGACTTGTCCCCGATGAGAAGGCCTGGGTTTCCGCCGACGGCCGGTCGGAGGCCTCGGTCCTGAGCCTTCAGGAAGCGTCTTACCGCGGCTTCGACGAAATGGTCGCGGCCGCGATGGAGCTGGCCGAGAAAAAACTGGCGCGGCTCAATCGACGAAGCCGCCGGACCTGTCCCGCCTCCGACCTGATCGTGGGCCTGCAGTGCGGGGGCAGCGACGCCTTTTCCGGCGTCACCGCCAATCCCGCCGTGGGATACGCAGCCGATCTCATCGTGCGGGCCGGCGGGACCGCGATCTTCTCAGAAGTAACGGAGGTCCGCGATGCGATCCACTTGCTTGTTCCTCGCGCCGTCGACCCGAGTGTCGGACGGGCCCTGATCCGCGAAATGACCTGGTACGATCGTTACCTGGAGCGCGGAGGGGCGGACCGTAGCGCCAACACGACGCCGGGCAACAAGCGCGGCGGGCTGGCCAACATCGTTGAGAAGGCGTTGGGTTCGGTCGCCAAGTCCGGCACCCGCCCGATCGCCGACGTGCTCGCGCCCGGTGAGCGGGTGCGGCGCAAGGGACTCATCTTTGCGGCGACTCCGGCCAGCGATTTCGTCTGCGGCACGCTGCAGCTGGCGGCGGGCATCACGATTCAGGTGTTCACCACCGGCCGGGGCACTCCCTACGGCCTGGCGATGGCCCCGGTACTAAAGGTTTCAACCAACACGGCGCTCAGTGATCGTTGGCACGACCTGATCGACATAGACGCCGGCCGCATCGCCACGGGCCGGGCGACCATCGCCGAGGTCGGCTGGGAGATCTTTCAGATGATCCTCGATGTCGCCAGCGGAAGAAAGCAGGTTGCGGCCGACCGGCTCGGCCTTCACAACTCTTTAGCCCTGTTCAACCCGGGTCCGGTGACGTGAAGCGATCGACTCTTTACGTCACGGAGCCACCACCCCCTCACCCTCAAGGCTGATCAGGCCGCCCTGCGTTTCTGCTTCGGAACCAAGTTCATGTCCGCCAGATAAGCGTGAATCTTTTGAGGCAGAAAGTTGATCATGTTCTTTGCGACCTTCAAGACTTCGAATTCTTGCTTGGCGAGGGTTTCTAATTCAGGGGAGACGTAGCGCCCCATCGGTGCGGCGGTTGCAACGATGATGGTCTTGGCATGCTGAGCCTTGGCGAGCTTTTGGACTTCCTTCATAACGGTTACCGAGAAGCGACGCCGCACCTCACCGAGATGCTGTTCCCGCTTGTCGCCATAACCGAGAACAGGCCCGCCTTGGGGCGCAGAGCCCCTCCCCGTCTTTGAATCCGAATATCTTTCCTGGTCGCCCACCATCGCCTCCGGGTTAATGAAGTCCTGGAGTTCAACAATCCTGGGGCCTGACTCGAATTCCGGAAATTTCACGGGCTCAAGTGTAAAGAGTCTCGCCTTTTCGTCATTGACCACAACGATGAGATATTCACCCATGATCAGCGCACCTTTCGTTGGAAAAGAGTTTATGGAGGCCTATGTGAAAAGCTTAGTCACTCCCGGTGAGGTGTCAAATCGAGCCGACTCCATGAACCCGGGCTGTTTCGGACGTTGGCATGACGTTTCTGACATTTCTTTAGAGAGGAGGAGGGCTGGGGATGACGAACACCCTCGTCGAACGTTTGCCCAAAGGTCGATCGCCTGGAGGTCGGGCACGCCATTGACCCTCGGCGCCATCTTGGCTACTATAGGCCCGTCGTCGCTGAACAGCGCCTGTACTGGCGTCCGCATCAACCGGACATCGTCGGCAGCCGCCGCGACCCGTCTCGGGGATGGTGTTGTGATTTTGCGGGATTTTGTCGCTCGCAAAGCCCATTCATCCCGGGACGACCCGCTCTTAATGAATGCTCCCAAAGAAGAGGAACTCACCATGACTTTTCGTTTTCACCATGTCCACATCCTCTGCAAGGACCTTGAGAAAATGATCGGGTTTTTCACCGAGGCGCTTGAGGCCCATCTGGTCCGACGGAAAAAGTTCGGGACCGCGGACGGGGCCTCCCTGGATCTGAAGGGCACCACCGTCAACCTGCGGGTCGCCCGGAGTGACGAGCGGGTGGAAGGGGATGCCTCGCGGACCGTCTACGGTTACAACCACATCGGCCTGGAAGTCGACGACATCGAGGCCGCTCACACGGATCTCAGCGGCCGTGGGTATTCCTTTTTCATGCCCCCCACCGACATCCCCGACCTGCGGATCGCCTTTTTCAGGGGTCCGGAAGATATCGTCATCGAACTGGTTCAGCGGATGGGCGCGGGATCATAGCTCGGCGAAGGCTTGGCCGCGGGCATCACCGATTTTCTTTACGGCTTTTCAGACGGAATCTGAAACAGCCTCACACGACCATGGAAGATCACAGCCGGATGCTTACTCTCCAATTCCAGTTCAGGGGATAATTGACGAGATATCGCCGGGGTGATAATGGGGGCGGTTGCAATATCCAAATTCCTGGAACCACTTGGCGGCACCCACGATGGTTTTCTGCGGACAGCCACCTGCCGGTAACGCGTTCCCATGATGGTGCTTGAGCATGCTTAAATTTCTGCCCGCCCCGATGATCGGCGTTATCGCCTTTCTGTTGAGCGCCTTTAACACGGTGTTCTGGGTGACGCTTTTCGTTCCTGTCATTTTGCTGAAACTCATAATCGCCACACCCCGATTCCGGCAGGGGTGCTCGCAGGTCCTGATCGTGCTCGCTTCGCGGTGGGTGGACTGCAACAGCTTTATTGTTCAGATCACGCAACACATGCAGTGGGATATCGAAGCGCCGGCTAAACTGAACCCGGGGGCCTCCTATCTGGTCATCAGCAATCATCGTTCCTGGGCGGACATCTTCGTTCTGCAGCACATTTTCAGGGGCAAAATACCTTTTTTGAAATTTTTCCTGAAAAGCGGACTGATTTGGATCCCTTTCCTGGGGCTGGCCTGGTGGGCGCTCGATTTCCCGTTCATGAAACGCCACTCGCGGCAGTTTCTCGAAAAGCATCCGGAGCTTCGCGGCCAGGACCTGGCCACCACCCGCAAGCATTGCGAAAAGTTCAAGAAGACCCCTGTTTCAGTGATCAATTTCGTCGAAGGGACCCGGTTCAGCCCCGGCAAGCACCAATCTCAGGGCTCGCCCTTTCAGAACCTCCTGCGGCCCAAGGCCGGCGGAGTGGCTTTCGTGTTGGCGGCGATGGGGGACACTTTATCGGGTGTCCTGGATGTGACCACCGTTTATCCGGATAACGACCCGCGGGCGCTGATATGGCAGCTGCTGCAGGGCAAGATCCCCCGGATCGTCGTGCGCGTGCGATTATTGCCGGTGCCGCAAGACGTGGTGGGGAAGGACTATTTCACGGACAGCGATTTCAGGACCCGCATGCAGGACTGGGTCAACCACATCTGGCTGGAAAAGGATGCGCTCATCAGCCGTTTCCTGGATCTCCGCGTAGCATGACGCCCCCGCCCGCAGCGTATCGCCTCGGTCTTGACCTGGGATCGATCAGCCTCAAGTGCGTCGTGCTCGATTCATCAAGCCGGATCGTTTTCAAGCGCTACGCCCGGACCGGCGGACGCCCGCGGTCGACCGCCCTGGGGCTTTTGCATGAGCTGGTCGACGAGCTCGGCGAAGCAACCTTTTCAGGTGCGGTGGTCACCGGTTCGGGCAAAGAGCTGATCGCCAGTGCGATAGCGGTCGACACGGTCAACGAGATCGTCGCCCAGGCCAAGGCGGCCTGGGTCCGCTTCCCGGAAGTACGAAGCATCCTTGAAATCGGGGGCCAGGACTCGAAATATATCTCGGTCGGCCGCAGCCCAGCCGGCACCCATTTTATCCAGGATCACGCCTTCAATGAACTGTGCGCCGCCGGAACGGGGGCGTTTCTTGACCAGCAGGCGGAACGGCTGGGGGTGAGCATCGAGCAGTTCAGCGCCATGGCGCACGGCGCCGCCCATGTCCCTCGTGTGGCCGGCCGCTGCTCCGTGTTTGCGAAATCGGACCTGATCCACCTTCAGCAGCAAGCCGTGCCGGCAGATGAAATGGCGGCGGGGCTCTGTTATGCCCTGGCCCGAAACTACCTCGCCAATCTGTGCAAAGGCCGCCGGCCCACACCCCCCATCCTGTTTCAGGGCGGGGTGGCCTCGAACCACGGGGTCGTGCGGGCTTTCAGGGATCTGCTGGGCCTGGATGAATCGGGATTGATCGTCCCCGAGCACTTCATACTGATGGGCGCGTTGGGCGCCGCCCTGATCGCCGATGAAAACCCGCTGAAATCTGCGCTGACGGCAGGCCGTCTGATCGAGGCGCTTTCCGGTTTGAGCGTCCCTGACGCGGGGCCCTCCGGCCTTGCGCCGCTGGCGAGAAGGCCGGTCGCCGAGCAGCGGCGGACCTCAACTGCCGGGGGCCCCGAAAACCGATATGTCATGGGCATCGACGTGGGCTCGGTCACCACCAAGGCCGCCATTGTGGACTCGGCCCGTCATCTCGTGACATCCGCCTATCTGCCGACGGCAGGCAACCCCGTTGCGGCCATCCTGAAAACCGTCCGCCGACTCAGAGAGCTCCTGTCGGGTAACGACCGGATTTCGCACGTGGTCGCCACCGGCTCGGGAAGGCACCTTGCCCGCGTGCTCATCAACGGCGGAACGGTGATGGACGAGATTTCGGCTCAAGCCGCCTCGACCGGTCATTTCTTTCCGGATGCGGACACGGTCATCGAGATCGGCGGTCAGGATTCGAAACTCATCCGACTCTCGCAGGGGCGGGTCGAGAAATTCCGCATGAACCGGGTCTGTGCCGCGGGAACGGGCGCTTTTCTTGAAGAGCAGGCCGGCAGGCTCGGGATCGACATCGCGCACGAGTTCTCAGACGCGGCGTTCAATTCAGCGGCCCCGGTCCGGCTGGGCAGCCGTTGCACGGTTTTCATGGATTCCGATCTGGTCCATCACCTGCAGCGGGGCGCTTCGGTTGAGGACCTGTGCGCCGGCTTGGCCTACGCGATAGGGCAGAATTATCTCGAAAAGGTTGTGGGCTCGCATCCCATGGGGGGCCGGGTGGTTTTGCAGGGCGGGGTCGCCAAAAACCCGGCGGTTCATGCCGTTTTCGAAAACCTGCTGAACCAAGACATCCGGCTGCACCCCCACCCCGAAATCTCGGGGGCGCTCGGCGCGGCCTTCACCGCGCTCGCGGAGCTCTCCGAGGGCGTCGACGGTCATGCGTTCTCGCTGAGCGGTCTGGAGATCGGCGGCGTCAGCGAAACCTTCGAGTGCCGCCGATGCGAGAACGGCTGTGACATACGCAAAATCACCACCGGGGTCGAGCGGACGGCCTATTTCGGAAGCATCTGCGGCCGGTTCGAGCGAGCCGGGTTCACGCCGGCTCCGGCAGATGACGCGTTTTCGCTGCGCGAGCGGCTGCTTCACGACTCGGTGACGGCAGCCCGCCCTGCGCACCGGAGAGGGGAGATCGGCTTCCCTCTGACCTTGACGATGAGCGACTACTTTCCGTTCTGGGGGACGCTTTTCCAGGCGCTCGGGTTCTCGGTCCGCACATCGGATGCCACCCGGCGCCAGATTGTCGAAGAGGGGCTCCGGCACGTGCCGGCGGAGTTCTGCTATCCGATCAAGATACTGTTCGGGCATGTCCACAACCTGCTCGGCCAAGGGGTCCGCAGGATCTTCATTCCGCACCTGCGCATGTTCACGCCGCCCGGCGAGACCACTCCCCGCTACGCGTGCCCCTACACGCAGGCGGCCCCGTACGTTGTCAGAGGCAACATGGCCTCAGATGTAGACATCCTGACGTTTGAATACCCTGTCGACGGGGAAACCGCGCAATGGGTGAGGACCCTCTCCGGCGAGCTCGGGATCGGCCGGGCCGAGGTGGAAAAAGCGTATCGGACGGCAGGCGCGGCGCAGATAGCCTTTCGGGACAGGTGCCGTGAAGCCGGCGAGGCGCTGCTGAACGATCTGAGGAAAAACAGGCGGCGGGGGGCCGTGCTGATCGGCCGGCCCTATAACACCACGGACCGATACGTCAATCTTGATATCGCCAGACGACTCAAGGGCATGGGCATCGAACCCATCCCTTTCGATTTTCTCCCTCTCGGCCGGGACCCGCTGCCGGCCTTGTGGGACCGCATCCGGTGGGGCTACGGCAGGAGGCTGGTCCGGGCGGCCCGGGTTCTCAAGCAGCACCCCCACCTGGGGGCCGTCATCGTCACCAACTTCGGCTGCGGCCCGGATGCATTCGTCGACCAGTATCTCGAGCATGAACTCAAAGAGACCCCGCACATCCTGATCGAGCTTGACGATCATCGGGCCGAAGCCGGCGTGGTCACCCGGCTCGAGGCCTTCGCGCGCAACTTCAAGGAGCGCCTCGGCCCGCCCGCGGCGATTTCCGGCAGGGATCCCGGCAAGCCTCGCCGGCCGCTCAGGGAATACACCTACTATGTCCCCTCCTTCATGGATCATGCCTATGCCATCACCGGCGCCCTGAAGGCCTCCGGATGCCGGGCAGTGCTGCTGCCCCCCACCGACGACCACAGCTGGAATCTGGGCCTCAAGCACGCCTACGGCCGGGAGTGCCACCCGTTCATCGCGTTCACCGGGGATTTGCTGAAAGCCGCGGAGCGTCCTGGTTTCGAACCGGATGAGGCGTGTTATTTCGGGCCTTCCTATTTCGGTCCGTGTCTGCTGCCGCAATACCCACTGGCCCTGCATCTCATCCTCGAAAAACTGGGGCTTGCCGGTGTGACGGTCATGAACATTACCGATTCAACCAACATGAAGGAGCTCGGGCCCGGCTATCTGCTGCGGATGGCGACAGGGCTCTACGCCATCGACCGGATGTACAAGTGGAAAACGGAGATCGAGCCCTACGAGAGGGCCGCCGGCGAGGTTCAACGGGTGTACCGGGAAATTCTCGCCGATCTTGAAGGGGGCCTGGCGGGAGGCTCCTTTTTCCGCGCGCTCGGAAAATCCGTGGCCCGCTTCAAGGCGATCCCTCTGTCGAAGCCAACCGGCGCCCGGCCCCGCATCGGCATCGTGGGCGACATTTACACCCGCGTCAATGAACACTCCAACGACCGCCTTTACCAAAGGCTCAACCGGATGGGGGTCGACGTGTGGACGTCCGGCTCGGTGATCGATGTCTCCTTTCTGGCGATGGAACAGCGGCATGCCGAGCTTTTCAGGCAGGGCAAGCCCGCCCGTGCCTTTGCCGCAAAAGCCCTGATTCCGGCGCTCAAAGGCGCCCGGGCGCTCATCGATCGGCACTTTCCGAACGACATCCAAACGCCCCAGGAGCGGCACTATCCCGATGTCCGCAGGGCCTCTTCCCGCCATGTCAGCTTCTGGATCGACAAGGTTCTTTCCCTGAACCTGAACCGGATCGAGGAGCTTCACCGGGCAGGGGCGGACGGGATCATCAATGTCATGTGCCACAACTGCATGCTGGGTACGGTGACGGCATCGCTATCGAAAAGCATCCGAAACGACATCGGCGACACCCCGCTCTGCAGCCTGGTCTACGAGGGGCTGCAATCGACCCACAACATCAACCGGCTCGAGGCCTTCACCCATCAGGCCCGTTCGTTCCGGAACTCCCGCATCCGGTCACCGGACAAGGCCCAGAAACGTCCGGCTTAAATCGCACCCTTTTCGAAAGACCTGAAAAACCCGGACACGGTCGACAACTTCAACCGGGCGCCAATCGCACTCGCACGCAACATGGGAGCAACATTTTGGAAATCGGAACAAACAGGGTTGATACCGGAATTGTTTTGGCCGCCGGCTGCGGAGCTCGACTGGCGGAAACCGGATGCGCACCGGGCTCTAAATTGCTCATCCCCATCCGCGAAAAGCCGCTGGTGTGGCACGCCATTCGGGGGCTGGAGCTGGCCGGGTGCCGCCGCATCCTTGTCGTGCTGGGGCACGCGGCCGATGAGGTCCGTTCGGCCATCCGGCGAACCCACGACGGCGGCAGCCGCCTTGAGTTCCTGGTCAACCCCCGCTACCGCCTGTCGAACGGGGTTTCGGCGCTCTGCGCGCAAACGCGTATCGACGGCAATTTTCATCTGGTCATGGGGGACCACCTGGTCGGCGACGACATCATGGCCGCCCTGCCCCGGTGCCGGCCGCCGGAAGGCGGTGCGACCCTGCTGGTCGACCCACGCCTGGAGGGGGTCTTCGATCTCGATGACGCCACCAAGGTGGATGCCGAAAACGGCCGCATCCGCCGCATCGGCAAGACGATCGCCGATTTCAACTGCGTGGACATCGGGGTATTCTCCGCCACGCCCGGGCTGTTCACGGCCCTGGCGGAGGTTTTTGCGGAAAAAGGGGACGCTTCCCTGACGGACGGGGTCCAGCGCCTGGCCGACGCGGGCCGCATGCGGGCGGTCCCGGTCAGCGGCTTCTGGCAGGACATCGACACGCCGGAAATGCTGGCGCACGCGGAAGGCAATTTCGGCTTCCTGCGGCTGGCCAACTGATTCCGGCGCCGCGGCCGCCGCTCAATCTACCGCCGCCTTCCACTCTCGGACGTACCGCTCGATGGGCGCCCGGTCCTGGGCATGCAGCGGGGTGAACGGCAGCAGGGCGTAAATGGTGCTCCAGACCAGACCGACATCCCAGAGACACCCGAAGAGGTAGGAGGCCGGGATGGAGACCCAGGTGGCGCGGCACATCCAGCGTTCGAACGGCGTGAAGTCCGTCTTGTGATTGCGGTAAGGGATGTAGGAAAGGTTCATCGCCGTCAGCACGAGGGTGAGCACCGCCGCCGCCCAATACATTGGGTAGTGCGCAAAAAACTGGGAGTTGAAAAGAAAAATGATGTACAGCCCCAGGGCCGAGCGCGGGTAGCCGATCCAGAACCCCGGGTAGATGAGCGGCTTCACGTTGAATCGCGACAAACGGATGCACCCGACCGTGATGACCGCGAAACAAATG
>CAZLSV010000023.1:44579-44831 GCA_964562235.1 uncultured Desulfatibacillum sp.
GCGAAAAATGCCGGGGCCACCGTGTAGATGAACAGATCCGCCTGGTTGTCGAAGTGCACGCCGAATTCGTTGCCGGTCTTGGTCCAGCGGGCGATCAACCCGTCCAGACCGTCCGTGAACCAGGCGGCAAAGATGATCCAGGCCGCCAGTTCGAGCCGTCCCTCAAAGGAGAGAATAACGGCATAGAGCGCCATCAGGATGTTGGCGACGGTGCAAACGTCCTTCAGTTTGAAAGCCATTTCACGATCCTCT
>CAZLSV010000023.1:44841-46381 GCA_964562235.1 uncultured Desulfatibacillum sp.
TTCAAATCCGACGTGATGAACCCCAGGGTCAGAAACGCCCCGATGGACCACCCGCCGATAAGAACCTTGGGTGCGCTCAGAAGGCAACAGAGCATGAACGCATACCCGTAGAAGTCCCGCTTGATGAACGGCTGCAGCGCGACCAGCCCCGCTTTCAGGCGGCCCGGATGGTAGTCGGCCCTCCGGATTTCCTCCTGGAATGCCAACAGCGTGGGCTTGCGCTTGTTCGCGATCAAATTCCCGTACATGATATACAGCGTAACGCCATAGACCACCAGGGACAAAGCGCCCAGGGAGAGCCAGAAGAGATCGTGGGTCATCCGGTAGGCGCCCAGGGTGACCCCGGCGATGAAAACCGCGTTGGTCGAATCGTCGCAGACCGTGTCCAGCCACTCCCCGGCTTTGGAGTGCAGCAGTTTGGCGCGGGCAAGCTCCCCGTCGACCCCGTCCAGGATGCTGGCGATTTGGAACAGGACCCCGCCCGCCGCCAGATGCAGGAAGGTTCCCTGCGCGGCGCTCCACCCGGAGAGGACCCCGAGCAGCAGGCTGAAGATCGTGACGGCGTTGGGGTGCACCGGAAGGTGGGCGATACGCCGGGTGATCCACAGGGAGACCGGCCGGTTCAGGTGCCGGGAGAACCACCCGTCGGTCTCCTTGATGAAGCTCCGGAGCAACCGCTGCTCCGCTTGCCGGGCGTGGGCCGGGCTCTCCACCGCCTGGGCGAAGCACCCTTCGGGCAGCGACCGCCGGGGCTGGGCCGCCAGCGTCTCGGGGCCGACCCCGGAGTCCAGGCCGACGACCCCCAGGCCGCAGAGACCGCCCCGGTCGTCGGCATAGGCGAATGCGGTTGGCGGCGCCGCCAGGGCATGGGCCAGAAGATCCGGGTGATGCAGAAAGCGTGCGTCCAGCACGACCGCCCGTCCGGGCGTCGGCGTGGGCGCGAGCCCCCCGCCGGCGGCGAGCGTCACCCGCGGAATCGGGCGCTGCCGCCGCCACCCCTGGATGCGTTCGCAGATGGAAGCGCCCCGATCGGGGGCCGCCATCAGGTAGACCTCCTCGATGCCGTGTCTTCCCAGCCAGAGAAGCTGCCTCTGCAAAAGCGGCAGGCCGGCGATCGGCGCATGGGCCACGGCGGGGTCCGGCGCACATCCGTCCGGGAAGAGGATCACGGCCGTGCGGATTTCGGGAGCGGGTGTCACGGGTGTCATCGATCGGTTTCTCCTTGGGCGGGCGACGTTCCGTGCCGGGTGGCCTCGATGAAGGTCTTCACCACGGAGTTGGCGTCGCCCACGCCGTCGTAGGCGATGTTGACGACCGGCACGTCGAACTCGTCGGCTGCCTGGTTGAAGAGCGCCGAGGTGATGTTCCCGTGCATGCATCCGAACGGGGCGCAGTTGACGATCAGCTCCGCCCCGTCGCGCTTGAACAACTTCGCCCGGCCCAGCGTCAGAATGGACTCGCCTTCGAAATCCGGCGGCAGAAACCGCCGGCCCTGCTGAACGATCTCCGGCAGCGGCGGCTCGGCCCGATCGGCCAAAAG
>CAZLSV010000023.1:46391-57371 GCA_964562235.1 uncultured Desulfatibacillum sp.
GGCCCGCGAGCCGGTAGGCCGCGTGCTCCCGGCGCTGCATATACTGCCATCGCAGTGCGAGCTGGGCGGCCTGCAAGGGGCCCATTCCGCTGCGCCGCAGGCGGTAGCGCTCCACCCAGGCCGTGTACATGATCCACTCCGTGGCCGGGGCCACCCAGGCCTCGCCGCCCAGCTGCTCGATCGTGTCGACCAACCCGTTGTTGGCGTAGGCATGGCAGCGCACGTAGATCTCCCCCACCACCCCGACCAGCAGCCGGGGGGCGGGGCCCGCCGGTATGCGCTGAAACGCCTGAACGGCCTGCGGCAGAAATGCGGACAAGCGCAGACGCCGGCCTTCGATCGCGCGCTCGGCCTTCTGCATGAAGCGCTCGAGGGTTTGCTCCGTGTCGCCGCGGGTTTTTTCCCGAGGCCTGACCCGGCAACGCAGCTTGAACAGGATGTCCGCCAGCAGGATGTATTCGAACACCTTCTGGTCGATTCCGTAGTAGGCGTTCTCGGAGCTGGGGGACAAGATCGGCAGGTCCCGGCAGCCCACGCGATTCAGGATCAGGCGGTCCAGGGCGCAGTACTGCCCGAACCGACAGGGGCCGTCGGAGGTCGGCATGAAAAGGGCCAGGCTCTTGTTGGGGTCCAGCCCGCCTTCGCGGTCCTCGCCGGCGCGCTTGAGCAGGCTGCCGAGCGTCAGGGGCGCCGGCAGGCACTCCGAACCCCGGGCCCACCGGCGGCCCTCGGCAAAAGCGGCGTCATCTTCGATCGGAAGCTCCACGGCGTTGAACCCCTCCCCGCGCAGGGCCGCCGCCAGGAGACGGCTGCCGGTGGGGTGCATGTGGGGAACGCACAGCCGGCGCTGGCGGATGTCCTGGGAGGCCGGCGCCTCCGCGAGGGGCGGCCCGGAGGGCGCAGGGGCCTTCGGCCGGGTGGTTTTGCCGTCGGCCTTGACCACCTCCAGAAAAGCCTCCAGCCGGGTCTGGTATCCGCCGCTCGATCCGTGTTCGTCCAACTCCAGGATTAGCAGGGGCTTGTCGCCCATGATGCTTTCGGCATAGGAGAGGACAAAGCTGTCCGGCCCGCATCCGAAATTCGAGAGGTAAACGGGGTAAAGCCCGTCGGTGGCCGCGACCTGGATGAGCGCCGAAACGATCCTTTGCCCATCGGCCCAGAAAAGGTTGCGGAAATAGCCTTCCAGCAGCTCCGGACGGAAGGGCAGGGCGTCCATGGGCAGCACGTCCAGTCCGGCGGCCGCGATCTCGAACGGCAGGCGGTGGCTCAGATGCGGGTCCAGGGTGTTGTAGGAGCGGCCGACCACGACGACGGCCGGGCGGCCGGCGTCGCGGATGAGGCGCCACTGCGCCTGGCCGGCGGTAAGGAATTCGTCGCGCTGCCGCCCGCGGGCCTGGTGGGCGTGCTGCAGCGCCCGGACGACGTCCCGCTGCCGCAGGGAGGCCAGCGGGCGCAGGCTTTCAACCAAAGCCCGGGCGTTCTTGCGGTCGGAGAGCCGAAAATCGACCACCGGGCTAATGACCCGCCCCTCGCCTCCGCCCCGCTTCCCCGCCATCGGCCGGACGAGGGAGGGCAGGATCTCCAGGTAGGGGCAAAAACGGGTCTGAGTGAGCCCCTCGACCCGATCATCGGCGATCAGGTGCGGCACGAACAGATGATCGGACGAGTTTTTCTCGAGGCACCGCGCGACATGGCCCAGGGCCGCCTTGACCGGCAGGCAGAACTCGGAACCCGATACCTGCCGCCCTGCGTGAAGGACCGTCTCGTCCGTTGGCGGCCCCAGCCGGAAATCCAACCCGAGGCGGCTGAAAAACTCCGACCAGAACGGCCCGAGCGAGTAGGCCGAAAGCGCCAGGGGCATGACGAGGCGCTTTTCCGGATTGCTTTGTTTCGCCGGCGAGCGGCATTCCGCCAGCTGCCCCCGCCGCTGTCGGAAGATCTCATAGGCGGGCAGCTTCCGCGCTGCCCGGCCGCCTTCGTCCCGACCGCATTTCATCCCCCAGAGCTGGCGCTGCGGCTCTCCCTCGACGACGGCCCGCGTCAGTTCACAGCGGTTGTGGCAGCCGCCGCAGGACTCTTTTTCGATCCCGATGCTCCGCGAGGCCAGCTCCAGGCCCTTGAATCGGGCCCCCCCGGCCCCGGTCGCGGACTGGGTCAGCAGCGCAACGCCGTAAGCCCCCATGGCATGGGGGTAAGGGGAGACCACCACTTCGCAGCCCAGAAGGTGCTCGATGGCGGCGGTCAAGGCGATGTTGCGGGCCGTCGCGCCCTGGAACACGATACGCTTCCCGCTCACCGGGCGTTTTCCGACCACGCGGTGCAGATAGTTTTCGATCACCGAGTAGATGATCGCCCCCGCCGCCTCGCGGCGCGGGACCCCTTCGCGCAGCAGGGCGAGGATATCCTGCTCCATGAACACCGTGCAGCGGCTGTTGATGTAGGGGGGCTCGACCCCCAGCACCTCCTCGCCCAGTTCCTCAATCCGGTAACCCAGCTTGGAACACAGCTCTTCGATGAACGATCCGGTTCCGGCGGCGCACACGTAGTTCATGTTGGCATCGACGATCCGGCCGTTTTGAATCCGCATGTACTTGGCATCCTGGCCGCCGATCTCGAATATGGTTTCAACCTCCGGTTCGATCCGCAGGGCGCCCGCCACGTGGGCCGAAATCTCGTTGATGACCAGATCGGCGCCGACGATCTCGCCGATGAGCCTGCGGCCGCTGCCGGTGGTTCCGGCGCCCGCCACGAGCGGCCGCCAGCCGGTGTGGTCGAACAGCTCGAGGACGGCGCCGAACACCCGGCGGGTCGCGAGGATCGGGTCGCTCTGGGTGCGCCGGTAGATGTCGACCAGCAGGTCGCCGGCCGGATCGACCAACGCCAGCTTGGTGCTGGTGGAGCCGATATCGATCCCTGCGAACACCGCGGCGCCGTTTTCATTCCGGGCCGGCAGGCGGTGAACCGTGACTTCGTTCTGAAACCGATCGATCTCGAATTGCAGCGGCCGGCAGCGAGGGAGGGTCGATTTCCGCAGGGTCAAGCTCGGCCGGCGCCTGCGCGGGGCCGGGGCGGCCGACGTGACCGGGGCGCTGAGTGCGGCGGCCCCGTTGCGGCCGAGCAGGCCGGCGCCCAGAGCGGCGGTGAACTCGGGCTGCAGTGGCAGATTCACGCAGTGCCCGTTCCCGTTTCCACTTAACAGGCTGCGCAGCCAGGCCACGAAGGTCGAATTGAGCGCCACCCCTCCGCAGAGCAGGGTCTCGCCGTTCAACGGGCTTCCATGGGTGAGCGCATGCAACAGCCCTTCGGCCAGACCCCGACAGAGACCGGACCACAGCGCCGGGATGTCGAACCCCTCCTGCTGCCGGTGGATGAGGTCGCTTTTGGCGAAGACCGCACAGCGGGTGGCGATGGACGGTAGGTCCCCATGCGTGTCGAGGCGGGCAAACTCGCGGAAATCGACCCCCATGCGCTCGGCCTGGGCGTCCAGGAAAGAGCCGGTGCCCGCTGCGCAAAGGGGGTTGGTCTGGATGGACTGGATGTGCCCGCTGCGGCTAAGCCGCACGAGGCAGAAGTGAGCGGCTCCGACTTCCAGGATGTTGGCGGCCGACGGGTGAAGGTGCCGGGCGGCCGCGTGCAGACACAAAACGGAATCCAGGGGCTTCAGGCGGGAGGTCCCATTGAAGCTGCCGGTGATCCCCACCCGGATGTCGAGCGCACCGCACCGCTCCTGCAGCCGGTCGACCAGCGGCCAGGGGTCGCCCCGGTGGGGCCGAAGCAAGGACCAGGTGATTCGGCCCCGGGGGTCGACGGCGACGGCTTTCAGATTCAGCGACCCGACATCCAACCCCAGCATGGCGGTGTGTCGGGTCAGCCCGCTCCAATCAATATCCTGCATCCAAGCTTCCTCAAGAGCCAACTGCGGAAAACACAGGGGAGGAGACGTCAGGCAGGGTCGTGACCATGAGTCAACTTCATCGTTGCGGATGTTGCCTCACACGCAGATCAGTCTCTGCGCCGCATACCACTGCAGAACGAAAAACCACCAACCGCGGCAGTAGGCTGGGTTGACAATAAAATGAAATAACCATACACCAGTCGCGTCGGATTAACAAGATCCTGTGCGGATCTGGCTGGGGGGGCCGATCACCGTGCGGGATGGGTTGCGTCTGATGCGGCTTGCCGTCGGAAGGCCCTGCCGGCAAGGCAAGCGGCTCATGAAAGAACGGCCCCATGCGGGCCAAACGGTAACCGAGCGTCTGAGACCATGAGATTCTTGCGCGACGCCCTTATTCTAAAACCCGGGTTCATCATCGGAACCGCGATCCTGTTGTGCGGTTTTCTTTTCGTGCGGATGACGGCCGCGGCGGATACGGCCACAGATGAGCGGCGCCAGTTGGAAACGGCCGCCGCCGCCAAGCAGCGCTACGAGGACCGGAACGCGCTTGCGATTTATGAAGAGTTGCTGGCGGCCCGTCCGGACCAACCGGAAGCCCTTTGGAATGCCGCCTATCTGCACATTCGCCTGGGGTGGCTGGACAACGAGGCCGGCAGCCGGCGGGGACACTATGAAAAGGCGCACGATTATGCCGCGCGGGTCTTTCGCCGTTACCCGGACAGCTACGAGGCCCACCTGGTGATGGGGGCCGCCAAGGCGAAGCTGGCGGAATTCCTCGGCAGCGGTGAGAAGGTGAAAACAGCGCGGGAACTGGAGCAGCACGCCCGGTTTCTGCTGAGCCGGCGCTCGGACAACCCCGACGTATGGTACCTGTATGCCTGGTGGCACTTCGAGATCTCGCGCGTCTCCCTGGCCGACCGGTTCCTGGCGGCACTGCTCTTCGGCGGGCTGCCCACCGGCGCCAGTGTTGACCAAGCCATCGAGTGCCTCCAAAAGGCCATCGCGCTCAAACCGGATTACAGCGCCTACCGGCACGACCTGGGCCTTTTCTACGAGAGGACCGGGAACCCCGCGCTGGCCCGCGAAATGTACCAAGCGGCGATCCGCACGACACCCAAGACCCCAGAGGACCCGATCTTCATCGAAAAAGCCCGCAACCGGCTGGCGCGATTGGACCCCTGAAGCCCCCGGCGTCCGGAGCCGCCACCCGATCGGCTCGCCGCCGCCCCTGCCTGACTTCGCAGGCCTCCCCCGAACCCTCCTTCAGCCGATACCGGCGCGAGCCGGCTCCGGCAGTGGCGTCCCTACACCGGCCGTCACCAAATCGCATCCGGAAAACGCTTTCGCCAATATCGGAAGCACCTCCCGCATCTGCTCGACCGTGCCCACCGTGAGACGAATCATGCCGGGAAGCTGCGCGGACCGGTTGCGGACGTGCACCCCGGCTTCGCGCAGCCGGCGCGCCACCAGCAGAGGGTTTTCCATCCCGATCAGCACGAAGTTGGCATGCGAAAGCCGGCAGGGAACTCCGTGCGCATCGCAGAAGCGCTTGGTCAGAGCGGCCGCGTACTTGACCTCGGAAACATACCGACGATAGTAGCCGAGGTCATCGAGGGCCGCGGCCGCGGCCACCTGGGCCATTCTGTTGACGCTCTTCGGGTTGTGCATGCGACGCAGATTGCCGATGACCTCCGCCGCTGCCACCACATATCCGATGCGCATCCCCGCGAGCCCGAAGCATTTTGAAAACGAGCGTGTGACCGCCAGGTTCGGCGCGGCGCCGGCCATCGCCGCGCAGGAGGCGCCGGAAAACTCATAGTAGGCCTCATCGACCAGAAACAGGATGCGGGGATGGCGGCCGGCCAGCCGCAAAATGCCTTCGGGCGGCAGCAGCGTACCGGTGGGGTTGTTCGGGTTGGCCAAATAGACGATCTTAGTGCGCCCGCTGATGGCGGCTTCGATATCCGGCAGCGAAACGGAGAACGGGTCCTCCTTGCGAATCAGCCGCAAGCAGGCCCCGGCGAGTTCGGCGAACTGCAGAAAATGCGTGTAGGTGGGAAAAGGAGCCACGACCTCGTCACCGCTCTCGAGGTAGGTCATGCAGATCAGGGCCAAGGCGTCGTCGGACCCGTTGGTGACGAGGACCTGTTCGCTTCGACATCCCACGTATTCCGAGATCCGGAGTTGCAGCTCCTCGTGGCCCGGATCGGGGTACCAGTGGACCCGGCTCTCGGCATCCAGGAAACGTCTCAAGGCCGTGAACACTTTCGGCGACGGCGCGACGGTGGATTCGTTCCAGTCGAGCTTGTAATGAACCACGCCCGGGTTGTCCCTGATCGCCTGCAAGGAAGAGACCGGATCATAGGGTTTTGAGGATCGAATCCGGGCGGCAACGGCAGGGCGTGGGGCAGCGTTCAGCGAAGATAGCGGTTCTTGTGACATCATAGACCGGGCCATGGGTTTCATAAATCGGCTCTTGAAGTGCCGTCGCCAGCAGCGACAGTTTTGGGAACATATACCAGCGACATTAAGTTTTCAATGCTTTTAACCCGTTTTGGATTGGCGCCCGCACGCAGGGGCGTTTGAATCAAGGTCGAAGCGCGCTGGGCTCAGAGAGCAGGGCGCAGGAGCCGCAGTGCCGCCAGCAGGATGGCACCGGCCGGCAGCAAGGTCATCGGCAGCGGCGGGAGGTGGAGTACCAGGCTGAGTTGGCCGAGGATCTGGCTCACGAGATAGATGAAGGTCCCCGCCAGCATGCCGGCGAAGATGCGCTGCCAGGCATTTCGCACGCGAACCGGCCCGAAAACGAAGGTGAGGGAAAGCAACACCATGACGCCGGTGGTCAGGGGGCGGCATATCTTCTGCCAGAAGGCCAGGGCGTAGCGTTCCGCGTTCTGGCCCCTGCGCTCCAAAATTTGAATGTATTCATGCAGCCCCGACAGCGAGAGGCTGTCGGCCGGAAGCTCCAATACCGCCACCTGGTTCGGGGACAAAAATTCCGCGATGCGGTATTCCGGCAGGGTTTCCTGCGCGATCTCCTTCTCGGTGAAGACGGTGGCCTCCGCGCGCGAGAGCAGCCAATCGTTCCCGCCTTCGATCCGGCCCTGCCGGGCGCTGATGAATCGGCGCAGGAGTCCGTTTTCGTCGAACTCGAAGACCTGGACATTTTCCGTGCCGCCTCCGGAAAAAACCTTCTCGACGTGAACGATCAAGTTGCCGTGGCGCGTCCAGAAACCATGCCGGGTCAGCATGACATTGTTGCCGTAAATCGTTTTGAATCGCTGGATCCGCGCATATTGATCGAGCGGAGGGGCGATGAACTCGGATACCAGGACGGATGCAAACACGAGCAAGCTGCTGATCGCCAGGACGGTCAGCACGATGCGCCGCACCGACAGGCCGGCCAACTGCATGGCCGTGAGTTCGTGGTGGTCGGCCAGCAGGCCGAGGGCCGCAATGCTCCCCAGCAGGGCCGCCATCGGCATGAGATCCGAAATCCGCTTGGGAAGCGTCAAGGCCACGTAGACGAAAGCATCCGTGACCGCATAATCCCCGCAGCCGACGTAATCCAGCTGAATGAGCAGCTCGAAGATGCTGAAGATCACCGCCAGCAGGGAGCACACCAGCAGAAAACCCTGGAGCGTGCGCCACCCGAGGTAGCGTTCGATGATCCCCAGGGGTGGACTCATCGGCCGCCCCGGTGAAAAACTTCCCCCGTCTGACGGAGCACCAGGAGCGTCAGCCCGGTCAGCAGGGCGGGCACCCACCATATGCCGGGCATCGGTGGGACGACCGCAGTGTCCACCCAGGTCCGCGCAACGACGAAAAGCTGGAAATAAACGGCGAAAATGACAATGGCGATCGCGATCCTGGCGAATTTTCCTTGGCGGGGATTGCTTTTGCTCAACGGGACCCCCAGCAAGGCCAGCAGAACGGTGGACAGCGGCGCGGACAGCCGCCACTGGAGTTCGGTGATATCCTCGAGCCGCGCGGACCCTACGAGCTGCGGCGTGGCCGTGGCCTTGCGACGGTACCGGGAAATGGCTTCCATCTCATCCGGCAGGGGATAGCGGGCCTGGGTGAAGTGGGTGATTTTTCCGGCCTGGCTTCCGCTCGGGGGCTCGTACAGGCTGCCTTCTTCAAAAAGCAGCGCCCGTCGTCCGTCTGCGCCTTCTTCCTGGATCATCTGCCGGGCCCGTATCACTTTCCACCCGTCACCGTCCGCCACACGGACAAAGACCTTCTGCGCGCTGTTCAGGCCGGGCTGGACCTCCTCGGCGAAGAAAACGACCTTGCCGTGCTGCATTTCGAGAAACGCGTTGGGGCTGAGGCGGGAAATGTCGAACCGGGTCTGAGCCTCGTCCATCACACGATATATCTTCGCCCAGGCATGCGGGCGGATGTGAAGCGATGAGAAGGCCGCCGCCAGCGCCACCGGCAGAGACAGGACACAGACCAGTCTCAGCACCCGGTCCATGCCCAGGCCGCAGGCCGAAAATGCCGTCATCTCCAGATCTTTGTACAGCCGGCCCATGGCGATGATGACGGCGAGGAAAAAAGTGACCGGGAGGATGACCTCCAGCGCGATGCTGACCCGCAGCAAAATCAGGAAACCCACCATGGCCGGCGGCAGAGACCCCGCGAGGGTCTGCGCCATGTAGTTGATGGCGCAATCGCTGGCATAGATAATGACCACCACCAGGAAAATAGCGGCGGCCGATTTCATGATTTCAGAGATGAAGTAGCGCTTGTAAATCACGATCCGATCTTCGCGGAGGCGCAGGCCCCGGCAGATTGAGTTGGTTCCGCCCCCGATGGTCGAAATGGCCCGGCCGTTTCTGACGCCACGGCCCTGTAAAAATTATTTTACCAAAATTTCACCCTCAGGACAACATGGGCGGAGGGCCGAATCGCCCCGACAGGCCTGCCGAGTGCATCCGGCCGCACGATACCCGGGGGAAATTAGCTGTTGACACTCGATCCGATTTCAAACATAACGCTTCACCGAAAACCCGGTTTCTTTTCCGATGTTTCCACCGACAACCGGCACCCGGTAAAACCGCTGGTTCGCGTTTTCTCACAACGATGATCTCTTGAAAACTCCCCCCAAACTGCTGGCGGCCGGACTCATCGTCGGCCTGGGTCTGCGGGTCTGGCTGGCTCTTTCCGACGACGGGATCTACTGGCCGGACGAGATCTACCAGAGCTTCGAGCCCGCCCACCGCCTGGTCTTCGGATACGGCTTGGTTCCCTGGGAATTTTCCGAGGGAGCCCGCAACTGGGCGTTTCCCGGCATGCTGGCCGGTCTGCTGAAGGTGCTGAGCCTGCTCGACGCCGGACCGCAGTTTTACGTGCGCGCCACCAAGTGCGTGTTCGGAATTCTGGGCGCGATCGCCGCGCTCGGGACCTATCGCCTGGCCAGGACCGCGGGAGCCAGTTCTCAAGCGGCCGCGGCGGCTGGTTGCGCGTATGCCCTGGCGGGACCCGTGATCTATTTCGCGCCCAGGGCGATGAGTGAGAACGCCGCGGCGGTCCTGCTGGTGTGGGGGGCCGCATGGCTGCTGGACCAAGATGAACGGTTGGCCCGACGCCTTGCGGGTGCCGGTCTGCTCAGCATCGCCATCATGTGCCGTCTCCACTCCGGCGTGCTGGTGGCCGTCTGCGCCGCGGTGCTGCTGTTCCGAAAAGAACGGAGCGTCCTTGCGGGTTTCACGGCGATTCAAGCCGCAGGCCTGTTGGCCATGGGAGCGTTGGATGCGCTCACCTGGGGCCACCTTCCCGGTGCCCGGTTCGGCGGCTGGTTTCATTCGGTCTTGCACTATCTGCAATTCAACCTGATCGAAGGCGGGGCCTCCGCCTGGGGCGTGCATCCCGGATTTTACTACCTGGAGACGATTTTTCTGGCGATGCCGGCGTTCGCCCTGCTCCTGGCGGCCGCAACGCTCCTGTCGCTGAGGAAAACGGCTTGGCTCGGCTGCGGCGTCCTCCTGTTTATCGGTCTTCACAGCGCGGTTCCCCACAAGGAATTTCGTTTTCTGGTCCCTGCGTTTCCGTGGCTGTTCGCGATGCTCTTCAGCCTGGTGGACGCCGGGGCCGGCCGCTGGCGCCGGGGGGTCGCCGCCGGCCTGGTCGTCGTTGCCGTGCTCTCGGCGGCCTCCCACCGCCTGCTCACCTTCGGCCGTCTGGGAGCCTATTCCAGCCGGCATTGGACCTCCGCCTACGACGACAACGGGGCCGTGAACCGCCTGCTGCTGGCCGCCCATCGACTGCCCGACCTTTGCGGGCTTCGGGTGGACGCTGCGCACCTGGCGTGGACGGGCGGATACACCTACCTGCACCGCGATGTGCCTCTCTATCACCGGGGCCAGCCTCCGGTCGAATCCGGACATTTCAATTACGCGATCGTGCGCGACGTTTCGGCCCCTTCCGTCGCCCGCGAAGGACCCCTGGCCCTGGTAAAGATCGGATCGGGGCCTTGCGTCACAGACCATGGCTATTCGTGGAGGCTCCCATGACGAACGCCGGAGGGGTGAATGGCAGGAACCCTGGCGATCGTTGAGACATCGAACCGGCCGGGTCGGTCCCGCCTGTGGATGCCGCCCCTGGCAGCCCTGCTGTGCGTGGCCGCTTCGTTCCTGATCCGCCTGCACACGGGTGGGCTCAAGGTGGACGAGAACTACCCCTCCCTCGGGGTGAGCATCGCCACGGTCGCACTTTTCCTGGTCGCGCTGGCCCTCTCGCTGGTCTTCTTCGTGCGGACCTGCCTGGACGCCCAGGCCCCCCCGCTCGAGGCCCGCCGAATCCGAAACACCGCCTGCGCGGCCTGCCTCATCTCGGGTTTCATGCTGCCCATGCTGTCGAACGACGTTTTCAGCGTGCTCGCTTACGGCGACCTGGCCCTGCGCGGGATAGACGCCTTCACCTACCCGGCCGACCTGAGCCGCTCGGTTTTCTTCCCCTACGTGGGCGAGGCCTGGAAGTCCGCCCCGTGCGTGTACGGGCCGCTGACGCTCGTCATCGCCGCGGCTGCGGTCTGGCTGGGCAACGGCGACGTCTTGCTGGCCTTGGCCATTTTCAAGCTGTTC
>CAZLSV010000023.1:57381-62378 GCA_964562235.1 uncultured Desulfatibacillum sp.
AATAATTGTATTGGCTGCTGGTGCAATTCGCCTTTCGCTACGTGGTGGACCACCCCGACCACGCCGACAGGAGAACCCTAATGCTGCTGGCCCTGTCGCCGATCCTCTGGCTGCAAGGGGCCGGGCAGGCGCACAACGACCTCTTCGGCGGCATGTTCCTGATGATGGGAATCTTCCACACGGGGCGGTCGCGCACGCGGCTGGCCGCCTTTTGGTTCGCCTGCGCGGCGCTCATCAAGCTCTCGGCGCTGGTCGGCGTGCTCTTCTACGCGGTCTTTCTCTGGAGCCTGCATCGCGCCGACCCACCCCGTCTGCTCAAGGAACTGGCCGTAGCCGCGGGCATCATGGCGGCTACCGCCGGCGTCCTCTATGGTCTGGTCTGGCAGGGCTCGCATACGTTGACCGGCCCGCTGGCCTTCCTGGCGGACAAACGCCCCTCCAACTCACTGGTGATGCTCTCTTCCGAGGTTACGGTCTGGTTGAAGATGTTGCTTCAGTCGCTCCGGCATCACGGGTCGGACGTGCTCGCGGGGCTGAGTGCGCTGCGCTCGGACCGGCTCCTCATGATGGAAGAAAATCGCGCCGCCTGGAGCCTCTTCAAAATGCTGTTCATGGGGGTGGGGCTTGCACTGGTGGGGGTTCAGGCGGCCCGGATCCTCCGTCATCCAGGGCGGGGGGATGTGGTCGCCGCCTTCGCCCGGATCTCCGTCCTTTTGGTCACGATCGCCTCGGCGGTGTTTTTCCCCTGGTACATGCTCGTCGTGCTGCCCTTTTTCATCGGGAGAATGAACCGCGAGTGGACCATCTGGCTGGCCCTAATATCCGTACTCAGCAACGGCCTGAATCTCCCGCGGCTCACCGACCATGCCTCGATCGTCTACCGGCTCCTCGACCCCCTGCTCACCTACTCCACCATTTTCTTGTTTCTTTACGATTTCCGCAGGCGTTTCGTAAGATGGCCGGTATCAACCGGCACCCTGCGGGCCGCTTTCCGCGGCCGGTCGAAATAGCTGTTGACACCTGTGGGTATTTCTCACATATTCCCCCGCTCGGCCGACGAATTTCAACCTCTTCCAAAATCCCGACGAGCCATGTCCGATTCATTGATCGTCATACCCACGTACAACGAAAAAGAGAACATCGGGCGGATGATCCACAAGGTGTTCTCACTGTCGCATCCGTTTCACATGGTCGTCGTCGATGACAACTCCCCCGACGGAACGGCCGAAATCGTCAGGGCTCATCAGGGGCAATATGCCGACCGGCTCCACATGATCGAGCGGGTCAAGAAGCTGGGGCTGGGTTCCGCTTACATCGCCGGCTTCAACTGGGCACTGTCCCGCGGGTATGATTACATCTTTGAGATGGACGCTGATTTCTCGCACGACCCTGACGACCTGCTGCGCCTCCGGACGGCCTGCGTCGACGGCGGGGCCGATCTGGCCATCGGCTCGCGCTACATATCGGGGGTCAACGTCGTCAACTGGCCCATGCGCCGGGTGCTCATGTCTTATTTTGCCTCAACGTACGTGCGCCTGGTGACCGGGATGACGATCCGGGACACGACCGCCGGCTTCAAGTGCTACCGGTCCCGCGTGCTGGAGGCCATCGATCTGGACCGGATCCGGTTCAAGGGCTACGCTTTCCAGATCGAGATGAAATTCACCGCCTGGAAGATGGGGTTCCACATCACCGAGGTTCCGATCATCTTCACGGACCGCAGGCAAGGCGCTTCCAAGATGAACGGCGGCATCTTAAAGGAAGCCATCCTGGGGGTGTTGGCGATGAAGGTGAAAAGCCTCTTCCGAAAATACGAACGGGAGCGGGAGCCCTTCAACCCCAAAAAAATCCCCGTAAAAGGCTCGAGGTGATGCGCGGTGAGCGACCCGTTTCGGTCCCTGCGGCCGAACGCGCCCAGGCGCCGGCCGGCCGCCTGCGCTTCTGGTTCGCCGTCGCGGCGCTATTGGCCGTGCTGCGCGCTGCTTCGCTGGTGGTCGATGTCCTCGACCCGGACGAGGCCGGCCACGCCGTAAACACCGCGGTCTGGATGGACGGCGGCGTGCCCTACGTCGATTTCGTCGACAACAAGCAGCCGATGCTCTACGCGGCCTATCGAAGCGTCTTTGCCCTCTTCGGCCCCTCGCTCATCGCGGTGCATGCCGTGACCCTGCCCTGGATTCTCGCCACCACGGCGCTGGTCGCGGGGCTCGCAGCCGCCGCCCGGCCCGGCGCCGGACGCACCGCCGCCGTGTTGTTCGTCCTCGCCGGCTCGGCGTACATCGAAAAGGACATGCTGGCCACCAACACCGAGGTGCTGATGAACCTGCCGCTGGCGGGCGCCTTCTGGCTGCTGGCCGCAAACCCCGGCGGCGACCGGCGCGGCGCGATGGTCCTTGCGGGCATCCTGTTCGGCTCCGCCGTTCTCTTCAATCTGAAGGCCGCCGCCGCCGCCCCGGCGCTGCTGGCCGCTGTCTCGCTCCCGGAGCGGCGCGGCGTGTTCGCCCGGGCGGCACGGGTCGCCGTTGGGGGGGCGATCCCAATGCTGGCGGCTCTGTTTTATTTTCAGACCTGCGGCGCGCTGGCCGACGCCTGGTTCTGGAATGTGGACATGAACCTGAAATACGCCGGCGCGGGAGTGCCGCTCGGCCTCGCAGCGGTGCGCCGCGGCATCGTCTACGGCTACCCGCGGCTGTTGCTCTTCGTGCTGGCCACGCTGCCGCTGTGGATCGCGGCCGCGGCCGGCGTGCCGGAGGGCCTGCGCGATATCCGCCGTCGCCCGGCGACCCTTGTGGCCCTGCTCTGGCTGGCCGGCAGTCTCGGCGCGGCATGTCTCGGCGGACGTTTCTACGGACACTACTTCATCCCGATCCTCCCGCCGCTCGCCTGGCTGGCCGCCAGCCCGCTCGCCCGGCTTTTGGCCGAGGCCGAACGGGGACACCGCCGCACCCTGCGGGCAGCGGCCCTGCTCTTGCTGGTGCTGCCCGTGGCCGCGTTCACGGTGGCCGGCTGGGTCCGGATCGCGCGCGGAGACCTCGACGGGCTGAAGCCCGAAGTGGAGGCGGTGGCGAGCACGGTTCGAAGTCTGACCGCTCCAGGTGATCGGATCTTCGTCTGGGGCTACTGGCCGCAGCTATACTTCTACGCCCGGCGGCCGCCGGCCACCCGTTTCGTCTACGCGCAGACGCTCGCCGGCTATGTGCCCGGCCATCCCGACAGCCTCGACCCGGCCGCCGACACCCGTCACTACGTGATCGCTGACCACTGGCGGCTGTGGTCCGAGGACATGCAGCGGCACCCGGCCGAGCTCATCATCGACACGGCGCCGGGGGCGATCCACTTCTGGGAGAAATACCCGATCGGCGACTACCCGTCCCTGAAAGAGATGGTCTCCCGCAGCTATCGCCTCGAGGCGGAGGTGAGCGGTGTCCGGATCTACCGTCTGCGGCGGGATTCGGCGGGGGCCTCGTGAAGGGACCGCTGCGAACCATCGCACACGCGGCCGCCATCGCCCTGGGTCTCGGGTTGCTCGTGCTGATGGTGGCGCGGGTGGGGCCGCTGCAGCTCTGGGCCGAGATCGCCCGGGGCGGGCCGGCCCTGCTGTGGCTGCTCCCGGTTTCGTTGGCGTGGTTTGCGCTCAACACCTGGGGCTGGCGCCTGGCCGTGGACGCCCCGGTGCCGTTCGCCCCGCTCCTGCGGGCGTACCTGTCCGCCGAGGCGGTCAACAACCTCACCCCCTTCATGGCGCTCGGCGGCGAGCCTCTGAAATTGACGCTTCTGCGCCGGCACCTTAAAGCCGACGTGGCGCTCGCCTCGGTCATCGGCGACAACGTCGTCCACGCGCTGAGCGCCCCGTTCTTCATGGCCGCCGGCCTCGCCCTGGGAGCGCACGCCTTCCGGATCGACCACTCCCTCCGGACGGGGGCCCTCGCGGCGACCGCCCTGATCGGTTTCATGGCGGTCGCACTGTGGGCGGCCGGCGGCCGCGGGCTGGCCGGCGCCCTCTCCCGCGGCATCGCCCGCCACCTGGGCCAGACCGACCCCCGTTGGGCCGAGAGGGCCGTTCGGGTGGATCTGCGCCTTCGGGGGTTTCTCGCTGGACGGACCCGGCGCTTCTGGGCCTCGCTCGGACTGCACCTCGCCGGCCGGGTGCTCGGGGCCATTGAGGCCTGGCTGATCATGGCGACGCTCGGGGTCCCTTTTTCGTTTGCCGCGGCCATGTTCGTGATCGCCGTCGCGCACGCCGGGGTGAATCTTGTCTTCAGCTTCATCCCGAGCCAAATCGGCGTGCAGGAAACCGCCGCCTGCCTGATTTTTTCGGCCATCGGCCTGGACCCGGCATCGGCACTGGCCCTGATGCTGATCCGCCGCGCACGTGGTTTGCTGTGGATCGGCATCGGGTTGGCGCTCCTGGCTCCGACCCGCCGATCCCAGGCTTCGCCCGAACATTGATAGCGGTTGTCAAAACAACGTTCCGCTGGCCGGGCGTTATTTTGTTACAACCACTTATGCCGCCCTCCTTTTTCCGGGAACATTATTATGACATGCGGTATCAACCAAAATTCCCACGAAATAATCGCCGCGGGTAGCGGCGGCCGGGGCTCACGGGAGCGGCAGGGTCTCGGGCGGCAGCACCCGGTTGGCCACCGCGAGCTGCCTCAGGAAATCCTGGAATTGACGGTGGTCGTCGGGGGTCCACCCGATCGCCTGCACCGCCGACCGCTCTGACGGCGACCAGCGATCCGCGGGGATCTCACGGGCCAGTGCCAGCGGATAGCCCGCGCGCTCCGAAAAAATGGAAAGCCCGAGAAAAGGGTTGGGTGCGTCCACGCCCAGAACATCGAGCAGGGTCGGGACGAGGTCGAGCTGGGTGCAGACCGTGTCGGTCCCCCCGCCCGCCCAACGTGGATCGGCCGGCACATACAAAGAGCCAAGCACGTAGTCGAACACCGACAGCCGGGGATCGGACGAGTACAACCAGGGGCTCTCGGAACGGCGCG
>CAZLSV010000023.1:62388-66995 GCA_964562235.1 uncultured Desulfatibacillum sp.
GCACCAGGCTGCGCACGAGCGCGTGGTCGGCCGTCAGCAGCACCAGCGTGTCATCGGCTCGGGGCGAGCGCTTGAAGGCCTCCCAGAATACGCCGAAAGCGGCGTCTACCGAATGGACCGCGTCCAGCAGGGCGTTGCCGTGGGTGGCCGGGTGCTGCTTGAGCGTCGCGTAGGGAAAGTGCATATCGGTCGTCGCGACGGTCAGCAGAAACGGTCTGCGAAAGGCCTCCTCCGCAAGCATCGCGGCCAGCGCCCGGAACAGGTCCTCGTCGTATAAGCCCCAGGTCTTGGTGATCGGATGGAGGGCCCGGCGCTGCAGTTCGCCGTCCTCGGCCGAGTAGACGCGCGCGTAGCTGTGTCGCCCGAGGATGCTCGCTGTTCCGGCAAAGCTCGCGTAGTCGGACTGCAGGTGATAGGCGGCGTACCCGCGCTGCTGGCTCAACACGTCGGAGAGGAACAGGAACCGCGACTTGAGCGGATTGCCGGCGTCGGCGGTGATCGCCAGCCCCCGGTGGTCGAAGGCGAACGAGGCCAGCGCCGCCAGCTGGCCCTTGATAGTCGGGAAATCCGCGCTGTAGAGGTTGCGGAAGGCATAGCTGCGGGCGCGAAAGTTGTCGATGTGGGGCGTGAGGCCGCTGACGCCATGGACTTTTTCGTCCACCAGCCCGGCCGAAAGCGACTCGGCGAGAATCACGATCAGGTTGGTCCCGGGAGCCGCCTGCGGCTTCGGAGCCGCCGCGGCTTTCACGGGGTCCAAGTAGATGCTCGGCTTCATGAGCGGGTAGCGCGGGTCCATCGCGTTCAGGCGGATGCCGGCGTGTGCGAGTTTGGCATCGAGGGCCGCGTCGAGCGTCCGCGGGCGGGTCGGCTCGGGAACCAGCAGGGTATGCGCGAGAGATGCCGCCACTTTCACCTCCGGCACCCCGGAAAAAGCCTCCCGGATGCTGTCGCTGATATCGCGCCCGGAGGGCGCAAAAACGCAGGACCCGAAAGATCCCGCCACCACGACAAGGGCAACGGCCGCGGAGGCATTGACGCGCAACAATGCTGTTAGGGGAACCCGGCCGAGCCCGGGGCCGGGGGCGGCAAGCCGCCGTGCGAAGCGTGCCGCGCGCTTCAGCATCAGACCGAGCAGGACGACCGACGCGGCTGCCGCGACGAGAAGAATCCTCACCGGGCGCTCGCCGAGAAACGTCAGCATCCGGCCGTGGAAGGCATGGGTCCAGAAATCCTCGTCGATGTGCCCGAACGAAAAGAAAAAGGCGCCCCAGTCGAGCGCGCGTAGGGCCACCCAGACCAGGACCCCGGCGGCGGCCATTGCGATAAGCGGCCACAGCGGCCGTCCACGCCCGGCCCGGCGCCCGAGCGCGGCATGCAGGGGCAGGACCAGCCAGAGCGCAACGGCGAGGTAGAGAGAGGCGCGAAGCTTCAGGTACTCGCTGAAATCCGAAGGCTGGAAGCCAAGGGCGAGCAGCAGCGCGACATGCCAGGCCAGCAGCCATGCCGTTACAATCACGATCGCCAGCGCCGGAGCCCAGAAGGCCGACGCCATAGCGGTGTGCGCCTGCCGAGCCTCCCGCAGGGTGCCGGCCGCGCCCCCGATGGCGCGCGCCTTGGCCCGGCCGGGGATGCACGCAAGAATCAGCGCCGCCGGCCAGACCGCAAGCAGAACGTAGCGGGTGAAGGCCGGCGCCAGCAGGCCGATGGCCGCCAGCACGCCCAGGTCGAAAGCGATCTGCTTCCGGCGCCCCGGCCCCGGCGGGGAGCGCCGGGCGGCGGGCAGCGACAACAGCAGCGCAAGCCCGAGACCGCCGAGTGCCAACGGCAGGCCGTAGCGGTCGAAAAAGCCACGGCGCGAGATGCCGATCACGAGGTTGGCGGTGTGCTGGCGATAGATGAGGCGGCCTTCCGGCCCGTTTTCGCGCACTTCGGCATCCAGCGCAAATCCATCGTAGCGCCAGGCCTGCCACAGGCCGACCAGGCGCCCCCGGCCGATGGTCTCCCAGACGGAGACCACGGCAGTTTCGCTGATGACGGCATGCTGCCCGCTCGCAACGGGAACCGTCCGCACCCGGGTCGTGAGCGGCGTTCCATTGTGGGTGATGGCAAGCGTCAGGTGGACCGTTTCGAGCGCCGGGGATCTTTCGCGCCGGGTAATCTCAACCTCGAATCGATCCTCCGAATCGCTGAGCCCGAAAATTCCGCCCGGGCGGAGAAAAACACTGTAATCCGGAGCGATCTCCTCTGTGATTCCGGCCTCGGCGCCCGCCCCGGCCCAGCCGCAGGCAATCGCCACGATCACCGCCAGAGCGACCCTGAGGGGGTGAAAACGCGCCTCCATCAGGGTTCCCCCGGGGTGGCGGCCGGCCAGAGGGACCGGCCCTCGATTCCCGCCGGCGCCGGGATGCCTAGCGCAGCAAGCACCGTCGGCAGGATGTCCACGGTCCGCGCCGGTCCGGGAGCGAGCGGGTGGCTGGCCAACAGCGGGGTCATCAGGTGCAATCGATGCAGCGACCCGTGCGACCCCCGATGGGGTGGTTTCTCGAACCGCGCCCGCAGGTCGCATCCGGGTTTGGCCGTCACGAGGAGATGGCCCGCGCGCGCCGACTCGAGGATCTGCAGCACCTGAACGGGCGCATCCGGGTAGTCGGTGCCCCACGTGTCAGCCAGCCAGGAACGCTCATCGCGAGTTCCGGCGAATGCGGCGGGATAGCCGAACGGGTCGTCCCCGGGGTCCGGATCGTAGGCGACCCCTGCGGGGACGCGCCGAATGCGCGCCCGTCCGCGCGCCGAGATCACCACCGCACCGCCGTGGGCGCCGGTGCCGAACACCTGGTCCACCGCGGGTTCGGCAAGCAGCGCATCGACGAGCCGGGCCATCCCGGCGCCGGGCGCATCCAACGGCTTCGGAGCGGTCCATCCTTCGCCGCGCAGGTAGACGTTGGCCATGGCGTTGCCGGAGACCATCACGGCGGCCTTCGCATCGACCAGCCCGCGCCAGAGACACGGATGGGCCAGGGTGCGGCCGGCGGAGCGCTCGACAAGGCCGTAGAGATCGAGGTGCACGCCGGTCGGCGAGTGCCCGTGGTCCGAGACGAAAAGCACCAGGGTCTCCGCCGCGCGCCCGCCGGATTCCAGTCGATCCAGGAGGCCTCCCACAACGCGATCGACCCGTTCGCAGGCCGCTTCGACTTCGTGGCCGCCGCCCCACTTGTGCGCGGCGGCGTCGATCCCGTAGAAAACGGCAAAGACAAACGTCACACCCCGGCGCACCGCCTGGTATAGGCGCGCGGCGGCGATGGCGTCCGAGCGCGTCCGGCTCTCCCCCAGGTAGGAGACGATGGAAACCACGGCCCGGCTCCAGCGGGTCAGGTTGCGGGAGCGGCGCACGCCGCGGCACAGATTCCCTCCGATGCTCGCGTGGTCGCGCACGAGTTCGAAGACGGTCCGCACGCCGGGCGCCAGATCGCGGGAGGCCAGCAGATTGCCGGGCCCCATGTAGCTGCGGAAACGCCCTTTCGCGAACAGGCCCGCGGCGTAGCGGGCGGGGTCGAGCCAGCGGATGCCGGGCATGTTGCAGGGACCGGGAAAACGACCGGTCAGAAACGGCAGATGCGCCGGGCCGGTCGTCGACGGGAACGCACCGACGGCGCTGCGGATCGCTGGGCCGGTTGCCGAAGCCGCCAGCCGGCGGATCGCCGGCAACCGTCCGCGATCAGCGAGCCCCTGCAGCAGTTCGGGCCCCACGCCGTCGGCCAGCACCACCACCACCTGGGAAACCCGCTTCGGGATGCTCATCGCCCGTCTCCTCCCCGCGAAACGGACGGCACCGCGCCGGCGCCCCGATCCAGGCGTTCGTAGATGTCGGCGCCGGCGACCTTCGCCAAAAAGCGATAGCGCACGGCCACAACCTCCGCCAGCGCCGGGTAGCGTGCGATCGCGTGGCCCTGCCAGCGGTCGAGCCCGGCCGCGGCCGCATCGACGATCAACGCCGGGCGCCTGTGTTCGAGGTCGGCGAGCAGCATCCCCCAGGCAGGCTCGAGCACCAGACCCGGGTCGATGCTGGCGCCCGTGCCCTCGGACGGCGTGCCCCAGATCTTGCCCGAGTGGTAGTTGCAGAAGGGGAAACGCGTCCCCATCGTCCGTCGGGCGTAGTGGTAGATCTCCGGCGAGTTGCCCCAGACGAACAGGCTCTCGCCGGTTCGGCTGTGCGCCTGCACGAAATCCCCGATGCCGCGATAAACCGCATCCGCGGCCGCCCGCTCCCGATGGAATCGCCCGGGGGCGGCGTTGACGACCCAGAACCCGGCCAGCGGCAGCAAAAAGAGCCCCGCCGTGAGCGCAAGCGCCCGGCGTTCCCTTTTCGCGGCCGCCATGCGGCCGAGCCCACGGCCGGCCAGCAGGCACAGCGGCGGCAGCAGCTGCAGGTAGTAGTGCAGAAAAAACCGCCCGCCGGCGGCCACACCCGCCAGCGCCCCTGCGGCCCAGACCGCGGCCAACCAACGCAGCGCGCTGTGGGCCGCGCCCTCGCTCAGGCCGCGGGCGGCCGGCCAACCCCGGACGGCCGCCACGAGCAGCCCTGCGCTGGTCAGTCCCCATTCAGTGCT
>CAZLSV010000024.1:0-9132 GCA_964562235.1 uncultured Desulfatibacillum sp.
CCCGCAAGATTGGTTTTTTCGTCGAGGTCGATGCGCGCGGCGAGATGGACCAGCGCGTCGGGTGCTGCGTTCTGCACGGCCTCTTTGAGGCGATCGGCCTCCAGGATGTCGCAGACAATATCGGTTGCAGCAGCCGGAACCTTGTCGAGTCCTACGACCTCACACCCCTCGGTGCGCAGCCGCCGCATCACCGCGTCGGCAGACTGTATGCCTTGCGGTGGCTGAACTCGGCCTGCTTGCCCTCATTCCACTGCGACACCGGCCGCAGATAGCCGACCACCCGACTGTAAACCTCGCACCGGCGGAAATTGGACAAGTGCGGGTCCTTGCGGAAACACTCCTCGCATTTTTGGTGAAACCGCCCGGGCTCGGGCTCGTAGACCGCCCCGCCACTGATCGCAAACCCCTCGCCCGTGAGCGCCACCCCCACCTTCACCTCTCTGCCGCAGTCGTGGCAGGTGCCTTCAAAACCCAGTTCGTTTTCTTCGGGGTGAGCGTCAAACAATTCGTGCAACCGTTGAACCTTCATCATCGTCATATCCTCCACACGGGCGTTACGACACCCTCGTTTCAGGCGAACCGGCCGGGATATTCCCGTGCCAAGGCAAACGTCTTGATGAAGTTTACACCCACTTGGTGTTGGGTGTCAATTCCATTAAGGCCGCAATATGTTGTATCCAATTGAAATAGCGTAAAATTGATCCGGTTGAATTCCTGGCATCAGTGCTTAGGTTGGGGCATTGATTTTTTCAAAACGAGGGGGGATGGGAATGAAATCCGCTTTGAAGTGGACGGCTATCGCCGTTGCGGGCCTGGCGGTCGTGGTGATCGGCGCCCTGCTGATCATCCCCAGCTTCATCGACGTGAACAAATACAAGCCCGAACTCGAGAAATACGTCTCGGCGGCCACCGGACGCCCCTTGAGCGTCGGCGGCGACGTGCAGCTGAGCCTGTTCCCTTGGGCGGGGGTCTCTTTTTCGAACCTGAAGCTCGGCAATACGCCGGGCTTCACCGAAAAGGAGTTTCTCACGGTGAGCTCTTTTGACGTTCGTGTGAAGCTGCTGCCGCTGCTGTTCAAACAGGTGGAAGTCGACCGCCTGGTGGTCCAGGACCCCCACATCTTCCTGGTGACGAACACGGACGGCCGCGTCAGCTGGGACTTCGGCGCCAAACCTACCGAGGCCAAGGACCCGGCCAAGCCCGATGCGGCCCCCGCCCCGGCCGGGCTGCCCATCCAGTCGCTCATGGTCGGGGAGTTGAGCATCCAGAACGGGCAGCTTATGCTCATCGACCACCAGAAGAATTCGCGCCAGGAGATCTCGCGCATGAACCTGGCCCTGAAGGACGTGTCCCTGGAACGGCCGGTGCGCTTTACATTTTCCGCGACCTTCAACCAAAAGCCGGTATCCGCCGAAGGCCGCCTGGGTCCGGTTGGCACGAACATCGGGCAAGCCGCCGTCCCGGTTGAGATCACGGCGGATGCCTTCGGCCGGCTCAAACTGCAGGTCAAGGGCACGCTGGAGAACCTGCTGACCGCCCCCGTGGCGAACCTCACCCTGGAGGCCGCGGAGTTCTCCCCGCGCCAGCTGGCCACCGAGATCGGGCAGCCGCTGCCCGTCACCGCCGACGACAAGGTGCTGGAGCGGATGGCGTTCAAGGCCGCCGTCAAGGCCGACGCCAAGTCGGCTGCGGTCTCCGATGGCCAGCTCGTGCTGGACGATTCCAAGCTGAATTTCACCTTTACCGCCAGGGAGTTCTCCAAACCCAATCTCACCTTCGATCTGAAGCTCGACCGGATCGACCTTGACCGCTACCTGCCGCCGAAGGCGGCGGAGGGACAGAAGAAGACCCCGGAGACTCAGGCCGCGCCGTCCGGAGCCCCTCCGGCCCAATCGCCGCCCAAGAAAACCGACTATGCCCCTGTGCGGCAGCTGGTAGTGAATGGGACTGCCGCCATCGGCCAGCTCACGATTAAGAACGCCAAGCTCGAAGACGTGAACCTGAAAATCGCGGCCAAGGACGGGGTTCTTTCGTTGGATCCGCTCACGCTGAAGCTTTACCAGGGCAAGGCGTCCGCCAGGACCGTGGTGAATTTCAAAGGCGACCACCCGGTGACGGACGTCCAACTCGATCTGGACAAGGTCCAGGCGCACCCCCTGCTCACGGACGTTGCCGGCAAAGACTTTTTAGAGGGCACCGCCAAGGCCCAGGTGGCGATCTCCATGGCCGGTGACGACCCGGCGCTGATCAAGCCGACCCTGAACGGCAAGGGCAGCCTCCTCTTCAGCGACGGCGCCATCATCGGCGTGGACCTGGCCCACATGGCGCGCAACGTCAAGGCGGCCTTGGGCGCAGAGGTTAAATCCGGCCCGAAACCGCGCACGGATTTTGCCGAGTTCAATGTCCCCTTCACGATTGAAAACGGCGTTTTCCACACCACTGAAACCTCCCTGAAATCGCCCCTCCTGCGCCTGCTGGCAGCCGGGAAAGCCGACCTGGTCCGGGAAACGCTGGACTTCAGGCTCGACCCCAAACTGGTCGGCACCATCAAGGGCCAGGGGGATGAGCAAGAGCGCTCCGGGGTCGGCGTGCCGGTCATCGTGTCGGGCAGCTTCGCCCATCCCAGCTTCCGGCCGGATCTGGAAGGCCTGGCCAAAGACCAGCTCAAAAAGGCGCTGCGCCCGTTGGAATCCGGCGAGACCCCGACAAAGGAAAAAGCGCGCGACCTCATCAAAGGCTTAATACCCGGGAAGAATTAAAAGGAGGAACACCCCCCATGCAAATGCGCCCGATCGGGTTCACTGCGGCCGCCTTGTCGGCGGTCTTGGCTCTGGCCGGATGCGCCGGCCTCGGCAAGCCGCTCGAAGCCCCGCGCGTCTCCCTTTCCAACATCCAGGTCCAGGAAACCAAGGGGTTGGAGACGACGTTTC
The DNA here is from genome assembly GCA_964562235.1 of uncultured Desulfatibacillum sp. GTDB lineage: Bacteria > Desulfobacterota > Desulfobacteria > Desulfobacterales > SpSt-501 > SpSt-501. Next base: position 2,931 of record CAZLSV010000024.1, read on the forward strand.
TGGTCCACCTGCGGGTGACGAACCCCAACGAGGTGGACCTGGACATCAAGGGCGTGGACTGCGATCTGGAAATCAACGGCAAGCCGTTTGCCTACGGCATCTCCAACACCCAGGTCAAGGTGCCGGCCTTCGGCTCGGAGACCATCCCGGTTCAGGTCTACTCGTCGGTGCTGGACATCGTGAGGGGTCTTTTCGGGCTGCAGCAAAGAGAGGATCTGAGCTACCGGGCCAAAGGCAAGGTGCGTATGGAGGGCGGCGGGCTGATGCCCTCGACGCTGCCGTTTGACTCTCAGGGGACGGTTTCAATTAAGGACCTGACCTCCGGCAGGAAAGGCCCGTCCTGATCCGTCCGAACCTCCACGTCCGGAAAACAGGGGTTGATTCAGACGAAGACTTGGGTATAGAAGAGGCCTGCCATTAAACCGGCAGCTGCCGGTTTCACAATAACCTTCATAACCTGCACCTGAAACGGTGCAGTTTTTTTTAATGCGAATGGAATCCAACCCCATGCCTTCCGGCGGTCCCCTGGCACGCGCGTGGCACTGGTTCAGGGTCGATTTCCTCGGCATCTTCCGGGAAATGCGCCTGAGCTATCTGCCGCCGCTCATGGTCTACCTGGCGGCCGGCGTCTCCGGCTTCACCGGCATCATCGAAAGCTTTTTCGTCAAGGACCAGCTGGGGCTGTCCGCGGCGTTCCTGGCGAGCCTGGGTTTCTGGGCCGGGCTTCCGTGGGCGCTCAAGATGCCGGTCGGGCACCTGGTGGATCTCTTCTGGCAGCGCAAGTCGTTTTTCGTCTACTTCGGGGCGCTGCTGATGGCCGCCGGTCTTCTGATCATGGTGGGGCTCACCGGCTACAAGGAGTGGATGAGCGGGTTTCTGCCGGTGGAGGTCTGGTACGTTGTCTCCTCGCTGGTTTCGCCCATCGGCTTCGTGTTTCAGGACGTTGTCGCCGACGCCATGACGGTGGAGGCCGTGCCGCGGCACGACGAAGCCGGAGCGCCGATCCCGGAAAAAGAGCTGCAGCGCATGCACGTCACCATGCAGACCCTGGGGCGGATCGCCATCGTCGGCGGCAGCGCCCTGGTGGCCGGGTTGGGCGGCTGGCTGGCCCAGACCCTGTCCTATACCATAATGTACGAGCTGTCGCTGCTGATCCCGGTGATCTCGGTCGCGGGGGTGACCCTCGGGGACGTGAACCTAATGCGGCGCCGCCGAACCTACCGCCGCAGCGGGTTTTCCGAGCCGGAAATCCGCCGGATGCTGCACGCCGACCGGCCGGGGCTGACCCCGAATTGGACCATCCTCGCGGGCAGCGCGGCCTTTGTGGCCGCCAGTCTCTTTCTGGGTCTTTCCCAAGTGCCTGCCAAGATGGAGGCGATTTTCAGCGTCTCCCTGCTCATCATCGGCTATCTCATCCACCAGATCCTGCGGGAGATGCCGCCCGAAAAGCGCCGCGAGATCATCGGGATCGCCGTCATCGTTTTCGTGTTCCGTGCCATGCCCGGAGCCGGGGCCGGGGCCGGCTGGTGGCAGATCGACGTGCTCGGTTTCGACGAGGCCTTCTTCGGCACCCTGCGGCAGATCTCCGCCATTCTGGCCATCCTGGGAATGTTCGCCCTGCGGGGCTGGATGAGCCGCCGGCCGATCCCCTATCTCGTCGTGTTTCTGTCCCTCTACGGCACCGTGATGACGATGCCCTTTCTCGGGATGTACTACGGCCTGCACGAGTGGACCAACCGGGTCTTGGGGTTCGGCGCCCGCACCATCGCCCTGATCGACACCATGGCCGACTCCCCCCTCGGCCAGGTCGCCATGGTGCCGATGCTGGCCTGGATCGCCCGGGAGGCTCCCGAGCACCAGAAGGCCACCTACTTCGCGGTCATGGCGGCCTTCACCAACCTGGCGCTCTCGGCCGCCAACCTCGGCACGAGCTACATGAACAAAATCTTCATCGTCGAGCGTGGCAGCTATGGCGAGATGGGGCAACTGATGCTGACCGTGAGCATTGTCGGCCTGGTGGTTCCCATCGCCACGGTCCTGATCGTCAACCGCTGGAGCCGGCCGCGGCCGGCGCCAACCGCATCCTGAACCAAGAGGTTTATCCCCATGAAACTCGGCATCATCGGACTGCCCCTCTCCGGCCGGTCCACGACCTTCGAGGCCCTGACCCGCCAGGCCGGCGACGGCTCCCGCGGCGAGGACCGGCTCGCCGTCGTGCGCGTGCCGGACGAGCGCGTGGACCATTTGAGCCGGATGTTCGAACCCCAGAAGACCATCTACGCCCAGATCGATTATTTCCTGGCCGGTCAGGGAAGCCAGAAAAGGGAGGCCAACCCCTGGCTGCCCGTGAAGGATTGCGACGCCCTGATCCACGTGGTCCGCAACCACGGCCCGGACCGCACCCCGGCGGCGGACGTCAGCGCGGTGGAGCAGGAGCTGATCCTGTCGGACCTCGTGCAGGTGGAAAAGCGCCTGGAGCGCATCGAACTCGACCACCGCCGCGGGAAAAAAATGAACCCCGAGGAGCAGCAGCTCCTGACCGAGTGCCGCCGGCGGCTCGAAGCCGAAACCCCGCTGCGCCGCGTCCCCGAACTGGCGGACGCCAAGCCGCTGAGAGGCTTTGCGCTGCTCACCGCCAAACCCATGCTGGTGCTCTTCAACAACGAGGAAGGCGACCCGGCGCTTCCCGCGGTCGGGGAGATCGCCGAACACGAAAAATGCCTGGTGCTGCGGGGGAAGCTCGAGCAGGAGCTCTCCCGCATGAGCGAAGAGGAGGCCGCGGAGTTCCTCAAGGAGTATCAGATCGGCACCTCCGCCATGGGCCGGATGATACGTCTCTCCTACGAACTCATGGGGCTCATGGCCTTTTTCACGGTCGGCAGCGACGAGGTCCGCGCCTGGACCATCCGCCGCGGGACCCCGGCCGTGGAAGCCGCCGGCGCGATTCACAGCGACATCCAGAAGGGCTTCATCCGGGCCGAGGTGATCTCCTACGAGGACCTCATGGCGGCCGGCTCGACGGCCGAGGCGCGCCGCCGCGGGACCTTCCGCCTGGAGGGCAAGGCCTACGAGGTCCAGGACGGCGACATCATCAACTTCCGGTTCAACGTTTAGGGCCGGGAATTCCGGTGCCCGCGTTTTTCGAACCACCGGACCTTGCCAATTGCCCAAAACCCGAGTACTTAAGTAGGGGTGCGTTTGCGCGCTGACCGGCACCGATAAAAACAGCTGCGGAGGGGTCTTCGATGAGCCAGGATCGGGTCTTAGACATCATCGCCCAGGGCGCCTGGAACGGCGGCACGCTCGTGGACAATTCGGTTTACGAGAATAAGGGCATGGCCTTCAAGGGCGGCATCCCGGTCAACCGGGAGACCATCGAAGAGCGCATCGGCGTGCGCACCCGCATGGCCGCCCCGATGGACGAACGCATCGGCCTCATCGCCTTCCGGGACCTGCTCGACACCTCCGGCATCGACCCGGCCCGGATCCGGGTGCTGATTGCCGCGACCAACGTCGGGGAAGACAAATTCGATCCCGGGCCGACCAGCCTTTTTCTTTATGAGCGGATCCGCCGGCAGTGCCCCGATGCCCTCGTGTTCGATCTCTACGCCGGCTGCCCGGGCTTCAACGTGAGCGTCGAGGCCCTTTACATGCTGGCCCTGGCGGGAATGCTCGCGCCCGGAAGCTTCGCGGTGATCGTGGGCGCCGAGAACATCCACCGCGCCCGGGCCTTCAAGCCCCTGGACACGGCCAACATCATCTTCGGCGACGACGCCCTGGCAACGGCGCTTGAGATCGGCGGCGCCGCCGGGAGTTCGTCGCCCGGCCGCGTGAGCGCCGAGGTGAGCCTGGAGGCCGGCGATGACTTCATCGCCGCCATCGCCGCCGGGCTTCTGCCCTGGGCACGCGCGGGCCGGCTGGACGGGATCATCGTCGACAACCAGCTGGGGCAGATCGACCATCGCGTGCCGGCCACCGCCGCCCGCGTCCAGCAGGCACTGATGGAGCTTCTTTTTCCGAAGGAGGCCTCGGCGGGCGCCTTCCAAAATTTCCGCACGGCCTTTGAACTCTACGAAGGCTTCGGCGCCGGTTTCGGCTACGACCTGATGAGCACCGACAAGGACCCGCACACCGTGCAACGGCTGGCCAGCGCCTACACGGCCTCGGGCAAATACCGACGGCTGGCGGCCGTGTTCCTCAAGAAAGGGCAGCCGATCCGCCTCAGTCTCATCGAAGGCGAGGGCGGGGCGCGGGTTTCTCCCACCCGGGGGGTCATCGATACTCTGACCCGCAGCCACGGCTGTTTTGCCCGCTTCATCGAAGCCAAAAACGACGAAGACGGGCTTTTCGGCGCGATGGACGGAAAGGGCGTGTTCCTCTACGCCACCCGCGGGGCCAAGCCTCATCTCTCGGCCCTGCTGGCCGCCAACCGGCTTTCGCTGGAAGACGTCGACCTGTTGATCGAACACCAGGCCAATTTCGCCATGCTGCCCCTGACCCTCGAGCAGGTGCTGGCGGAGGGGAAGGCGGCCGAGCGGGAAAAGGTCGCCCGGTTTTTGGCCGAAAAAATGGTGACCAACATCCACACGCGCGGCAACTGCTCGGTGGTCTGCATGCAGCGACTGCCCTACGACCTCGCCCGCGGCGCCCTGACCCCCGACACGATCCAGGGCTTCCCCGTCAACCGCAACCTGGAGTGCCTCCAAAACGCCCGCACCGTTCTCTACGACTCGGTCGGCGCCGGCATGACCCGCAGCTCGTTTCTGCTGAAAAAATAGCCGCCCCGGCCGTTCGGCAAGCCCCCCGCCGGCGCGGTTCTACCGGTACGCCTCCCTGCGGTGGCTCACGCGCAGGATCAAGACCGTATCACCGAAGATGGAATAAATAACCCTGTAATCGCCCACCCTGAACTTTCTTAATCCTGCGAATTTTCCCGTGAGCACCGGATGGTTTTCCGGTGTGTTTCCAAGCTCCGACTCGATTTTGGCAATTATCGTCCGTGTCTGGGCTTTGCTTACCCTCCTGAGATCCCGCGCGACCGATTTCTTGAACTCAATTTTATAGGCCAAGCTCTTTCCTCATGTCTTTAGGCGAAATAACGGGGTCGGTCGTGTCATGCAGCCTGTCCAACGCAACCTGCAGATCGGCCAGATCGTTCAGGTAGGATTCAATCGCTTTTTGAATATGAAACGATTTCGGCCTTTCGGTTTCTTCTGCAATCTCGGTCAACTTGGCGGCGAGTTCATCGGGAATGCGGATGGAAATGGCAGTGCTCATACGTTGCCTCCAGTGTGTTTCGTTGAAATACAATGTAAACGTTTTGAGGCCTAAAGGCAAGCTCTAAGGGTCAACAGCGCCGGCGGCTTTATTTTGAATGCCGCTCAGCGATTGCGCCCGGCCGGAGATGGGATGGCCGCATGGCTGTGCGCCACCCGGCCCTGAACGACCGGCGTCGATGCCGGAGCGAACCCGAACTAATGAGATTGACAATCGAACTCGACTTCAATATGAAAAAGGAAGTTCCTCCTGGTCGTTGACCTCCCGTCGGTCGATCTCAAGCTGGCCCTGATCCTGTTTCCAGTCTCCACCCGATCCTTCATCAGAAGCACCCGTTTGATGGAACGATTCTCGTCACCGGGGAAGGACCGCTCGCCGCCGTTGAGTTTTTCGACCACCTCCCGCGCCGGGTGCGGGAGCCCGTCCGGCGTCGAAAAAATCTTCCGACCGCGGTCGCACTCCATGGAAGGAGGCCAGGATGAAAAGCATAGTGGTTGTCTCCTGCGGCATGCTGATGTGGGCGGCCTGCCATTTGCCCGCACCTTCCCCGCCGCCGGACCCCGGCGCCGAGCTCATCGAAAAAGGCCGGAAGGTCTTCTTCAACGAGACCTTTGGCGGCAATGGCCGCACCTGCGGGTCCTGTCATCCGGTCGAGAACAATTTCACCATCGACCCGGCTTTCATCGCCTCTCTGCCGAAAAGCGACCCGCTGTTTGTGGCCGAATTCACGCCGGCGCTGAGCGCCAATTTCGAAAACCCCCGGTTGATGCGGGAGCTCGGCCTGATACTGGAAAACCTGGATGGCTTCGAGGACCTGGCGAACCAATTCACCCTGAGGGGTGTCCCGCCCACGCTCGGGCTTCGCAACACGGTCAACAGCGCCCAGGGCCCGCGCACCGGCTGGTCGGGCGACGGGGCGCCCGGC
>CAZLSV010000024.1:9142-22715 GCA_964562235.1 uncultured Desulfatibacillum sp.
GCCGCCGCGCGATTGCCTTCGCCGACCTCGACAAGGATCGGCACCTGTCGATCGAGGAGTGGAACTTCTACAAGGCGGCCATGGACTCCGAAAACGGCATGCTGGCCATTCGCCTTGGCGGGTCCGGTGACATGACCGAGAAGGCGGTGAAGTGGACCTATCGCCGCTCGGTCCCGCAGCTGCCGTCGCCGATCGTCTACGAAAACGTGCTCTACATGGTCAACGACGGCGGCATCGTCACGTCGCTGAATCCGGACACCGGCGCCGTGATCCAGCACTTTACCAAGACCCTGGGTCGCGTTCCGGGAGTGGACTTTCGGCTTCCGACCGCGGAGGAGCTCGATGCGCTGGAGGCCTTCCAGTTGTCCCTGGGCCGGCAGAAGGAGCTGGCATTGCCGCTGCCGCTGAAAGGCACGGTGGCCCGGCGCGGGCAGGAGCTGTTCCTGAGCCCCACGCAGGGCAAGTGTTTTTTCTGCCATGCGAATGCGGGCGCCAACGCCGACCCGGGCACCTTCGGCCCCACCGCCGGCAATCTGAATTTCAACACGGGCGTGGAGGTCCTTCCGGACCAGCCTCAGGACCTGACCAATGAGCTGGTCCCGCCCGACGACGGGTTCGGCACGCCCGGCAACGGAACCTTCAATACGCCCTCACTGGTGGAGGCCGCCGACAGCGGGCCTTTTTTCCACAACAATTCCATTGAAACCATCGAGGGGGCGGTCGCCTTTTATGACGGAGCCTCCTTCAACAATTCACCCGCCGGCCAGCTTCTGCAGCAGGCCACGGGCAGCGCCATTGAGTTGGACGGCACCCAGGTCGTGGAGATCGCCGCCTTCCTGCGCGTGATCAATGCCCTTGAGAATATCCGCCAGAGCCTTGAACTGCTGGATCCGATCGCCCGGAAAACGGGCCGCAGCGAGGAACGGATCAAGCGCTCCATCGCGCAAGCGGCCCATGAAACGCAGGACAGCATCCGGGTCCTGTCCGGTGGAGGACTCCACCCGCAGGCGGTTCAGCATCTGGAGGAATCCCTGAGGCTGATCCGGAAGGCCGAACACAGCGTGCTCTTCCGGAGCAAGCAGGCCGAGGAGGCCATCCGGCAGCAGGAAAAGGCGCGGGCCGAGCTGGTCCAAACCTCCTGATCATTGATCGGCAGATTTCGGCCGCGGTGCTTCGAACGCCGGCACCACCCTTTTTAACGTCAAGAAAGCAGGAGGCGAACCATGGTCAAGCATTGGGCGATCATCAGTCTGCTCGGGATCTTTGTGACAGTTGCAAGCCCCGGTTTCGCGCAAAAAACAACCGAGCTCTTCATTCCCCTCGGCCAGTCTCCGGGTTTGTCCGGCAAACACACCCTCATCGGCAAGATCGGCCAGGTCAACCCGATGAACAACACCCTCACCGTGACGGATGCCGCCGGCACTTACCCCGTACCGGTGGCGCCGGGCACCCGGATCTACCTGGACAGGAGCCCGGAGCGCTTGCCTAACACCCAGGGCACCCTGGCCGATTGCAGACCCGGCGACGCGATCGAAGTCAAGTTCGTCGACAATGCGCGGACCCAGCCGGCCGAATGGATCAAAGTGCGGAAAGCGCCCTGAGCCGGACATCTCGAGAAGACATCCACCCTTGCGGCAAACCGACCCGGCCGCACCCGTACCAACCCGAAACAACGGCACGGGGGGGGTATAGCCAAGCTCTTTATGCAGGCGACATTACGCAAAAATCAAGACGCGACACCTTGGCTCCTACGCCCCGGTAAAGAAGATGAGTCGCCTTTCTCTTCTCCACTCTGCTGACGCTCTGATGCCGCACTGCTGATGCTCTGCTGGTGATCTAAAGCAGCCGAGCAGCCTCAGTGAGTAGCTCCTCGGCATTGCTTTTTATGCTCATCTCAGTTCCAACCCGTTGAGTCTCATGGCTTCACTCCTATGGTTAACCTCATGCCGCTCAAAAAAGACATGCTTTGAGCCGGCCTGCATTTAGCTGCCCGTCATCATGACTGGGGGGGGGGAATGACCACCTGTTCCCTGATAATTTTAGGGGTTGGGGAAGTCGTGGGAGTATTATGATGCCCCGGTCACAAAGTTGAATTGTTGGATTTCTCATGAAAATTGGTGTATCGTTAGATAATTCTGGATTTGTATAGCGGTGGAACTAGACCACTCGATCGTAATGCAAAAACGCAGAGAAATTTAGGGCGCTAAATGTTTCTGCTATACTGTGATGAAACCAACCTTGATCCAAATGAAAATGAGTTTTTTATTTATGGTGGGATAGCGTTACCCAACGGCACAGCAAAGCCCTTGCATAACACGATAGAGAGGGTCCGTCGCACATACGGCATCCCCAAAGAGTTCTTTCTGAAGTTTAATCCTAAACCTGATCATCTTACCCACCAGCAGTTTATCGAAGTGAAGCAGAGTGTGATAGAGGCCGCTGTAGCTCAAGGATGTATATTGTTGGTATCGATCATTCTTCACCGCATCGCAGATAGTCCAGAAGCAGCCCGTAGAAATGAAATTAATCGCGTCGTGTATCACTTCAATTGTCTATTAAACAGAAGTCATGATCACGGGCTTGTCTTAGTGGATCGTTTCAGTGACAGCCAAATAGATGCCCACCTGCGGGAAAAATTTTCTGTTGGCCTGCGTGGTTTGCCTTACTGTATAACCATGCGTTTGGAAAACATTGTCGGCTATCACTACTCAGCCATAGGCCAGTCCCATTTCCCATCCATTGTAGATATCCTAATTGGGTCCATACGGTTCGCAGTCAATGCCCACACCAAGAGGGATGCGAGCAGGTTGCAAACAGCTGCCCGACTTTTGCAAATGATAGCACCGCTTTTTTTTCGAAGAGATCCTTCTGCTAAGGTTTCAGAAATCAGCCTGTTTTTCAGCCCAAAGACTATTAAGGTTTCTCAGTATCGCGAGCAGTATATTTCTTTGAGAAATTTTTTTTCCCAAAACGGAATCGAAGCGGAGCAAGAAATCACCGAGGAGCGAACCTTTTAGCATAGACTACCAAAGATACCATAAGGAAGGCCTGTCAATCACATTAGAGCATGGATAAATAAAATTAAAATTCCACTTGACCAACCCATAAGAAGACCGCCTCATGTCCGAACAAGCCTTCAAAAACATCGATGATATCCTCTGGAAAGAAGCTGGCTGCACCACCGAGCTTGACTATACCGAGCAAACCACATGGCTGCTCTTTCTGAAATACTTGGACGGGTTAGAGAAAGACAAGGAAATGGAAGCGGAGTTGGAATGGAAGAAGTTAAACTTCATTCTCGATTCTCGCTACCGCTGGGTCTTTCCCCAGGAAAACAGATGACGCAACGCCAAGGCCGGTGAAAAAGAACGGCATCATGTCGATGAGTTGTTTATGCAGAAGGCAGTGCGAGAAGCTATGACGAAGGGTCACCTGACCAAACGGGCTATCTGCCACACCTTCAAGCATTCATCCGGCACCCATTTGCTCGAAGACGGATAGGAAATTCGAACCGTCCAGGAACTCTTGTGCACAAGGATGTGAAGACGACGATGATTGACAGACACGTTCTTAAGCGTGGGCCCATTCGGTTTACGGAGTCCTGTGGACGGACTTCGAGATGTATCTTATGCCGATCCGCATAATATGCCGAGCTTAATGGAGCGACCGTCTAGAACACCCTGAGTCACAAAGGGCTAAGTCATCTTTGGTGGAGTATCTGAATGCGTTTTATAATGGCAGAAACGAGAAATCCCGCATCTTATGCGGGTCAATCTAATTGTTGTTAGGCCAGCAAACTATTAAGGTGGAGCAACCATGACTTTAGTAGCGGCTTGGGTTAAACATAATAAAGGAAGTCAAGAACTCTATGTTGCTAGTGACTCACGATTGAGCGGAGGACGGGCTTGGGACATAGGCACTAAAGTTTTGGATCTCGGCAGAGGAGACGCCGTAATAGCATTCGCTGGGCAGACGGCTAATGCTTACCCTTTGATGCTACAACTTCAAAGTGCAGTCAGGATGCACCCAAAAGTTCGCTCTCGAGCGTATGATCTCACCAGCCTAAAGGGCCACGTTCTACGAATATTCAATGCGATGTGGGGAAGCATTACCAATCTTCCGGTAGGCCAAATGGTTCCTGATCCTGCAGAAGTGCGTTTTATCCTGGCTGGTTATTCATGGAAATATAGGCTATTCAAGATATGGACGGTATATTTTCATGCCCCAGCCAATGAGTTTCGATTTCGTGAGGCGTCTACGCACAAGAAAAAAGGGGGTGGTAATAAGTACTTTCAGTTTATTGGTGATGATGCCCACCTTGCAACTGAAAGAATATATTCAATTTTGCGAGAGAGAAAGCGTATTGAGGTTCGCGGAATGCAAATGGAGCCATTTGAGGTGTTATTGGAGTTTATTCGGGATGATTCAAAGCCATACATAGGGGGAAGCCCCCAAATATTTAAAGTATATCCGCATCTAAATACACTCCCTTACAATGTATATTGGCCTAACCGGGAGGCTGGAGCCATAGCGTTTGGAGGACGAATACTGCTTTCATACGAGAGGAATGAATTCTTAGCCATGGACCCAGATTCATTCGAAATCGGTCCGCCGGTATGGCCAGTAGCTTAAGAATATTTGCTTTACATTTTTCCCCACCTAACCGGTGTTCCCCTGCCGTTCCATGCCGGCAGCTAAGAAACACGTTAGATTTACGCATCAGCGTTTAAGGGTGGTACTTCAAATGGATTTTAAAGTTATCGTTGACGGTTCTCTGGTAGAGCTTGGCATAAGCAAGGGAATAGAGCCAAACAAAAACAAATGGCTTATGAGCTTAGTAAACGAATTCGAAGATGGAAAATGGCGCTACGATATTTTCGAAAATTTCGTCTGGGATAACATTGCCGACACTGCCCTGTCGTTAAAGGAGCGTGAAGCACTTAGCGGTCAACCGAGAACGTTGCTTGTTTCGGCAGCAAAAAACCTTCGCTTAACTGATGCAGATAATGATATAAGTAAAGGAAGTGAACTTGCCGAGATAGTACTATACGGGTTGATGCGGAACAAGTATAACGCACTCCCTGTCGTTCCGAAAATATTTTATAAACAAAACGTGCAAGATAATGCAAAGGGAGCAGACAGTGTTCATATTGTGCTTGCCAACGAGGAAGGCTTTACGCTTTGGTTCGGTGAGGCGAAATTTTACAACAGCATAGAAGATACAAGGCTTAATGGGATAGTAGAATCAGTAAGAAATTCACTCTCTACAGATAAACTCAAAAAAGAGAATTCAATAATTGTGAATCTTCCTGAACTCAATCATATTGGTATTCCAGAAAAGACGAAAGAAAGAATAGTTTGCGCCCTTTCTAATAGCAATTCAATAGACCACATTAAGCCATTAATCCACATTCCAATCTTGCTTCTCCATGAATGTGAGGTCACTGCTAAAGCGACAGAAACGACTGCTGAGTACATGCAAAACATATTAAGCTATCATAAAGAGCGTGCTTTTTCTTATTTCACTAAACAAGCAAAATCACTAAGAGGCATATTTAAATATGCCGAAGTTACTTTCCACCTAATTCTATTTCCTGTCCCAAAGAAGAAACCTATTGTCGACAAGTTTGTTAAGGACGTAGCACACTTCAAAGGTTAATATATGGATATATTTACTCAATGCCACAAAATAAACGACTTGTTAAAAGATGGTTGTGAACACGATGCTCGGGATGAATTAATTAAGATGTTGGAAGAGTTACGATCCGACGGATTAGATTATTCCCCCCTAATAAATCGGTTGATTCGTGGGGTAGGCCTATTCCCTTATATTAAACCTCAGACTGCATCATGGGAGGATCGGTACGTATTTGAAGCGTTTAAGGCAGATGTAGGTGAATCAGTGCCTGTCACTTTACACCGAGAACAATCTCGATTATTACATGAGTTACTAAATGGAAGAAATATTGCCGTAAGCGCCCCAACGAGCTTTGGCAAGAGCTTTGTTATAGATTCTTTTATTTCAATTAGAAAGCCATCAAATGTAGTAATTATAGTCCCTACCATTGCCCTTGCAGATGAGACGCGCCGGCGATTACACCGCAAGTTTTTCCGAACACATAAAATTATTACAACTGCCGATCAAAAATTGGATGATCGAAACATATTTATTTTCCCACAAGAAAGGGCGATCGGTTATCTGCCTGTACTTAAAAGCGTAGATATCTTGATTATTGATGAATTTTACAAAGCAAGCCGGGACTTTGACAAGGATCGTTCTCCGGCTCTTATTCGCGCAATTATAGAGCTAAGCAAAATTGCAAAACAGCGTTACTTTCTTGCACCAAACATAAGTAGACTCAAGGAAAATCCGTTTACTGAAGGGATGGACTTTCTTCATTTAGACTTTAACACAGTATTTCTCGATAAAGTCGATCTGTCTGGCAAGATTGGTAAAGACAAGGAGAAAAAAAATTCTGTCCTCCTTGATATACTTGTTGAGCATCAGGGCAAAACGCTTATATATGCTGGAACTTATGCAAACATAGCTAACCTCGCAACTCTATTAATAAAAAATTTAAAACCGCTTAATCGTCCACTATTGAATAATTTTCGTGCATGGCTGTCTAACAATTATGAACCTAATTGGAGTCTGTCCAATTTGGTTGAATGTGGCGTCGGGATTCATAATGGCCGCTTACATCGTTCGCTAAGTCAGATACAAATAAAATTATTTGACGAAGATGATGGATTAGATAGACTGGTTTCGACATCGTCAATCATAGAGGGAGTAAATACTTCAGCCGAAGTTGTGGTGGTATGGAGCAACAAGAACGGTCGCGCTCGTATTAATGATTTTACTTATAAAAATATCATAGGTCGTGGTGGCCGAATGTTCCGTCATTTTGTTGGTAAAATATTTGTCCTGGAAGATCCTCCTTTAGCTGAGGATACACAACTCGACCTTCCTTTTCCGGATGAACTTCTTGGCACAGTTGACGATGAAGATTTTTCATTCGGCTTAACACAAGAGCAAATAGAATCAATAAAAAATTACAAAACGGAAATGCGTAATTATTTGGGCGATGATGGGTTTTCAGAGCTTCACGAAAATGGATTTCAAAATAGTAATGCCCCGTTAATTCTGCAAATCGTTAAGGAGATATATCGAGATCGATCCAAGTGGAATGGTCTGGGGTATTTAAATTCATCTGATACGGATAAATGGGATTATTATCTGTATAAACTCATTAATCTTCAGCCCGGCGCGTGGGGTATCGAATACAATAAATACGTGGCGTTCGTTAAGATTTTATCTCGCAATTGGATCCTTCCAATTCCAGATCTCTTGACGGAGCTATATGAATATGACATTGGTATTGACCAATTTTTCGAATTAGAGAGAACTACGACATTTAGATTATCTTCAATTCTTGGCGATGTGGCCACAATATATAATAAATTAAATCCCAAATATCCCGTTGATTTGTCAATGGCAATTTCGAAGCTATCACATGCATTTCTTCCAGTATCTGTTTACCAGCTAGAGGAATACGGTCTACCGCGCATGCTTTCAAGAAAGATACACGATGCTGGAATAGTGAACTTCGAAACAGCTCAGTTAACTGTACATGATTCTATTGATATCCTTCGTGGATTTGGTCTGAGTTATTTGATCAGATTGGTCGAAAATCTTGATGATATTGATATCTATATACTTCGATATTTCTTTGAGGGAATTAATAATTCAGAAATCTAACATTCACTTTGAGTTGGACTATTGCGGAGCGAATGCGTAGCAAAAACCCATCAAGCATTCGTTAACAAAATCAGCATTAACTCGATTTTTGGCAAACCTGCGTTTTTGACAGTTTATCCGCACCTCCCATAAACTCTATAGGCATAGAACAAGTAATCTGGCTTTTTAAGCTTGGAGGGAGATAAGTTGAACTTCCCTCCAACTATTGGTTTTCATTTCTGCCTCCTGTCCATTCATTCATTACCGCAGATCTCACAGACGGCCCCGTGAGTCTCCTCACACTGCTTTGACCCACAATTAGTGCTGAAGACCATGGTCCTTTTTCGTGGTGCTGGAACTTGCTTCAGGTCGGCTTTCTGAAACTCATCAGACCTTCTTTCTCACCACTTTCCTCTTCTGGCTCTTTGGTTTGACTTTTGGCGCTCCACCTCGGAGTGAAACAGTGTTGACTTTGGGCATCAGTAAACGCATGGGTCTGATTATCATCTTGGGTGGTTCCTTAATAGGGTAGGAGGAGGTGTAGAATCTCAGAATCTTTGAGCCCGAAAGGGGGTTGTTTTTTCAGATTAGTTTGACACGCGGGGCGGGATTATCGGAATAAATGGGCCTTTTGGTGGGGGCCCGTTTTTTTTTGCTTGAAAAGGGAAAGGGCGGATCGGTTCTTGCCGGACCCAGACCGCCCTTTCCGCAAACGGAGGATCTTAACCCGATCCTCCAGGAGATGCGCCGATGGTACTTTTTGTGGCGGTCAAACTCAAGCAGATTTTTTACAAGCAGCGCGGTTACCCCTGGCCGCGGCCGGAGCCCTGCCCGCGGTGCCAAGAGCCCCGTGTGTGGGGTCATGGGTTTGTGGCGGTCTACTTCGATGAGTACCCGCGCGCCCTGTTTCTGCGCCGCTACCGGTGTCCGGTATGCGGCTGCGTGATACGGCTGCGGCCGAAGGCGTCGGAAGCCGGGTCGGACCACGCCAATTTATTGTTATTTATACATTATCATTAAAAAAACAGGCTTTTTGAAGCCTTATAGTATTATTTTCGTCCCCTAAAATGGCCTTGAATGGCTCTGGTGATTCCCTCAGTACGTAACTGCCGTTTTTTTTCAATCACCTCGCGCCCCCCTCACTTTTATCCCAAGCTTCTCCCTTGTCGTGTCCACAAAGGATCTGCTGCCTACCGCTTCACTCTCCGTCAATGCTTCGAAAAGCCTACCAAGCCATCGCCGCCGGTCCCTGACAAACTTTAAAAGAAAATCTTTCTTGTGGCAGCGGTGAGTGATATGCCAGACGTACCCGGGAATGTAATGCCGATTCGCCCTGGGCATTTCAAAATACTTTCCTTACTAATCCCATTCCAATGGCAAAAACATCGTTCCAACTCGAAAATCCGCCCCCTTTTTTACTCATTCTAAATCAATATTAGACTGTTAACGCGGTCCGACTCGATGCGAATGTTTCAATGGCGGATTTAACAGATCCGGCTGATTCAATCGTTCTCTTGATTGCCTTCCTGAGCGGAATTATAGTTCATCGCCGCCGGGACCTCCGGTCTCGATCGCGGCTATCCGGAAGCCGTATCTTGGGGAGATATTAGGTTGACATGACGATCGAAACGGTGGCCATGCTGCTCGGCGGCTTTGTTCTGCTGGTGGTCGGCGCGGAGCTGCTGGTGCGGGGGGCCTCGCGCCTGGCGGGGGCGCTGGGGATTTCGCCGCTCGTCATCGGCCTGACCGTCGTGGCCTACGGCACGAGCGCTCCGGAGCTCTCGGTCAGCCTCCAGGCCGCCTTGTCCGGCAACGCGGACATCGCCGTCGCCAATGTGGTGGGCAGCAACATCTTCAACGTGCTATTTATCCTGGGTGCCTGCGCGGCCGTCCGGCCGCTCGCGGTCAGCCGGCAGCTCGTGCGCCTGGAGGTGCCGATCATGATCGGTGTCTCCGTGCTGCTGCTGGCGCTCTCCATGGACGGCCGGATCGGTTTTGCGGACGGCGCCCTCTTGTCCTCCGGGATCGTTGCCTACACGGTATGGACTGTTTGGAAGAGCCGCAAGGAGAGCCCGGCGCCTCGAACCGGCGAGGTGGAGACCCGTCCGGGGACGGACCGGACAAGTAAAGCCCGCCGCCTCAGCGCGCAAGCGGCCGTCATGGCAGCGGGCCTGGGCCTGCTGGTGCTTGGGTCCCGCTGGCTGGTGGCCGGCGCCGTAGCGCTGGCGACCTCCATGGGGGTCAGCGACGTGGTGATCGGCCTGACCATCGTGGCCGGCGGCACCTCGCTGCCGGAAGTCTTCACCTCTCTCATGGCCACGATCCGAAACGAGCGCGACATCGCCCTCGGAAACGTCGTCGGCAGCAACATCGCCAACATCCTGCTGATCGTCGGCTTTTCCAGCCTGGTGACGCCCGGCGGCCTCAACGTCGCTCCCTCCCTGCTCAACTTCGACATGGAGATCATGGCGGCCGTGGCCCTGGCCTGCCTGCCCGTCTTCTTCACGGGCTGCCGCATCGCGCGCTGGGAGGGCTGGCTGTTTCTGCTCTGCTACGCAACCTACACCACCTACCTGATTCTGGATGCCACGGGGCATGACGCACTGCCCGCCTTCAGCAACGTGATGCTGATGTTCGTCCTGCCGCTGGTGGGGGTGACGGCGGCCGTCATCGCGGTGCGCGCCGTGCGCCGCCGGCAGCGGGGGCTGGCCTGCTCTGCCGACAATTCGTAATCGGGCCGACGGAGGCTTGTTCGGCCGCCCTTGGGCCCTTTTACACCCGGCCATCAAATCCGACTTGACTTTAAGCGATATTCGTTTATGTTCCGGGCACCTAAAACCCGAAAGGAGAAGCCCTAATGAAATTTGCATGGATTTCAGCACTCAGTGTCCTTGCCGCCGTGACCCCGTCCGCCGCCGCCGACGCGCCCAAGGTGGCGCTCGAGACCGACAAGGGCAAGATCGTGATCGAACTCTACCCGGACAAGGCGCCCAAGACCGTCCAGAACTTTTTGGATTATGTCGATGCCGGCCATTACAACAACACGATTTTCCACCGCGTCATCCCCAACTTCATGATCCAGGGCGGGGGCATGTCCGCCAGCATGAAGGAAAAGTCCACCAAGCCGCCGGTCAAGAACGAGGCCGACAACGGGCTGAAGAACCTGCGCGGCACCCTGGCCATGGCCCGCACCCAGGTGCCGGACAGCGCCACGGCCCAGTTCTTCATCAATACGGTGGACAACGATTTCCTGGATTTCAAGAACAAGACGATTCAGGGCTGGGGCTATGCCGTCTTCGGCAAGGTGGTGGAGGGCATGGACGTGGTCGACGCCATCACGAAGGTCAAGACCGCCAACCGCGGCGGCCACCAGGACGTCCCGGTGGACACGGTCATGATCATCAAGGCCGAGCGTGTAAAATAAAATGCCGCCCGCTGGCTGGGCGGCATTTTATTTTAATAGATTGGCATAGACCAAAAAGCGGCAGCGAAAAACAGCTGCCGCTTTTTTTTCGCTAGCTGGTAGCCGGTTCACATGCTGTCGGACGGGGTGGGAACGCCGGCCTCGTTCGGGTCGGCGCCGGAATCGGTTGAAGCCGGGTTCTGGAACTGGGTCGCCACCAGCTGGGCGAAATAGCCGCCCCGGCGAACCAGCTCTGAAAAGCTCCCGCGCTCGATGATCCGGCCGTTTTGAAACACCAGGATCAGGTCCGCGTCCCGGATCGTGGCCAGGCGGTGCGCGATGATGAAGGTGGTGCGCCCCTGCTTCAGGGTCTTCAGCGCCTGCTGCACCAGGGCTTCGGTCGCGGCGTCGAGCGCGCTCGTCGCCTCGTCCAGGATGAGCAGCGGTGGGTTCTTGAGCAGCACGCGGGCGATCGCCAGGCGCTGGCGCTCGCCGCCGCTCAGGTTGGAGCCGCGTTCGCCGATGCGCGTCTGGTAGCCGCGCGGCTGCTTCAGAATGAAATCGTGGGCGCGGGCCAGCCGCGCCGCTTCCTCCAACTCCGCGTCGGTGGCATCCGGCTTGCCGACCCGCAGGTTGTCGGCGATGCTGCGGTAAAACAGCAGGCTCTCCTGAAACACCACCCCGGTGTGCGCCCGCAGCGAATCGATGGTCACGTCCCGGATGTCGACCCCGTCGATGCGGATGGCCCCGGCCTGCGGGTCGTCCTGGCGGTGCAGCAGGCCCATGGCCGTGCTCTTGCCGGCGCCGGTCTCGCCCACGAGGGCCGCGGTCTGGCCCGGTTCCACCGTAAAGCTGACCGCCTCCAGCGCCTTGCGCTGGGGGTCATAGCTGAAGCTCACCCGGTCGAACTCGACCCGGCCCCGGACGTTTTCAATCGCCCGGGCGCCGGGGCGGTCGGCCACCGCCGAGCGGGTGTCCAGCACATCGAAAAATTCCTTCAAACCGTGGATGTCCATGAACAGGCCGTTCACGAAGCCCACCACCTGGTCCATGCGGCCGAGCAGGTGCGTGGCAAACCCCATGAAGGTCACGATCTCCCCCACGCTCACCTCGCCCCTCATGTTCAGCCAGGCCCCCATGGCGAAGATGCTGATGACCGTGAGGGTCGCCGCCGCCCCCTGCAGCACGCTCACCACGGCCCACCAGTTGAGAACCGGAAACTGGGCCGAGAGCAGCCGCTCGATCACATCGCGCATCATGCGCATCTCCGCCGAGAGTCGCACGAAGCTCTGCACCAGCACCACGTTGCCGATGGCATCCCCCGCCCGCTCGGCCAGCACCGAGCGGAACGCCTCGACTTCGCCCTGGGCGCTGAAGGTGCGGCGGGTGACGTAGGCGGTGAGCAGGGCCGAGCCCGTGACCAGAACGATCATCAGCAGGGCCAGCTGCCAGTTGAGAAAGAGGGTCATGGGCAGCAGGACCAGCAGCGCCACCAGCGTGGAGAGGTGCTCGCGGAACATGCCCAGCCAGAGCCCGAAGAGCTGGTCGCTGCCCTGCAGCATGATCTTGAGCAGTCGGCCGGAGTGGGAGCTGCGATGGTAGGCCATGTGCAGCTGCAGGACGTGCTCGAAGAACCGGGCGGTGGCGTTCAGCCGCTGGCGGTGGGCGAGCCGGTCGGCGTGCAGTGACACCAGGATGCGCGCGCCGATGCCTCCCACCCCGACCGCCGCCCACAGCCCGAAGATCCGAAGGCCGTCGTGAAAGGTGGCCTCGGCCCCCCGCGCCGCGGCGTGGGTGAGCAGGTCGATCGCCTTGCCGAAGAGAATGGGGTCCAGAAACGGCACGGCCGCCAGCGCCAGGTTGGCCAGGGTCAGAACGACGGCCAGCCCCCGCACCGGCCGCAGCAACCCGAGGACCCGGCCGTAGATAGCGATAAAAAGCGATGTGCGCATGGATGACCGCACCTGTAATGGATTCCACCCGGCCCGTCAAGGACCGCAACCGGCCTTCGTCGCAGCGGCCGGCCGCTTTTTTCTTTTCATCCGTGGCTGTCTGGTGTATGACTGCCCCCTTTTACCTCAAGGCAGGGGCGTAGGGCCTTCTTCAGCGCGGGAGGATCGCATGAGAACCGAAAAAGTCGGACAACGCATCAAAGCCGTCATGCAAAAGCAGGGGATCACGCCGGATGAACTTTCCCGGCGGACCGGCCTTACGGCCGAGCTGATCCGTCTGGTCGAGGAGGAGGATCTCTACCCGTCACTGGGGCCGTTGCTGAAGATCGCCCGGACCCTCGGCGTGCGCCTGGGGACCTTTCTCGACGACCAGGTCAGCCGGGAACCGTTCGTCATTCGACGCGGGGATCGTTGCCGCGAGCTGAGCATGCTGCGTTCGAAAAGCGCCCCGGTCGCCCTGCAGTTTTACTCCCTGGGGCG
>CAZLSV010000024.1:22725-64884 GCA_964562235.1 uncultured Desulfatibacillum sp.
CGGCACATGGAGCCCTTCTTCGTGGAGCTGCTGCCGGAGTCGGCGGTTGACAAGGCGCTCTCTTCCCACGAAGGCGAGGAGTTCATCGTGGTCGACGCCGGCCGCGTCGAGGTCATCTACGGCAAGGAGGCGCACCAGCTGGAGGCGGGGGACAGCATCTATTACAACTCGGTCGTGCCCCACTACGTCTCCTGCCTGGGCGAAACGCCCGCCGCCATTTACGCCGTGCTCTACTTTCCGGATTGACGAGCAAAGGAGACTCCATGGACAACGCGACCCTGCGGCCGTGGACACTGGGGCAGATCCTGGACCGGACCGTCGCCGCCTACCCGGACAACGAGGCGGTGGTCTATGTCGACCGGGATTTCCGCCTGACCTACCGGCAGTTCGGGGATCTCGTCGATCGCCTGGCCCGCGGCCTGATGGCGATGGGCATCCGCAAGGGCGAAAAGGTGGCCGTGTGGGCGACCAACGTTCCCTACTGGGTGGCGCTGCAGTTCGCGACCGCCAAGATCGGCGCCGTCCTGCTCACGGTCAACACCAACTACCGCATCAACGAGCTGGCCTACGTGCTGGAGCAGTCCGACTCGGAGAATCTCTTTCTGATCGACGGCTACCAGGACATCGACTACCTGCAGACCGTCTACGAGCTCGTCCCGGAACTGCGGACCCAGGAGCGCGGGCGCCTGGCGAGCGCCCGTTTCCCGCACCTGAAGCGTGTTTTTTTCCTGGGCCTTGAAAAGCACCGCGGTATGTATTCCGTCCCGGAGGTCCTGGCCTTGAGCGCCATGACCGGGGATGAGGACTACCGGGCCCGCCAGGCCGCCCTCGACCCCCACGAGGTCGTCAACATGCAGTACACCTCGGGCACCACCGGGTTCCCCAAGGGCGTCATGCTGACCCACTTCAACATCGGCAACAACGGGTATTGGATCGGCGCCAACCAGCGCTTCGGCCCGCAAGACCGGGTCTGCCTGCCGGTGCCGCTCTTTCACTGCTTCGGCTGCGTGCTGGGGGTCCTGGCCGCGGTGAACCACGGGGCCACCCTGGTCATCCTGGAGGGCTTCGACCCGGTCGTGGCGATGACCGCCGTCGAGCAGGAGCGCTGCACCGCGCTCTACGGCGTGCCCACCATGTTCATCGCCATCCTGGACCACACGCTTTTCAGCAAGTTCCGGTTCGACAGCCTGCGCACCGGCATCATGGCCGGATCCCCCTGCCCGGTGGCGGTCTTGCGCCAGGTGATCGAAAAGATGTTCATGGCCGAGATCACGATCTGCTACGGACTCACCGAAAATTCGCCCGTCATCACCCAGACCCTGATCGGCGACGACATCCGCCGGCAAACCGAAACCGTCGGCCGCGCCATGCCGGGCATCGAGGTCAAGGTGATCGACCCGAAAACCGGCGAGATTCAGCCGCCCGGCGCGCAGGGCGAGGTGTGCTGCCGCGGCTACAGCGTCATGAAAGGCTACTACAAGATGCCGGAGGAGACCGCCAGGGCCATCGACCCCGACGGCTGGCTGCACTCGGGCGACCTCGGCGTGATGGGCGCCGACGGGTATCTTTCCATCACCGGCCGGCTCAAGGACATGATCATCCGCGGCGGGGAGAACATATACCCGCGAGAGATCGAGGAGTACCTGTTCCGGCTGGAAGGGGTCGCCGACGTGCAGGTGGTCGGGGTGCCCCACCGCAAGTACGGCGAAGAGGTGGGCGCCTTCATCAAGCTCAAGCAGGGGGCGTCCATAACCGAAGAGGACGTCAAGGACTTCTGCCGGGGCCGCATCAGCCGCTACAAGATCCCCCGGCACGTGGCTTTCGTCGCCGCGTACCCCATGACCGCCAGCGGCAAGATCCAGAAATACAAGCTCGTCGAGCTGTCCAAAACCATGTTCCCGGAGGAGGATAAGAACGCATGATCTTCAACGAAGAGTTCGAAACCATGCCGCGCGAGGCCCTGGAGGCCATCCAACTGCGCCGCCTGCAGGCGACCGTCGCGCGCGTCTACAACACCGTGCCGTTTTACCGGCGGCGCTTCGCCGAGGCCGGGGTGGCGCCCGGCGACATCCGCACGCTCGCCGACCTGCGGAAACTGCCGTTCACCTACAAAACCGACCTGCGGGACAACTACCCCTATGGCATGTTCGCGGTGCCCATGGATAACGTGACCCGGATCCACGCCTCCTCCGGCACCACCGGCAAGCCCACCGTGGTGGGCTATACCGGCCGGGACATCCAGACCTGGGCCGAGATGATGGCCCGCAGCCTGGTGGCGGCCGGCGCGCGCAAGGACGACATCCTGCACAACGCCTACGGCTACGGCCTTTTCACCGGAGGGCTCGGCGTGCACTACGGCGCCGAGCGGCTGGGGGCCTCGGTCATCCCCATCTCGGGGGGCAACACCAAGCGCCAGGTGATGATCATGAAGGATTTCGGCCCGACGGTGCTCACCTGCACCCCGTCCTACGCCCTGCACCTGGCGGAAACGGCCGCGGAGATGGGGGTGGGCTTCGGCGAGCTCAAGTTCAAGGCGGGCATCTTCGGCGCGGAGCCCTGGTCCGAGCGCATGCGGGAGGAAATCGAGCGCAAGCTCAACCTCAAGGCCATGGACATCTACGGCTTGAGCGAGGTGATGGGACCCGGGGTGGCGGTGGAGTGCATCGAGGCCCAGAGCGGGCTGCACATCTTCGAGGACCATTTCATCCCCGAGATCATCAACCCCAAAACCGGGGAGACCCTGCCCTTCGGCACCCCCGGGGAGCTGGTGTTCACGACCATCACCAAGGAGGCCTTCCCGGTCATCCGCTACCGCACCCGGGACCTCTCGGTCCTGCACCCCGAGCCGTGCCGCTGCGGCCGCACCATCGTGCGCATGGGCCGGATCCAGGGCCGCAGCGACGACATGCTCATCATCCGCGGGGTCAACGTGTTTCCGTCCCAGATCGAAAGCGTCATCATGGAGACCAAGAAATTCGAGCCACACTACCAGCTTGTGGTCGAGCGCGTCGCCAACCTGGATCAGCTGACCGTCCGGGTGGAGGTGAACGAAAGCATGTTCTCCGACGCCATCAAGAACCTGCAGAGCGTCGAACGGGAGCTCGAGAAGAACATCCGGGAGACCCTGGGGGTGACGACCGTGGTGAAGCTGGTGGAGCCCAAGAGCATCCAGCGCAGCGAAGGCAAGGCCGTGCGGGTCATCGACCAGCGCAACTATTAAAGGAGGCGGACATGAATGTCGAGCAGCTCTCAATTTTCCTGGAAAACAAGCCCGGTCGGCTGGAAGCGATCACCCGCATCTTCGAGGAGGGCGGGATCAACATCCGGGCGCTTTCCCTGGCCGACACGACCGAATTCGGGATCCTGCGGCTGATCGTCAACGACAACGACAAAGCCAAACGCCTGCTCAACGCGAACGGCTACACGGTCGGGATCAACGAAGTGGTGGCCGTGGAGGTCGAGGACCGGCCCGGCGGGCTGCACCGGATCCTGATGGCGCTCTCCAAGGAGGGCATCAACGTGGAGTACATGTACGCCTTCGTGCGACAGAGCGGCCGCAACGCGGTGCTGATCTTCCGTTTCGACAACGTACCGGCGGCCACCGCCCTGCTGAAGCGCGAAGGGGTGCGGGTCATCGACGACAAGGATCTGTATGCGATGTAGAATGGTATGCGATGAAGGTACAAGGTGAAAAGTAAAAAGAAAAAAATCGCCCCCGGCAACGTGCCGGGGGCGATTTTTTTTTAATAACCCCGGTCAAAATGCCGCCCGTTTCCCGGGGCGGCATTTTGGGCTAGAAGAACTTGCCCTGAAGGCCGTAGGGGTCCTTGACCTCCACCGTGGGGTCGAACTTGAGTTTCTTCGTACCCCGCTGGTCCACGTACTTCATGATCTCGAGATCCACCTTGATCGGGACGTCGACGCCGGCTTTGGTCAGGGCCTGGCGCAGGTAGGCTTCGGCCCGGCTGCCGAAGGCGACGGAGTCGCCCAGGATGCGCAAGGTCTCCGGCGGGTTGTGGAAGCCGACCGAATTTTCGGCCCCGATGAACAGGCTGCGGTAAAAGGCCTCTTCGTAGAACTCCTTGGCCTTGTCGTAGAGCTGCTTGTCGATGGCCTTGCCCTCCGCCTGGGCCTTGTGGGTCGTCTCCAGCAGCTTGGCCACGGTGGCGGTCTGATACCCGGCCCGGATCATGATGGAGACCGTGCGGTCCTGGATGGCGAACACCCGCTCGCGCAGCCACTCGGGGCCCTCGGCGTGGCACTGCTTGCACGCCTTCATCTCGGCCTGAAGCGGGCTCATGACGCGGTGGTCCGACACCTTGTGCACCCCGCTGATGGTGTAGGGCATGTGGCAGTCGGCGCAGGAGGCGCCGGCCTTGAAGTGCACGCTGTTGTTGGTCCACAGTTCGTATTCCGGGTGGCGGATGAACGCCATTTTATACCCGGTGACGCTTTGCTTCCACTCCTTGATGGTCTCATCGCTGCGGATCTGCCTGATGATGTCCTCGATAGTGATGGCGCCGAACTTGCTGTTCTGCCAGGGGAAGTAAAGACCGACCGACTTGTTCTCGCTGTCTTTCTTGATGTTGTAGGTCACGTGGCACTGGCCGCACACCGCCGAGCGCATTTCCTGGCGGGTCAGCTTGGCGGGGTCGGTGCCCATGGCCTTGTAGGCCTCAACCAAAGTAAACCCGCGCGAAAGCTTGAGGCTCATGTCCTTGTTGTCGTGGCAGTCGATGCAGGCCACGCCCAGGTCCCGGTTTTTCTCCGGGATCATGCCCAGAACTTCCTTGAAGGGCTTTTTGTAGTAATCGGTCCCCATCTGCTTTTCCAGCCCCGGAGCATAGGGAGTTTTGCAACTCAGGCAAACCCCGCCCGCGCCGATGCGCGAGGCGTCGATCTCGAGTTGGTCGCGCAACATGTAAGCGTGGCCGCGGGGCTCGTTGTACTCCACGCCGAACCCCCAGCCGTTGAACAGCAGCGCCATGTAGGGATACATGGAGAGCTTGTCCACGCTGACCGACCCGCCGTCCATGCCGATCTTGTACCGGCTGCGGCGGGCGGAAACGGGCTCGGCGGTTTTTTTCCAAAGCTCGTACTCCTCCGGATAGGCCTTGCCCCAGACCGCCGGATCGATTTCCCCGTCCGGGATGTTGACGGTCTTGACCATCTGCGGCTTGGGCGGCTCGCATGCAACAAGGACGAAGGCCAGGGCCATGCACAAGCCGACCGCCAGGATGTGTTTTGCGCTGTGAGACATCTCCCCCTCCTAAGATGGTTTGAATTTAAGCGATCGATGGGTTTCAGTTCGTCATTCGGACGCCGGCCAGGTGGTGCTGAAGGAACCGGTGGCAGTCCCAGCAGTTGCGGTCCTGGTTGATCATGGCCACGCGCTCGGAATGGCAGCGGATGCAGTTGGCCTGAACGAATTTTTTCCCGCGCGCGGAGATCGTGATCGTTTCCGGGGTCTTACCGGAATAAAACACCATGACATCCTTCATGCCGTCGATGGATTTCCAGACGTAGTAGGCCGGCATGTTCTCGTGCGGCAGGTGGCAGTCGACGCAGCGGATCGTGCGGTGGGCGCCGACGTTGAACCACGCCTCGAACTGGGATTCCATGACGTGGCAGGAGTTGCAGAACAGGGGGCTTTCGGTCTTAGCCATGAGCTGGGGCGGGCCGAAAGCCACGAAAACGCCGACCGCGCCTCCCAGAAGCGTTAGCAGCAACAGGACCTTCCAGTTGAGCTTTTTCAAGAGCTTCATCGCTTCGCAACCTCGCCAGAAGGGTTTCTGCCGAAGGGCCTGGCACATGCGATGGCGCAGCGCCGCAGGGGGCCCTTACCGAAGGGTGGGCGTAGGACAGTAAGATGCGCTCGGTGTTTCTATAGCTGGTTCGTAGAGATAATAAATTGACTTAAGTCAATTAG
Organism: uncultured Desulfatibacillum sp.; assembly: GCA_964562235.1. Classification (GTDB taxonomy): domain Bacteria; phylum Desulfobacterota; class Desulfobacteria; order Desulfobacterales; family SpSt-501; genus SpSt-501. The sequence goes on from CAZLSV010000024.1 coordinate 28,655, forward strand.
CCGGCCGTCAAGCAAATCCGCCGGCAGCTGTTTGGGTTCAGGCGAAACGAGTTGCCCGCGCGGCGAGCCGCACCCCCTTTAGTCAATCCTGAAGGAAGGGCTCTGGAGCCTGGAGCGTCTGCACTCAGGGCAGCGGGTGGGACGCGTGAGCCGGCGGCGATCCGCGAACCGGTAGCCGCACAGCAGGCATTGACTGGGGGTGAGGATGAACCGGGTGCCCGCGGCCGCCGCCGAGCGTTCGACGTGCACGAGGTGCTCGTAGACCTCCTTCTCCTTGATCCCCAGCTCCTGGGAGAGCTCCCGCGCGTCCATCTCCCGCTCCCTGAGAAGCGCGATGATCCTGTGGCGCAGGGTGAGCGGTTTCATCGCAGGCCCGGCCTCCTTCACTCCGCCGGTTCCCCCGCAAAATCGCGTAGCGCCTGGTGCAGGGCCGCCCCTCCCAGGCCATAGGAAAACGCAAACAGGGCGGGCAGCTGCGTGTTGGCTGCGATAACGGCGGCCCCGAACAATGCGGAGGTCAACCCCTGGGCGATTTTGCGCTTGACCTTTTTCTTCTGCTTGCGTCCCATCGGCCGGCTGTCCGCAACACCCTGTTTGGCTCCGCCGTGGATTTTTTTCAGATCCTCTTTGAGCGCATCCGCATCGTCCGGGAATGACTCCGGAGGCCGCCGCGCACGCGCATGCAATCGATAGAGTCGTTCGATATCCTCGAGACGCCCGCCGGCGCCTTTCGTCATCAACGCTTCGACCGCGAGAATTTCCGCGCGCCGGGCCTCGAGCTCAGCCGCGAACCGCTGCGGATCGGCCAGGATGCGATCGCGCGCCGATGGAATGAGGCTGTTCAAGAGGCCGCCGGCCCGCGGCTCATCCAACGTCGACAAGACCTGCTCGAAGGCGGCGTCCGCCGCCGCGGCGGCCCTTTCCGGATCGGGAACCCCTCGGGCCAGGCGGTCGTGGGCCTTGGTCCACTCTCTCAGGGCATGCAGCAATTCCGCTATCGGCTTCTCCACCGTTTTTCCCCTCGGGCGAGACTGTCGCGCGACGGCTGTATTTCTTCTTTCAGAAGGCAGCAGGCGATCTTGAAGTCGGGCCGGCCGGCGGCGGCGCTCCGGGGGTCGGGCTGGATGAGTTGGTTCATGACGCAGCCCTCGGGGATCTCCAGCCGAAAGAAATCGCTCTCGTTCAGCCGCGGCGTCTCAACCAGCCGGTCCTCTCTCAGCTCCAGGCTGTGCAACGGAAAATCCTCGCAGAGCGGACAGCGATAGACCCGGCCGTTGGGAAAGACGAAATAGTTGTCGGCCACCCGCCCCGCGCACTCGAATTTTTCCTCCGGTCGGAGAAACACCTTGGGGTACACCACCCGGATGCCCCGCCGCGCGATCGCCTCGGCCGCGGCCGGCACTTTCGCAAGCCACTGCGCCGGCGCCACCCGCAAAATCTCCTCCGCGTCCGTATCGCAGCCGGTCATCGCGGCCTTGCCCCGCAGCCCCAGCACCTGGATGAAAAACCGCCCGACCCCCAGCTCCTCGAGCAACGGTCCCATCGCGGAAAGCTCCTGCAGATTGGCGCGGCTCACCGTGTAAATCAGGCTCGTCTGAAATCCCCGGCTCCGTGCCCGGCGGATGCCGGACAGGCAGGCCGCGTAAGAGCCGCCGCCCCGGATCCGGTCGTTGGTCCCGGCAACAGCGCCGTCCAGACTGAAACTGAAGACGTCCACTTCGGCGGGCGTCACCCGGTCGAGGATGTCGTTGAACAGGTACCCGTTGGTGTCGATGGTGATGCTGACAAAGCCCAACCGCCGGGCGCAGCGCACGGCCCGGGGCAGGTCCGGGTGCAGGGTGGGCTCGCCGCCGAGCAGGACGAGATTGGCGCCGGGGCTGCGGCCGGCGAAAACCGCCAGCCAGCGCTCGATGCGCGCGATGGGCAGCCGCTTGCGGCCGTGCTGCTCGGGGTTGATGTAGCAGTGCCGGCAGCGCAGGTTGCAGCGGGTCAGCACGTGCAGAAAAACGTTCGCCGCCTGCCGCTTGAATTCAACCGTGGAGGAAGCCATGAGCGAAGTGCCTATAGTGCCTAAAATGCCTATCGTGCCTAAAGTTAAGGGATAAAAAATCAAACACCCAGATAGATGCAACGGCTAAAGTGTTTGAGTGGAACGAAATCCCCCTTCGCACCTTTTAGCGAAGGAGGGGAGAGTGGATTTCTTACTCGTTGCTCGTTACTCGTTACTCACTATTAAACTTGGGCCCCGGCGCGTTTGTTAGAAGAATAGCCGCAAAAGCACTGGGAATTCAAACAGAACCGTCATAAGATTAGAAGCATTACGAAGTTTGATAGCTGCGCAATAAACTCAAGTTCAAGGCGTGCGAACCTCGCGGAGCGAGGCGTACTTCTGGTACGCCGCAGCGCCCGCGAGGTGAAGCACAACGCCGAAATTGGGTTTACTACGCAGCCGTCGTCAGAGTTTGGAGATCAGATGCTTGATCTTCTTCTTCGCCCCCACCAGTTCCTCGTTGGTCACGCGCAGCCGCACGGACATGTACTCGGCGAAGATGCGGTAGAGCAACAGCAGAAAGTCCAGCTTCTCCTCGTCGGGGCTCTGGGTGGCAAACCGGTTTTTAGCGGTGGTGTCGACCGCCAGGCAGGTCGTCCGGCCGACGGCCGCCACCGTGGCCGAGCGATGCCCGCTGTCGATGATCCGCATCTCGCCGAAGATTTCGCCATTCTTGTCGATGACGCCGATCTCTAAATTTTCCTTGGTGATGCGGATTTTGCCGGAGAGCAGAAAATAGAGCCAGGTGTCCTTATCGCCTTCTCGAATGATCGCCTCGCCGTTCTCGTATTCCCGGATCTTGCTGAGCTTGAGCAGTTTTCCCAGGCTTTTGGTCTCAAAATTGCGCAGCGCGGCGATCGCCATAAGCTTTTGAATGTTTTCGATATTGTCTTTCAGGTAGTTGGATTCGATCATGACGCCCCTCCTGCCGGCGGGCGGACGCCGGCCGTATTAATGAATCCATTCTACCCTGGGAGGACGGAAAGGACAAGTTTCGGAATAGCGTTTGGCTCAGGTCAGGCGGCCGGGCGCAGGGGGACGGCGCGCAAGGCCGGTCATCTGCCCTCGAGACACCCTTTCGACAGGCTCTCGTCGAAACAAACGGGGTAACACCCGTCAAAGCAGGCCTTGCAGAAGCGCTTGTCCGCATCGGGGACGCCGGTGGCCTCCAAGAGGCCTTCGATGCTCAGGTAGTGCAGGGTGTCCAAGCCGAGCAGCCGGCAGAGCTCCTCCTCGGTCCTGCCGGCCGCAATCAGCTCTCCGCGCGTTGAAAAATCGATGCCGTAGTGGCAGGGGAATCGGTGCGGGGGCCCTGAGATCCGCATGTGCACCCGCTTCACCCCGAGCTGCCGGAGGGCCTTGACGCGGGTCTTCACGGTGGTGCCGCGGATGATGGAGTCATCGATGATGATGATCTCCTTCCCCTTCAGCAGTTCCTTGACGGGGTTGAGCTTCACCCGCACCCCGAAGTCCCGCATGCTCTGGGTGGGCTGAATGAAGGTCCGGCCGACGTAGTGGTTGCGGATCATCCCGATCTCATAGGGAATGCCGGACTCTTCGGAATAGCCCACCGCCGCATAGGTCCCGGAGTCCGGAAACGGCATGACAAAATCGGCCGCCACCGGCGCTTCCTGCGCCAGCCGCCGGCCGAAGGCCTTGCGCATGAGATAGACGTTCTTGCCGTCGATGGTGCTGTCCGGCCGCGCGAAGTAGATGAACTCGAAGATGCAGAAGGCCCGTCGGGCGGCCGCCGGCGTGCGGATGCTGCGGATGCCGTCCCGGGTGATGATGACGATTTCGCCCGGCTCGATCTCCCGCACGAACTCCGCCTCCACCAGGTCGAGCGCGCAGCTTTCCGAGGCCAGCACGTGGCTGCCGTTGATCTTCCCCAGACACAGCGGCCGGAAGCCGTTGGGGTCCCGGATGCCGACCACCTCGCCCCGGCTGGTGAGCATGACGAAGGAAAATGCACCCTCCAGCCGGGCCACGGACCGGACCAGGGCCTCCTCAAAGCCGTGTATCAGGTTTTTGACGAACAGGTGCAGCATGATTTCGCTGTCCATGGTCGATTGGAAGATGGAGCCCGCCTGTTCGAGCTCCTCCTTGAGGACGTGGGCGTTGGTAATGTTGCCGTTGTGCCCGACCGCGTAACTCTTCTGGCGGTGGCGCACGATGAACGGCTGGGCGTTGGTGAGGATGGAGCTGCCGGTGGTGGAGTAGCGCACGTGTCCGATCGCGCAGCAACCCTCCAGCTCCTCCAGGTGATCGACGTCGAACACATCGGGCACCAGGCCCATGCCGCGGTGGGCGAAGATGCTCTCGTCGCGCACCACCGCGATGCCGGCGCTCTCCTGGCCCCGGTGCTGCAGGGCATAAAGGCCGAAGTAGGTTACCGCGGATGCCTCCGGGTGGCCGCAGATCCCGAAAATGCCGCAGGACTCCCGCGGTTTGTCGGAAACATCAATTGCCGTCAATCGGCCGTATGTCGACATGGGGTGCCTTTCTCTTCCCGAGCAGATCCAACTCACAGAAGAAGCTGAACAAAAAAAGCCATCAACGGATTTCGATTTAATAACTCCGGGTCGGTTACCCGGGGTTTTAATTTTAGGCACTATAGGCACTTTCCTCTTGCCTTCATTCCAGCGGAACGTTTTCCTCCAGGTCCCACACCCCGCAGGGGCAGGCCCCGGCGCAGAACCCGCAGCCGATGCACAGGTTTTCGTCCACCGCGTATTCGTAAGCCTTGCCTTCCAGCGCATTGCGGCGGATGGCCCCCTGCGGGCAGACCGCCACGCAGACCCCGCAGTCCCGGCAGGCGCCGCAGGACAGGCACTGGGAGCCGCACTGGTGAACATCCGCGAACACGGTGATCCGCGGGTCGAAGTATTCGGCGGTCACCCGCCGCTTCTCGATCATCTGACGCCGGAAAGGCGCCGGCGTCCGCCCGTCGGACGCATCGCAGATGGCCTGGGCCACCACGCGGCCGGCGCCGATGGCCTCGGTCAGAAGACCGGGCCGCACCACGTCGCCGATGGCAAACACTTTCGGGTCGCTGGTGCGGTAGCTCGCGTCGACTTTGATGAACCCGCGCTCCACGGCGATGCCCGCCGGCACGAAAGAGAGATCCGGGACGTCGCCGATGGAGACGATGACCGTGTCGGCGGGGATCTCCTCGCCGTCGGCAAGCTGGACCCCGGCGGCGGTGATCTCGCGGGTGACCACGGGCCAGCGGAACTTCGCGCCCGCGGCTTCGGCGGCTTGGCGCTCCCTGCCGAAAGAGGCCGGCTGCTGCACGTCGAGCAGCAGGATCTCTTCCGCGCCGAGGCGGCGGGCCTCGGTGCCGGCGTCGCAGCCGACGTTGCCCGCGCCGATCACGACCACCCGTCGGCCGCAGGCGGCGGTTCCCGCCTTGGCGGCCTGCAGGAAATCGAGCGCCGAGACCGCCCGCTCGATGCCCGGGATGGAGAGCATGCGCGGTTTCTGGGCGCCGGTGGCGAACACGAGAAAGTCGAAATCCTCCCTCAGCCGGGCCACCTCCTCGGTGCCGAGCGCCTGCTGCAGATGGACGTGAGGCAGGGTTTCACGGATGCGCTTGAGCTCGGTTTCGACCACCTCGCGGGGGATCCGGCTTTCCGGGATGACCCGGGTGAACTTGCCGCCCAGCCGCCCGGCCACCTCGTAAACGGTGGCGTCATGCCCCTTGAGGCGCAACTGCCAGGCGACCGAGAGCCCGGCCGGGCCGCCGCCCACGACCGCGATGCGCCGGCCGGTCAGCGGCGGCAGCTCGGGCAGCCGGGCGCGAATGCTGGCCTGGCCGATCCGGGTGGTATCCACCGGCGCCATGGCCGCGATCTGCCGTGTGCAGGATTGCATGCACAGGTTCGGGCAGAGGTAGCCGCAAACCGCGGCCGGAAAGGGGGTGTAGGCGAGCGCGAGGTCGACGGCCTCGTCCACCCGGCCCTCGCGGATGAGCTGCCAGCGGCGCTGCACCGGGATCCCCGTCGGACAGCTGGCCTCGCAGGGGGCGGCGTATTTCTGGTTTTCCCAGACCGGCACGAAGCGCCGCAGCGCGCCGGTGGTGATGACGGGAATCACCCCGCGGTCGATCTGGCTGAGATCGCCGATCAGGCCGCCCCGACCCAGCTCGGCGTCCCAGACCGCGCGGTGAAAGCCCTCGATCGGCTGGGCCGACCTGCCGGTTTTCTCGTTCGGCCGGCGCGCGACCAAAAGCTGCCAGTTCTCGCGCTCGGAGAAAGCGCGCAGCAGCTCGCCGCGGCCGACCTTTTTCAGAAACACCTTCAGGTGCATGAGCAGCCATTCCCAGTCCGGGTCTCCGATGGGGGCCATGCGGGCGTCGGCCTGGCTGAAGCCGGCATGCGGGCCGCGGAAGAAAACCTTGCCTCCGACCATCCCGACCAGCGGCCGGTAGCCAAGGACATTGGCGGGCGTCTGTGCCTCGTGGCCGCAGACCACGGCGGTCCCGCCGGCCATGAACTCTCCGAAATAATCCCCCACCGAGCCCAGCACCCACAGCTCCGGAGGGCTGAAACGCGGGTTTTGCTTGGTCATGGTCATGCCCCGGGCGCCGATGTTGCCGCCGACATACACCCGGCCCTGGGCCATGGCGTTGGCGGCGCCGTTGCCGGCGTTGCCGTGCACGATGATCTCGGCCCCGGCATTGAGCCAGCCCACGTCGTCGGAGACCGGGCCGTCGACCTCGATGGCGGTGTTGGGAAACCCCATGGCGCCCACGCGCTGGCCGGGGTGGCCGGTGATGCGGATGGTCACGGTGTCGGCCCCGGCCCGCCAGAGACGGCCGCCGATGCCGTGCTGGCCGAAGGCCTCGATCTGCAGCCGACGATGCCCGTCGGCGATCGCCTTCTGGACCTGCTCTTCGAGGATGCGCGAGCGCACACGCTCGCCGTCCTGCTGGCCCGCAATCAGGTGAACCGCTGTCGAACTGCTCTGTTTGGGTTCGCTCATATGGTTGCTCCGGACGCTTTTTTTAAGCGCCATGGATAGAACGTGATTCGAGCTGGCCGGCCGGGGCTCTTCGGGTGCTTTTCCCCTGCGCCTTCAGCTTTGAGCCTCGAGCTCGATCAAACCACATATTTAATGCTCAACCGCTCGGCCGTGCGGAAGTCATCCACGCCCAGGGCGTCGGACATTCCGATCGGCAGCGAAGTGGAGCGGCCCAGCGGCGCCACGATCTTCTTGAACTCGGTGTCGAAGCTCAAGTACACGTCCACCAGGCGCTGGGCGACGTCGTCCACGTTCAGCCGGCGGTACAGGCGCGGGTCCTGGGCCGTGATCCCTTTGGGGCAGAGCCCGATGTTGCAGATGTTGCAGCGGTCGGACTCGGAGCCCAGGCAGCCGGCCGCCGCCTGCATGATGTACTTGCCGGTCTGGATTCCGCTCGCCCCCAGCATGATCAGCGCGGCCGCGTTGGCGGCGAGGTTCCCGCTCTTGCCGATGCCGCCGCCGGCAAACAGCGGCAGCTGGTTCTGCATGCCCAGCTTGACGAGGGTCTGGTAGCCGTCGCGGATGTTGCTGGCGATGGGGTGCCCCATGTGGTTCATGGAGACGTTGTAGGCCGCCCCCGTGCCGCCGTCCTCGCCGTCGATGGCCAGCCCCGCCGCGTAGGGGTTGCGGGTCAGGTTGTTCAGCACCGCCAGCGCGGTGGAGGTCCCGGAGATCTTGGGGTAGACCGGGACGCGGAACCCCCAGGCCATGGACATGGACTGGATCATCTTGGCCACCGACTCCTCGATGGAGTACTGGGTCTGGTGGGTGGGCGGGCTCGGCAGGTTCACCCCCGAGGGGACCCCGCGAATGGCCGCGATCAGGCGGTTGACCTTGTACCACATGAGCAGTCCGCCGTCACCGGGCTTCGCTCCCTGCCCGTACTTGATCTCAATCGCGCAGGGGTCCTCCTTCATTTCGGGGATCGCGTGCAGGATCTCGTCCCAGCCGAAGTAGCCGCTGGCGATCTGCAGGATGACGTACTTGAGGAAGCGCGAGCGCAGCAGCCGCGGCGGGCAGCCGCCCTCGCCGGTGGACATGCGCACCGGCATACCGAGCTCCTCGTTCAGGTAGGCCACCCCCATCTGCAGCCCCTCCCACATGTTGGGCGAGAGCGCGCCGAAGGACATGCCGCCGATGATGAGGGGGTAGATCTCGCGCACCGGCGGGATCCAGCCGTGCTCGCGGATGTGCTTCAGGTTCTGCTCCGGGGGCAGCACGCGGCCCAGCAGCGTGCGCAGCTCGAACTCGTGGCGGCCGGCATCGAGGGCCGGGTCGGTCAGCATGGAGATGCGGATGAACTTGATGCGGTCCAGCAGAACCCCGGGCACGTTGCGCCGGCCGCCGCGGCGCCGGGGCTGGCCGCCGCGGTCGATGTGAAAGCGCAGCTTGTCCGCCTCGTCGGCGCGCGCCGGGCCGATGGCGTTGTTGGGGCAGACCATGTTGCACATGGCGCAGCCCACGCAGGCGTAGGCCGGATCGGTCTTCTGGCGGACGCCGTAATAGGACTGGTAGACGGTGGCCGGGGCCTCCATGAAGCCGATCGGCGGCTCGAGCCGGCGCTTGCGGAAAACGCCGAGCTCAATGGCGTTCACCGGGCACACGGCCGTGCACTTGCCGCAGAGCGTACAGGTGGCCTTGTCCCACAGGATCTGCCAGGGCAGGTCCTTGACGCTCAGCGAACTGGGGGTAATGGGTCTTTCTGGCTGCATATGGCCACCTCCTGGCGGCCCGGACCGACGACCGCCGTGTCCAGGTACATGGGCTGAAAATCCCTGCTCTTGTCCCGCAGGGGAATCGCGGCGTCCAGGCCGCAAATCTCCGAGGAGAAGGCGAACACCCCGGGCTTGCCCCCGACCACCCCCGGGCGCAGCTTCTTGCGGTCCTGGACCATGAACAGGCTCCCGTCGGGCAGGCAGCCGATCACGCAGTTGGGACCGTCGATGATGAGCGGCCGGCAGGTCTGTTTCAGATTGCGCAGGAAATGCGCGTCGGGGTGCTGCTCGATGTCTTCGTCCTGCAGCGGCGTGATCACGTGCTTGTAGGCCTCGATCCCGAAGCCGAGCGTGCGGTGGGCGTAATGCAGGATGTGCGTAAAAACCTCCGAGTCCGAGTTGTAGCCGACATAGCCGGGAAAGCCCCGGGACTCCAGGAAGGTCCGGATGGGGACAAACGCCGTGTTCTCACCGTTGGTCATGCTGGCGAAACCCTGGATGAAAAAGGGGTGGCAGGCATACAGGTCGATGGCGTAGTTGGTGTTCTGGCGGCCCTGGGCCATGATCACCCGCGCCGCCAGTTCCTTGCGGTCCAGCCGCAGGTGGCGCGCCACCGCCATGGGGTCGCCGATCTCCTTGATCATGATCACATCCGGCCAGAACGAAAAGACGATCATGTCCTCTTTCTCCTCGCCCATGGCCCGCAGCCGGAGGCGGGTCGTCATCAGCCGGTGCTCGAGCTCCTCACCGCTCATGCCCTCCCACTCTTCCGGGACCTCATAGGCCCGGATGAGGTAGATGTCCCGACGCGGGACTCCGGGCGGCGGGGTCTTGGGCACCTTGATGGAGATCTTGTACTTGGTCATGAAGCCGACGTCCATCATGTAGGCGTCCAGGCGCTTCAGCCCCTCTTCGCTGAAAATCCCGGAGAGGATCGGCGCGTCTTTCATGTCCTCGAAGGGCCCGCTCAGATCCCGCAGAAAAAGCCCGACGCCGGAGCCGTCGTGGCCCTCCCGCATGACGTTGAGCGCCTCGATGGCCACCATGGGCGACAGCGGCTCCTTGCTGGTGATGGCAAACAAGCGACACATGTGAGACTCCTATCGCTGGAAGCGTGGGTCGATGCCCGGCATTCGCGGGAAACCAATGCTCCCGGCAAAGCGGCGAAAGCCCCGCGCCGGAAAACGATTCCCCCCTGCCGCGCCGGACGCCGGGGCACGGTCTTCAACAGCCTTTAATGCAATGCGGCGACTCAATCCGGGAAAAATGACGGACTCGGGCGGTTCGGAAACGTCGCGGGACCCGATGGGGCTGGACATCGAACCTGCCGCCGCCACGACCCCGTGAATCCCCTCTCGTGGGTCCAGCTCATCCGCAGGAATCTGCAACCCGCGTGCCACGGCCTCCAACCGGTTCCGGGCAAGCCCGCTGCGGATGCGCGTTCAGGCCACGCCCAATGCCGGAGGACGCAGGCGGGCGTTGCCTGGAAGAGAGTTTTATGAATTAAAATAAAGACGGAGTCAACCGAAATTACACCGCCGCGGTGGGAATGGAAAAATATTGCAAATTTGTAGAATGCCGCTTCCGGTCCGAAGGCCGACCGCGTTTGACACCCTTGGGCATTTCTTTTATCATTTTCCCCACGTTCGCAACCATGGTGCAGGGCGCCCGAGGCAGGTAGGGCGCCGATGATCGGATGACCAGACGACCACCCCCGGGAGGAACCCATGAAACCCTACGACGTTCGCCTGGATGGCCGCGGCGCACTGAGCCGCCGCCAGTTCATGTGGCTGACCGGCATGGCGGCGGCCGGCGTCGCCGCCGGCTGCGCCACCAACCCGGTCACGGGAAGCACCCAGTTCATGACGGTCTCCGAGGAGGAGGAGATCCAGATCGACCGCCAGTATTCGCCCATGCAGTTCTCCGACGACTACGGCCCCGTCCAGGACACGGCCCTGAACGCCTACGTCAGCGGCGTCGGCCGCGCCTTGGCTGCGCGGACCCACCGGCCGAACATGCCCTACTCCTTCCGGGTGGTCAACGCCACCTACATCAATGCCTACGCTTTCCCCGGCGGCAGCATCGCCTGCACCCGGGGCATTGTCGCCAGTCTGAACGACGAAGCCGAACTCGCGGCACTGCTGGGACACGAGATCGGGCACGTGAACGCGCGGCACACGGCCGAGCAGATGTCCAAGGGCCAGGTTTCGAACATTCTGGTCGGCGGTTTGTCGATCATTGCCGACGTGGCCGCGCCCGGCCTGGGCCAGGTTGCCTCCGCCCTGGGCGGCTTCGGCGCCGGGGCCTTTCTGGCGAGCTACAGCCGCGACAACGAGCGCCAGGCCGACGCCCTCGGCACCGAGTACATGGTGAAGGCCGGCTACGGCCCCGATGGCATGGTCGAATTGATGGAGATGCTCAACAGCCTGAACAAATCCAAGCCGAGCTCGATCGAGCTCATGTTCTCCACCCACCCCATGAGCGACGAACGCTACCAGACCGCCGTGAATGCCGTACGCACCACGTATGCTTCCTCCAAGGGTCTGCCGCTTTACCGCGAGCGCTTCATGGACAACACCGCGCGGCTGCGCTCCATCAAGGGCGCCATCGACGAGATGCAGAAGGGCGACAAGGCCCTCGCCGCCAAAAATTACGGCCAGGCCGAAGACCACTACCAGAGTGCTTTGAGACAGGCGCCCAACGACTACGCCGGGCTGGTCTCGATGGCCAAATGCCAACTCATCCAGAAGAAATACAGCGAAGGGGCGCGGTATGCCAAGCAGGCCAAGGCCGTCTACCCCCAGGAGGCCCAGGGCCATCACCTGAGCGGCTTCGCGGCGCTCAACTTGAAAGAGTATGAATCCGCCTACCAGGACTTCCAGGCCTCCCAGCGCCTGCTGCCGGGAAACCCCAACACCCTCTTCTTCATGGGATATGCCCAGGAGGGCATGAACCACCGGCCGGAGGCCGCCCGTGACTACCGCCGGTATCTCCAGCAGGTGCAGCAGGGCAAGTACGCCCAGCACGCCGCCCAGCGGCTGCGGGAATGGGGCTATGCCCGATGAAACCGGAACAGCTGCCGGCGATACTGACGGCGGATGTCGAAAACAAACGCACGCGCCTGCAGCAGGCCTGCAATGAGACCGGCCACTGTCTGCCGCCGGAGGCCGCTTTTCAGGATCCGCTGCAGCGGGTGATGGCCTTCAGCGATTTTGTGACCGAAAGCCTGATCGCCGACCCCGCGCTGGCGGCCGAACTCTGGGAGAGCGGGGACCTCCAGAAGGGAGCGCCCCCCGGGCAAACAGCCGCCCGGCTCGCGGCCGCCCTGGAGGGGACCGCCGACCTCGAAGCGCTCGCCGTCCGCCTGCGCCGCTTCCGGCGCCGGGAGATGGTGCGCATCGCCTGGCGCGATCTTCTCGGGCGCGCCGACCTTGCGGAGGTGACCGCCGATCTGTCCGATCTGGCCGGGGCCTGCCTCGAGCAGGCCCTTTCCTGGCTCTTCCGCCGGCAGTGCGACGAACAGGGCACACCGGTCTCAACGGATGGGGCCCCCGTCCGCCTGGTGGTGCTGGGCCTCGGAAAGCTCGGGGCGCGCGAGCTCAATTTTTCCTCGGACGTAGACCTTATTTTCGCCTTCTCCGCCGCCGGGGAAACCCGGGGATCCGAACCGCCGGTGCCGAACGAGGATTTCTTCACCCGCCTGTGCCGCAAGCTGGTCCACGTCATCGGCCAGCCCACGCCCGAGGGCTTTGTTTTCCGGGTCGATTTGCGGCTGCGCCCCTTCGGGGACAACGGGCCCGTGGTCGTCAGCTTCGATGCCATGGAGCAATACTACCAGGAGCAGGGCCGAGACTGGGAGCGCTATGCCTGGATCAAGGCCCGGGTGGTGGCCGGGGACACGGCCGCCGGGGAGGGCCTCCTCAAGCGCCTGCATCCCTTCGTCTACCGGCGCTACCTGGACTTCGGCGCCTTCGAGTCCCTGCGGGCGATGAAGCAGATGATCGCCCAGGAGGTGACCCGCAAGGGAATGCAGCAGAACATCAAGCTCGGGCCGGGCGGCATCCGCGAGGTCGAGTTCTTCGGGCAGATGTTTCAGTTGATCCGGGGCGGCGTCAGCCCGGACCTTCAGAAACGAACGATCCGTGAAGTTCTCGCTGCGCTGGCCGCAAGCGGCACCATCCAGGAAACAGTCTGCCGGGAGCTGGATGCCGCCTATGTCTTTTTGCGCACCGTCGAGCACCGACTCCAAGAGTTCGCCGACCAGCAGACCCATCAGCTGCCGGCCGACCCCAAGGGCCTGGCCCGGCTGGCGGCCAGCCTGGGGTTTGAGGACCCGGCGCAGTTTCGGGCGGTGCTCAAGCGGCACCGCGAGGCGGTCCACGGCCACTTCCAACTCCTGCTGCAAAGCACCGATGGCGACCGCCGGGACCGGGACCTTGAAAACGAGCTGAGCGCGATCTGGCAGCAGCGCATCGGCCCCTCCGAGGCGGCCGGCATCCTCAACAGGATCGGCTACGACCCGGCCGGCGAGGCGCTTCAGGTCCTGGATGGACTGCGCGGAGACTTCGAAACCCGCGCCCTGAGCGCAACCGGCCGTCAACGCCTCGACCGGCTGATCCCTCTGGTGCTGATGGAAACCGGCCGCGCCGCCCAGCCCCTGCCCACGCTGCACCGGATAGCGGGCCTGATCCGTTCCATCCAACGCCGGACGAGCTATCTGGCCCTGCTCCTGGAGTACCCGGCGGCCCTCGGCCACCTCGTGAATCTCACGAACGCAAGCCCCTGGGTGGCCTCTTTCCTGGCCCAGCACCCGGTCCTGCTGGACGAACTGCTCGACCCGCGCACCTTCTACCGCCCCCCGAACCGGGACGCCATCGCCGCCGAGATCACCCACCGCCTGAAGCGGGCACCGGCCGACGATCTGGAGGCCCAGATCGAAGAGCTGTGCATCTTCAAACAGGTCAACGTCCTGCGGGTGGCCGCCGCCGACGTCAGCGGCCAACTGCCGCTCATGCGGGTCAGCGACTACCTCTCGGACATCGCCGAGGTCGTGATCAACGCCGTGGTGGACCTGGCCTGGCAGCACCTGGTGGAACGGCACGGCACGCCCGTCTGCATGTTGAACGGGGCTCCCTGCGACCGCGGCTTTGCCGTGATCGCCTACGGCAAACTGGGCGGGCTCGAACTTGGCTACGGCTCCGACCTGGACCTGGTCTTCCTGCACGCGGGCATCGACGGCCCGACGAAGGGCGGCCCCCAACCCACCGACAACGCCCAGTTTTTCAACCGCCTGGGCCAGCGAGTGATCCACATCCTGAATTCACACACCCGCGCCGGACGGGTATACGACATCGACACCCGGCTCCGGGCGAGCGGCATCTCCGGGATTCTCGTCCAACACGTGGAGGCCTTCCGCGACTACCAGCTCACCGAGGCCTGGACCTGGGAGCATCAGGCGCTTATCAAGGCGCGGGCGGTGAGCGGAGACCGCCTGATCACCTCGCGCTTCGAGGCCATCCGGGCCGAGGTGCTGGCTCGCCGGCGGCCGCAGGAGGCGCTGCGCACCGACGTCATGGAGATGCGCGAGCGCATGCGCCGCGAACGCCGGCCGCCGGAGGCGGGAGCGTTCGATCTGAAGCAGGATCCCGGCGGAATCGTCGATATCGAGTTTCTCGTTCAGTACCTGGCCCTGCTCTACGCCCATCGCTACCCGGAGTTGGTAGTCTGGACCGACAACGTGCGCCTGATCCAGACGCTGATCGGCTCCGCCGTCCTTAACGAATTCACGGCCCACGTGCTCAAGCACGCCTACCTCATCTATCGCGCCGCCGCCCACCAGCTGAGCCTCCAGGAAAAACCCGCCCTGGTGCCGGTGGAAAAATTCGAACCCCTGCAGCAGCGCATCCGGCACATCTGGCAGACCGTCTTCCGCACCGGGTGACCGTCGCAGGTCGGCCGGAAAAAAACAATTTTGTAATTTAAAAAATAAACAATAATTCAATTTTGTAATTTTCACCAACCCTTCGCCGCTGCTCAAAATCACATAACCATCTGCCTTTATACATTTTAATCAGCAATGCAGGTGCCTGGCACACGCCTTGCTCAAACCCAACTGAACCATCAGGAGCACAGAATGCCCGTTATTCAGAACGCACACGAATCCGCCAGCCAGCAGTTGCAGGAAAAAGTCGGCCAGTTGACCGAGCGCTTTTTGCGCGGCCGGCAGCCCGACTTCATGAAGCAGCAAGCCCGCGTTCTGGACGATTACTTCGAGCAGGCCTTTGAGACGAGCATGACCGGCCCGCGCATGGAGATCAACAAAAACCCCTACGCCATCGTCGCCCTGGGCGGCTACGGCCGGGAGGAGCAGTGCCTGCACTCGGATGTGGATCTGTTGTTCCTGTTTGCCAAGCGCATTCCGGCCGATGCCGAAAATCTCATCCGTGAAATGATCTACCCGCTCTGGGACATCGGGATGGACGTGGGTTATGCCACTCGCTCCCTGAAGGAATGCCTTTCGCTCGCATCCAAGGACCTGAACGTGCTGACACCGCTCATGGATGCCCGTTTCATCTGCGGCATGTCCATGCTCTATTCCGGGCTGATGACCCAAATCAGAGACAAGGTCATTCGCAGGCATCCGGAGCGCCTGCTGGAGCAGCTCGCAGCCTACACCCGCAGCCGGCACGGCCAATTCGGCGACTCCGCCTACCTGCTGGAGCCCAACCTGAAGGAAGGCCAGGGCGGGTTGCGCGATTACCACACCATGCTCTGGGTGGCCCGGCTGGAGGCCGACCTGCGCCAACCCCGCGACCTGGAGTACTTCGGACTGCTCTCCCACGCCGAGTTCCAGGAACTGTGGGAGGCTCTCGGCTTCATCTGGACGGTTCGCAACCACTTGCACCACATCAGCCGGCGCAAAAGCGACCAGTTGCATTTCGAGCACCAGATCACCATCGCCGAACGGCTGAAATACAAACCCGAGTCCGGACAGCAGCCGGTCGAACGTTTTCTCGGCGATCTCCACCGCCGGATGGAGCTGGTGAAGCAGCAGCACCTCATGCTCCTGCACGAACTGGGCACCGAGAAAAAGAGGCGGCGGGCATCGAAAACCCCCCTGGAAGGCATCACGATCCTCCCCTCGGGCATGCTCAGCTTCACCCAGCCCGAGGCGATCCTCAAGCGTCCGGAGCTGCTCATCCGGGCCTTCGAGGAAAGTGCGCGGCTGCGGGCGCCGCTGACCGGCGAGGCCAAGCGCCTGATCCGGGAATTCCGGCACCTCGCCGGACCGGCCTATCGCTCGGCGCCTGAGATCGTGCGGACCTTCGAACGCATCCTTCTGGCCCCGGAGGCCACCGCCGGTCTTCTGGACGACATGCTGGCCACCGGATTTCTCGGCGCGCTTCTGCCCGAGTTCCAGGGGATCTCGAACCGGATTCAATACGACGAGTACCATCTCTACCCCGTCGACAAGCATCTGCTGCGCTGCGTCCAGACGATCAAAGAGCTCGCCTCGGGCGAGCGCTCCGCCGAAAAGCTATACGCCCGGCTCTACCGTGAACTGAAAAACAAGCCGCTCCTGCTCTGGGCGGCCCTGTTGCACGACATCGGAAAGGCCGAGGCCGGCCAAGACCACTCCGAAACCGGCGCGGAAATGGTCCGCCGCATCCTCGGCGAGAGAGGGCTGACAGCGGAAGAGGCGGAAACGGTGGCGTTTCTCGTGCGCGAGCACCTCTATCTCATCAAGACGGCCACGCGCCGCGACATCCACGATGAGGAAACCGCCATCGTCTGCGCCCGACGCATCAAGGACCCCGAGCGTCTGAAGATGCTCTATCTTCTCACGGTGGCCGACTCCATGGCGACCGGCCCGGCCGCCTGGAACGACTGGACCTCGCACCTGCTGCGGACGTTTTTCCTCAAGGTGCTGAACGTCCTTGAAAGAGGGGAGCTGGCCAGCGATAAAGCCATAACCGCCAGCGAGGGCAAGCGGGCGGCGCTTCTGGCCGCCGCCGGCTCCGAAGCCGCCCGCCGGAGGATGGAAAACGTATTCCCGGCCCTGAGCCCACGCTACCTGCTGTCGGTGCCGGCGGAGCAGATCGCCGGCCACATGGATCTGTTTCAACGGCTGGCGAACGCCGATTTCGTCTGGGACATCCAGCCTTCCGCCGGCGGCGCCACCCGCAAGGTGACCGTCTGCGCCCAGGACCGTCCCGGCCTGGTCGCCAGCCTGGCCGGGGTCTTCACCCTGAACAACATCAACATTCTCGATGTTCAGGTCTTCACCTGGCGCAACCGCACGGCGCTCGATGTCTTCGAGGTGACCCCGCCGCCGGACTCGATTTTCGAAGCGGAAAAATGGCACCGCGCGGAGGAGAACCTCCGCGCGGTGCTCTCCGGAACGCTGGATTTGGCCGCCGCCCTCCAGCCGCGCCTGGATGCGGCCCCCGGGGTCAGGCCCCGGACCGCCAGAAAGCCCCACCGGGTGCGGGTCGACAACGCCAGCTCGAGCTTCTTCACCATCTTCGAAATCTTTACCTACGACTTTCCTGGCCTGCTCTACAGCGTTTCGGACGTTCTGTTCCGCTGCGAGCTCGACATCTGGGTGGCCAAGATCGCGACCAAGGTGGACCAGGTGGTGGACGTCTTTTACGTCCGGGACCTGAGCGGCCAGAAAGTGGACGACCCCGAGCGGGTCTCCGCCATCAAGGAAGCGCTTCTGGAGCGTCTTCCAAAAATCGATCAGGGGTGAGACTCCCCGAGAAAGGCAGTAAACCATGAACAAGCGCTGGTTGGTTGCAATGGTTGGGACCGTATGTTGGTTGCCGGCGGCCTCCGCCTGGGCGGGGCCGGCGGTGCTCAACTCCGGGGACACCGCGTGGATGATCGTGTCGACGGCCCTGGTGATGATGATGACCCCCGCCGGCCTGGCGCTTTTCTACGGCGGCATGTCGCGCTACAAGAACTTGCTGAACACCCTGGCCATGACGTTCGTCGCCTATTGCCTGGCGAGCGTGATCTGGGTGATGTGGGGGTACAGCCTGGCCTTCGGCCCGGACCAGGGCGGCATCATCGGCGGCCTGGACTTTTTCTTTCTCTCCGGGATCACGCCCGCCAGCCTCGAGGGGACCATCCCCGCCAACGTGTTCGTCCTTTTTCAGATGACGTTTGCGGGCATCACCGTGGCGCTGGTGCTGGGCTCCATCGTCGACCGCATGAAATTTTCGGCCTGGATCCTTTTCACCGTCCTGTGGGTGACCTTCGTCTACTGCCCCATCGCCCACTGGGTGTGGGGCAAGGGCTGGATGGCCTCCATGGGGGCGCTTGACTTCGCCGGGGGAACCGTGGTTCACATCAACGCCGGCGTGGCCGGGCTGGTGCTCTCACTGGTGCTCGGCAAGCGCATCGGCTTCGGCAAGGAGGCCATGTTCCCGTCCAGCATCGCCCTGACGGCCCTGGGCGCCGCCCTGCTCTGGTTCGGCTGGTTCGGGTTCAACGCCGGCAGCGCGCTCGTCGCAGACGGCCTGGCCGGCTCGGCCTTCCTCGTCACGAACACCTCAGCGGCCGCCGCCGCCCTGGCGTGGATGTCGGCCGAATGGATGATCAACAAGAAACCGACCGTGCTCGGCATCGCCTCGGGCGTCGTGGCGGGACTGGTCGCCATCACCCCGGCCGCCGGGTTTGTCGGGTTGGGCGCCTCGATCCTCATCGGTCTCGCCGCGGGGGTTCTGGGGTTCTTTTCGGTGGCCCGGCTGAAGCACAAGATCGGATATGACGACTCGCTCGACGCCTTCGGGGTCCACGGCATGTGCGGGGCCCTCGGGGCGCTCGCCACGGGCCTGTTCGCCGACCCGGCCGTGAACCCTGCCGGTGCGGGGCTTTTCTTCGGCAACCCGAAGCAATTGCTGATTCAGCTGGCGTCCATCCTGGCGACGGCGGTGTTCACGGCGGTTGCGACGCTGATCCTGATCTACGTGACCAAGGTGCTGACCCGCGGCCTGCGGGTGGAGGAGGAAAACGAAAGGATTGGCCTGGACAGCGCCGTGCACGGCGAGCGGGCCTTTGAGATCGAATAAACCGGGCGGACTGAAAACAGGAGGATTGTCCCATGATGAAAAAAGTCGAAGCCATCATCAAACCGTTCAAGCTCGATGACGTCAAGGAGGCGCTGAACGCCATCGGCATCCAGGGCATGACCGTCTCCGAGGTCAAGGGGTACGGCCGCCAGAAGGGCCACAAGGAAGTCTACCGGGGAGCCGAGTACGTGGTCGACTTCATCCCCAAGATAAAAATCGAAATCGTCGTCGCCGAAAATCTCCTCGACCAGGTGGTCGGAAAGATCCGGGAAGCCGCCTACACCGGCAAGATCGGCGACGGCAAGATATTTGTAACCCCGGTCGAACAAGCCATACGCGTGCGCACCGGTGAGACCGGAACCGATGCGATTTAGCCGGGTCTAACGGCAGAGTCGTCAGCCCGTCTATCCGGTCCACGATCGATTACCGACCGACCGGCTGACGGGCGACCGCTGGGCCCAAACCGATACTGAATGACCCATAAAATAGATACAATTAAATCCAACCATCAAATCCAAAGGAGGAATTGAAATGAAACCCAAAGATGTATTGGCTTTTGCGAAGGAAAACGGCGCCAAGATGCTGGACCTGCGGTTCATGGACTTTCCCGGGCTCTGGCAGCACTTTTCGGTACCCATCGGACAGTTGGACGAAGGCAGCTTCGAGGACGGCTTCGGCTTCGACGCCTCCAGCATCCGGGGCTGGCAGCCGATCAACGCGAGCGACATGCTGGTGATCCCCGACCCCACCACGGCCCAGATGGACCCCTTCACCCAGGCCCCCACGATGGTGATGATCTGCGACATCGCCGACCCGGTCACCCGCACCCCGTACTCCCGCGACCCGCGCAACATCGCCAAAAAAGCCGAGGCCTACCTCAAGAGCACCGGCATCGGCGACACGGCCTTCATCGGGCCCGAGGCGGAGTTTTTCATCTTCGACGACATTCGCTACGCGTCCAACACCTACGGGGCCTTCTATGAGATCGACTCCATCGAGGGCACCTGGAACACCGGCCGCGACGAAGGCCCGAACCTGGGCTACAAGCCGCGTCCCAAGGAAGCTTATTTCCCGGTGCCGCCCATGGACAAGTTCCAGGACCTGCGCACCGAGATGGTGTTGACCCTGGAGAAGCTCGGCATCGAGGTCGAGGCCCAGCACCACGAGGTCGCCACCGCCGGGCAGTCCGAGATCGACATGAAATTCAGACCGCTCGTCCAGATGGCCGACCAGCTCATGTGGTTCAAGTATGTGCTCAAGAACGTCGCCTGCCGCAACAACCACACCGTGACCTTCATGCCGAAGCCCCTGTTCGGGGACAACGGCTCGGGCATGCACACCCATGTGAGCATCTGGAAGGGCGGCAAGCCCCTGTTCGCCGGCGACAAGTACGCCGGGGTCTCCCAGATGGCGCTCTATGCCATCGGCGGGATCCTCAAGCACTGCAAGGCGCTCTGCGCGATCACCAACCCGACCACCAACTCCTATAAGCGCCTGGTGCCCGGCTACGAAGCGCCCGTGAACCTGGCCTACTCGAGCCGCAACCGCAGCGCGGCCATCCGCATCCCGATGTACTCCACCTCGCCCAAGGCCAAACGCATCGAGTTCCGCACCCCGGACCCGTCCTGCAACGGCTACCTGGCGTTTTCCGCCATCCTGATGGCGGTCATCGACGGCATCCAGAACAAGATCGAGCCGGGCGACCCCCTGGACAAGAACATCTACGACCTGCCGCCGGAGGAACTGGCCAAAGTCCCCTCGGCCCCCGGGTCGCTGGAGGAAGCCCTGAACTGCCTGAAAGAAGACCACGACTTCCTCACGAAGGGCGACGTCTTCACCCAGGACGTCTTCGACACCTGGATCGAATACAAGACCGCGGCCGAAGTCGACCCGGTGCGCCTGCGGCCGCACCCGCACGAGTTCTTCCTGTACTTCGACATATAACCCTTCCATCCGCCGGGGGGCGCCCTCAAGCGCCCCCCGGGCCCGAACGGGCAGGCGTCTCGACTCCCTCCTGGCGCCTGCCCGTTTCGGGATTCCTCCGACCCGATCCAGATCGGCTGCGCCCCCTCACGACCCCACAATTCGTTTGATTTTTTTGCCTATTGCATGGGCAACTGGCGTTGGGATATATCCGAGGTGCAGCCGCAATGCCTTTTCGGGCCCACCGGCGAACACCCGCGCAGACGGGGCTCTTTTTCCGGCGGCCCCCACCCATTGACCACTCACGCGCCGAGACGGGGCTTTCATCGAGGCGTGTTTCCACGCCAAAAAGACGGGGAACGATGCCAAAACTCTTTTCACCGCTGACCCTCCGGGGAGTTACATTCCCCAACCGCATTTTCGTCTCCCCCATGTGCCAATACTCCTGCACGGATGGGGTTCCCAACGATTGGCACCTGGTCCACCTGGGCAGCAGGGCCGTCGGCGGTGCCGGGCTGGTGATGGTCGAGGCCACCGCGGTGAGCCCGGAAGGGCGGATTTCGCCCGCCGACACCGGCCTGTGGAACGACACCCAGGCCAAGGCATTTGAGCGCATCAGCTCGGCCATCGCATCGCAGGGCTCCATCCCGGGGATCCAGCTGGCCCATGCCGGTCGGAAAGCCTCCACGGCCCCTCCCTGGCAAGGGGGCCGCCCCATCGAAGCCGGCGCTGGCGGATGGCAACCCGTGGCGCCCAGCCCCATTCCCTTCGCCTGCGGGTATCCGATGCCACGCGCATTATCCTCGGCGGAGGTGGAGATGCTGGTCACGCGTTTTGCCGAAGCGGCGGAGAGGGCCTTGCAGGCCGGGTTCCAGGTGGTGGAGGTCCACATGGCCCACGGTTACCTGTTACACGAATTTTTATCGCCGCTTTCCAACCTGCGCCAGGATGAATTCGGCGGCGGTCTGGAGGCCCGGATCAAATTTCCGCAAAACGTTGCGGCGGCCGTGCGTGAGACCTGGCCGGACTCGCTCCCGGTGTTCGTTCGCATTTCGGCCACGGACTGGGTGGATAACGGATGGGATCTGGAGCAATCCATCGCCTTCGCACATCGCCTGCGCGCGACCGGGGTCGACCTGATCGACTGCTCCAGCGGCGGGACGGTGCCGGAGGCCAAAATCCCGGCCGGGCCCGGATTTCAGGTCCCGTTTTCGGCGGCCATCCGCCGCGAGGCGAAAATCGCCACCGGGGCGGTTGGACTGATTACCAGTGCCCAGCAGGCCGAGCAAACCCTTCTCTGTGGGGATGCGGATGCCGTGTTTCTGGGGCGGCAAATGCTGCGGGATCCCTATTGGCCCCTGCACGCCGCCAAAGAGCTGGGGGTCGACATTGCATGGCCGGTCCAGTATGATCGCGCGAAATCTTGAAGATCGTCGGGGCGGTCTTTTCTTGCCAACGGAGATGGAACACCTTAGATTCCTCTTCAGTTGACCTCGTGGCAAACGCGAAATAATTCTATGGAGAAATATGGGAACCGGGCTGTCGGTCCTTATCGTTGAGGCGATCGCGGTTTATTTTCTGGTCCTCTGGGCGCATTCGTTGCGGCACCGGTTCGGGTCGGTTCATTTTTACGCGCTCCTGGGCGCCCTCACCACCATCATGTCCTGGGTAACGGATGCCGGGGTGGTGGTCGAATACGCCGGGATCACTTTCGTGGTGGGTTCCACGGTGTTTTACACCTCCTTGTTGCTGGGGGTTTTTGTCGTTTATGCGTTTGACGGCCCGCGAGAAACCCGGATTGCCATATCAACGATCATCGGCGTTTCTGCCATGGTGCCCCTTGTCGCTGCCTGCCTTCACTTTCAGATGGACGTGATCGGAAATTCCAGAATCTCGCATGTCCCGCTTCCCAGCCTTCGCATCAATACGGCATCGGTCATTGCCACGTTGATTGATCTGATCTTTCTGGCCATGGCCTGGGAATATCTCGGGAAGCCGAATCTGAACCTGAAACTGTGGGCCAGGGCTTTTTTGACGCTGTTGGGTGTGATGTGGCTGGACGTGCTGCTCTTTGCAACCGGCGCCTTCGCAGGCTCTGATGCCTACCTGAGCATATTGAAAGGCACCTTGATCAGCCGATTTTTCATATCCGTCGCTGCTTTTCCCTTTTTGTATGGATACCTGTACTGGCAAAGCACGAAAAAAGGGATCGAGATCCAAAACCGGCCGGTGCTGGCGATTTTGCGGCAGGTGGCTGAAATCAAACGCGAGCTTTCAAACGCGCAGCAGGAGATCGATCGCAGAAAAAAGGCGGAGGCAGAGCGCGACGGAGTCATTCAAGATCTCAAGAAGGCGCTTTCAGAGGTCAAGACGTTGAGAGGGTTCCTGCCGATTTGTTCCATCTGCAAGAATGTACGCGATGATCAGGGGTATTGGAGCAAGATCGAGTCCTATATCAAGGATCATTCCGAGGCCGAATTCAGTCACGGGATTTGCCCGGTGTGCGCGAAAAAACATTATCCGGATTACGACTTGTACGGCGACCGATGAAAGCGCATTCTCCGGCGACGAACAGACCCCATCAGCGGTAGTGGCGGTAGTCGATGCCGTGCTGCTGGGCCTTGTAGGCGAACTTGCGAACGGTGGTCTGGAGGATCTTGGCGGCGCTGGTGATGTTGCCCCGGGTGTTCTTGAGGGAGTCGATCAGCATCTCCTTTTCCAGGTTGGCGACGGCCTCCTCCAGCGACAGCGCCGGCAGGGTGCCGGACTCCTTGCCGGTTTGAAGCGTGGGCGGCAGGTGGTAGCTGTGGATCACCCCTTCCTCGCAGAGCAGGACGGCCCGCTCGATGCAGTTTTCGAGCTCGCGCACGTTGCCCGGCCAGTGGTACTGCATGAGCATGTCGATCGCCGGGGTGGAAAAGCGGCGGATCTCCTTGTGGTTCTCCTTGCCGTATTTCTCCAGGAAGTAATCGGCCAGCAGCAGAATGTCCGTCTTGCGCTCGCGCAAGGGCGGCATGTAGATGGGGAACACGTTGAGCCGGTAGTAAAGGTCGCCCCGGAAGGTCTCCTCCTCGACGGCCTGCTCCAGGTTTTTGTTGGTGGCCGCGATGACCCGCACGTCGACCTTGATGGTGCGCTGCCCGCCGACGCGGTCGAACTCCTTCTCCTGCAGGATGCGCAGCAGGTTGGCCTGGACGTCGAGGTTGATCGAACCGATCTCGTCCAGGAAGATGGTGCCCCGGTGGGCCATCTCGAACTTGCCGATTTTCTGTTTGATGGCGCCGGTGAACGCCCCCTTCTCGTGGCCGAACAGCTCGCTTTCGATCAGGTTGGAGGGCAGCGCCGCGCAGTTGACCTTGACGAACGGGGTGCTCGCCCGCTGGCTGTTGTAGTGGATCGAATTCGCCACCAGCTCCTTGCCGGTGCCGCTTTCGCCCCGGATCAGCACGGTGGCGTTGCTGCGGCACACCTGCGACACCATCTGATACACTTCCCGCATCCGGTTGCTGCTGCCGACGATGTTGCTGATGGTGTACTTGTTCTTCAGTTCGCCCTGCAGCCGCCGGTTTTCATCCCGCAGCCTCTCGTGCTCGAGCCGGATCGTTTCGAGCTTGATGACGTGGCTGGCGATCATGGTGGCGATCACCGACAGCAGGCGCCGGCCGTCGTCGAGCGGGTAGTCCGCCTCATAGGGCCGGTCCACGCTCAGGGCGCCGATCACCTGGTTGCCCTTCTTGATCGGCACGCAGAAGAAGGAGATCTCGCGGGTCTGCTGGCGCCGGCGGCTGGCGGTGCGGTCCAGGAACCGCGGCTCCTCGCTGATGCGCGCGATCGCCACGGACTTGCCGGTTTCGATGACCTGTCCGGTGACCCCCTCGCCCAGTTTGTAGCGCACCCGCTCGATCGCCGAACGGGAAATGCCGTGGGCGACCTCGATGTGGATCTCGTTGCGCAGCGGGTCCAGCAGCGTGATCATGCCCCGCACCATTTCCATCGAACTGGAAAGAATGTCGAGGACCTTGTATAGTGAGGGCTTGAGATCCAGGTGCTCGTTGAGCGCCTTGGTGATCTCGTAGAGCAGGGTGATGTTTTCGATGCGTTCCGTCGGTTTCATTTACACTTTTGCCAGAGATGGGTTTAGTTTTTACAAATTTGTAGCGGAAGATAACATTTCCCACGACAAAATCAATCAAAAACCCGGCGGCGTCATTACCGTGGCAACTGATGCGGCAAATTCCAGAACCCAACCAACAGGCGGCGCGGGGTGCCCGACGGCGCCGTATCCAGCGTTGCCGTATTTTGTTGCCGGTCTGACGAGTCAACCGGCAACCCGGACCCGGCCATGATCCTGCATGTCGACATGGATGCCTTCTACGCCTCGGTGGAGCAGCTCGACAACCCGGGACTGAAGGGCCGCTGCGTCATCGTCGGCGGCACCGGCGGCCGCGGGGTGGTCTCGGCGGCGAGCTATGAGGCGCGCCGATTCGGCGTCCGCTCGGCCATGCCGATCTTCCAGGCCCGGCAGCGCTGCCCCCAAGGGGTGTTCATCCATCCGCGCATGGACCGCTACCGGGAGGTTTCCAGCGCGATCATGGCGGTGCTGCAGGAGTTTTCGCCGATAGTGGAGCAGGTCTCGATCGACGAGGCCTTCATGGACCTCAGCGGCACGGAGCGCCTGCACGGCCCCCTGGCCGAACTGGCCCAAACCCTCAAAAACCGGATCCGCGAAGCGGTCCGTTTGACGTGCTCGGTCGGCGTGGCGCCGAACCGGTTCCTGGCGAAAATCGCATCCGATCTCAAGAAGCCGGACGGTTTGACAGTGATTACGCCGGAGCTGGTGCCCGAGTTCATCGACCGGCTTCCGATCGAAAAAGTGCCGGGAGTGGGGCCCAAGACCCAGCTGAAAATCACGGAGCGCGGCATCCGCTTCCTGGGAGATATCCGCAAATTTCCCGAGGCCACCCTCGCGTCGATTTTCGGCGCCTACGGCCGGCGGCTGCTCGAGCTCTCCCGCGGGATCGACTCGACTCCCGTGACGCCCGACACTCCGGCCAAATCGGTAAGCAGCGAATGCACCCTTGAGAAGGATACGTGTGAAAAATGCGCGCTGACCCGCTGCCTGCTGGAGCAGGCCGAGGAGGTGGCCGCGGGCCTGCGCCAGGAGGGGGTCAAGGCGCGCACCATCGTGCTGAAGATCAAACACGCGGACTTCAAACTCATCACCCGCCGCACCACCTTCGCCCCCGCGACCCAATCCTCCAAAGAGCTCTACCGGCAGGCGCTTCGGCTCCTGGAGCAATACCCGATCACGCAGAAAATCCGCCTGATCGGGCTTGGCGCCGCCGGGTTCGTGCCGGCGAACGCCCCGCGGCAGCAGGGGCTGTTCGGGGGAGAGGAAGCTTCCAGGGAAGGCTGGGAAAAAATGGACCGGACGGTGGCGGCCATCAAAGACCGGTTCGGAGCGAAGGTTATTCAGCGCGCGACGCTCAAGGAGGATTGAGCCGCCCCAGCGCGTCCATCACCGCTCCCACCACCTGATCCGGAGTCCGGCCGTCGGTGAGCAGGGTGGCGTCGGCATAGGCGAGATACAAGGGCAGGCGCTCGAGGTAGAGGCTTTCCACGGTCTGCCCGGGCGCGATGACGACCCCGCGGGCGTCGACGTCCTCCAGCCGGCGCTTGAGGTTCGCCGCCGAGATGTCGAGGTGGATCGCCACCGCGTCATCTTTCAAGTGTGCCATGGCTCTCGGCCGGTAGACGACGCTTCCGCCCGGAGCGATGACGTGGGAGGCGACCGCCAGCGAAAGGATGTGCTCCTCCTCGATACGGCAGAACGCCTCGGCGCCGTGGGCCCGGATGAGTTCCTGCAGGCTGAGGCCCTCACGGACCTGGATGGAAATGTCCGTATCGATGAAAGCGTACCCCAGGCGCTTGGCCAAAAGAACGCCCACCGTGCTCTTGCCCACCCCGGGCATTCCGATGAGGACGACATTGCGCTTGGGTGAAAACACGGCCCCCCGCTTCGCCTGAACCCGAAAAGGGGTTGGCATGTTTGATGGCCGGTTCAATAAAATACGGCAGGGGCCGCGCTTTGGGTGCAGACCCCTGCCGTGTTATGAACTGAAACTTTAGGACTTAACCCGCCGCCGCAGTGCCGCGACACCTGCCAGCCCGCTGCCGAGCAGGATCAAGGTCGCCGGCTCGGGTACGGGCAGATTCCCCTTGAACAATTGGTTGTGTGATTCGCCCTCGCCGAAGAGAGAGTAGGCGATGAGGCTGCCGTCGATGTGACTGTTCTTCTCAAAAAAGATGGATGCGTAAGGCGCCAGAAGGCTGCCGTTGATCTCGATCAGATCGACCCATATCTCCTCTGCGTCCCAGAAATTGAAAAGAATGTTGGAAAACGGATAATCGGCGCTCTTGCCCGAAAGGTACTTGAGGCCCGCAGCCGTATCGTCATTGGCGATAAAATCCACCGGCATAAACGCCTTGGCAATGTAGAAGCCGATCTCCTGCAAGCTGATTTTCTTGTCTAGATCCGCGTCCTGGATGTTCAGAAGGACGGTGGACTCCTGCGGGACATTGAGGAAAAACCCCAGATTCCGGGTGAGAAACGAGGAGTCCAGGTTGAAAACATTCAGGTAGGGGTCGGCGCCGCTCAGGTAAAGCTGGCCGTCCCAGGGTTTCAGGATTTGGCCGGTGGCGGCAAGGCCGCTCCAGGCGCCGGACATGGTGGTGAGATATTTCTGTTCGGCGGCAAAGTCGATGGGGAGATTCTGCTTCCCGAGGTTAGCGTCGAGAGGACCATAACCCACGCTGGGGCTTTTGTCGGGATTGGGCACAAAAGTGGCCGCACCGCCGACTTTTATCGTGCCCTTCTGCGAGTCCGGGCCCCCGGTGTTGCCCGGGGTCAGGTACCCCACGCTCCCGTTGGAAAGCGTGAGATTTCCCCCCACCACCAGGTCGGCCAGCCCGTTTTGGTTCTGGGCCTGGCTCGCGATCGAAAAACCTTTTGCCTTGGCTTCGTTGACATTTAGCGTCTGGGAATTGTCGGGAACATCCAGTGCTCCGAAAGTAACATCCCCGCCGGCAGCCACGCGGCCCTCGACATCGGTCCCGTATTGCTCGATTTCGTCGAAAACGAAAACATTGTACTCACCGGCAATCCCCAGAGGGCCGGCCTGCGCATCGAAGTTCGCATGCGGCCCCAGGATCAGGCATATCAAAACGATCATCCCGTATAAGATATTTTTCATCTGTCGCAATCTCCAAATGATGTTTGCACTCCTCGATGCGCCGCGATCATTGCGAAAGCAAAGACCGTGCTCCTCACTTGGCTTGCCGACAACGGCCACCGGCTTCATCATAATTTATAATGATGGCAAACGATACCACATCGCGCATTCCTTGTCCAGCAGGAAACAGGATACAACTTACTGAAAAATATATATAGTTTTCTACAAGAAACGCCCGGGGCGGCTCGACCTTTTCCCTATCCCCGGTGGCGAAAATGAATTCGTCAATCTCCCAGCCACCTTTTCCGCCAGGTTTCCCGCTCACTGCAGCGATGATTTCCCGGTATTTTGAAAACTATGGCTCTGCCTCGGCGACCGGTTGGCAAACCGCTCGATGGACCCGTGATTTCTTTTTTCACCCCATGGCCATCCCGTAGATAATGCATTATTCTTTCTGGAAATTCGGCATCCGCAAAGCCAAGGACCCCCCTTTTAGCATAGATGTTGGGCAAGTTTTATGTTGACACACAAGATATAGTATGCGATAGTTAAATTCTGCCTCAACGCGGTTGGCATTTTCCGCCTTCACTCATCCGGTGAACCAGGAGATTCTTCTTAGTTTAGACAGCGCCATATTTCACTATTTCACTCTGTTGGTTCCTCACAGGAGATCATTTCCATGGGAGAAAAGGGCAAATTTCTAGTAACGAATGAAGGCCATTTCGACGTCGGCTCCTTCACCTGGGACGACCAGCTGTTCAGCGACCTGCTGGTGCGGGACAACCCCATTAACGCCGACCAGGCCTTGGGCATCAGCCGCTTTGTGCGGGAAGAGATCTCCAAGATGGGGGTCCAGACGATCACCCTGGCGGTCATCGAAAAAATGATAGAGGATAAACTGATGGAGTACGGATTGACCAAACCGGCCCCGGTCAAGCTGGACAAGGCCATTTTCCTTAGAGACGAACTGAAGCTCTCCGAGAACGCGCTGACCGTCCTGAAGCGCCGCTACCTCAAAAAGGACAGCCAGGGCAAAGTGGTCGAAACCCCGGAAAAGATGTTTCGGCGGGTGGCCCAGCACATCGCCAAGGCCGAGAAGAATTACGGCGCAGACGATGCCCGCGTGAAGGAAGTGGAGGATATTTTCTACAGCCTCATGACCCAGTTCGTATTTCTGCCGAACTCCCCCACGCTGATGAACGCCGGCCGGCGCCTGGGCCAGCTCGCGGCCTGCTTCGTGCTTCCGGTGGAGGACACCATGGAGGGGATCTTCGGCGCCCTGCGCAACGCCGCCATGATCCACAAGTCCGGCGGCGGCACCGGTTTTTCCTTCTCTCGCCTGAGACCCAAGAACAGCAACGTCGGCACCACCGGCGGGGTGGCCTCGGGGCCGGTCTCCTTCATGAAAATCTTCAACACGGCCACCGAGCAGGTCAAACAGGGCGGCACCCGCCGGGGCGCCAACATGGCCATCCTGCGGGTGGACCACCCGGACATCATGGAGTTCATCTTCTGCAAGAGCAGCGGCCGGGAGCTCAACAACTTCAACATATCGGTGGGCGTGACGGATGCCTTCATGAAGGCCGCGGCGGCCGAGCAGGAATACGATCTGATCGATCCGCGGGAAAAAAAGCCGGTCGGCCGATTGAACGCCGCCGAAGTGTACGAGGCTCTCGTCACCCAGGCCTGGAAAACAGGCGACCCCGGCATCGTCTTCCTCGACCGGATGAATGCCGACAACCCCACGCCGGCCCTGGGAGAAATCGAATCCACCAACCCCTGCGGGGAGCAGCCGCTGCTTCCGATGGAGGCTTGCAACCTTGGCTCCGTCAACCTCGCCAAGTTCGTGGTCTCAAGCGACCGCGGCCCGGTGGTCGATTACCCGGCGCTGAAAGACGCCATCGCCTGGTCGGTGCGTTTCCTCGACAACACCATCGACATGTCCCGGTATCCCCTGCAGGAGATCACGGACATGGTGCGCGGCAACCGCAAGATCGGCCTGGGCGTCATGGGGTTCGCCGACACGCTCTACCAGCTCGGGATTCCCTACAACTCCGAGGAGGCCCTGCAGGCCGCCGGCGAGATGATGCGCTTCATCCAGGAGGCCGCCCATGAGACCTCCCAGTCGCTGGCCGAGGAACGAAACGTCTTCGCGAACTGGGAGGGCAGCATCTTCAAGGACAAGGGCGTCAAGCTGCGCAACGCCACGACCACCACCATCGCCCCCACGGGCACCCTGAGCATCATCGCCGGCTGCTCGAGCGGAATCGAGCCCCTGTTCGCCCTGAGCTTCGTGCGCACGGTCATGGACAACGACAAACTCATGGAGGTCAATCCCGTTTTCGAAAAAGTCGCCAAGGACCGGGGCTTTTTCAGCCCGGAGTTGATGGACCAGATCGCCCGCAAAGGCAGCATCCACGACATGGAGAGGATCCCGGAAGATGTGCGCCGGGTGTTCGTGACCGCTCACGATGTCTCCTCCGAGTGGCACATCCGCATGCAGGCCGCCTTCCAGAAGTTCACCGACAACGCCGTGTCCAAGACCGTCAATCTGCCCCGGGACGCCACGGTGGAGGACGTGCGCAAGGTCTACGACCTCGCCTTCCAGCTGAGCTGCAAGGGGGTTACGATCTACCGTGACGGCAGCAAGGAAAACCAGGTGCTCTCCTTCGGCCAGAAGAAGGAGGAGACCGACCGCCTCATGGGAGCGGTTCTGGATCGACCCGAAACCCTCTTCGGGTTCACCACCAAAATCAAGACCGGCTACGGCCACCTGTACGTCACCGTGACCGAGTTCGAAGGCAGACCGTTCGAGATCTTCGCCACCATCGGCAAGTCCGGCCGCTCCACCACCGCCAAAACAGAAGCCATCGGCCGACTGGCCTCGCTCGCCCTGCGGGCCGGCGTCACCGTTGACAAAATCGTGGAACAGCTCAAAGGCATCGGCGGCGAGCACCCCATCTTCCAGGACGGCGGGCTGGTCCTGTCGATCCCGGATGCCATCTCCCGGGTTCTGGAGCGGCGCTATCTGACCGGCGAAAAGGCCGCCACGTTCCGCCGGACCGAGTACAGCCTTCTCGGCGAAAAGTGCCCGGAGTGCGGGCAGGTGGTGAGCTTCGAGGAAGGATGCATGATCTGCCACTTCTGCGGCTTCAACAAGTGCGGATGAATTCGATGCCGGGCCGCCGGCCCGGCATCGAATTCATATTGAACTGATGAGCTAAAAAATAAGGCGCCGAGCCTCTGGCTCGTCGCCTTATTTTTTTAAACACTTCCAGCAGATCCCGTCCACCCGGACTTCCACGGCCTGGATTTCGCCTGCAAAGGAGCGCCGGACGTTCCGCAGGTCCACCTTCAGGCTCCCGGGTTGCAGGCATTGCAGCGCCCCGCAGCTGCGGCAGTGAAAATGCGGGTGCGCCGGGTGGTTTTCGTTCGGCGCCAGGCCGTAGGCCCGGCTCCTCCCGCCGCCGCTCAGCCGCTCCACCAGGCCCTTGGACGCCAGCAGGTCCAGAACCCGGTAGACGGTCACCCGGTTGATCCCGGCCGTGCGTTTTACCGTCTCAAAGATTTCCTGGGCGCTGACCGGCGCAGCGTTGGACCCGATGACTCCCAGCACCCGCAGACGGCTGGGGGTCGGCTCCAGGCCGCCGGATTTCAAGAGCGATGGATAATCGCATTGCCCGCACATTTCTTAACTCCGTAAAACAAACAGGTTCAACGTGAGCCGATCTCAAGGGAAGCGGGAGGGGCCAACCACCCGATCACCATGCCGCCTCATGGCCGCCGCCCCGGGCCTTCCCGGGAGACGGGCTTGACCTCTTGTCGGTCCTATCCGGCCGCTTTTCTGAAACCGAGCGCGGCCAGGAAGAAAACGAGGTTGACCGCCACAATGGCGCCGCCGGGCGGCAAATCGAGCACGATGGAAGTGCAGATGCCCGCCACGACCGCCGTAACGGACGTCAGGGCCGAGATCAACAAGGCGGCCTTGAAGCCGCGAGCGAGCTGAAGGGCCGTTGCGGCCGGCAGGATCAGCAGCGCCGAGATCAGCATGATGCCCACCACGCGGATCGCGAGCACGACGGTGACGGCCGTCAGCGCCATCAGCAGCGTGTTGACCCGCGCCGTCTGGATCCCGCTGACCCGGGCATACTCCTCGTCGAAGGCGACCGCCAGAAGGTCGTTGTAGAAGATGGCGACCGTGACCAGCACAACGGCCGAAAGCGCAACGGCGAGCACCAGCTCCTCGTCGCCGATGGCCAGGATGTTCCCGAACAGGTAGCTGAACAAATCCACGTTGAAACCCCGGGAGACGCTGGCCAGGATGACGCCGCTGGCAATGCCCAGGGCGGAGACGATGCCGATGGCGGCGTCTCCGAACAGACGGGCCTTTTCGGTCAGCTTGAGAATGGCAAAGGAGGCCAGCACCACCAGCGGCAGCGCCGCATAGAGGGGCGCCACGTTGGCGAGCAGTCCCAGGGCGACCGCGCCGAAGCTCACGTGGGACAGACCGTCCCCGATCAGCGACATCTTGCGCAGGACCAAAAACAGGCCCAGGACCGAGCACAGCAGGCCGATCATGCACCCGCCCAGGAAGGCGCGCCGGACAAAGTCAAATTGCAGGACGCTCAGAAAATCCATGGTCACCGGTGCTGGTGGCAGATCAGATGCTGCGAATGAGTCCCAAAGTAGTCGGTCATCTCCGTCGAGCGGCAGAAATCGGAGAATTTCCCGTAAAAGACGATACGCTTGTCCACATACAGCAGCTTGGAGGCCTGCTGCCCGATCTGACCGAGGTCGTGGGTCACCAGCAGCACCGTGACGTGCGCATCGCGGTTGAGACCGCGGATCGTGTCGAAAAAGCTGTCACGGATCTGAGGGTCAAGGGCGGCCGTCGGCTCATCCAAAAACAGCACCTCGGGCTTCGACACCAGCGCCCGGGCCAGCAGCACCCGCTGCTGCTGGCCTCCGGAAAGCTCCCCCATCAGCTTCTTCCGAAGGCTGCCGATGTCCAACAGATCCATGGCCTCGTCGATACGGGCCGCATCGGCGGGGCCCAGCCGCTTGGGTGTGCGCTTTTGAGCGAGGAGCCCGAGGCCGACGATTTCCTTCACCGAGGCCGGGAAAAGCGGGCTGAACCCCGCGCGCTGAGGCAGGTAGCCGACCTTGTGCCACTGGCTGAAAGCAGGCAACTGCTCGCCGAACAACCGGACCGAGCCGCCGCTGATATCCACCAGCCCGAGAAGGGCTTTGATGAGCGTCGTCTTGCCCGCACCGTTCGGCCCGGCCACGCCGATGTAATCTCCCGCAACGGCCTCGAAGGTGATCTCCTGCAGAACGTCGACGGAGTTGTACCTGGCGCTCAGCTGGTCGGCGGCAATTACGGCTGACATCCCAGACCCCGCTTCAGGTTGGTCAGGTTGCCCTGCATGAGGCCGATGAAGGTGACCCCTTTTTCGAATTCGTCCCGGGAGAGGTTGTGCGCCCCGTGCAGCATCAGCAGCTGCGCCCCGGTCTCCTTCGCCACGGTGTTCGCAATCCGCGGCTCGACCAGCTCCTCGTAGAACACGAACTTCAGACCGCGCGCCCGGACCTGGCGGGCGAGGCCCGCGAGCTGTTTGGCGGTCGGCTCGGAATCCGGAACGAACCCTTGCGCCGCCACATAAGCGAGGCGGTAGCGACGGGCGAGGTAACCGAAGGCGTAGTGGCCGGCATGGACGAACTCGCGGGTCTGGCACCGTGACAACCCGGCCTCGAAAGCGCCGTCCAGCGCGCGCAGTTTTTCCTTGAAGGCCTCGGTGTTTTGCCGCAGCAGGCGCTCCTCGGCGGGCCGGGCACGGATGAGGGCCTCGGCGATGGCCTCGACGATGATCTGGGCGTTGGCCAGATCCAGCCAGATGTGCGGGTCCACGCCCTGATCCCCGTGATCGTGGCGGCGCAGGGGCTGCCCGCCGCTGGCGCGCGCCGCGTCCGCCTCGGCTCCCCCCATCTTCATCAACTCGATTCCCCGGCTCGCATCCACCACCCGCAGCCCGGGGCTGCCGACCCCTTTGACGATTCTCTCGGCCCAGGGCTCCATGGCCTTACCCGTGTAGATGAAGACCTCCGCCTGGGCCACCCGGGCGATGTCGCCCGGCTTCGGCTCGAAGGCATGCGGCTCCACGCCGGGCGGCAGGAGCAAAGAGAGGTCGATCCTGTCCTGGCCGATGTTTTTTGCAAAGTCATAAAGCGGAAACAACGTAGCCACCACGCGGGTTCTGGGTTCTTGACCCAACACCGGTGCTGAAAAACCTGTCAGCCCCAAAACCGTCAACCCGATCAAAGCGACCCGCGTGATGAAAAACCGGTACCGCATACGGCACCTCAAGTCGATTTATCAAAGCAGCGATCGAATATGCCAACCCTCGCTCCGCCTCTGCGTAAGATGCTGAAATTGGCATATTGGATTGCCAGGTTCATAATTAAAGCTAGTTTATGCAACTTAGTTGCTTTAGTCAATGGATGCAGAGAGATCGACTCTTCCTGAACTTGGAATCAGGTATCGATAGGCAACCAGGTTGCTTCAGAGACGGCCACGAGACAACTCGGCCGGTAGGGCGGGATGCGCGCAGAGGGCTGCTTCAAATCGGGGAGTGGGCAATTCGTTACCCTGGCCACCGATACCGGTGCTACCGAGGCACCACCTTCATCCCTTCACGGGTGTCCTTGACCTCGTATCCAAGGGCTTGGATCTCGTCCCG
This sequence comes from uncultured Desulfatibacillum sp., assembly GCA_964562235.1. Lineage (GTDB taxonomy): Bacteria > Desulfobacterota > Desulfobacteria > Desulfobacterales > SpSt-501 > SpSt-501. Next base: position 63,410 of record CAZLSV010000024.1, read on the forward strand.
CAGGCGATCCGAGGCCTTGAAGTCCTTGGAGGCACGCGCCTGGCGGCGGGCGTCCAGCAGCTTCTGCACCTCCGCCGGCAGCTCTTGAGGCTTGTCGACCCGGTCCAGGTCCAGGCCCAGCACCTGGTCCAAGTCCAATATGGTGGCGTGCTTTTCGGTGTCGGGCATATCGCTCTTGAGCAGTTCCTGGACCACCGCCATGCCGCGGGGCATGTTCAGGTCGTCGTTGACCGCATCCATGAATCTTTCGCGAAAGGCGGCGTTGGGGACGGCGGCCGCCTGGCCGCTCCCGGCCACGTCGCGGACCTGGTTGCGCAGATGCTCCAAGCCGTTTCTGGCGGCCTGGATCGATTCGTCGCTGTACTCCATGGGCTTGCGGTAGTGGGACAGGAAGGCCGCAAACCGGTAAGCCAGCGGCGGAAGCCCGCGCTTGACCAAGGCGTTTTCGAGCGTGAGGAAATTCTCCTCGCTTTTGGCCATTTTCTTGCCGCCCTGGATGTTGAGAAAGGCCCCGTGCATCCAGAAATTGAAAAACTTCCGGCCGGTGGCCGCTTCGGACTGGGCGATTTCATTGGTGTGATGGATGTCAATGTGGTCGATCCCGCCGCAGTGGATGTCGAGCTGCTCGCCGAGGAATTTCATGCTCATGGCCGAGCACTCGATGTGCCAGCCGGGGAACCCGATCCCCCAGGGGGAATCCCACTCCATCTGGCGCCTGGCACCGGCCGGTGAAAACTTCCACAGGGCGAAATCCGTCGCATGGCGCTTCTCCGGGTTTTTCTCGACCCGGGCCCCCTCCTGCAACGCATCGAGGTTCTGGCTCGAGAGCGCGGCGTATCCCGGAAACCGGGCCGTGTCGAAATAGATGCCGTCGCCGGTTTTGTAGGTGAACCCCTTTTCCTCCAGAACTCGAATGAGGTCGATCTGTTCGGGAATGCTCTCGGTTGCCTTGCACCAGATGGAGGGCTCCAGGATGTTGAGCTGCGCGATGTCCTGCTTGAACGCGCGGGTGTAGAATTCGGCGATGTCCCAGGCCGTCTTGCCCTCGCGCCGCGCCCCGCTCTCCATCTTGTCCTCGCCCATGTCCCGGTCGCCGGTCAGATGCCCGACGTCGGTGATGTTCATCACGTGGCGCACCGCGTAGCCGTTGAAGGCGAGCACCCGTTTCAAGACGTCTTCGAAGATGTAAGTGCGCAGGTTGCCGATGTGGGCGAAGTTGTAGACCGTCGGGCCGCAGGTGTAGAGGCCGACCTCGCCGGGCCGGGTCGGAACGAACTCTTCTTTCCGCCGCGTCAGGGTGTTGAACAAATACAGTTTCATGGATCGCCTCCAAGCAGGAATACGCCGGCCTGTGTAGCACACCCTGACGCCGCGCTCAACCCACGCGTGGGGGAAGCGGCGGATTTAACCGAAAGTAACTTCAGTTTTGTGGGAGCGGCGTCCACGCCGCGATCATTTCGCGGCAAGATGCCGCT
>CAZLSV010000025.1:0-8597 GCA_964562235.1 uncultured Desulfatibacillum sp.
GAAGGTAGTTGAACGGGTGGTTGCGGCTCGCCGCGGCGGGCACCCCGCTCCGCCTCTGCGTTATGTGTGGAGCTTGGCCTAATTTTATTACCGGAGCAACAAGCCCATCATGACCGGCCATCATTTAATCCTCGGCAAGCTCGCGGATGTGCTCACGGGGGAGACCCTCGACGACACGCTCGACGAACGCTACCGCCAGAAAATCGCCCGCCTGCTGGTGGAACGCGGCGGGTATCGGCCGGATGAGATCGAGCCCCGCCGGGAGCTGCTGCTTCGGGCGGACGACCGCCGCGCGGTCATCAAGGTGGACTTTGTGGTGCGGATCGAAGGCCGGGCCGCGATGGTGATCCGCTTCGGCCCCGGCTCCATCGTTTCCCGCGAACGACCGACCCTGGCCGTATCGCGGCTTGTCGAGGCCTACCAGGTCCCGGTGGCCGTGGTCACCAACGGCGAGGATGCCGAAATCCTGGACGGCGGCTCCGGCAAGGTGGTCGGCTGCGGCCTGGAAGCCATCCCCGCCAAAGCGGATCTGGCGGAGACGGTCCGGAACTTTCCGTTCCCGGCGGTTTCAACTGAAAAAGCGCTGATGGAGTCGCGGATCGCTTACTGCTACGAGGTCGACGGCGCCTGCCCGTGCGACGACACGATCTGCCGGCTCTGAAAGGAGCGCGTGAATTACGACCACTTCATGGACGCAGCGCTCAAAGAGGCCCGGAAGGCCCTTGCCAGGGGTGAGTTCCCGGTGGGCTGCGTCCTGGTGCACGCGGGCCGGGTGGTCGCGCGCGGCGCGCGCAAGGGGACCTTCGGCAGCGGGCGCAACGAGCTGGACCATGCCGAGATGGTGGCGCTGCGGAGACTGACCGCGCGCAGGGACCCGGTGGACCCTGCCGAGATCACGGCCTTCAGCACCATGGAGCCCTGCCTCATGTGCTTCAGCGCCCTGATCCTGCATGGCGTCGGCGAGATTGTTTACGGATACGAGGACGCCATGGGCGGGGGCACCGGATGCGACCGCGGCCGGCTCAACCCGCTCTACCGCGACAGCCGCATCCGGGTGCGCCACGGCGTTCGCCGCGCAGAGAGCCTCGCGCTGTTCAAGGTGTTTTTCGCCGACCCGCGCCACTCCTACTGGCGCGGCAGCCATCTGGCGAACTACACCTTGAGCCAATAGGCGGCGGCCCGGAAGACGGAAAAACCGGCGGCTTCATTTTTTTCTTGCATTCCGTAATGTTGTAGATTATTTATTACGGTCAAAATTCAGGGGCCCCATGCGATCGGATTCGCATGCCCCGCAAATTCATGGGGTTATGGAAACCATAGGGCCGGGCTGTCCTTTTACGTGACCTTTCAAGAGGGGAGGTGTCGGCATAGCACTCACGACCCGACCGATGCGGCCAACCCGCTCGGCAGACCGAACAAACATCAATCAGGACATCCGGGCCAGACAGGTCCGGGCCATCGATCCGGAAGGCAACCAGCTTGGCGTTATCCCCACGGAGCAGGCCTTGGCCGCGGCCGCGGAATTCGGACTTGATCTGGTGGAGGTATCGCCGAACGCGGACCCGCCCGTATGCAAGATCATGGACTACGGCCGGTACCGGTACGAGCAGACCAAGAAAAAGCATGAGGCCAAAAAGAAACAGGCCTCCTTCAAGCTCAAAGAGATAAAGGTGCGGCCCAAGACCGGCCAGCACGACCTGGAAGTGAAAATCGGCCGCATCAAAGAGTTCATCGGCAAGAAAGACAAGGTCAAGGTGACCGTGATGTTCCGCGGCCGGGAAATCGCCCTCTCCCACATGGGAATGGAGCTGCTCCAAAAAATAGCCGCCGAGGTGCAGGACATCACAGTGGTCGAGCAGACGCCCAAATTCGACAACCGCACACTTTTCCTGGTGTTGGCTCCGAAATGACGGCATCCATTTCCGCCGGACACCGGGATGGGGGGACGATGTAAGCCGTTCGCCTGCCGCACAATGGAAGGTCTCATCCGGGTGGCGTGGGCCGGTGGTGGTAGTGCTCACGCCATCTGTTTTGGATGTCGCGGAGAAGCGGAACCTTTTAGCGTACACTCTTAGAGGTACAGATACCCGTAAGGAGAAGAAAAAAATGCCCAAGATCAAAACCAACCGTTCGGCTGCCAAGCGGTTCAAAAAAACCGGCACCGGCAAGATCGTCTATCACAAGGCCTTCGGCAGCCACATCTTGAGCACGAAGTCGCGCAAACGCAAACGCTCGCTGCGCAAGAGCCCGATCGTGGACCAGAGCAACATGCGGAACCTTAAATTGCTGCTGCCCAACGGGTGATGATTTCGTCGTTTTTATCCATGAATTTTTTGAACTTTTCTCAGAGGTGAAATGCCATGCGTGTCAAACGTGGATTCAAAGCCAGACATCGACGCCAAAAAGTGCTCAAGCTCGCCAGGGGGTTTCGCGGCGGCCGCAGCAAGCTTTTTCGAACCGCCGCCGGGACCCTTGACCGCGCCCTGCGCTATGCCTACCGGGACCGCAAGGTCCGCAAACGCGATCTGCGCGCGCTCTGGATCACCCGCATCAACGCCGCCGTGCGCATGAACAATCTGTCCTACAGCAAGTTCATCCACGGATTGAAACAGGCCAACGTGGAGCTGGACCGCAAGGTTCTGGCCGAGCTGGCGGTTTCGGACCCCGCAGGATTCGCCCACATCGTCAAACTGGCCTCGCAGCCGGCCTAAGACCGGAGAGCCGCCGGTGCAATCCTCGACCCGGTTCGGGAAGGGGGCGGAGCGGCGGTCTCCCAACGGTGGGGGATTGTGGAACTGAACCTGGATCAGATTGATGCGGATGCGCGCGCCGAGCTCAAAGCGGCCGGATCGGACCCCGAGGCCATCCAGGCGCTGAACGTCAAGTACCTCGGCCGCAAGGGAATTCTTACCCAGTTTCTGAGGTCCATCGCCAGCCTGCCGCCCGAGCAGCGCCCGGCCGCGGGCCAAAAGGCCAATGAGGTCAAACAGGGCCTGGGGGTGGCCATTGGCGCGGCCCTGCAGGCCATCGAGCAGGCCCTTCAGTCCGCGGGGGATCGCATCGACGTCTCCCTGCCCGGACGGATGGAGCCCTGGGGCGCCCTGCACCCCATCACCCGGGTCAGCGGTGAAATCTGCGGCATCTTGTCCAAGATGGGCTTCGACATCGTGGAAGGGCCGGAGGTTGAAAAGGATTACTACAACTTCGAGGCCCTGAACATCCCCAAAAACCACCCGGCGCGCGACATGCAGGACACGTTTTTCGTGTCGGCGGACGTCGTGTTGCGCACCCACACCTCACCCCTCCAGATCCGGACGATGGAGCGCCAGCCGCCGCCCGTGCGGGTGATTGCGCCGGGCAAGGTCTTCCGCTGCGACTCGGACCAGACCCACACCCCCATGTTCCACCAGGTCGAAGGCCTGCTGGTGGACGAAAACGTCTCCTTCGGGGACCTGAAGGGGACCCTCACCGCTTTCGTGCACCAGATGTTCGACGAACAGACCCGCCTGCGCTTCCGGCCCAGCTTTTTCCCGTTCACCGAACCGAGCGCCGAGGTGGACATTCTTTGCGTCATCTGCCGTGGCAAGGGCTGCCGGGTCTGCAAGCAAACCGGTTGGCTGGAAATCCTCGGCTCGGGCATGGTGCACCCGGCCGTGTTCGAAAACGTGGGCTACGATTCCCGGCGGTACACCGGCTTTGCTTTCGGGATGGGTGTCGAGCGGGTGGCCATGCTTAAATACGGGATCGACGACCTGCGGAAGTTTTTCGAAAACGACTTGCGGTTCCTGAGCCAATTCTGATGCGATTGGGTGTTTGGGTATTTGGGTCTTTGGGTGTTCGGGTGTTTGGGTATCGGGGTGTGTTGTGCCCCCTGAACACCCGGGAGGCCGTCAGCTTCCCCCAAACGACCAAACACCTAAAAACCCAAACACCTAAACACCTAAATACCTATACACCTAAACCTCCAGAAATCTGATTCGCCATGAAAGTAAGCTTAAGCTGGCTGTCCGAGTACACCCCGATCAAACTCAGCGCCGCTGAACTGGCCGAGGCCCTCACGTTGGTGGGGCTTGCGGTCGACGCGGCGGATGACCGTTTTCGCTTCCTCGACACGGTGCGCGTCGGGCGCATCCTCAGTGTGGATCCGCACCCCGCCGCCGAGCGGCTCAGCCTCTGCCGGGTCGACGACGGCGAGGGGGTCCGCGCGATCGTCTGCGGCGCCCCCAACGTCGAGGCCGGCGCGCTCGCGGCCGTGGCCCTGCCGGGCACCGTGATGCCGAACGGGGCGGTGCTGGAGGCGGGACTCATCCGCGGCCAGCGATCCGAGGGGATGCTGTGCAGCGCGGCGGAGCTGGCCCTCGGCACGGTGGCCGACGGCATCCTGATCCTGGAAGGCCCCCTGACGGTCGGCACCCCGCTCAACCGGGCGCTCGGCCTCTCGGACCCGGTGCTGGAAATCGACCTGACCCCGAACCGGGCCGACTGCCTGAGCCTCATCGGCGTGGCACGGGAAGTGGCGGCCATTCAACGCACGCGCTTGAAACACCCCCGGGTGAACGTCGCTGACGCGGACGAACGCGTCACCCGCCTGGCGTCGGTGGCCATCGAGGCGCCGGATCACTGCCGGCGCTACGCCGCCCGGGTGATAGAAGACGTCGTCGTGAAACCCTCGCCCTTCTGGCTGCAGGACCGTCTGCTTTCGGTTGGCCTGCGGCCCATCAACAACATCGTGGACGTCACCAACTTCGTGATGATGGAGTGCGGCCAGCCGCTGCACGCCTTCGACCTGGACCGGCTGGCCGAAAACCGCATCGTCGTGCGCACGGCCGGGCACGGAGAGCGCTTTGTCACCCTGGATCAGAAAGAGCGCGTGCTCGACGCCGACATGCTCATGATCTGCGACGGCGCAAGGCCCGTGGCGGTGGCCGGTGTCATGGGCGGCCTGAACTCGGAAATCGACCGTCAGACCACCCGCGTGCTGATCGAAAGCGCCTGCTTCGACCCGGCGAGCGTGCGCCGGACTTCCAAAAAGCTCGGCCTGGGCACCGACGCCTCACGGCGCTTCGAAAGAGGGGTCGACCCGGCGGGGACCGTGCTCGCCGCCACCCGCGCGGCCCAGCTGATGGCGCACGTGAGCGGCGGGCGGATTGCCGGAGGCGTGATCGACGCCCATCCGCGGCCATGGACGCCCGGGCCGATCCCGCTCAGCGTCGGCCGGACCGCGCGCGTGTTGGGGGTCAAGATCAACAAGAAAAAAATATCCCGGCTGCTCTCGGCCATCGAATTCAAAGTCGCGCCCACCCCGGCCCGCGACGAACTCGAAGTGACAGCGCCGTCATTTCGCGTGGACGTCACCCGGCCGGAAGACCTGATGGAGGAAGTGGCGCGGCTGTCCGGCTACGACACCATCCCCGTCACCTATCCCGTCATGCCGGCCGGCCAGCGGCCGCCCGCTCCCCGGCTCGAGCTGCGCCAGCAGGCCAAGACCATTTTGAACGGCCTCGGCTTCACGGAGGTCATCACCTACAGCTTCGTTCATCCGATGTCCTGCGACCGGTTGCAGCTGGCGGCGAACGACCCGCGGCGGGCCGCCGTGGCCGTGCTGAACCCGCTGGCCGAAGACCAGGCCGTGATGCGCACTTCGCTCATCCCGGGGCTGCTGGAAACCATGCGTTTCAACCTGGCCCAGCAGACCAAGCGTGTTAAGATCTTCGAAATCGGCAAGGTCTTTCTCCAGGCCCCCGGGGCCGAGCTGCCCGAGGAGCCGGAAATCATCGCCGGCCTGTGGACCGGCTCCCGCCAGGGGCTCTCCTGGCACGGCCGGGAAACCCCGTGCGATTTTTTCGACCTCAAAGGGGCGCTCGAAAGCCTGCTCGACGCCCTCGCGCTGGAGGGTGTCCGCTTCGAGCGAATGCCGGATGCCGGCTGCGACTACACCCGGCCGGGCCATGCGGCCCGTTTGCTGGCGGCCGGCCGCGAGATCGGGCTGATGGGCGAGATTCACCCGCGCGTGCGCGCCGCCTACGACCTCAAGCAGACCGGTTTCGTGTTCGAACTGGACACCGATGCCATCCAGGCGTTGCTGTCGAAAACCCGCTACCGCAAGCGCACTCCGAAATTCCCCGCCGTTACTCGGGACATTACCCTCATCATAGATCAAGGCATCGAGGCCCAGCAGGTCATCGATGCCGTCGGGGCCATGCGCTTGGCGCTGATGGAAAACGTCCAGCTGTTCGACGTGTTTGCGGGCGAGCCGATCCCGGCGGGCAAGCGCAGCCTGTCGTTCCGGTTCACCTACCGCTCTCCGGAAAAAACCCTGGAGGACGCCGAGGTCAACCGCCTGCACCAAGGCCTCATGGACCGGTTGCTAACCGAATTTCAGACGGCCCACCCTTACTGACCAGCAACGCGGCGGGCCGCCGTGAAAAGGGACTGGGGGGATCGCAGATGAAAACAGCACCGCCCGCGCCTGCAACGGCCATCCCCGACAAGCTCTACTACAAGATCGGGGAGGTCAGCCGAATCGCCGGCGTGCCGACCCACGTGCTGCGCTTCTGGGAGTCCGAGTTCCCGAAGATCGCCCCCAAGCGGACGGCTTCGGGCCAGCGTCTCTACGCCCGCAAGGAGGTCGAACGGGTGCTGGCGATCAAAGACCTCCTTTACCGGCGCCGGTTCACGATCGAGGGCGCGCGCCAGCATCTGAAGACCGCCGGCGGCGAGGAAACGACCGATCCCCAGCAGTTGCTGGAGGAGGTACGCGAGGAGCTGACGCAGCTGCGCCGCCAGCTCGACTGACCGCCACCGGCACGGCGGACGGCAACAACGGCGAGAAATCACCGAGATTGCAGGTGAAATATATTGACAAGGCGTTGCCGTTGTCGTAAATAGGCTATCTGAGATGAGCGGGCATAGCTCAGCTGGTAGAGTACAAGCTTCCCAAGCTTGGTGTCGCGAGTTCGAATCTCGTTGCCCGCTCCATCCATGTTTTTCCGTTTTGCTCGGTAGGTTTGGGTAGGGCGTTATGTGACGTGGAATAAGCGCAACCATGATCATCCAATGAGCGGATAACCCCTTCGGATCCACCGCAGAAGTTCTACCTGGACGTGAGGAAACGGGCTTAAAGCCCGTTTTTTATTTGTCCGCGAAAACGGGAGGCTCGTTTGTGGGCAAGGCCAAGCGGCCCGATGAAGAGCGGCGCGCGAGCGTGAAACCGCCGTCTGAAAAGTGGATCGTGAACCAGGCGCGGCCGCTGGCCGAGTCGCTGTGCGACGCCGCGGGGCTGGAGATGGTGCACCTTGAGTATCTGCGCGAGCGCGGCGGACGCGTCATGCGCCTGGCGATCGACAAACCGGGCGGGGTGACGCTGGAGGACTGCGCCTCCGTCAGCCGTGAACTGGGGGACATCCTCGACGTGCACCTGCCCGACATCGGACGGTATCACCTGGAGGTCTCCTCCCCGGGTCCGCGGCGGCGGATTTCACGGGAGGCGGATTTCGAGCGCTTCCGCGGGCACCGGGCGAAAATCATTACTTTGAACCCGATCAACGGACAGAAGAATTTCAGCGGCGTCCTGGAGGGCATGTCCGCAGGGACCGTGACGCTGAACACCGGCCAGACGACGGTCGCGATCGCGATCGAGGCCATTTCGAAAGCGTATCTGACAGACGCGTGACCTCCCGCCTCCGCGGGTGGAGGCGGGTCTGTCGCATTCTGCAACCAGATGGAGAAGCCCCATGTTGATTTCGGAAATCAAACGGGTCATCGAACAAGTCAGCCGTGACAAGGGCATCGAGCGGCACGTGCTCGTCAAAGCGCTCGAGGAGGCGCTGAAATCCGCCGCCCGCAAGAAATACGGCCCCAAGATCGACATCGAGGTCCAGTACGGCGAAGAAACCGGCGAGCTCGAGGTCTTCCAGTTCAAAGAGGTGGCCGAGGAGGTCGAAGACCCCATGCTGCAGATCAGCATCGAGGAAGGCCGCAAACTGGACGAGGAGTGCGAGATCGGAGACAGCCTCGGCACGAAAATGGACACGGCCACCTTCGGCCGCATCGCGGCCCAGTCCGCCAAGCAGGTGATCATCCAAAAGCTCAAGGACGCGGAAAAGGAGGCGGTTTACACCAGCTTCATCGAGCGCAGGGGCGAGATTATCAACGGCATCGTGCAGCGCATCGACCGGGGAGACATCATCGTCAACCTCGGCCAGACGGAAGGCGTCCTGCCGGTGCGCGAGCAGGTGCCCAAGGAGAGCTACCGCCGAGGCGACCGCATCCGCGCCATGATCCTGGAGGTGCTGCAGGAGTCGCGCGGGCCGCAGGTGGTGCTGTCCCGGACCCACCCGAGCTTCCTGATCACGCTCTTCCGCACCGAAGTGCCCGAGATCAGCGAGGGCATCGTTTCCATCATGGGGGCCGCCCGCGAACCCGGGGTGCGCGCCAAGATCGCGGTCGCCTCGAACAATTCCGACATCGACCCGGTCGGCGCCTGCGTCGGCATGAAGGGCAGCCGCGTGCAAAACGTCGTCCAGGAGCTGCGCGGCGAAAAAATCGATATCATCCCCTGGCACATGGACACCGCCAAGTTCGTGTGCAATTCGCTC
>CAZLSV010000025.1:8607-28955 GCA_964562235.1 uncultured Desulfatibacillum sp.
GGGGATCATCGACGAGGACAACAAGTCGATGGAGGTCATCGTCCCGGACGAGTTTCTGTCCATCGCCATCGGCAAAAAGGGGCAGAACGTCCGGCTGGCCTCCAAGCTGACGGGGTGGCACCTGGACGTGAAAAGCGAGAGCATCTACAACCAGACCATGCAGAGCGGCTACAACTCGCTCATGGCGCTTCCCGGCGTGGGCATCAGTCTGGCGGATGCGCTCTACGAGAAGGGGTATTATTCGGCCGAGGAAATCAGCAAGGCCTCAGTCGAGGACCTGCTGCAAATCCGGGGCATCGACGAAACGCTTGCCCACAGCCTGATCGCGGCGGCGGAAACCGCCGCGGCGCAGGCTGAGATAGCGGAAACTGCTGAAAACCCATCGGCCGACGAGCCGGAGGAAGCGGCCGAAACCGCTGAAAGCCCACCGGCCGATGAGCCGGAGGCGGCGGCCGAAACCGCTGAAAACCCGCCGGCCGATGAGCCGGAGGCGGCGGCCGAAACCGCTGAAAACCCGCCGGCCGATGAGCCGGAGGAGGCCCGCGCGGCGGAAGTCCCCGCGGAGGCCGAAAGAGAGCCGGCCGATGAGGCCTGAGACGCTGCTGGCTCACCGGTTGGGTGCCACAGGAGCGCAACGAGGGGGAGTTCATGTCGAAAATCCGGGTCTATGAACTGGCCAGGGAACTCAATCTGACCAACAAAGTGCTGATGGACAAGCTTCAGAACATGGGCATCAGCGTCGGCAGCCACATGAGTTCTCTCGACGACGAAGTGGTGACCCGCGCCAAGGCCGCTATTTTCGGCAAAAAGGCGCGCGCCGTCGAAGACACGCGAGTCAAGCCTACGGTCATCCGCCGTCGACGAAAGGTGGCCGAAGCCGAGCCCGAAGCCGAGGCCGAAGCGGAGCCCGAAGCCGAGGCCGTCTCCGAGGCTGCCGCCGAGGCTGAAACGGCGCCGGAGCCGGAGGCGCCGGAGGCCGGTGTGGTGGCGGAACCGGCGGAACCCCCCACCGCCGAGGCCGTGGCCGTATCCGATGAAGCCGAAGCGGCGGAGGTGGTGGAAACGGCGCCGGAGCCGGAGTCGGAACAGCTGCCGGTGAGCGCGCCGGCCGAGAGTTCCGAGACCGCAACCGAGCCGGAACCGACGCCGCCCCTGTCGGAGCCGGGTGTGGTCGTCGACCGGTTGAAAAAAGTCGTCAAGAAGATCAAGCGCGATGAGCCTGCCCGCATCATCAAGATGCCGACGGCCGCGCCGGAACGACCGGCGGAACGAGCCAAGGACCAGCCGGCGGTCATCGAGCCCAGAGGCGCCAAGGCGGCGCCCCGCCCGGGAGAGGCCGCTGCGGCCGCCCCCGGCACGGCGGATGCCCTCGACCGCGACGGCAAGCGCAAGAAAAAGAAAGGCAAGGCCGAAGAGCCCGAAGCCGAGAAGAAGTTCATCAAGAAGAAGATCTCTTTCCGCAAGAAAGCGGTGGTCGAAGCCGACGAACTCTACGACGACGCCCGCTCCCGCAAGCCCCGCAAGGGCGCCAAGGGCCGGAAAGAGCTGGCCGCCCAGAAACCTGCCGCCACCATGGCCAAGGCCATCAAGCGCAGGATCAAGATCGACGAGGCCATCCTGCTCGGAGAGCTGGCCAAACGGCTGGGCGTCAAGGCCGGAGAAATCATCAAGGTGCTCATGGGCATGGGGATGATGGCAACCGTCAACCACTCCATCGATTTTGACACCGCGGTCCTCATCGCCGCGGAGTTCAGCTACGAGGTCGAGCGCGCGGCCTTTGAGGAGGACACCATCTTGAAGCCGGTCGCGGACGAACCCGAAAAGCTGGCCACGCGGGCGCCGGTGGTCACCATCATGGGCCACGTCGATCACGGCAAGACCTCCTTGCTCGATGTCATCCGCAAGACCCGCATCACCGAAACCGAGGCCGGGGGCATCACCCAGCACATCGGCGCCTATCACGTCAAGACCCCACGCGGCGCGATCGCCTTCTTGGACACCCCGGGCCATGAGGCCTTCACGGCCATGCGCGCCCGCGGGGCCAAGGTCACGGACCTGGTCGTGCTGGTCGTTGCCGCCGACGACGGCGTCATGCCCCAGACCGTGGAGGCCATCAACCATGCCCGGGCGGCCAATGTGCCGATCATCGTGGCCGTCAACAAAATCGACAAGCCGGGCGCCGATCCGGACCGCGTCAAGCGCTCTTTGATCGAACGGGGCCTGACCCCGGAGGAGTGGGGCGGCGACGCCATTTTTGTCAACGTCTCCGCCAAGCAAGACGTCGGCATCGACCAACTGCTCGAGATGATCCTGCTGCAGGCCGAAATCATGGAGCTCAGAGCCAACCCGGACAAGCTGGCCCGCGGCCATGTGGTCGAGGCAAAAATCGACTCCGGCCGAGGGCCGGTGGCCACGGTGCTGGTCAGCGAAGGCACCCTGCGCAACGGGGATCCGGTCGTCTGCGGCATGCACCACGGCAAGATCAGGGCCATGCTCGATGACTGCGGCCAGCCGCTGGAAGCCGCCGGCCCCTCCATCCCCGTCGAGATCATCGGGCTGTCCGGCGTGCCCATGGCCGGCGATGAGTTCGTGGCAGTGGTCGATGAAAAGGCCGCGCGGCAGATCAGCCTGCACCGCATGCAAAAGCAGCGCGCCCGGGATCTGGCCCAAACCAGCCGGCCCAGCCTGGAGAGCCTGTTCGAACGCATGAAGCAAGGCGAGATCAAAGACCTCACCCTGATCCTCAAGGCCGACGTGCACGGTTCGATCGAGGCCCTGACGGACGCGCTGACCCAACTGTCCAACGAGGAGGTCAAGGTCAACGTGGTGCACGCGGCCACCGGCACCATCAGCGAATCCGACATCTCGCTGGCAACCGTGTCGGAGGCCATCATCATCGGCTTCAACGTCCGGCCCACGCCGAAAATTCAGTCCCTGGCCGCCGAAGAAAACGTGGACATGCGCTTCTACAACGTCATTTACGACGTCATCAACGACGTCAAGAGCGCCATGACCGGCCTGATGGCCTCCCGCTTCGAGGAGCGCACCCTCGGCTCGGCCGACGTCCGCGAGGTGTTCATGATCCCGAAGGTGGGCGCCATCGCCGGCTGCTACGTCACCGACGGCCGGATCGAACGCGGCCGCAACCTGCGCCTGGTCCGGGACGGCGTGGTCGTCTACCAGGGCAAAAACTCCTCCCTGCGGCGTTTCAAGGATGACGTCAAAGAGGTCCAAAGCGGCTACGAGTGCGGCATCGGCATCGAAAATTTCAACGACATCAAGCCCGGCGACCGCATCGAGTTCTACTACATGGAGGAGATCAAGCCGGTGATGGCGTAACAGCCGCGCTCCCGTTGAAAGTACAAACGTTGGGGCGTTTTGCCCCCTTGCGCTTCGAGCGCGGCCGGTGGACCCTTTGTTTTCCCGGTGGAACGGGGACTCCCGGAAAGGCAGCCGCGGAGATGGTAAAGAGATGGTGGTCGGAGTCGGATTGATTACGTTCAGGCTGCACGAGTGCCGTTCGCTCAAGGAGAAACGACGCGTGGTCAAGGCGGTGGTGGCCCAGCTGCGCAACCACTTCAACGCGTCGGTGGCCGAGGTGGCGGACAACGACTTGCACCAGCGGGCGGTGGTCGGTTTTTCGCTGGTCGGCAACGACAAGGCCTTGATCAATTCCAAGATCGACAAAATGTTCAACCTGGCCGAAGAGCTGGGCCTGGCCGAGGTCATCGACTCGGAGATGGAGCTGATCACCTTATGACGGGCTACGCACGCGCCGATCGGGTCGGAGGTCTCATTCAGCAGATTCTCTCGGATCTGCTGCGAAGGGAGATCAGCGACCCGCGCGTGCAGATGGCCACCATCACCCAGGTGAAGGTGACCAAGGATCTGCGACTGGCCCGGATTTACTTTACCGCCGGCGGTGGAAAAGCCGGCGCCGAGGATGTCACCCAGGGGTTCCGCAGCGCGGCCGGCTTCATTAAGCGCCGCCTCGGCCCGCAGCTCGGGCTTCGCTACATGCCGGAACTGGAGTATTTCTACGACGAGTCCTTCGATCATGGGGCCCGGATCGATCAATTGCTAAAATCGATTACCACGAGTACCGATGAACCCGATCCTTCAGACGATTAAAACGGCCGAACGCATCCTGGTGACCGCGCACACCGACCCGGACGGAGACGCGGTCGGTTCGCTTCTGGCCATGGGACTGGCATTGGATCGACTGGGCAAACAGACCACGCTGTACAATGAAAGCGCAATCCCGGCGGTGTACCAGTTTTTGCCGGCCGTCGGCCGCATCGGCCGGCAGCTGGATCCGACCGCCGCGTACGACGCAGCGGTGATCCTCGACTGCGGGGACCTTCAGCGGATCGGCGACGCGGGGTGCCGCGCGATGAAAAGGGCGGCCGCGGTCATCAATATCGACCACCATGTCTCCAACACCGGCTTCGGGTCCCACTGTTTAGTCGATGCGCAGGCCTGCGCCACGGCGGAGATCGTCTACCGTCTGATTCGGGCGCTGGAGGTCCCCCTGGACCAGGACATCGCCACCTGCATCTACACCGGGATCCTGACCGACACGGGATCGTTCCGGTTTTCGAACACCAACGCGGCCGCCTTTGCCATCAGCCGGGAGATGATGGAGGCCGGGGCCGATCCCTATGAGGTCGCCCGACACGTCTTCGGCTCCTATTCGCTCGGCCGGATCAAGCTGCTGAACCTGGCCTTGAACTCCATCGAAATCTCGCCCAACGGCAAGATGTCGCTGATGACCGTCACCCGCGGCATGCTGGAGGAGACCCGCACCCAGCAGGAGGATGTCGACGGCCTGATCAACTACGCCCGGCGCATCGAGGACGTCCGGATGGCCGCATTGATCCAGGAGCAGGTCAACGGCCGGAGCACCTCGGACGACCGCGTTCGCCTGCATGTCAGTCTGCGCTCCGACGGCAGCGTCGATGTCGCCGCCATCGCCGGCGCCTACGGCGGCGGCGGGCACCACAGCGCCGCCGGCTTTCAAGTCGAATCGACGCCGGCGAACATAAAGTCGGAGCTGCTCGCGTGGGCCGAACGGATGGATTGAGTGTCGGCCGGCCTTCGATCGCCCCGTCTTCGGTTTCCGGGATACACAACCCGGACGGACGGCCGACGGTGGACGGGCGGACCGACGCATGAACGGGCTTGTGGTCATCAACAAACCCGCCGGGTGGTCATCGGCCCGGGTGGTGTCCCGCGTCAAGCGGCTGCTGCGGGCCCGCAAGGTCGGCCACACCGGAACGCTGGACCCCTTTGCCCGGGGAGTGCTCGTGTGCTGCATCGACCAGGCCACCCGCCTGGCGCGCTTCCTGCTGGAGGGCCCCAAGACCTATGAGGGCGTGCTGACCCTGGGCATCGAGACCGACACCCAGGATGCGACCGGTCGGGTCACGGCGCAACGCCCCTGGGCCGGGGTGACCGAAGAGGACCTGCACCGGGTCTTGGCACGCTACGAGGGCGCTTATCGCCAGGTGCCGCCGACCTACTCGGCCCTCAAACACGAGGGGGTGCCGCTTTACACCTTGGCCCGCCGCGGCCAACCGGTCCAGAAGCCGGCCCGGGATGTTTTCATCCATCACCTCCGGCGGACGGCGGCCGAGCTGCCCCGGGTGCGATTGGAGGTGCGCTGCTCCGCCGGGACCTACATCCGGACCCTGTGCGCGGACATCGGCCGCGACCTGGGGTGCGGCGGTCATCTGAGCGAGTTGACCCGCCTGGAAAGCGGCGGGTTTACCCTGGAGGAGGCGCTGACGCTCGAGGACCTCGAGGAGCGGGTTCGCCGCGGCGCCTGGAGCGAGGTTGCCATCCCAATGGCCCGGGCGCTGCCGGCGCTGCCGGAAATCACGGCCGCGGCCCCGCTGCTTGAAAAAGTGCGCCACGGCCAGGCGCTGACCCGAGCGGATCTTGGCCTGGAAGCAGCCCCGAACGGGGGCGCGGCGGGCGGCGGACAGTTGCTGAAACTCGTCGATTCCCGGGGCGAGCTGCTGGCGCTGCTGGAGCATGCGCCGGGCACCGGCGCCATCGAATACCGCTGCGTGTTTGCAGGGCCGGAGGGCGGATGAGCCTTTTTTTTATTGCACTCTGCGTCAGCTTGCTTTAAGTAGACTAAGATAATCACTCAGTTCCAGCCATTCACGAAAGGATAAGGAGGATAGAACGTCGTGACTCTGTCAACGCAGGACAAAAAAAATTTGATCGAAAAGTTCAAGGTGCACGATTCCGATACCGGCTCCCCCGAGGTCCAGGTCGGCCTGCTCACCAATCGCATCGAATACCTGACGGAACATTTGAAGATCCACAAAAAAGACCATCACTCGCGCCGCGGGCTGCTGATGCTGGTCGGCCGGCGACGCCGGCTGTTGAACTACGTCAAGTTCAAAGACGTCAACCGCTACCGGGCCATCATCGAGACGCTCGGTCTGAAAAAATAATTTAACACATGTGAAGCCGTACCCGACCTTTCCGGTGGAAGCGCCGGACGCTGGCCGCAACCTGCCGTCGGGCTCGGGAAACACGGCCTCGCATGGGGAGACTGGTAATGGAATTTCTATTGAAGGAAGAGATCGGCGGCAAGACCTTGAGCATCCAGACCGGCAAGGTGGCCAAGCAGGCCTCCGGCTCGGTCGTGGTTCAGTATGGCGACACCGTCGTTCTGGTCACCGTGGTGTCCACCCAGGATGAACGGCCCGGGGACTTCGTGCCGCTGACGGTGGAGTACATGGAGAAGATATACGCGGCCGGGCGGATCCCGGGCAACTATTTCCGCCGCGAGATCGGCCGCCCCAGTGAAAAAGAGACCTTGACCGCACGGCTGATCGACCGACCCATCCGGCCGCTGTTCCCGAAGACCTACCGCTGCGAGACTCAGGTGATCGCCACCGTGCTGTCGATGGACCAGGAAAACGACGCGGACACCCTCGCCATGGTCGGGGCCTCGGCGGCCATTCACCTCTCCGACGCCCCGTTTGCCGGGCCGATCGCCGCCGTGCGGGTAGGCCGGGTCGACGGGGAGTTGAAGATCAACCCCCCCATCCAGGACTGGGAGCGCTGCGACATCAACATCATCGTGGCCGGGTCCAAGACCGGGGTCGTCATGGTGGAAGGCAGCGCCAACATCGTCGGCGAAGCCGACATGCTGGAGGCCATTTTCTTCGGCCACCGCGCCATTCAGCCGCTGATCGACATGCAGGTCAAGCTGCGCGAAATGGCCGGCGCGCCGAAACGACCCTATGCCGCCAAGCCCAAAGACCCTGAGCTGATCGCCAAGGTGGAAGCCACGGCGGCCGCCGCGCTGCGGGAGGCCCTGCTGACCCCCGAGAAAATCCAGCGCCAGCAGGCGGTGCGGGCCGTGAAGAAAACCCTCCTTGAAACCCTCGGGGAGGCGTACGCCGAGCGCCGCGAGGAAGTGCTCGATGCGATGGACGGCCTCAAACGCCGCCTGCTGCGCGACCTGATCCTTACGGAGGGCCGCCGTGTGGACGGGCGGCGCTTCGACCAGGTGCGGCCCATTACCTGCGAAGTCGGGATCCTGCCCCGGACCCACGGCAGCGCGCTCTTCACGCGCGGCGAGACCCAGGTGCTGGGCGTCCTGACGCTCGGCTCCGGCCGGGACGAGCAGCGCGTGGAGACCCTCTCCGGGGAGGAGATGCGGCCTTTTCTGCTGCACTACAACTTCCCGCCCTATTCGGTGGGCGAGGCCAAACGCATCTCCGGCCCCAGCCGCCGCGACATCGGCCACGGCGGCCTGTCGACCCGGGCCGTCGAAAAGATCCTGCCGGCCAAGAGCGATTTCGACTACACCATCCGGCTCGTCTCCGAGGTGCTGGAGTCCAACGGATCCTCCTCCATGGGCACCGTCTGCTCCTGCTGTCTGGCGCTGATGGACGGAGGGGTCCCCATCAAGACCCCGGTGGCCGGTATCGCCATGGGGCTTGTCAGCGAAGGGGATAAAACGGTCGTGCTCTCGGACATTCTCGGCGACGAGGACCACTGCGGGGACATGGACTTCAAGGTGACGGGCACCCACGACGGGGTCACCGCCCTGCAGATGGACATCAAGATCCACGAGCTGACGCGGGCCGTCCTGGAGCAGGCGCTGGAGCAGGCGCGTCAGGGCCGCGTGTTGATCCTCGGCAAAATGCTGGAAGCCATCGACGCGCCGCGCAAGGAGATCTCGCCCTACGCACCCACGATCACCACGATCACCATCAACCCCGACAAGATCCGGGAGGTGATCGGCCCGGGCGGCAAGGTCATCCGCGCCATCCAAAGCGAGACCAACACCACCGTCGAGATCGACGACTCGGGGCTCGTGAAAATCGCCGCCTTCTCCAAGCAGGAGGCCGACCATGCCGTGTCGCTGGTGCAGCAGATCGTGGCCGACCCCGAGGTGGGCGCCATCTACGAGGGCACGGTGGTGAAAATCACGGACTTCGGGGCCTTCGTCAACATCATGCCCGGGACCGACGGCCTGGTGCACATCTCCCAGCTGGCCAACCGCAGGGTCACCAAGGTCTCGGACGTCGTCAAGGAAGGGGAGAAGCTCAAAGTCAAGGTGCTTGAAATCGGCCGCGACGGCAAGATCCGGCTGAGCCACAAGGCGCTCCTCGAAGAGGAACATGGACGCCCCAACGGTTAAAACGGTGCTGTCCAACGGTGTGCGGCTGGTGAGTCAACCCATGCCGCACACCCGATCCGTTTCCATGGGGGTGTGGGTGAACGTGGGGGCCCGGGACGAAACCGATCCCGAAAACGGTCTTTCGCATTTCATCGAGCACATGATCTTCAAGGGCACGGCCAAGCGCAACGCCTTCCAAATCGCCAAGGAATTCGACGCCATCGGCGGCCACACCAACGCCTTCACCACCATGGAGCACACCTGCTACCATGCCAAGGTGCTCGACAGTCAGGTCGAAACCATGGTGGACATCCTTTCGGACATCTTTCTCAACTCGACCTTCGACCCCCGGGAAGTGGAACGCGAGCGGCCCGTCATCCTGCAGGAGATCGGCATGGTGGAGGACAGCCCGGACGAGTTCATCCACTACCTCTCCGGGCACCACTTCTGGGGCGAGCACCCGCTGGGCCGCTCCATCCTCGGTACGCGCGAGACGATCGCCGGCTTCGGCGCCGATACGATCCGCCGGTTCTTTCAGCGGCTCTACCAGCCCGAACGCATCGTGATCGCCGCCGCCGGCCACCTGGAACACCACCGCCTGGAGGACCTCGTCGGGCCGGCGTTCGAAACCGTTGGCACGGGAAACGGATTTCCGGAGCGCGCGCTCCCCTCCACCGGCGGCCGGGTCGACCTTCACCCCAGGGACCTCGAGCAGGTCCATATCTGTTTGGGGACCACCGGGCTTTCGGTGGTCGACCCCCGGCGGTATGCCTTCTCGCTGTTGAACACCCTCCTGGGCGGCAACATGAGCTCCCGGTTGTTCCAGGAAGTGCGCGAGAAACGGGGTCTGGCCTACGCGGTCTACTCCTTTATCGCCGCTCACGTCGATGCGGGGATGTTCGGCGTCTACCTCGCCGTCAGTCCCGGGCAGGCCCTGGAGGCGGTCGAGATCGTGGCGGCGGAGCTTTCGAAGCTGACCCGTGAACCGGTCGACGCCGCCGAGCTCAAAGGCGCCATCGAGTACACGAAGGGCAGCCTGCTGCTCGCCTCCGAAAGCGCCGACACCCAGATGGTGCGGGCCGCCCAGAACGAGATCTATTTCGGGGCCGACATCCCGCTGGCGACCGTCATCGAGCGCATCGAATCCGCGACCCCCGATGAAATCCTGCAGATAGCGCAGGACCTGTTCCACAGGGAGCGGATGGTGCTGACCCTGCTCGGGCCGGTCGACACCCCGAAAGAAGCCTTTGAAGCGTGCCTGACATCACACGCATGAACGCGCCGCAGCCCGTCATCCGGATCCTGCGCCTCCGACCGGAGCAGGACGCCGACCTTCCGCTGCCGCGATACATGACGCCAGAGGCCGCGGGCATGGACATCTGTGCCGCCGTCGCCGGCGACACCCTCCTGGAAAAGGGGCAAATCGCCCTGATCCCCACCGGCCTTGCCATGGCGCTGCCCCCCGGCTACGAAGCCCAGATCCGCCCCCGCAGCGGTCTGGCCGTCAAGCACGGCATCGGAATGATCAACTCCCCCGGCACCGTCGACGCCGACTATCGCGGGGAGGTGATGATCGCCGTCATCAACCTCGGCCCCGCCGCCTACACCGTCCGCCGGGGCGACCGCATCGCCCAGATGGTCATCCAGCGTGTCCGCCAGGCGCGGCTGGAAATGGTGGACCGGCTCGAAACGACCGAACGCAGCACCGGCGGGTTCGGGCATACGGGGAAGTAAGCGAGTTGAAAGTTCCGAGTGCCGAGCGGAGGCAAAATTGGCGATTCTTTTTTTTGCTCTGAACTTTCAACTTTGAACTCTGAACTTGCAGCCTTTCTGCTGCAGAGGTGAAATGAGCCCTGAAGCGCCCCAACCGGTCGAACCCCGCGAGGCGAAGTTGTCCGTCTGCGTTCTCGGCAGCGGCAGCCGGGGCAATTCGGTTTACGTTTCCGACGGGGAGACCTCCATCCTGGTCGACGCGGGTTTTTCCGCCCGTGAAATCGACCGGCGCATGCGCAGCCAGGGATTTGACCCGGCGCGCCTGGACGCCATCCTGATCACCCATGAACATACCGACCACGTGCGCGGGGTCGAGCGCCTGGTGCGCCGCCACCACCTGCCGGTCTACCTGACCGCGGGCACCCACCAGGGGGCGGCGGCGCTGCAGGGCCTCCCGGAGGTCCACCCGTTCGTCTGCGGCAGCGAGCTGCGGATCAACACCCTCACGGTCCGGCCGTTTTCCATTTCGCACGACGCCCGGGACCCGGCGGGGTTCACCATCGGCGCCAACGGCAGCCGTATCGGAATCGCCACCGACTTGGGCCAGGTCACGGCGCTCGTCCGGGAGCATCTGCGCGGCTGCCGCCTGCTGATCCTGGAAGCCAACCACGATCCCGACATGCTGATGGACGGCCCCTACCCCTGGTTCCTGAAGCAGCGCATCCGCAGCCGCATCGGCCACCTCTCGAACCAGGAATCCTGCCGCCTGCTGGAGGAGATCCTCCATCCGGCCCTCGAACAGGTGGTCCTCGCCCATCTGAGTGAAACCAACAACACGCCGTCCAAAGCGCTGACCGAGATGGCCGGGCTGCTTTCCGGGACCTCGGTGCGCCTCTCGGCCGCCTC
The DNA here is from genome assembly GCA_964562235.1 of uncultured Desulfatibacillum sp. Taxonomy (GTDB): domain Bacteria; phylum Desulfobacterota; class Desulfobacteria; order Desulfobacterales; family SpSt-501; genus SpSt-501. The sequence goes on from CAZLSV010000025.1 coordinate 19,880, forward strand.
CCAGACCCTCCCCTCGCCGCTGCTCTGCCTGCGGTGACTCCGGCGAAGGCCTGCCTTCCGACACCCCACGGCGGTCTTCCGGCGCAATCGAAGCATCGTCTTATTTCGTCGGGCAGACCTCGTCGATCCAGAACTCCTGACCGCCGACGGTGAACGCGCTGATGGGGCCCTGCAGCACCACCTCACCGCGGATGCTGCTGATGTTCTGCACGGCGGTGACGGTCACGTTCACCCCGCCGATCGTGGTGTTGTTCAGACCGAGGAAGTTCGACACGTTGCGGAAGTCGTTGTTCACCTTGATGTTTTCATTTCCGCCGTAATCGGCAAACTTGAACGTGAGCTTCGACAGCGGGTAATCCAGCTGGAAGTTGAAGTTGACGTTATTGGCCCGCAGCTCCAGGTCCGAGCCTCCCGCGAAGTTGGACGAATCGACCTTGGCATGGCCCGTCGACGACCAGGTCCCGTTCGCCCACTGGAACTGCTCCACCTTCACGGTCTTTCCTCCCGTGGCAATGGTGCTGCCGACGTTGTAGGTCGTGCCGGTGGCGAGATCGTTGAACTTCAGACAGCACCCCGACAAGAGAACCCCGGCCGCAACCACTGTTAACAACGTTTTTGTCGCATTCATGAGTCGTTCCCTCCGTGTCTGTGTTCGTTGAGGTGAAACTGCCGATCGCGATCAACGCCCCGATCCGCATCGGCCCGGCGGAAAAGACGGGGGCCGGGTCTGCCGGAAGGCAGGCTCCCGGTCATGGATGGCGGAAGATAAGGGCCCTGGGGGCCTGCGGCAAGACAGGGAAAACAGGGCTACTCAGCGGCCATCGGGCGCTGGGTTTTTCTGAACCGGCCGGCGGCCCAGACGGCCCCGGCCCCGCCCAACCCCAGGATGCTGAACGCCCAGCCCCAGTCGGCATAAAGCCTATGGCCGCCGGCCGCGGGGTTGGTCCAGTCCAGGATCAGTCCGAACGCCATCGGCGCCAGCGCGGCGGCACCGAAGCCCAACAACGACCTGAGGCCCAGGGCGGCGCCCAGGTAGGCGCTGTCCACCGTCTCGGTCAGGGCGGCCGACAGGATGGGGGAGTCGCCCAGCGAGGAAAAGGCATAGGCCATCCCGATGCCCATCACCCACGCCAGCGGCCAATTCACGGTCCATCCGAAAACAAACGAACAGCTCATGCTGATGGCCGCCAGGGTCCGCATGAGGCGAGTGCGGTCGACGCGGTCCGAGAGCGCCCCCATGGAGAAAGACGCCAGGAGCCCCACGCCATGAAAAAGCGCCGCCATGAACGCGCCGGAGCCGGCCGCGTCGGTGTGCGTGGCGCCGGCCAGGGTCAAACTGGCCGCCAGGAAGGCCGGCGCCCAGGCCCACATGCCCAGAAGCTCCCAGTTGTGGAAGACGTAGCCCCAGATCAGCAGCATCGTGGGGCGGTGGGCCAGCACCTCGCGCGTAAAACGCTGGCCCTTCCGGCGGTGCGCGGCGACCACCCCGGTGAGGCGCAGGGTCCACCCGGCGATCGCCCAGCCCAGCAGCGGGCCAAGGCCGGTCAGAAGAAACGAGAGCCGGTAGCCCCCGACGGGCAGGGCGGCGCCGCTGATGAACAGCGACAACGCGTACCCGCAGGAGGTGCTCGCGATGAAGACCCCGACGGCCATCCCCCGGCTGCGGGCGTCGTACTGGTCTGCGAGAATCATCACCCCGGTCGTGTAGGTCCCGCCCAAGGAGACGCCCACCGCGGTGTACCATGCCAGGGCGGAGGTGAAGTCGCGGGCGAACAAGGCGAAGCCGAGCGACGCCAGCCCGGAGGCAAACATGGACCACAGGTAGATGCGCTTGGGGCTGACGCGGTCCGCGAGGCTCGAGAAGAACACCAGGGAGAGCGCGTAGCCGATCTGAAACCCGCCGGCAACGGCCCCCGCCTGGGCTCCCGACATCGACCACTCCCGCTGCAGCACCGGGAGCGCCGCGGCGTAGCTCATGAAGACCAGCCCGTTGAACACCCGTGACAGGCAGACCCCGGCCAGCCAGCCGTCGAACCGGGTCCTTTTGACCGGTATCGCCTTCACCGCGGCAGCACCCGTGGCCGGAGCGTTCAGCTCGCTTCGATGCCCGCGGCGCTGATGCCGCGGACATAGTAGCGGGGGTCGTTGAGAAAACCCTGGAAGATGACGATGAAGGCGATGCAGGCCTGGATCATCAATGGCTTGTTCTGGTAGAGGCCGTCGAGCTGCTGGTTCAGGACGCGGCCGTCGGCGGGGGCGAAATAGGTCGAGAACAGGCCGTCCAGCATCCGTTGGCCGTCCGGTTTGGTGACCAGGTCGCTGCGGCCGCTGTAGCAGTAGTCCATGGCATCCAGGATCAGCCGACGTTGGGCCGGGTGGTCCTTGAAGTGATACCCCAGCAGGTGCATGAAGGTGCGCTGGGCTTCTTTGAGGCTCGCCTCGGCCACCGCGTTGAACAGCGTTCGACGCGCCGGCGTCTCGGGAGTAAAGGCCAACTGGCGGATGAGCGAAAGCAGCACGGCGTTCTTGAACAGTTGATGGAGGCGCCGGGCGCCGTTCATGGCCGAGGCCGGCTGGTGCTCGGTTCGCGGCAGGTAGCCGGGGTAGTTGTTCACGAACAGCAGCTGAAAAATGTTGTGGAAGCAGTCGATGCCGACCAGCGGGTCCTCGAGATCGATGCGCATGTCCAGCGTGTTGTCCAGGCGGTCCGCCAGCTTCACCTCCACCACATCCGGAAATGCGGCCGAGCATTCCAGCATGCGGCCGATGTAGCGGTAGTAGGACTCGGCCTTGGTGCGGGTCAGGCATTTCAGGCGTTGGATGAGCCGGGATTCCTCATCCGGCTGCATGTGCGCCAGCATGTTGAAGAGCCGCTGCTCCATGTCCCGCCACTCCTGGGTTTCGAAGTCGACGGATTTCACGTCCTCCAGGATGTCGTGGAAGAGCACGGTCAGAAGGCTGTCCAACTCCGGAACTTCCTTGGCGCGGGTCATCAGGGCGGCGGCTCGCAGCGGGTGCAGGACCGCCATGGGGCCGAGGCGCCGGCGCTTGTGGCTGTAAGCGCTGAACAGATACCCGAGGGCCTCCATCATGAGGCTCTTTTTTTCCCGGTCCGGCAGGTCGCGCGGGTCCAGGCGCTTGCCGGCCAGGATGTAGGTCAACACGTTGTAGCGGTTCAGCGACGCAGCGCTCAGGTTGTAGTTCAACACCGAGGAGAGCTTGAAGAATTCGGTCAGGTCAAACGCGGGCATAAGCAAACCTCATCGTAGTGCCTCCTCCAGGCGCTCCAGCTCCTGGCGCATGCGATCCTGGAGCTCATCGGCTTCCGCCGGCTGAAGTGCCAGGAACTCCAAGACCCCCTCTTCGAGGACCGGCACTTCGTTCGCCGCACAGCCAAAGCCCGCCCGCTGGGCCAGGACATGGCCGAGGTGCGCGACATGGGCCAGGGCACTCTGAGAAGAGCGGCCGGGGTGGTGATGAAAACGGATCCCCCTCACCTGGGTTTCCGGGAAGCGCCAGAAGCGGCAGGCCATGGCCATGATCTCGGCGTGGTCGACCCCCAGCAATTCGATCTCGTGCGTTTCGGTCAGCGGCCCGTGCGCCGGAAAGACGACCGCCGGGTCGTCTCTCCGGCTGCAGACAAAGGGGTCCAGGATTATTTTCCCGGCATCGTGCAGCAACCCGACGATGAACGCCTCCGCTTCGGTTCCCGGAAAGCGGCGCTCGGCGATCGCCCGCGCCGCGAGGCCGCTGCCGAGCGAATGCCGCCAGACCGCCTGCGGTGCGAGCTGATAGCCTTTCAGCTCGCGGTTCAGGAGCAACGCGGCGGCCGACATGGTGATCAGGGTCCCGAGGGTGTCAAACCCCAGCAGAACCGAGGCATGCTGGATCGAAGAGACTTGCCCGCCGATGCCGTAGTAGGCCGAGTTGGCCAGCGCCAGCACTTTGGCCACGAGCGCCTGATCGTTTTCGATGACCCGGGCTAGGTCCCGCAAGCCGGCGTTCGGGTTAGTCATCGTCTCCCTGGCCTTGAGGATGATCTGCGGCATGGCCGGCAGCTTGACCAGGCTTCTCAGGATGTCGCTCTTCAGTTGGGAGGGGTGGGTCGTCCCGTCAGCGTTGTTCATCGATCTCCACGCAGGCCTCGAATCGGCGGTCTGCTCTTCGCCGCACCGGCGACGAGCGGCGATGGGGCCTTCGTCGCTGGCTATTGTTTTATTATCCCAGGGCCTGCCACTTTGTCAACGAACGGCGGGGCAACGGCCCGCGCCGTTTGCATAACCGGCCGGTTTGACCGTTTAGGACCTCCATGATAGTCTATCTCAAAAAGAGCATTTTCAACTCCAGGTTTCCACTCCCTATACATTTATTCGGAAGCGGCGAAATAGCCGCTTCCGAATAAATGGAGGAGAACCGCATGAAAAAAAGCAAGCTCTTCCAGCAGTGGGGGACCTTCCGCAAGGGGCTGGATTCCCAGAGCATCCAGCTCTCCTTCGCCAGCCACCTGGAATACTCCCTTTCCAAAGACCAATACACGGCCACCAACCGCGATCTCTACCTCTCGCTGGCGCTGGCGGCGCGGGACCGGCTGATCGAACGCTGGATCAAGACCCAGCAGAAGTATTACACCGAGGATGTCAAGCGGGTCTATTACCTCTCGGCGGAATACCTCATGGGCCGCGTGCTGGACAACAATTTGTTGAATCTGGGCATGTACGATGAAACCCGCCGGGCCATGGAGGAGCTCTCCATCGATTTAGAGGAGCTGGCCGGCGAGGAACCGGACATGGGGTTGGGAAACGGCGGCCTGGGCCGCCTGGCCGCCTGCTTTCTCGACTCGCTCGCGACGCTCGAGATCCCGGCCATGGGCTACGGCATCCGCTACGAGTTCGGGATCTTCGACCAGGAGATCCGCAACCTGCAGCAGGTGGAACTGCCCGAGAACTGGCTGCGCTACGGCACCCCCTGGGAGATCCCCCACCCCGAAGTCATTTTCACGGTCCACTTCTACGGCCGGGTCAAGCAGACCCGTCTGCCGGACGGCACGCTCAAGAGCGAGTGGGTCGACACGAGCGACGTCGTCGGCATCCCCCACGACATCCCCATCGCCGGCTACGGCAACACCACGGTGAACACCCTGAGGCTGTGGGCGGCCCGGGCCTCCAAGGAGTTCGACCTGAACTATTTCCAACACGGAGACTATCTCAAGGCGGTGGAGGAGAAAAACGTCTCCGAAAACATCTCCAAGGTGCTCTACCCCAGCGACGAGTTCTACGAGGGCCGCGAGCTGCGCCTGAAGCAGCAGTATTTTTTCGTCTCCTGCTCGATCAAGGACATCATCCGGCGCTACCTCGTCAACCACGACACCTTCGACGCCTTCCCCGACAAGGTCGCCATCCAGATGAACGACACCCACCCGTCGCTGGCCGTCGTCGAGCTGATGCGGCTTTTCCTCGACAGCTACGGAATGAGCTGGGAAAAAGCCTGGGACCTCACCACCCGCACCTGCGCCTACACCAACCACACGCTGCTCTCCGAGGCCATGGAAAAATGGCCGGTGCCCATGTTCCAGCGCCTTCTGCCCCGGCACCTGGAGATCATCTACGAGATCAACCGGCGCTTTATCAAGGATGTCTCCATCCGCTTCATGCACGACGGCGACCGCAAGCGCAGCATGTCGCTGATCGAAGAGGGGCCGGAGAAGCGGGTGCGCATGGCCAACCTGGCGATCGTGGGCTCACACTCGGTCAACGGGGTGGCGGAGCTGCACAGCCGGCTGCTGCGCGAAAAGGAGCTGCGGGACTTCGACGAGATGTACCCCGGCCGCTTCAACAACAAAACCAACGGCATCACTCCCCGCCGTTGGCTGCTTTCGGCCAACCCGCGGCTGGCCGACCTGATCACCCGGCGCATCGGCAGCGACTGGGTGAAGGATCTGTACGAGCTGCGCAAGATCGAGGCCTTCATCGAGGACCCCGACTTCCGCCGCGAATGGGGCGAGATCAAGCGCGGCAACAAGAAGCGCCTGGCCGGCCTCGCCTTCAAGCTGACCGGCGAACGGCTGGACCCGGAAGCCATTTTCGACGTGCAGGTCAAGCGCATCCACGAGTACAAGCGCCAGATGCTGAACATCCTGCACGCGGTCTATCTCTGGCTGCGGCTGAAAGAGGAGAAGGACTTCCGCATCCACCCGCGCACCTTCTTCTTCGGGGGCAAGGCGGCCCCCGCCTACCACACCGCCAAGATGATCATCCGCCTGATCTGCCATGTGTCGGACATCATCAACCGCGACACGGCCACCCACCAGACCCTGAAGGTGGTGTTCCTGCCGAATTACCGGGTCAGCCTGGCGGAGATCATCTACCCCGGTGCCGACGTCTCCGAGCAGATCTCCACCGCGGGCTTCGAGGCCTCCGGCACCAGCAACATGAAGTTCGCCCTGAACGGTGCTCTCACCGTCGGCACTCTGGACGGCGCCAACATCGAGATCATGGAAGAGGTCTGCCGCGAGAACATCTTCATCTTCGGCCTCACCGCCGAGGAGGTCGTCGCCCTGCGCCCCGGATACCGCCCCATGGATTACTACCACGGCAACCCGGCGTTGAAGCAGGCCATCGACCTCATCCGGGACGGGTTCTTCAGCCCGGATGACCCCGGCCTTTTCCGGCCCCTGGTCGATTTGCTCCTGAACGATGACCGCTACATGGTGCTCGCCGACTTCGATGCCTACCACAAGGCGCAGATGCAGATCGACGCCCTGTATTGCGACACCGAGGAGTGGACCAAGAAGTCGATCCTGAATGTCGCCCGGATCGGCAAGTTTTCCGCGGACCGCACCATCCGCGAATACAACCAGGAGATCTGGCACGCCGAGCCGATGCCCATCGAGCGCAACCACGCCGATCCGTCAAAATCCAGCCCTGCGGCCGCCAAGGCCGAGGGCGCCACGCGTCACGCGCGAAAATAGCAAATGACGAGATCACCCGCCCTGCTCATCGTGCATCAAGGGGCGCTGGGGGATCTCGTCTGCGTCTTCCCGGTCATCACCGCGCTCCGGCGCCATTATCGCCCGATCGGCATCCTCTGCCAGGACCACATTGGCAGGCTGGCGGCGGCCGAGGGGCTGGTCGAAACCTGGTTTTCGATCGAAGCCGCCTGGACGGCCTCCCTCTTCGCGGGCGAGGTCGGGCCCGAGGTTAGGCGCCGGCTGGCCCCTTTCCCGCACATCCTGGCCTTCTCCTCTGCGGAGGTGCTCGGCGCCTCCCTGCAGAGCGTTGCCGGCGCCCGTGTCTGCCGCGTTCCGCCGCGGCCGCCGGCGGATCAGCGCATCCACGTGACGCAGCACGCATTCGACCGTGCACGGGGATGCGGGCTGCTTCCGGACCCGGACTTGAGGGTTCCGGAAACGGCCCTTTCCGCATCTTCGCCGACCGGGCAAAGCCGCTCCACGACCGTCCTCATCCACCCCGGCGCCGGCAGTCGGCGCAAACGCTGGCCGCTTTCGAATTTTCAGGAGGTCGCGGTGCAGTTGGCGGCCCTCGGGCTTTGCCCGCAGTTCGTGATCGGTCCGGCCGAACAGGACCTTCTGCCGGAGTTGGTCGCCCGCCACGCCGCCGTTCAGCAGCCGGAGGGCAGCGTCGGGCTGCTGGCCCTGCTTCGATCCGCCGCGGCCTATATCGGCAACGATTCCGGCGTGAGCCACCTGGCGGCCTGGGCGGGGCTTCCCAGCGTGGTGATTTTCGGCCCGACCGACCCCGTGCGCTGGCAGCCGCGGGGCCGCTCGGTCGCAATCATCCAGCCGCCGCTCGATTGCCGGCCCTGTTTCGAGACCGCGGCGGACAATTGCACGGCGGCAGACTGCTTGGCGCGGGTCGTCCCCGGAGATGTCATGGCGGTATTCCAACGGGTGGTTCACCGCCGTTGTTAGCGGGCCACCGCGCTCGGTGCCACTCTGTCGCCAAGCAAGCTTTTCTTTGTGGGAGAGAGGCGTTCCGCCTCGATCCTCGCGGCTGGAAGCCTACTCCGCCGAAGCAAACTTGGTTGCGAAGGCCGGGAGCCGCTCCCACTGGAAAAAATGAACTTTGGAAAAAAAGTGAAAATTCAACGCAAGCTGTTGGCCCTCGACCACATTTACGCCATCTACGAAGAATTCGTCCGCAGCCGGGACGCCGCCTGCCAGATGCGCTGCCACGTGTGCTGCACCACCCGGGTCGCCCTGACCACCCTCGAGGCGTACAGGATCTGCGACGGCCTGCCGCCCGGAGAACGCGAAAAGCTGTTCCAGCGGGTCGGCGAGGCATCGGGGCTCAAGCGGTTCCGGCCGGCGCTCACCACCAACGCCCTGGCCGAGCTCTGCGCCGAAGACGAAGAGCTGCCCGCGGAAAACGAAGCGCCCGCCATGGAAAAATGCCCGCTCCTGGTGGAAGAACTCTGTTCGATCTACGCCGTGAGGCCGTTCAACTGCCGCTGCTTCACCTCCCGCAGGCCCTGCGGGGAGCGGGGGTATGCCGACGTGGACGAAGAGGTGCTGGCCGTGAACACGCTTTTTCTTCAGACCCTCGAGCACGTGGATGCCGACGGGTGCAGCGGAAACCTGCTGGATGTGCTGGGCGTGCTGGCCGGTGAGGAAAAGCGCAGGGCCTTCGCCGCCGGCCGCCTGCTTTGCGCCGGAGACGGCCTGATCGCCAACCGCCCCATGAGGGTGCTGATGTTGCCCCCGGAGCGACGGGAGGCGATCGCGCCGGTTCTGCGAAAACTGAGAGCGATTCGGGTGTGAGCCGGCAGAGGGGCCCGGCGCCCTCGACCGTGCTTCTATGCGCGCGGGTCCGTCATCTGATCAGCGCGTGGCGCATGCGCCCTGAAATGCCCCTCCTCGAACTCCGGCCGGCCGGCATAGCGGCTTGCAAAGAGACCCGGAAGCTCATCCATCTTCTCGAAGAGACCGGCATCGGCCGCGATCCCTGCCCGGCGCAGAGCGTGCAACAGGGCCTTCGGCTGGGGCGGGCAGCCTTTCACCGCAATCAACTCCCGGATGGCCGGGTTGTCCTTGTGGGCCTTGTACATGCACTGGCCGACG
>CAZLSV010000025.1:28965-46013 GCA_964562235.1 uncultured Desulfatibacillum sp.
GTCAGGTTTTTGTGCGATTTTGCGGTTCCAGATAAAACAAACCCGAAGTTTTTCCTTGAAGTGAAAAGGCTTAATACAATGCATAGGAAAAGACTGGCAATGCTTGACTTGGCCTACCGTGCACTAAAAATAAAATCGCGGATGGTTTTTTTCATCCCCGGCGTCGGCTGCATGAATTTGCCGGTCAGAACCTCCACGCGGTCCCACGGCACCCCTTTCCAGGCGCGGCGGATGGCGGAAAGCATGATCCCGTTCACCGCCGAGCAGTAGGTGCACATGGAGAGGTCGTACTTGCGGTAGAAGATGCCCTGAAGCCCCTCCCGGGCGAGCGGGGTCGGCATCGTGCCCGCGGGGGTTTCACTGTAGTCGAAATCATACTCGTGATAGCGCGCCAGCGCTTCGATTTTCTCCCCGAGAACCGCAATGTCGGACAGGTCCCCCGGACGGCCGCGGTTCCGGGCCGCGTGCACGAGATGCGGCACCGTGCCGGGGCCATGCCCGAGGAGGCTGGCCCCGACCAGGTCGGCGGAAAGCACGTCGGCCGAGGCCACCAGGACATTGCTGCGGTGCATGCGGCCGTCGAAGCCCGGGCCGCGTTCGTTGCTGTAAATGCCGTCGATCAGGGTCAGCATCGGAGGCATTTTATCCGCCAGGCGGCCGACCCAGGCGTGCAGGTCCCGGCCGGGGTGCATGCTGTGGCAGCGCTTGCGGGAGGGGAGGTCGATCAGCCCCTTGAGGTTCTTGATGCCCAGGCTGACCCCCGTCTGGTTGTGGGATTTTAAGACCGGCAGATCGACGATGAAGTCGCTCTCCAGCGCATCCACGTTGAAGCTCACCTTGAACCCATCTCCGAGGTCCACGGGCGTGAAGGGCCGATTAAAAACATTCAGGCACTTGACGCCGTAGGTGCGTTTCAATACTCCGTAGCCCAGGGTCTCGAACGCGTGGGCCGCCGTTTCCGTGTCCCCCGGGGCCGCGGTGACGGTGCCCTCGCCGATGGTGATGTCGTCGACGCCGTGCGCCTTCAGGAGTCGGACCGCGTCCTCGACGATGCGCGTGGTGGTGATGACCCCCCACTTCGGGAAGGGCACGGACCGGGTCCAGAACACGATGTTGGGCTTGATGAAAACTTTTGCTCGTGCGGGAAGATGATCCAACCCGCGGCAGATCTCCACCGCCCGGCGAACGGATCTCTCCGGCGCTTCGTAGCGAACCACGGCGACGGCCAGGGCACTCATCGGGCGGGCCTTTCTCTCAACCTAATCGCTCTGTTTTTTCCATCCGACCGGATCCGCGCTGCCTTTTCAACAAACGCTCCGCGTTCGCGCCGCAGATCTGGGCGCGCTGCTCTGTGGAAAGCGGCAAGGAATCCAGCTCCTTGAAATATCGCCGTGGCGCGATCAGCGGGTAGTCGCTCCCGAAGAGAATTTTTTCGACCCCGACCAGTTCGATCGCTATCCGGTAGATGGCGGGATCATAAAGGAACGGGGAGGCGGCCGTGTCGAAATAAACATTCTCGAGCTGCCCCTTGACCTCTTTTTTCAGGAGGTTGAAGAAAAACAGGCCGCCGCCCCAGTGCGCCAGGACGATGCGGTTGCCGGAAAACCGCTTGACCATGCGGTAGATCTGGGCCAGGGTGTTGGGGGTCTTGCCCGGATAGGCATGGCCGACGGGCTCGTTGGTGTGGATCAGGACCGGCCGGTCCCGCTCGCGGCAGATCTCCATGACCGGCGCCAGGCGATCGAGGGCATCCTCGTCGATCCCGGAACGGTAGAAAGCCAGTTCCCCGATCCCGGCCAGCCCCGCGTCCAGACAGCGCTCCGCTTCCCGGGCGGCCGCGCTGCTGCCGGGGTCGAAGCACCCGAAACCGATCAACCGCCCGGGGTGTTGGCGCACCGCCTCCATGATGCAGTCGTTGTGCATCTTGAAAAGCCCGGGGTCCTGCCAGGGGAAGCCGAAAACAACGGATTGGTCGACCCCGTTCTCGTCCATCGCCGCCAGAAGCTGCGGCACGCTCACCAGACGGGACTTGGCCGAGCGGTAGAGCATGTCGAAGGCGGGTTCGGACTCGCAGTAGCCATCCCTGCCGGAGCAGATGGACTCGGGGAACAGGTGGGTGTGAAAATCGATGATCATGGCCCCCTCTTATAGCACATTATTGATCCGGCGACCAACCATGTCTAACTCCCGCATCTCACGCAGAGGCGTAGCGGGGGGTCGGCTCACGTTGAACCTGTTTAGCGGGCCATGGCGCCTGGCGCCACCTTATCGGCCAGAAAGCGGGTTCTTTGTGGGAGAGCTTTCAGCCTCGATCCTCGCGGCGGGAAGCCTACTCCGCCGAAGCAAACTTGGCTGCGAAGGCCGGGAGGCGCTCCCACCGGAAAAAATTTCAACTTGCTTGAAAGCGCCACACCCCGCCCCGGAGGGCGGGGATTTATCCGAAAGTAACTTCAGTTTTGTGGGAGCGGCGTCCCCGCCGCGATCATCTCGCGGCAAGATGCCGCTCCCACGGAAAAATTCAACTTGCTTGAAAGTTGCCGGCGTATTAACCCGGCCATGACACGCGGTGCCGTCAAAAATGAAACCCAAGCCGAACGATTCATATTTTGGACAAACACCCCGCCGGCAGCGGCGGGGTGCTCATGGGAGGCACAAAATGTTAACGGCTAATTGGAACATCCAATTAGCCGTTAAGGAGGAGAACAGATGAAGATTATTAGGCTTTGACAAGGGTATATGCAAACTGCTTGCCAACGCCCGCACACCCACCCCATTTATTGCAAATATAGATATAAATAATAAGAAATTCAATATGATATAAAAAAGACTCCCGGCTTTTTTTATTATCGAGCCCCTCCGAGCGACAGGTTCATCCGGGCCTTCTCGTTCATTTATATAAACGCCGAAACCCCGGTTTCAGAAAAACTCATTGTTTTTAATAGCATTTTTTACTAAAGAGGGTGGTTCAAAATTTTGAACTCTATTTTCAGATGTCGTTGGAAATAGATATAACGCCCTAAAAAAACTAACCAATAATTGTGGTTCAGGAACGTGAACGACCGTGATTTCGGTCCCGATGAACCTTCGAAACCGGTAACTTCGCATGCTTGAAACCGAATCCGTCAAACGCAACCCGATGTTTGTCTACCTGGTGGTGCTGACCATCAGCTCCACCGTGGGCCTGCAGACCTGGACCACCCTTTTCAACAACTTCGCCGTTGAGGTCGCCGCGCTGGAAGGCCGTCATGTGGGCATGATCCAGTCCATCCGCGAGATCCCCGGGTTTCTGGCGCTGCTGGCGGTTTTCGTCATCCGCTTCATCCCCGAGCACCGGCTCTCCGCCGTTTCCATCCTGGTGCTGGGCCTCGGCCTGGCGGCGACCGGGTTCTTTCCCTCGTACGCGGGGATCGCCCTGACAACGCTCGTCAGCAGCTTTGGGTTTCACTACTACGAAACCACCAACATGTCCCTGACCCTGCAGTATTTCAAAAAAAACGAATCGCCTTGGGTGTTCGGCCGGCTCACCAGCCTGGCCGCCGCCACCAGCATCGGCATCGGGCTTCTGATCTGGCTGATGATGGCGCACCTCAGCTTCAGGCTGGTGTATCTCATCGTCGGCGGGCTGATCGCCTGCGCCGGGATTTGGGCGCTGACCCGCGACCCGTCGGACCCCGCGGCGCTGCCCCAGAGCAAGCAGATGATCCTGCGGATACGATACGGGCTTTTCTATTTTCTGACCTTCATGGCCGGCGCGCGGCGCCAGATCTTCATCGCGTTCTCGGTGCTGCTGCTGGTCCAGAAGTTCGACTACTCGGTCCAGGAGGTGACACTTCTGTTCGTCATCAACAACAGCATCAATTATTTCTTGAGCCCCCTGGTGGGCCGGGGCATCATCCGGTTCGGCGAGCGCAAGATGCTCTCGCTGGAATATCTGAGCGTGATCTTCATTTTCACCGCCTATGCCACCACGGACTCCAAGCTGCTGGTGGCGTTCATCTACATCGTCGATCAGATTTTCTTCACCTTCGCCATCGCCATTCGAACCTATTTTCAGAAGGTGGGGGACCCCCAGGACATCGCCCCGAGCATGGCCGTCGGCTTCACCATCAACCACCTGGCGGCCGTGTTCCTGCCGGCGCTCGGCGGGATGCTCTGGATGATCGACTACCGCATCCCCTTCTTCGCGGGCGCGGCCATGGCCGTCATCTCCCTGCTGGCGGTTCAGAAAATACGAATCGAAAAGCCGGAAGCCGAAACCTCGACGATGAAAGCCTAACTCACAGAAAGCTTTGATCTTCCGGCATCGGGCTTCAGGGTCCAAGCGTTTTACCGCCACACCCCCGGGATCGCCGCGCCGCACCGGCCGCATCGCCCCTCTTTCATTCTGAACGGGCCCGCCTGAAAGCCCCTGCGCTCGATGAGCGCTTCGCCGCAACCCGGGCAGAACGTGCTTTCGCCCAACTCGCCGGGGACGTTGCCGGTGTAGACGTACTGGAGTCCTGCCGCCAGCCCGATCCGCCGCGCATCCCGCAAGGTCTTCACCGGCGTGGGGGGGCGGTCCGTCAGGCGGTAGGTGGGGTGAAAACGGCTGATGTGCCACGGGGTATCGGGGCCCAGATCGCGCGCCAGAAATGCCGCCAGCGCCCGGAGTTCATCGGGGTCGTCGTTCAGGCCGGGCACGATCAGGGTGGTCACTTCCACGAACACCCCCTTGGCTTTCATGTTCCGCAGGGTCTCCTGAACATGCTCGAGCTTCGCGCCGCAGAGCTCCTGGTAGTATTTCCGGGTGAAGGCTTTCAGGTCCACGTTGGCGGCATCCAGCACCGGAGCGATCAGGTCGAGGGCTTCGGCCGTCATGTAGCCGTTGGTGACGAACACGTTGCGGATGCCCTTCGAATGGGCCAGGCGGGCGGTTTCCAGGGCGAATTCGAAAAAAACGGTCGGCTCGGTGTAGGTGTAGGATATGCTGCGGCATCCGGCGCGCTCGGCCGCCTCCACGACCGCCTCGGGCGCCACCGCATCGCCGATGATGGCCCCGGCGCGGTCGGATGGGAGCTGCGCGATGTCCGCGTTCTGGCAGAAGCGACAGCTGAAGTTGCATCCCACGGTGGCAATGGAATAGGAAAGCGAGCCGGGGAGGAAGTGGTACAGCGGCTTTTTTTCGATGGGGTCGATCTGTCTTGCGATCAATCTTCCGTAAACAAGGCTTTGCAGGACGCCGGCCTTGTTTTCGCGCACCCGGCAGATCCCGCGCCGGCCCTCCGCAATCACGCAGCGGTGGCTGCAAAGATTGCAGCGCACTTTTTGATCTTCGAGTTTTTCGTAAAGGAGCGCTTCCATGGCGATCGACTCCTTGAACAGACGGTAATACGGGAGGGGCCTGGATTCAAGGTGCGCACGCGGCCTGCGGCGAGGCGCCATGCGGCCGGCCGCCGCAACGACGCCGCGGCGCGCCGCGCGGAAATCAGGGCGCTTGGGAAGCCGTCACCCCGGGACAGCGCCGGGAGTCTGGGCCGGCTGATACCGCACGGTGAGCGGCCGGGTCCGCACGCGCGGGACCAGGATCACGACCATGCCGGCAAAGGCCCCGAACGGGCAGCGCTGCAGGAACGGCTGCTCGAAGCTGTGCGCGAATTTGCCCGAGGGCAGCGGCATCTGGCAGACCGTCCGCCAGGACATCGGCACAGGGCCCACCAGGTCGTAGAGCATGTACTTCAGCTGCCAGACACTGAAAAAGCGGGCGTGGTTGTATATCGACGGCGTGAACATGCCCCGCACGCGCCGCTCCACCCCTTTGATCGCGTAACGGTTCAAGACGCCTATGAACAAACGGTCCTTGGCCACCCGGCAGGCCTCGGCCAGTGCTTTCTGCGCGTCGTCGACGAATTCCAGGCTGGTGAACAGGCAGGCGTAATTGAAGGAGTTGTCGTCAAAGGGCAGGTCCTCGGCAAACCCGCGGTAGAGGTCGACCCGGTTGCCGGCGTTGCTCAGGGCGATGTCGAGCATGTAAGTGGACGGGTCGATCCCGGTCACTTTCAGGCCCATATCGAGGAAGGCCGTCAGGCACGCACCGGTGCCGCAGCCGATGTCGAGAATAGACTCTCCCGCTCGCGGCTGCAGCATGTCGCGCAGGAGCTGGATCTCCAGCTGAAACGCCAACTGGTTTTCCGGCTTCCGCATCCACTTTTCGTAAGCGACGGCCTCGTGGAAGTCGAAAACGTGTCCCATGGCCGTCAACTTAGGGAATTCAGTCAGTGGAGTCAATGACCGGCGGGGCCGGTTCCGCCGGGGCATCCGGCGGATCGTCTTCGTCCGGCGGGGGCGCGTCGCCGCCGTTCGAAGGCGATCCGGATTCCGGTGCGGCGCTGCGCTTTTTGCGGCGGCGTCTGCGGCGCTTCTTGGGCCGCTCCGTCTTTTCGACCGCATCGGCAACCGGGGTCGCCGCTTCCGCCGCGGGGGCTTGGGGCTCTTCCGGGAGGATCTCTACCACCGGCTCCTCTTCAGGCTCCGGCGGCCCGAATCCGAAAAAGGCACCGGGAATGCGCTTCACCTTCGGCTTTCTCGGTGCCTCGTCGCGCGCCGGCTTCCGCCGCCCGTCTCGCCCGTCCCGGCCGTCTCTGCCGTCTCTGCCGCGCGCCCGCCCCCGGCCTCCGTCGCGCTCGCGGCCAGGGCCGCGTTCCCGACGGTCGCCGCGATGGCCGGGCCGTCCGGGTCGTTCCAGGTCCTCGGCGCGCGAACGGTCCTCGACAAACCACTCCTCCTCGGGCCAGACCACCGGGATCTTGTAGCCCAGCACGGTCTCGAGGGGCTCCAGGTGAAACACGTACTCGTCGCAGGCCAGCGTGATCGCCTTGCCGGTCCTCCCGGCCCGCGCCGTGCGCCCGATGCGGTGGACGTAGTTTTCGGAGTCCTGGGGGATGTCGTAGTTGATCACGTGGCTGATGTCTTCCACGTGAATTCCGCGCGAGGCCACGTCGGTGGCCAGCAGGATCTTGATCTGCCCTTTCTTGAAGCGCTCCATGAGCTTGAAGCGCTGGCGCTGAGGCAGGTCCCCGGTAATGCCCTCGGCCGGGAACCCGTTGGCCTTCAGCCGACGCGCCAGCCGCTCCACGTCGATTTTCATGTTGACGAACATGAGGATGCGGGTGAAGTCCTCGCGCTTCAGAAGCCCCAGCAGGAGCTGGAACTTCCGGTCGACGCCCACGTGGAAAAGGGTCTGCTCGATCCCCGCGACGGTCACCTGGTCCGGAATGACGGAAATGAATTCGGGCAGGTTCATGAACTCGTAGGTCAGCTCCAGGACACGGTAGGAAAGCGTCGCGGAGAAGAGCATGGACTGGCGCTTCTCGAAGAGAGGCAGTTTGCGCAGAATATACCGCATGTCTTTTTCGAAGCCCATGTCGAGCAGACGGTCGGCTTCGTCGATCACGAGGAACTTGATGTCCTGGGTCTTGAGGATGCCCTGCTTGTAGTAGTCGATGATCCGTCCCGGGGTGCCGATGACGATGTCCGTGCCCTTCTGGAGCCCTTCGGCCTGTTCCTTGTAATCGATACCGCCCACCACCTCGAGCAGCGTGATGTCCGTGTGCCGGCTGAGGACCGCGGCCTCTTCGACGATCTGGCGGGACAACTCCCGGGTGGGGGCCATGATGATGGCCTGCGGCAGTCCGCTCTTGCGGTCCGGCATGCCGAGAAGGCGGGTGATGACCGTCACCAGGAACGCGGCGGTCTTTCCGGTGCCGGTGTGGGCCTGCCCGGCCACGTCCCGGCCCTGCAAGAGCACCGGCAAGGCCTCGGCCTGAATGGGGGTGCAGTGCTCGAATCCGGCCTCGGCAAGCCCCTTCAACACCTCGGGCGGCAGATCAAAGGAATCAAAGCGTGTCTCGGTTAAGAATTCAGGTTTGGGGGCGCGGAGGATTTCAACGGCTGCCTCGGATTCATCTGTCATGTGCGATCGATAACCTTCCTGGTCGATGACTCTGGGAAACGTCCATGTCCCGGAGAAAATGGCGTTGCAAGATCACCTGTATTATTGTTGGCAACGGTCTGCAGTGTCTGAAGGGCGTTGCGGCTAAATTATAGCTTGCTTTCAGGAATTTGCAAGCGTGTAGATTGACTTTGAGCCAAAATGCTCCCTATAGTAGCCCGATTTAACGAACGGGCGATCAAATATGACAACCCAAGCGTTCTTCAAGGTTCTGGATATTGAGCAGGTGCTGGGGCTCCGGCAGGGCTTCCAAACGGTCTCCTGCGAGGAGGTCTCGCTGGAAGCGGCCGTCGGCCGCATCCTGGCGGCGGACGTCCATGCGGACGGAAACCTGCCGGGGTTTGCCCGCTCCACGGTGGACGGCTATGCGGTGCGGGCGGCTTCCACCTTCGGGGCGAGCGAGTCGAGCCCGGCGCTGTTAACGGTGACCGGCGGCGTCGCCATGGGCGAGGCCCCCCAGTTGACCGTCGCCAGCGGCCAGGCCGTCCGTATCGCCACCGGCGGAAGGCTGCCGGACGGCGCCGACGGCGTGGTCATGCTCGAGCACGCCGAATCCCTGGATGAGGCCAGCATCGAGGTGGTCCGCAGCGTGGCCCCCGGCCAGAACCTGATCGCGGCGGGCGAGGATTTCGAAAGCGGCGCGCGGATCGCCGCCGCCGGACGGCGCCTGCGCCCGCAGGACGCGGGCGTGCTGGCGGCTTTCGGCCAAACGCGGGTGAAGGTTTTCCGGCCGCCAGTGGTGGGCATCATCTCCACGGGCGACGAAATCGTCCCGGCCGAGGCCACCCCCGGCCCCGCCCAGATTCGCGACATGAACCGCTACACCCTGGCCGCAATGGCGGCTCAGGCAGGCGCGCGGCCCGTGGCCTTGGGGATTGTCCGCGACGAGTTCCAGCCGCTGCACGCCGCCTGCCGGCGGGCCCTGGAACAATGCGACATGGTGTTGATTTCCGGCGGCAGCTCCGTCGGTGCCAGGGACTACAGCGTCGAGGCCATCTCCGCCTTTGACGGCGCCGAGCTGCTGGTGCACGGGGTCGCCATCAGCCCGGGCAAGCCGACCATCCTGGCCAAGGTCTTGGGCAAGCCGCTCTGGGGACTGCCCGGCCACGTCGTCTCCGCGATGATCGTCTTCAGCCGCATCGTGCGGCCCTTCCTCCTGCACATCGGGGGACTGGCGGCGCCGACGGCGGAGGAGATCCGCATCCCCGCCCGCATCAACCGCAGCGTGGCCTCGGCCCAGGGGCGCACCGACTTCATTCGTGTCCGGCTCCTGCGCCGCGGGACGGAGTGGTGGGCCGAGCCCGTCCTGGGCAAATCGGGCCTGATCAACACCATGGTCCACTCGGACGGAATCATCGAAATCGGCAAAAACGTCGAGGGGCTCGATGAGGGGACGCCGGTGGAGGTGATATTGTTTTGAAAAACGTTATTGCGGTTGTCATTTTAACATTACGCACTCTATCTGAAGTTGGCCGGCGGTTATATGGGTCAAGACGGCGGTCTTCCCATTTGGCGCCCTGCTCATAACTCTTAACATCATTTTTCCGAAGGAAAAAATGCCACGCAACGTCTATTTGAAAATGAAAAGTCTGGAGGAGGCGCGGCGGATCGTGCGCGAGCGCCTGGCGCCATTGCGCGGCCTGGCGACCGAGACCGTGCCGGTGCCGGAGGCGGTCGGCCGGGTGCTGGCCGCGCCCGTCTTCGCCGCCCTTTCGGCGCCGAGCTATCATGCGGCCGCCATGGACGGGATCGCCGTCAAGGCCGAGGCCACCTACGGCGCCGGGGAAACCCGGCCCGTGACGCTCGCCGTCGGCCGGGAGGCGTTCTTCGTCAACACCGGCAACGCCCTGCCCGCCGGAACCGATGCGGTGATCATGATTGAAAACGTGCGGGCGAAAGAGGACGGGCGCGTGGCGATCGAGGCGCCCGCCTTTCCCTGGCAGCACGTTCGCCGAATCGGGGAGGACATCGTTGCCACGGAGCTGCTCTTCCCGCGCCACCACAAGATCACCCCTTACTGCGTGGGCGCGCTGCTGACCGGCGGCGTGTTCTCCGTGCCGGTGCTGAAAAAACCCCGGGCGCTCATCATTCCCACCGGCTCCGAGCTGGTCGACTGGCGCACCGCGTCGCTTTCGGATTTCAGACCCGGCCAAGTGCTCGAGACCAACTCCTTTGTGCTCGGCAGCCTCATGGAGGCCGGGGGCGGGGCGGTCACCCGGCACGAGATGCTCGTCGACGACATCCCCGCCATCGGCTCTGCGGTGGCGGATGCGGCCGACGGCGGCTTCGACCTGGTGATGATCATCGGCGGTTCTTCGGCCGGCTCGGAGGACTATGCCCGCGCGGTGGTCGAGCAGCTGGGGGAGGTCCTGGTGCACGGGGTGACGATCATGCCCGGCAAACCGGCGGTGCTCGGAGCGGTTCGGGGCGTGCCCGTCTTCGGCATTCCCGGCTACCCGGTCTCGGCCATCATAGTGTTCGAGCAGCTCGTGAGCCCCCTGCTGGCCGCCTTCTTAGGGCAGCCGGAAGAAGCACCGGAAACCGTCGCGGTGGAGCCCACCCGCAAGATCGCCTCGAAGCTGGGGCTTGAAGAGTTCGTCCGCGCCAAGCTGGGGGAGGTCAACGGCCGCATCGTCGCCACCCCCCTGCCCCGGGGGGCGGGCTCCATCACATCGATCACCCTGGCCGACGGCATCATCCGCATCCCCGCCGACACCGAAGGCCTGCGGGAAAACGAACCCGTGACCGCCGAACTCCTCAAGCCGCTTTCCGAACTGCGCCGGACCATCGTCATCGTGGGCAGCCACGACAACAGCCTGGACGTGCTGGCCGACCAGCTCAAGGCCGCCCACGGCCGGATCTCCCTCTCCTCCAGCCACGTCGGAAGCATGGGCGGTCTGATGGCGATCAAACGCGGCGCCTGTCACCTCGCCGGCTCCCACCTGCTGGACAGCGAGGACGGGACCTACAACCTCTCCTACATCCGCCGGTATCTGCCCGGCAGAGCCGTCAAGCTCGTCAATCTCGTCCACCGCGAAAACGGACTGATCGTGGCCCGGGGCAACCCCAAGGCGATCCGCGGCGTGGAGGACCTGCGGCGGCCGGAGGTGACCTTCATCAACCGACAGGCCGGCTCGGGAACGCGGATCCTGCTCGACTACCGCCTGAAGCAGCTCGGCATCGACCCGGCCGCCATCACGGGGTACGAAACCGAGGAGTTCACGCACATGTCGGTTGCGGTCGCGGTCGCCTCCGGCAGCGCGGATGCCGGCCTGGGGATCTTCGCCGCGGCCAAGGCGCTGGGGCTGGATTTCATTCCCGTGGTTACCGAAACCTACGACCTCGTCATCCCGGCCGAGCACTTTGCCGCCGAGAACATCCAGGTCCTGCTGGAGGTCATCGGTTCGGCCGAATTCAAACGCCGGGTGGAGGCCCTGGGGGGATACAGCACGCGCCACACCGGTGAGACCCTCGACATCGGACCGGCCGCGTGAGGTTGCCAACGGCCTACGCCCTTCCCCCAGCGACACCCGTTTCGGCTCCGCCCGCAACCGGGACGGCGCGGGGGCCTACGACCGGATGAAATTGACTTCCCGGCCGGGTGTATTATTATTCGGCCAAACCCGCCGCAGGCTCGCCGCGCTTCTCCGAAGGCGGCCACAACGACACTCAAATTCCGAATGACCGTGTGACACGAAATGAGCACCAAGAGGGATTACTACGAGATTTTGGGGGTTGGCCGCAACGCCACCGGAGACGAGCTGAAGTCGGCCTACCGCAAGCTGGCACTCAAGTATCACCCGGATCGAAATCCCGACAACAAGGCCGCCGAGGAAAAGTTCAAGGAGGCGGCCGAAGCCTACGAAGTGTTGCGGGACCGGGAGAAACGCAGCGTGTACGATCAGTTCGGCCACGCGGGCTTGGAAGGCACCGGCTTTTCCGGGTTCGGGGGGTTTGAGGACATCTTTTCCAGCTTCGGCGATATTTTCGAGGACTTCTTCGGCCTCGGCGGGCGCGGCCGCTCGCGCTCCCGGGTCCAGCGCGGGGCGGACCTGCGCTACGACTTGACGCTGAGCTTCATGGACGCCGCCTTCGGAAGCGACACCGAGATCGACGTCTCCAAGCTCGAGACCTGCGCGGAGTGCGAGGGAAACGGCTGCGAGAAAGGGCATCGCCCCGAGAGCTGCCGGCAGTGCCAGGGCTCCGGCCAGGTCTCGCGCTCCCAGGGCTTTTTTACCGTGCGCACCGCGTGCCCCGTCTGCCGGGGCCACGGCCAGGTCATCGTTCGGCCATGCCCGAAGTGCCGGGGCAACGGGCAGGTGCAGGTAAACAAACGGGTCGCGGTGAAAATCCCCGCCGGGGTGGACAACGGGTCCCGGCTGCGGTTGAACGGCGAGGGCGAGCCCGGCGCCCACGGCGGCCCGCCCGGGGACCTGTACGTGTTCATCCATGTCCAGCCGCACGAGTTCTTCGAGCGCCGGGACAACGACGTCCTCTGCCAGGCCACCGTTTCTTTCGTGCAGGCGACATTGGGCGACAGGATCTCGGTCCCGACCCTGGAGGGCAGCAAGACCCTGGAGATCCCCAAGGGGACCCAGCCCGGAGATGTTTTCTCCTTCCACGGGGAGGGCATCGCCTCCCTGAGGACCCGCAAGCGCGGGGATCAGATCATCCAGGTCTTGATCAAGACCCCCACCAACCTTTCCAAGAAGCAAGAGGAGCTCCTGCGGGAATTCGCCAAACTGGAAAAGGGCAAGTTCTCCAACAAGCTCAAGAGCATGCTCAAGGGAAGCTCGGTCAATTAGCCACCGGGTCTGCCGACGAACAAGCAGTTCAACGTGAGTCGACGCCAGGCGGAGGGGGGTGCCTTCCGCCTCCACGTGAGATGCGGGAATTGGATTTGTTTCGGATTTCGTGCTTCGAATTACCCCTTGGGCCTGATCCGGCCGGTGAGAGCGGTTTCTTGCGGGAGTTGCGACCCTGGGGGGGAAAAAAGAGGGTTCGGAGATGTACGAGCTGAAAGTGGTCACACGGTTTGCGGCGGCCCACCGTCTGACGATGGTCGGCACCCAATGCGAAAACATGCACGGCCACAACTGGAAAATCGAAGTCTATCTGGCGGGGGACCGGCTGGATGGCGCCGGGGTGCTCATGGACTTCGGCCTGGTCAAGGCCCGCCTGCGGGAGATCATCGGCCGGCTGGACCACCAGTTCCTGAACGAACTGGAGATGTTCGCAGGCCGGCAGCCCTCCTCCGAGCGCATCGCCGCCTATGTCGCCGAAGAACTGCGGAAGGAGATTGACACGCCCGGTGTCCGCGTCAGCAAAGTGAGCGCCTGGGAATCCGAGGACGCCTGCGCGACGTACGTCCCCGATGAAAAGAGCGAGAAGCCCCGGAGCTGATGGTATCCCCCTCCTGCTTTCCGGTCCCGGCCGCCGTCAGCGGCCCTCTTCCCGGATCTCCTTCCAGCGCTCCATGAGCTCATCGCGGGTGACGAGGGCCGAGGCCTCGGCCACATGCCGGCGGATGTTCTCCAGGCCGCCCTCCTGGCGGTCGACCAGCACCACCGCCGTGACCACTTCGAGCCCCTCGGAGCGCGCACGCTCGATGGCTGTGATGGTGGAGCCCCCGGTGGTGGCCACGTCGTCGATGATGGCCACCCGCTCGTTCTTCTGGATATCCCCCTCGACCCAGCGTATGATGCCGTGGTCTTTTTGCGTCTTGCGGATGGAGAAGGCCTTGATCGGCCGGCCGTTGAGTTCGGAGGCGAACGCGGCGGCAAAGGCCACCGGATCGGCGCCGAAGGTAAGTCCGCCGACCGCCGTGATCTCGGCGTTGCGCAGCCGCTCGAAGAGCAGATGGCCGACCAGAACCATCCCCCGCGGGCTCAGGGTGGTCGGTTTGCAGTTGACGTAAAAATGGCTCATCCGGCCGGAGACCAGCTTGAAGATCGGGTCCTGGCTGTATTGAAACGACTTCCGGCACAGCAGGTCGACCAGCTCCAGTTTCATGGCGTATTCTCCTGAGTTCGGTTCACCGGAACGCCCGGGCGCTTGACCCCCTCGCTCCTTTTTGAGTATAAAAAAGCCTCCACCCTTGGAAGAAGCCATCGCTTAATGGGATGTGGAGGCTTTGAGCAAGAAAAACCGTGGTCGGCCCTCCTTGGACTCGATGCATTTTTAGCAGGTTCGGCGGGGCCGGTCAATTCCCAAACGCACAAGTCGACGAAAGGTTGCCATGCCACGCACTCATCGCAGCACCGCGCTCGGCTGCATTGCCGCCGCTTTTTTGTTCCTGCTCCCGGCACCCGGCCCCGCGCAGAGTTCCGGTCAAGCCCTCTCGCTGGTCGACACGGTCGAGCAGGCCCTTGATGCCAACCTGGGCATAAAACGGTCCCGCGAGGAGATCAACGCCGCCGAGGCCGTGCGCCACGGGAGCATCACCAAGTTTCTTCCGACCCTGGGATCGAGCTACAACTACATCCACCGCAACCAGGAACGAACATCGCCCAGCCTGGTTTCGGGCAGGGACATCGTGACCTCCCCGGATGACCAGTACACCTTCACGACCACCTTCACCCAGCCGATCTTCACGGGCTTCGGCCTGATCAACGAGTACAAGCTCACGGAACTCGGCCTGGACCGGGCGGAAGTCTCCTCCAAGCTGACCCGCCAGGACGTGATCCTGGACGCCAAGAACGCCTACTTCTCCGTGTTGAAAAACCAGAAACTGATGGAGGTGGCCCAGCAGACCGTGGCCTCGATCGCCTCCCAGAAAGAGGTCGCGGAGAATTTTTACAAGGTCGGTCTGAGCCCGCTGAACGATCTGCTGCAGAGCCAGGTCCAGCTGGCCAACGCCAAGCAGCAGCTGACCACGGCCCTGAACAACCTGGAGATCGCCCGGACCCGTTTCAACACGGTCCTGCGCCGGCCGGTGAACACGCCGGTGCTGCTCATCGAGGAGGTGGATTACGCGGCGTTTCAGGAAGGTCTGGACGACTGTCTCGCGCAGGCCCAGAAAAACCGCCTGGAAATCCAGGTGGCGGACCTGGACATCGGGATCGCCGAAAAACAGGTGAAACTCACCGAAAAAGATTATTTCCCGACGGTCAACCTCGTCGGCGCCTATGCCCGGACCGGGGAAGACTGGGACGTTAACGGCGGAGAGGGCATCAGCGACGCCGCCGGCTGGAACGTCCAGGCCACCGCCACCTGGGACTTCTGGCAATGGGGCCGGACCGGCTACGGGCGCAAGGAAAAACTGGCGCGGCTGGCCCAGTCCAAGTACAAGAAAACCGAGATCACCGACACCATCAACCTGGAAGTCAAGTCGGCGTATCTGCGCACCAACGAGGCCGAACAAAACATCCTCACGATCGAAAAGGCGGTGGAACAAGCCAAGGAGAACCTGCGTATCATCGAGGAGCAATACAAGGAGCAGGTGGCCACCCAGACCGATGTGCTGGTGGCCCAGACCCTGCTCACGCAGACCATGACCAACTACTACAACGCCTTGTACGATTTCAAAATCGCCAAGGCCGTCCTCATGCGGGCGATCGGACGGGAATCCATCGAATGACCGATCGCGCGGCGCCCAGTCCGATCATATGCCTTTCGCACGTCCACCATGCCTACGGGAGCCAAAAAGCGATCAGCGACCTGAACATCGAGATCTTCAAAAACGAGCTGGTGTTCATCAGCGGGCCGAGCGGCGCCGGGAAAACCACCCTGCTCAAACTGCTTTACGGAGGGACCCGGCCTTCCGCGGGGCAGATCCAGGTCGACGGCATCCGACTGGAGCGTCTTCCCCCGCGGCAGCTGCCGCTGCTGCGTCGCAAGCTCGGCATCATTTTCCAGGACTTCAAACTGATCCCCGGCCGCAGCGCATTTGACAACATCGCGCTGGTCCTGGAGGCCTCCGGCCAGCGCCGCGAACTCATCCACCGGAAGGTTCGCCATGTGCTGCGCCTGGTGGGCATGGAGCCGCACGCCGATACGCTTCCGCCCCGGCTCTCGGGCGGAGAGCAGCAGCGCGTGGCCGTGGCCCGGGCCGTTGTCGGCGATCCCAGGATCATCCTGGCCGACGAACCCACGGGCAACCTGGACGAGGCCTCGGCCCGGACGGTGATGGACCTGCTGCAGGCCGCGTATGTCCGCGGCACCACCCTCGTCATCGCCACCCACGACAAGCAGTTCATCCGGCGCTTGGGGGGCCGGGTGCTGCAGCTGAGTCAGGGACGGCTGGTCACCTCCGCGACCGTCGAAAAGAACTATGATCACGCGACACGCTAAACGGGCGCTTGCCGACGTACTGGCCAACCGCTTCCTCAATGCCGTCACGGTCGTCACCGTTTCGCTGGCGGTTCTGATCGTCAGCGCGGCGCTGCTTTTTTTCGTGAACACCCGCGGGACCTTGGCGGCCTGGCAGCAGGAGATCCGCATCCTGACCTATCTCAGAGCGGAGGCCAGCGCGGACGCGGTGAGCGTGAAGCGCGCGATCGAAGCCATCGACGGCGTTCGCCACGCCCGGTTCCTCCCGCGGGAGGAGGCGCTGCGGGAGCTCAAGGCCCAGATGCCGGAGCAGGTTTCGCTGTTCGACCACCTCGAGGAAAACCCGCTCCCGGACGCCTTTGAAATCGAACTGACCCCGGCCGCCGAGGGCTGGGAGCGGATCGATGCGATCGCCGCGCGGCTCGGCGCGCTGCCGGCGATCGAAGCCGTCGAGTATGGCCGGAAATGGGTGGCCACCCTCCAAGGCATCATCCGGGTGCTCCGGGCGGTGGGGGCCGCCATGATCGGTCTTTTCTTCGTGGCCGCGGTGTCGATCGTGGCCAGCACGACCCGGCTGGTGATCTTCTCCCGCCGGGAAGAGGTGGAGATCATGCGGCTGGTCGGTGCCGCCGAGGGTTTCATCAAAACCCCTTTCTATCTCACCGGCCTGGCCCAGGGGCTCGTGGGGGGCGCGGCCGGCCTGGCGGTCCTGTTCGGCCTCTTCAACGCGGTGATGGACCATATCGGGACCGGCGCCTGGACCGGTGTGCTGCCGATCCGGTTTCTAAGC
>CAZLSV010000025.1:46023-59721 GCA_964562235.1 uncultured Desulfatibacillum sp.
TTGAAGAGATGGGGGCCGTAATCGCCGGCAGCACGCTGGTGGGGGGGATCGGGGCCTTCATCTCGCTGCGGCAACGCCCTGAAAAAACGACGCTGGGCGCGATCGCCCTGGTGGTTCTCCTGATGACGGCACCGGCCGGGCTTGCGGCCGACCCCGCGGCACCGGCGGCCGGTGCCCCCCTGGAAAACCTGCGCCAGGAGGCCGAGGCGGTCGGCCGTGACATCCAGGAACGCCAAGCCGAGATCGACCGCATCCGCCGCCGCGAGGAGGACATGGTGACCGCCCTGGAAACGAGGGCGCGGGCACTGCACCTCCACCGGCGCCAGGCGCAGGCCTTGAAGGCCGAACTGGAGCAGCTGGAGAGCCAAGTCGCCAGCACCCGCGCGGCGGAAGCGGACCTGCTCCGGCGCATCCGCGCCCGCGAAGCCTATCTCTCCAAGCGCCTGGCGGCCCTCTACACGATCCGCCGGCTGGGAACGACCGACATGTTGGCCTCCTCGGCTTCCATGCTGGAAGCGGTGAAACGCAAGGCCGCGCTGGAGCGCATCGTGTCCCACGACGAGCAGATCCAGCGGTCGCTGCTGGCCTATTCCGCGGAGCTGCAGCAGCTGCGCTCCCGGCTGACCGGGCAACAGGAAGAACAGCGCTCCCGGGCGGCCGGTTACGACCGCCAGCTGGCCGCCGTGAACCGTGAGCAGTCGCATCGGGGAAAATTACTGGCCGACATCCGCACCGATAAGCAGGCCCGGGAAGAGGCCGTCGGCAGCTTGCAGGCGGCCGCCCAGATGCTGGAACGGAAAATCCAGTCGCTGGCCCGCCCGCCCGATGCCCGCGCCGGCGCCGGCGGCCCGGCTGCGGCCGGCAAACCGATCACGGCCTCGAAAGGCTTGCTTATCTTTCCGGTTAAAGGTAAAATTGCGAATCTGTACGGCCCCTACCGGCATCCCCGGCTGAACGTTCCGGCCTTTCGCAGCGGGATCGACATCGCGGCGGAACGCGGCGAGCCGGTCAAAGCCGTGCATGCGGGCACCATTGTCTATTCGAGCTGGTTCAAGGGGTACGGCAACGTCGTCATCATCGATCACGGAGATCACTTCTACTCTGTCTACGCTCACCTGGAAGACGTCTTCAAATCGGTGGACAATCGGGTGGAAGCTGGCGATGTCATCGCCACGACGGGAGACTCCGGCGCCATGGGGGCCGCCGGGCTTTACTTTGAACTGCGCCATCACGACCGGGCCATAGACCCTCTGGAGTGGCTGCAGCGCGGGTAAATCGAGATCGGTCGGGTATTGGATCAACGGCCATTCGTGCTTAATTTTCGTCCTTGGACTTTGGAGGTGAGGCGTCGGCGCGACACACCACGCGCAAACCCCTCGCCGATTATACCATTAAGGAGCATTTTATATGATCGGGAAATTCAACCGTCCGGTGAAACTGTGGGTGATCATGGTTGCGGCTTTCGTCGTCTGGATGCTGAGCACCGGGTTCCAGCGCGCCGATTCCGCCAGCAAGGACGATCTGTACGATCAGCTGAAGGTCTTCTCGGATGTCATCGAGTTGATCCAGAAGGACTACGTGGACGAGGTCGAGGCCAAGGACCTTATCCAGAAGGCGATCCAGGGCATGCTCCAGGGGCTGGACCCCCACTCCTCCCTGCTGCCGCCCGACGCCTTCGAGGACCTGCAGATCGACACCAAGGGCAAATTCACCGGCATCGGCATCCACATCACCATGCAGAACGGCTTCGTCACCGTCATCTCGCCGATCGAAGACACCCCGGCCCACAAGGCGGGCATCGAGGCGGGAGACCGCATCATCAAGGTGGACGGGACCCTGACCAAGGACCTGCGCGAAGCCGTGCGCATGATGCGCGGCCCGAAAGGCTCGAAAGTGGTCGTGACCATTCTGCGCGAAGGTGTCAAGAAACCGATCGACTTCGAAATCACCCGCGATGAGATCCCGATCCAAAGCGTCAAATCGATCAGCCTCAAGCCGGGGTACGGCTACGTGCGCATCTCCAACTTCACGGGGACAACCACCCAGGAATTCGAAAAGGCGCTCGAGAAGCTGGAGGCCTCCGAGAAGCCCGTGAAGGGGCTGGTGCTCGACCTGCGCAACAACGGCGGCGGGCTGCTGAACCAGGCGATCAGCATCTCCGACGAGTTTTTGGAAAAGGGAGCCATCGTATCGATGAAGGGCCGCGAGAAAAAGAACACGAAAGTTTTTAACGCCACCCCCTCCCCGATCCAGCGCACCTATCCGATCGTGGTGCTGATCAACGGCGGGACGGCCAGCGCCTCGGAGATCGTGGCCGGCGCCTTGCAGGACCACAAACGCGCGCTGGTTTTAGGAACGACCACCTTCGGCAAGGGCTCGGTGCAGACCGTCGAGAATTTGCGCGACGGCTCCGGCCTCAAGCTGACCATCGCGCGCTATTACACGCCCAACGGCCGCTCCATCCAGGCCAAGGGCATCGAACCCGACATCACGCTCAAGTTCAAGCGCCTGGACGCCCCGGAAACCGCCAGCACCGAAGAGGCCATGCTCAAGGAGAAGGACCTCGAAAACCACTTGGAGGCCGAGGGCGAAAGCGAAAAGTCGGATCCCAAGAAAAAGCCGGAAAAGCAGACAGAAGACCCCAAGAACCGAATGAAGGACGCCGAGTCCCGGGTCGGCCCCCTCAAACTGGAGACGCTGCAAAACGACAATCAGCTGATGCGGGCGCTTGAGATCCTCATCGGTCACGACGTGCTCCGGCAAGCGAAAAACTAAGCGCCCTCGGACGCCCCGGCATGCCAGCGAAGAAACCACCGCGCCATCGGTCCCCGCGCCGGGCGTCCCGTTCCAAGAAAGCCCACCGGCCGCTGTTTCGGGCGCTCGTCGCCATCGCGCTGCTGGCGGCGGTCGTGGGAGGGGTCGTGTGGGGTCTTGGGTGGCTGTCCGGGAGCAAGCCCCGACCGGCGCTGACCGAACGCAAAAAGGCCCTCCCGCGGGAGCAGGCGCCCGCTGCCAGGCCGCCTGTCGCCGAGAAAAAGCCGGAAACCGGGCCGACGCTGCCGAAGCCGCCCGGACGGGCGGCCGGCACCGAAAAGCCTGCGGTTGCCCCGCCGCCCCTGTATGAGGTGTTCCCTCAAAAACCCTCCACCCCCAAGCCCCCGGTCGCCGAGTCCGACGCGCTGCAGGCGGCCCTGCCCCCGGTGCCGCCCGAGCCGCCGCCCGTCAAGAAGCTGCCCCGCGTGGCCATCATCATCGACGATTTGGGCTATGACCGGCAGGTGGCCGAAAAGTTGATCGACCTGCAGGCGCCGTTCACCGTCGCCATCCTGCCGAACAGCCCCCACCAGGAAGCGATTGCCCGCCGGGCGCATGAGCGCGGCCTGGAGGTCATGCTCCACCTGCCGATGGAACCCGTGGAATATCCCGAAATCAACCCGGGGCCGGGCGCGCTGCTGGTGTCGATGGAACCCGACGCCCTGCTGCGGGTGCTTGAGGCAAACATCAAGGCCGTGCCGCACATCAAGGGAGTCAACAACCACATGGGCTCCCGGCTGACCGCCAACTCCGAGCAGATGTACCAGGTGTTCTCGGCGCTGAAGCGCCATGGGCTCTATTTCGTCGACAGCCGCACCACTGATGAGAGCGTCTGCCGGCCGTCGGCGCGCCTGTTCCAGATCCCCTTCGCCCAACGGGACGTGTTTTTGGATCACGCCCACGACCCGGCTTCCATCCGCAAGCAGCTCCGGGAGCTGGTGCGCATCGCCCAGCGCAGGGGCGAGGCGGTGGGAATCGGCCACCCCCACCCGGCCACCTACACCGTTCTCAAGGAAGAGCTGCCCGCGCTGCGCCAGCAGGTGGAACTCGTTCCCGCCTCGCGCCTGGTCCGTATCATCGGGTAGTGATCCGATTTCAAGTTGTTACAAAACATGGTAGACTGATCCTGTGGTTCAACAACGGAAGATCCCTGGGGCATGAGCAACTCGGAACCTCTTTATAACAGCCGGTTGGCCAAGACCTATATTCAGTATCTTCGCAGCCGGTATCCCGACGTGGACGTCGATCCCATCCTGGAAGAGGCCGGCATCGCTTATTACCAGGTCGATGACTCAGCGCACTGGTTTTCCCAGGAAGAGGTGGATCGGTTCCAGGCGGCTGTGGTTAAACGGACCGGGGAAGCGAACATTTCCCGGAAAGTCGGGCGATTTGCAGTCTCCTCCGAGGTCATGGGAGCGGCCAAGCAGTACATTTTAGGGCTGATGACCCCGGCCACCATCTATCAGTTGATGGAGAAAAACTACCCCCTGCTCAGCCGGGGGGCCAGAATCACGGCGAAGAAAGTCGGAGCCAACCAGGTCGAGATCATCGCGACGCCCCGGCCCGGGGTGGCCGAAAAGCCGTATCAGTGCGCCAACCGCACCGGCTTTTTTGAGGCCTTTCCGACCCTGTTCACCCGAGAGGCCGCCGTGATCGAGCACCCCGATTGCTTTCATCGCGGCGACCCGCACTGCCGCTACCTTCTCACCTGGCAAGAAAGCCGCTCGCACCACTGGAGCCGCATCCGCGATCTTACCTTGATCGGCAGCCTCGTTCTGTCCGGCGCCGCGTTGGCCTTCCTCCCGCTCACGGCCTGGGGCCTGCTGACGCTGGCCGCGTTTTTTGGCGCCGGTGTCTGCGCATGGCACTGCGAGCGGCTGGAAAAGACGGCCTTGATGGAAACCGTCGAAAAACAGCGCACGGCCGCCGAGGACACCGTGCGGCAGAGCGAGGAGCTTTACAACCACGCCCTTCTGATCCAGGAGATGGGCCAAGCGACCTCCACCCTTCTGGACATCCGGCAACTGGCCTCCACCGTGGTGGGGATCCTTGAAAAACGCCTCGATTTCGACCGCGGCATCATCATGCTCGCGGAGCGGAGAGAAAACGTGTTGGCCTACGTCGCCGGCTACGGCCACACGGCGGAGGAGGAGGCGCTGCTACGCAGCACCACCTTCAGCCTCAACAACCCCGAGTCGCGGGGCGTCTTCGTCCTGGCGATGCGCGAACGCCGTCCGTTTCTGGTCAACGACATCCGCAGCATCGAGGGTGCCTTATCGGCCAAAAGCCTCGAATTCGCCCGCCGGATCGGCGCCCGGTCGCTGATTTGCGTGCCGATCGTTTATGAAAAGCACCCCCTCGGCATCCTCGCCGTGGACAACAGCACCACCCAGCGGGCGTTGCGCCAAAGCGATATGAACCTGCTGCTCGGCTTGGCCTCCCAGCTCGCCACCAGCATGGTCAATGCCCAGTCCTTCGAGCGGGTCCAGGAGAGCGAAAAGAAATATCGCGAGCTGGTGGAAACCGCGAGCAGCCTGATCTTGCGGGTCAGTCAAGACGGCCGGATCACCTTCATCAACGAGTTCGCCCAGCGGCTGCTGGGCTTCAGCGATGCGGAGCTGCTCGACCGGGACGCCGCGGCCGTGATTCTGCCCGAAAGCGAGGCGGACGCCCCTCGGTTTGAAGAATTCATAGCCGCCATGAGCCGGGACCCGATGCGGCCGGCCGTCAGGGAAGTTGAAACCCGCCTGAAATCCGGAAAAAATGCCTGGATTGCCTGGACCTACCGGCCGATTTTCGACGACTCCGGCGGCTTCCGGGAGATGCTGTGCATCGGCAACGACATCACCGATCTGAAACGCGCCGACCAGGAGAAAAAGGAGCTGCAGGCCCAGCTGCAGCGGGCCCAGAAGATGGAAGCCATCGGCACCCTGGCCGGCGGGGTGGCACACGACTTGAACAACATCCTCTCGGGCATCGTCAGCTACCCCGAGCTGCTGCTGCTCGACCTGCCGGAGGAGAGCCTGCTGCGCAAACCGATCCTGACCATCAAGAAATCGGGCGAACGCGCGGCGGCCATCGTCCAGGACCTGCTGACCCTGGCCCGGCGCGGGGTGGAAACCACTGAGGTGGTGAACCTGAACCAGATCGTGACGGACTACCTGGGCAGCCTCGAGTTCTCCAAGCTGGAGTTGAACCATCCCGCCATCTCCGCGCAAACCCGTCTGGACGACCAGTTGCTGAACATCGTCGGCTCGCCGGTGCACTTGTCGAAAACCGTCATGAACCTGGTGACCAACGCCGCGGAAGCCATGCCGGACGGCGGGGTCATCGTCGTCCACACGGAAAACCGGCACCTGGAGCACGAAAAAATCGGGTACGGGGAGCCGGTGTCGGGCGACTTCGTCTGCCTCACCGTTTCGGATTCCGGGATCGGAATACCGGCGGAGGAACTGGAGCGCATTTTCGAGCCGTTCTACACCCGCAAGGCCATGGGCCGAAGCGGCACGGGGCTCGGGATGGC
The DNA here is from genome assembly GCA_964562235.1 of uncultured Desulfatibacillum sp. Taxonomy (GTDB): domain Bacteria; phylum Desulfobacterota; class Desulfobacteria; order Desulfobacterales; family SpSt-501; genus SpSt-501. Next base: position 52,361 of record CAZLSV010000025.1, read on the forward strand.
GGTGGTCTGGGGCACGGTGAAAGACCACCGCGGCCATATCGATATGCGCAGCCGCGTCGGCCAGGGCACCGAGATCACCTTGTACTTCCCGGCCACCCAGCGCCAGGCGTCCACGCGTGACGAACGCGTGCCGCTGGAGGCGTTCAAAGGCCGGGGCGAAACGGTCCTGCTCGTGGACGACGCCCGGGAGCAGATTGAAATCGCCTCCGAGATTCTCAACCGGCTGGGCTACACGGTGCGCACCGCCCGCAGCGGAGAGGAGGCGCTGGAGATGTTGCACCGGCAACCGGCCGACCTGGTCGTGCTCGACATGATCATGGCCCCGGGCATCGACGGGCTTGAAACCTTCAAACGCATCCAGGCGCTGCGGCCGGGGCAGAAGGCCATCATCGCCAGCGGCTATTCCGAATCCGTGCACGTGCGCGAGGCCCAGCGGCTGGGCGCCGGGGCCTACATCAAGAAACCCTACCTGCTGCACACCTTCGGGCGCGCCGTGAGGATGGAACTCGACAGGAAGCCGTAGGGGGGTCTGTCCGGTCTCCGGCCGGCTGACGGGCGACGGGTAGACCGGGGTCTACCCCTGCCCCAGCATTTCGTATAGCGAGCCGGGGAAAAGGAACGCAAATTCGTAGCGGGCAAAACTGATGACGTCCCGGTCGCGGACCTCCACGGCCTTGTTCTGCAACCGCGTCCCGTTCAACAGCGTCCCGTTCGTTGAGCCGCAATCCTTCAGGAAATAGCCACCGCGCTTGATTTCAATCAAGGCGTGTTTCTTGGAGATGGCGTAATCGGGCATGATAAAATCGTTGCCGCCGATGCGGCCGATGGAAAAGACCACCCCGGTGGAGGTCGAGTACTCGCCCTGGATCAAAGGGTAAACGGCAAGCTTCAGGCTCTCGGAGGCGGACACGGTATCCTCGCCGGCCCCGACGGGCTCGAACACAATCGTGCGGTTCATCTCGCGCGAGCCTTTGCCGGACTGAGCCGCCAGCGTCCCCAGGTGGATAGCCGAGCCGGCCAGCACCGGCTTCTGCAGGAAGCGGAGGAAGTCCTCCGCCGGCACGCTCTGTGCCATTTGCTGCAGCAGGTTCAGGCCGATTCGGCCCGCCGAGTTGATCAGCCGGGACAATCCTCCGGGCACCGGGGAAGCACTCGCTTCGGGTGTGGCGCTTGCCTTCGAGCGGCTTGACAGCATGGTTTCTCCTTTAGGCGGCGGAGGGTTTTTATTCCGGGTAAACCGTTTCCGGACGCTGTCGGCCCTCGATCCATTTGACTTGGCCCCGCCGGGTTGATTAAGATGGTCTTACAAGGGTGTTATCGTCGCCAACTATTAAAAGCTTTAGTTCTTTATCCACGGGTTTTCTTTTGACTGGGGCTTCCGGCGGGAGGGCATCTCCCGCCGAACAGCTTCCACATGGTCGCTTATGATTCGCGCCGCGCTCATTCTGGCTCTCGTCCTGATTAATTTCTTGTGCTGCTTTGTCGAGGAGATCTATCTGACCGTCCTTCCGCTGAAGCCCGGCCAGACGGCGCCGTTTGCGCTGCGGGCCGACCGGCGCCTCACCCTGCCGGCGCCGAAAACGGAGGGCGCCCCGCCAGGGTCTGGCGCGGTTTCCCAGGACACCGATTTCCACGCGGGCGAGGTGCTGATTCCGTTTTTAAAAAAAATCGACGCGCGCGATCAGCAGTTGATCCGCATCTTCGAGGACCAGCGCTCGGAAGCGATCTTCCGCGAATCTCCCCTGGTCCTGTTTGTCAACATATGGATGGTCGTCTTTCTGGGGTTCTTTCTTTTCGCCCTGCCGCGAGGCGGCTACAAGCGCGCCGTTTCCCATCTGTTGCTTCTGGTGCTGCTGATTCTGAACGGCCTGGTCCTGAAAGGGCTCTTGCTTTTCACGAACCTCCCGGTGCAATCACTGCCGCTGGCCGTTTTGCCCCTGCTGGTCATCGCCTTGAACCAGGGCCGGGTGACCGCGGTCGGCACCTTTCTGGTCGGCATCCTGCCGGCGGCGCTTTTCATGGGCAAATCCTATGACCTGCTCACCGGCTTTCTGGTGATCGGCTTGACGGCCATCATGCTGGCCCCCAAAACCCTGCGGGTGAGCAGCGCCCTTCTGCCCTGCCTGCTGATCGGGGTGGTGCATGCGGTTCTGCTGACACTGCAAAAGGCGGATTGGGCCGCCTGGATCCTGTCAACCCCGCTTCCCGCGGAGTGGAATCTGGCAGCGCTGCGAAGCCTGGCGGACAATCCGTGGACGGTGCAAGGCGGCTGGGCTTTTGTAAGCGGGGTGTCCTCGGGGGCCCTGGCGCTGCTGCTCTTGCCCGTGCTCAAAGTCGGGAGGACCGTGGGCTCGACCGTCACGCTGCGGCGCTTTTCCGACCTCGATCAGCCGCTTCTGAAGCGGCTGTTCGCGGAGGCCCCCGGCACTTATCAGCACTCCATGAACGTGGCCTATCTGGCCCAGGCGGCCGGAGATGCCGTCGGCGCCAATCCGCTGCTGCTCCGGATCGGCGCTTATTTTCACGACATCGGCAAAGTACGTCGCCCGGAGGCCTTTGTCGAGAACCAGCTGAACGGGGTCAACCTGCACGACACCCTCGACCCATATGAGAGCATCGCGATCATCACGGGGCATCTGCAGCAGAGCCTGCTCATCTGCCGCGAGGCCCGGCTGCCGCGAACGGTGATCGATTTGGTTCAGCAGCACCACGGAACCCAGACGGTGGACTTTTTTTTCGAAAAGGCCAGGAAGCGCAACCCCGAGGGCGCTGTTCGCGAAGAGGATTTCCGCTACCCGGGCCCCAAACCCCAGAGCGTGGAAGCGGCCCTGCTGATGATCGCGGATGCGGTGGAGGCGGCCTCCCGGTCTCTGAAATCGCCGAGCCGGCCGGCCTTTGAAAAACTGGTCCGCTTCATCGTCGTCAAGCGCATCGCCGACAGCCAGTTCGGCGAGTGCGTGCTCGACACCCGCGACATCGACGCCATCATCCGCGCCCTGGTGGACGCGCTGGAGGCCTCCTACCACGCCCGCATCCGCTACCCCTGGCAGCAACCGCCTTCGCCTTAGGCTTCTTAGACCCGATGGGACTTTCAGCTTGCCCTGTGCGCTGCAAAATGGTAGGTGAGACGGCCGGATGCGATGGGGTCCCGATCAACCGGGCCTCGCATCCACCCAACGACAACTCTTTCGACAACCGTGACGGCATCGTGAGGTAGCTTTATGGCGTTCGCTCTGATGGAGGGCAACGAGGCCATCGCCCGGGGGGCGGTGGCGGCCGGTTGCCGGTTCTTTGCCGGCTATCCGATCACGCCGGCAACGACGATTCTGAACCACATGCTGGCCATGCTGCCGCCGATCGGCGGGGTCTGCATCCAGGGCGAGGACGAGATCGCCTCGATCGGATTCTGCCTGGGCGCCTCCATGGCCGGCGCGAAGGTGATGACGGCGACCTCCGGCCCCGGCATCAGCCTCTACAGCGAGCAGATCTCGTTTGCCATCGGCAGCGAGATCCCCATCGTCATCGTCGACATCCAGCGCCTGGGCCCCTCCACCGGATCGGCCACCCGCGGAGCGGACGGCGACGTCCAGTTCCTGCAGTGGGGCAGCAGCGGCGGGCTGCCGGTGATTGTCCTGGCGCCGGCCGACGTGAAAGATTGCTACACCCTGACCCTGCACGCCTTCAACCTGGCGGAACGCTTTCGCTGCCCGGTGTTCGTCGCTTCCAACAAGGAGATCGCCATGACCCGCGAGAGCCTGGACCTGGAGCGCCTGCCCGCCCCGGCACCGGTCGACCGGGTCGCCCCCCCGCCGGGTCAGCCCTTTCTGCCGTTTCAGGCATCCGGCGCCGAGAGGGTGCCGGGCTTTCTGCCGATCGGCGGCAAAATACCTGTGCGCCAAACCTCCTCCACCCACGGCCCGGACGGGTTCATCACGACGGACCCGGCCGAGATCACGCGGGCGCTGGCGCGGATGCAGTCGAAGATCGATGCGGCGGCGGATCAGCTGGCGATAGCCGACCATTACCCGGCCGCCGGTGCCGACACGTTGATTCTCACCTACGGGGTCACCTCGCGGGCGGCCGGCGCCGCGGTGCGCGAGTTGCAGCGCCGGGGAAAGCCGGCCTCGCTCCTGGTCCTCAAGACGCTCTGGCCCGTGCCGGAGGCGGCCATCCGCCGGGCCGCGGCCGGCGTTCCGCGCGTCCTGGTGGTGGAGATGAACCTGGGACAATACGTCCGCGAGATCGAGCGCATCCTGCCGGGGCAAACGGTCGGCTTCTGCGGTCAGATGGACGGTCGGTTGATCGCCCCGGAAACCATTGTGGAGGCCGTCATCCATGGATAGCCTGTTGAATGCGGCACGGCCGCCGGTGTTCTGCCCGGGGTGCTCCCACGAGCGCATCACGCACACCCTGGACAAGGCGTTTCAGAATATGGAGCTGAGCGGCGAGCGCATCGCCATGGTGAGCGACATCGGCTGCTCGGGCCTCTTCGACACCTTTTTCCACACCCACGCCTTCCACGGCCTGCACGGCCGGGCGCTGACCTACGCGGCCGGGCTCAAGCTCATGCAGCCCGAACTCACGGTCGTGGTCACGATGGGCGACGGCGGCCAGGGCATCGGCGGGGCCCACCTGCTGGCGGCCTGCCGCCGCAACCTGAACCTGACCCTGCTCGTGCTGAACAACTTCAACTTCGGCATGACCGGCGGCCAGTATTCCGCGACCACCCCGCCCGACGCCGAGGTGGGCTCCGGGTTTCTGAACCGGTTGGAGCAGCCGCTGGACATCTGCGGCGTGGCCAAGGCCGCCGGCGCGCCCTACGTCGTGCGCTGCTCGGCCTACCGCAGCGACATCGCCGAGGTGATCCGCAAGGCCATCGAGTTCGATGGGTTTGCGGTGGTGGACATCTGGGGGATCTGCCCGGGCCGTTTCTCCAAGCGCAACCGGCTGACCACCAAGGCGATCGAGGAGATGCTCTCGAAGCGGACGCCGTTCGAAGGGCCGGTCCCCGAAAACCAGCGCCGGGAATTCGGGGAGCACTACCGCGAGCTGGCCGCCGCGCAGAAGCCGGTGCCGCCGCCGCAGGCCATCGCCGCGACCTTCGCACCGGTGAGCTCCGAGCGCCAGGAGGTCATCATGCTGGGCAGCGCCGGCCAGCGCATCATCACCGCCGGCGAGATCCTTTGCCTGGCGGCTCTGCACGCCGGCCTCAACGTCGCGCAGAAAAACGACTACGACATCACCGTGCTGCGGGGACCCTCCATCAGCGAGATGATCCTCTCCCCGCAGGCGATCGACTACACCGGCATCCAGCGCCCCAGCGTGGTGGCGGCCCTGGGGCCGGAGGGGGTGGCGCGGCGCAAAAAAATCTTTGCGGGCCTCGGCGACACCTGCACCGTCATCCAGGCGGCGGGCGTGGAGGTGCCCGCCGGCCGCGCGCGCATTCACCGGGTGGACTTCAAGGGGCAGGGGTTCAAGGGCACGGATTGGGCCCTGGCGGCGCTGGGGGTGCTCTCCAAGCTCGGCCTGGGGATCCGGCCGGAGATGCTGGAGGCGGCGCTGGCGGCACGGCTCAAGGGCGAGGCCCTGGCCGGCGGCCTGGAGATCGTGCGCCGGGTCGAACCCGGGCAATGGCTGTAGCCACCGCCCTGCGGCAGCGGCAATTCAAAAAAACGAAAGGCCCATGCGTGCATGGGCCTTTCGTTTGATTGATAAGGTGTTGAGCGGAGGCGGCCGCGCGGATTTATTCCAAAACCATCAGGACCTGCTGCGCGGCCACCGTGTCGTCTTTCTTGACCTTGATCTCCTTCACCTTCCCGGGCTCGGGCGACGGGATGGCGTTTTCCATCTTCATGGCTTCCAGGATCAAAACTTCCTGATACTCGAGAATCTCTTCCCCGGTTTTAACGAGAATCTCCACGACTTTTCCGGGCATCGGGGCCACGATCTGCTTGCTCATGCGTTTTTCTCCTGCATTTTGTTTTCCCAGCCAACCGTCGAGGGCCGCGCGCAAAAAGAATGGTGCTTGATACTGAAAGGCCAAAGGAATGTCAAGAACTAAGGACCGCTGAAACCACCTCTCTCCTTGACGCAGTCTGGCAGTTTGTATAAAGAAACAGGTCAGACCTATTTTCCTATGGAACCCGGCCACGCAGGGGGGCCACATCGCCCGACCGGGCGACACTTCAGAGGGAGAGGATAGAGGACATGCGACCGTATTTCGAAAAGATGAAGGAGTTCGGCAGTGCGCTCAAGCCCGGGATGATCAAAAGCAGGGAAAGCAACGTCAAGTTGATCAAAGAGGTCGAAGCCGAGGTGCAAAACGCGGTGGAAAAGCTCAAGAACGTGGGGCTTCCAGCGGATGTGATCAACAAGCGCAAGCAGCTGACGATCTGGCAGCGGCTGGAGTACCTGGTGGAGCCCGGCACGTGGACCCCGCTGAACACGCTCTACAACCCCAACGACAACGTGGAAGGCACCAACAACGTCATCCACGGGCTGGCCAAGGTCTCGGGCAAATGGGCGGTGGTCATCGGTTTCGACAACAAGGTGATCGCCGGCGCCTGGCTGCCCGGCCAGGCCGAAGAGGTGTTGAGAGCCACGAACCTCTCCAAGCGACTGAACATCCCCCTGGTCTGGCTCGTGAACTGCAGCGGCGTCAAGCTGCCCGAACAGGAAAAGTTCTACGGCGACCGCCGCGGCTCCGGGACCACTTTCTTCCGTCACGCCGAGCTCGAGCAGGCCGGAATCCCGATCCTGGCCGGCATCTACGGCACCAACCCCGCGGGCGGCGGCTATCAGGGCATCAGCCCGACCATCCTCTTCGCCCACAAGGACGCCAACATCGCGGTCGGCGGCGGCGGCATCCTGAGCGGCATGTCCCCCAAGGGCTTTTTCGACCTGGAGGGCGCCGAGCAGCTGATCGCGGCCGCCAAGCAGTTCAAGGCGGAGCCCCCGGGCTCGACGAAAGTCCACCATGACGCCACCGGGTTCTTCCGCTACGTCTACGACACCGAGCAGGAGGTGCTGGACGGGATCAAGGACTACATGAAAGACATGCCGGGCTACCGCCCGAAGTTCTTTCGCGTGGCCCGCCGGCCGAACCGCGGTTCCCGGCCGAGGACATCTACTACCTGCTGCCCTTCAACCAGAAGCAGATGTACGACTTCGACGAGATCCTGGCCCGCCTGGTGGACGGCAGCGAGCACATGGAATATCGGCCCGGCTATGGGCCCGAAATCTACACCGGTCTGGTCAAGATCGACGGCTTCCTGATGGGGGTCATCGGCAACCGCCAGGGTTTCCTGGGAGAACACTACCCCGAGTATGCGCCCTATCCCGGGATCGGCGGCAAGCTCTAC
>CAZLSV010000025.1:59731-62568 GCA_964562235.1 uncultured Desulfatibacillum sp.
ATCAAGATGAACGAGTTCGTCGTGCACTGCGGCCGCGACCGGGTGCCCATCCTGTGGTTCCAGGACACCTCGGGCATCGACGTCGGCGACATCGCCGAGAAAGCCGAGCTGCTCGGCCTGGGGCAGTCCCTGATCTACTCCATCCAGCAGACCGAGATCCCCATGCTCCTGACGGTGCTGCGCAAGGGAACCGCGGCGGCGCATTACGTCATGGGCGGGCCCACGGCCAACCGCCACAACGCCTTCACGCTCGGCACGGCCACGACCGAAATCTACGTCATGCACGGGGAGACCGCCGCCGCGGCGAGCTACTCCCGGCGGCTGGTCAAGGAGAAGGAGAGCGGAAAGCCGCTCGAGCCGGTCATCGAGGAGATGAACAAGCTGGTCAAGTCCTACTACGACAACTCCCGGCCGGTCTACTGTGCTCAGCACGGCCTGGTCGACGAGGTGGCCAAGATTACGGAGATCCGCAACTATCTCAAGGCCTTCGCCGGCGCCGCGTACCAGAACCCGCGCTCCATCTGCCCGCAGCACCAGATGATGCTACCCCGGATCATCAAAGGATGAGCTCAGCCAAGGGGCCCCGCCGACAGGCGGGGCCCCTTTACGAGCCGCCGAGGCATCCCTATCATACCCTTCGTTATGGATACCGACACCCAGATGGTTTCATCGCACGCGCAACGCCGCGGGGCGCGATTCGCGGCGTGGTTTTTCCTTGCCTGCTGGCTCGCGCTCGTTTCTACGACCGCAACGGAAAATTCCGCCCACGCGCAAACGGCCACCGACCGCGCCGCCCCCGAGGTCACCTTATCGGAGCGTGAGGTCGAAACCGGCGGCACGCTGTTCGTCCTGATCGACTGTCGCCGCCTGCCGGCCGCCACCCGGGACCTGCGGCTGACCTTCCACGACCAGGGAATCGTGGTCTTCCCGCATCCGGTCAAGGGCCCGGCGGTCCTGGCCGGGCTGGTCGGGATTCCGCTCACCGCCCCGGCCGGTACGGCCCACCTGAGCCTCGAGTGGGGTTCCGGCGGCCAGCGGATCGCCCGGAAAGTGCCTTTCGAGATCCGGCAGGGGACTTACGGGGAGGAGACCCTGAAGGTGGACCCCCGCCACGTCCGCCCCAACCCCAAGGACCTCGAACGCATCCGGCGCGAGCGGGAAGAGCTGAAGCGGGTCTACGCTTCCGGCAGCCGGACGCGGCTCTGGCAGGGGGCGTTCCAGATCCCCGTGCCCGGTGAGATGAACGGCCCCTTCGGCACCCGCCGGGTTTTCAACGGCGAGCTCCAGAGCCATCACACCGGCGCCGATTTCCGGGCCCAGACCGGGGACCCCGTGCATGCGGCCGCCGCCGGGGTGGTGCGCCTGACGAAGGATCTCTTCTACTCCGGAAACGCCGTCATCATCGACCACGGGGCCGGTGTGTTCACCTCCTATTCTCACTTGAGCCGCATCGATGTGAAGACGGGGCAGAAGCTCGGGAAGGGTCAGCCGGTCGGGCTGGCCGGAGCAACCGGCCGCGCCACCGGCCCGCATCTGCACTGGGGCGTGAAGGTCAATTCGATCAATGTCAACCCGCTGGCCTTCGTGCGCGTGACCGAGTTCCTGGGCGGCGGATGACACGGCCGCTCCTTTTTCACTTGACAGCCGCAGGCCTTTACCTTATACAGCCGTCGCTTTTGATGCCTATCGATTCGACAATGCTTCCGCTCCTCCGGGAACGGATCCGAGTATGAAATAAGAATGACATCGCCGCACGCCATATCGATTTACCCTGGGGCTTTGAACGGCTTTCAGGGGAACCGAGGGGATTCTCAAAACACCGTCTGCCACCTGACCTCTCTCACGCTGGCCATGGGGGCGCAGGACCCCTACACCATCGGACACGGCCGCCGGGTGGCGGCCTATGCCGAACGCATGGCGCAGCGTCTCGGGCTGGTCTCCGAAGAGACCGAAACCATCCGCTTCGGCGGCCTGCTGCACGACATCGGCAAGATCGCTTTCAGCCGCCAGCTTCTGATCAACCGCCAATCGAAGCTCAGCCGGGCCATGCGCGCCGAAATCCGCCGACATCCGCAGATCGGAGGCGATTTTCTGGCGGCCATCCACGTGGCCGAGCCGGTGATCGAGTGCGTGCGCTTCCACCATGAGCGGCGGGACGGGTCGGGATACCCGCATGCGCTCAGGGCGTCTCAGATTCCCCGCACGGCGGCCATCGTCAGCGTGGCGGATTGTTTTGATGCCTTGACCACGGACCGCTCCTACCAGAAGGGCCGCGACCCGGCGCAGGCCATGAGCATCCTGGAGCGCCTGGCGGGCGCGGCGTTTGATCCGAAACTCATCCGCGTGCTGGCGGAAGAGGTTCGGGAAAACGGGTTGCGCACGGCCTGATCCCTCCCAGCGATTGCTTTACAGCCGGGGCATTTCAGGGTAGAATAAAGACGTACGGTAATTTTTCGCCTGGGAGCGGCAACTTTGTCCAGCAAAGCCATGAAGGGCTGGTTCAGAGCGGTTTTCTCGATGGTTTTCTATATCGGGCTTTTCAGCGGAATCGGCTACCTGATTCAACTGACGCTGTTCTGATCTCACGATGGGTCGGCAGTCCTGACGCGGCGCCCGCCGCGCCCGGCCGGTCTGTTTCCGCTCAAGCGGTCTTCCGCGCTACCGTCCCGCCTGACGCACCCGCCGGTATTGACCGCGGATGACGATGACCAGCACGATCCAGGCGCTGCAGATGCCGATGGTGAACCAGCTCAACCGTGCGATCCCCAGATTGAACGGCAGCCACTGGGTGAAGAGCAGAATCAGCACGGAGCCAGCGATCTTGAAAGTGCGATCGC
>CAZLSV010000026.1:0-12497 GCA_964562235.1 uncultured Desulfatibacillum sp.
TGCAACAGGGTAGCCCGGAAAAAATGACCGGGCATTGCTGCCCGGTCCGGTGTTGCGGGAGTTGCGCGGAAGCTTTACGGTTTAGCCGGCGCAGCCGGCTTGGCCTTTTTAGCCTCTTCCTGCGGCCAGTAGTGATTGGCGGCGAAAGAGTAAGGGGGGGCAATGTAGCGCTTGGCCGGGACCACCCTCGACGCCCATGCACGCTGCGAATCGTAGACCTTCTTGAACACGGGATTCTTGGCCGATTCTTCCACGGCGATTTCGTCCCACGCCTTCAGGAACGCGGTCAGGACCTCGGGCGGCGTGCGCAGGACCTGCGTGCCGAATTTGGTGCGCATCTCCTCAAGCGCATCGGCGTTCTGCTTCTGCCACTTTACCCACCAACGCACGTAGGTTTCGGTCGTGGCGGAGCGAATCGCCTCCTGCTGTTGCGCCGGAAGGCTCTTCCATACGTCGGCGTTGATGATCAACTCGGCGACGACGCTCGTCTCGTGCATGCCCGGCGTGTAGTAGTATTTGTATATCTGCGGCAGGCCCAGCTTGAGATCCTCGATGGGGGCCACCCACTCGGCGCAGTCGATCACGCCGCGCTGTGCCGCGGCCGCGATCTCGCCGCCGGGCATGTTGACCGTGCTCATGCCCATACGCTGGAAGATATCGCCGACGATGCCCGGTCTGGCGGCATTTCAGCCCCTTGAAGTCCTTGAGGTCCTTGATCGGCCGCTTGAACCAGCCGAAGGCCTGCGGGCTGGACGGCATGCTCGGGAAGGCGACCACGTTCATCTTGAGCGTATTCTGGTAGAAGTCCCAGTACATGTCCATCCCGCCGCCTTCGTACATCCAGCCGAGGAAGTCCATGTGGTCCATGCCGAAAGGCCCGGCCGGCGTGGATGAGAACAGCGTCGCGGCCGAGTTCTTGCCCTGCCAGTAGTAAGCCACCCCCTGGCCGCCGTCCAGAACCTTCTTGCTGATGGCGTCGAGCACTTCGAAGGGCGGCACCACCTGTCCGCCCGCCATGGTCTCGATCTTCAGCGCACCGCCGGTAAGCTTGTCCACACGCTCGGCGAAGAACTTGAAGTTATCCTGCAGTGTTCCGCCCGCCGGCCAGGCCGACTGCATTTTGAGCACGCGCGGCTCCGGCGTCGCCGGCTGCTGCGCCAACGCCAGTCCGCTCACCAAAAGGCACAGGGATGCCGCCGTTACAAGTGAAAGAGTTTTGAAAAATGATAATCGCATTGTCTCCTCCTTTCGATAAGAAATCGGATGAACCCCTTTGCGCAAAGAAACATACCCCTCACCTTATTGGTCTTCTTTATCTTCCGTCGCAGATCCCTCCTCTTTCGGCGTTTCGCTCCCGTATTCATCTTCGAGCGCGTCTTTTCCTTGCGCATTTTCGGTGGCGGCGTCCTCTGCGCTGGAGGGCGCCATGCGTTCGATCGTAGCCTGCGCGGTCAACGTGGTCGGCAGCCACAGCGCGATGCCGGGGGCGTACAATACCAACACGATGCAGACGCACTGGATCCACATGAAATCGAACATTCCCCTGTAAATGATGCCAAGGCTCCATTGCGGCACCACCTGCTTCAGGTAGTAGGCCGACATGGCCACCGGCGGCGAAAGAAACGCCGTCTGCAACGTGACCGCCACCAGCGCGCCGAACCAGACCAGGTTGAAATTGAGCGCCTGCACCACCGGGGCGAAGATCGGCAGGAACACCAGGATGATGGCGGGCCACTCGAACGGCCAGCCGAGCAGGAAAATCAGCACCAGAACGAGCAGCAGCATCAAGATCGGTGGCAACGGCAGGTCCAGCAGCGATCGCGTAATCCATTCGGCCGTTCCCAATCGGGCAAAAACCGCGCCGAAAATATTCGAGGTCATCGCAAGGAACAGGACCATGCTCGACGTGATCATGGTGCTGATGCAGGCATTTCTGAGTGCGGTGAGGGTGAATTTGCGATAGGCAAGTGCGAGCACGAACGCGCCGAAACAACCGACGGAGGCGGCTTCGGTCGGTGTGGCCATTCCCAGCAGGATCGAGCCCAGCGTGCAGGCGATCAGCATGCCGAGCGGGACCATGCCGAGGACCATCTCCTTGATCACGGCTGCCCAGGACGTGGCCCGCTCGTCCAGCGGCACCGGCGGACCGAGCGTGGGGTTGAGGAAACTGCGCCCCAGGGTGTATACGATATACATGCCGGCGAGCAGGAATCCCGGGCCGAAAGCCGCGGCGTACAGGTCCGCAACCGACACGCCCAGCACCGGGCCCATCACGATCAGCATCACCGAGGGCGGAATCAGGATTCCGAGCGTGCCGCCGGCAGCGATCGAACCCGCAGCCATGCGCGAGTCGTAACCGGCCTTGATCATGATCGGAGCGGACATAATGCCGAGCACCGTGACCGCCGCGCCGACAATTCCGGTCGCCATGGCGAATACCGCTGCGGTCAGGATCACTCCGAGGTAAAGCGCGCCGCGCACCGGTGCGAGCAGGGTGCGAAACGCACGGAACAGCCGTTCCATCAGGCCCGCCTGCTCGGTGAGATAGCCCATGAATATGAACAGGGGCACCGCCGCCAGCTCCTCCATCTTCATCAGGCCGATGGTCTGCAGATAGGCAAGGTCGAAGACCATCCGGCCAAGACCCGCGTAACCGAAGGCCAGGGCTAGGATCAGGAGGGTGAAGGAAATCGGGAAGCCGATGAAAATCACCCCGATCATCACCGTCAGCATGATCAGGCCGAAACCCTCGAGGCCGGTCATATCTCTCCACCGATCTTATGCTCGAATTCCTTGCCGGTTCGCATCATGTACCAGCTTTTCAGGATTTCCGACACGCCCTGGATCAGCAGCAGCAGTGCGGTCAGCGGTACCACCGATTTGATCGGCCACAGATACGGCCGCCACGGCGTTTGCTCTGAGAGTTCGCCTAACGTAAAGGCCTGCCAGGCATCGTCGATGCTGGTCGTGAACAACAGGATCATGCCCGGAAAGAAGAAAAGAATGTAGGCGTAGAAATCGATCTTGCCCTTGGTGGTGTCGGAGAATTTTTCCCACAGCATGTCAGTGCGGATGTGGGCGCCGCGGCGGAGCGCAAAGGCTGCGCCGAGCATGAACAGCGCGCCGTAGAGCATGTAGGACAGGTCGTAGGCCCAGATCGTCGGGTCGCCGAAGAAATAACGCGACACGACCTCGTAGAAGACGACGATGGCAAGCGGGACGCACAGCCAGGCGATGAGATTGCCGGTCCGCTCGCTAAACGTGTCGATGACTTTGATCGTCTTATAGAAATTTGGTGAAAAATCGGTCATCAGGACCTCTTACAGCAGAAACGCTACTCAAATTCTATCGATACGGCCTATCATCATTAGGTGTTGGACCATAGCGAACAAAATGGGGGGTATAGTCACTCAGGCAGCCCCACCAAGGAGCCAGTATTGGCTGGCGGGTAATATATCCCGCTCCCCCACAAACGCAAGCAAAAAATAAAATTATCAAGCGGCTGGAGACGATTTTAGGTGAAACCCAAACCCCCTGCTACATCTTGATCCGCCGTCTGCTCCCCGCTATATTAGAAAAGCGGCAGGTTTCCCGATGCCATCGGCTGCCGCCGATGATTGACTCAAGCAGGGTCTCGACGAATCTGGAGGCACCCATGGCCATCAGGACTTACTGGGCGGACAAATACGTCGCCAACCGGCGCAGCGGGGCGGAAGCCATCGCCATGATCCGGCCCGGCCGGCGGGTCTTCATCGGTTCCTCCTGCGGCGAGCCCCAGCATCTCGTGCGGGAGTTGACCAACGCCTTCGAGTCCCTGACGGACATCGAGATCGTGCGGCTCTTCAACCTTGAAACCACTCCGCTGACCCTGATCGCCAACAAGACCGGCGATCAGGCGTTGAACATCCGCTCCTTTTATGCCGGCTCGGCCAAGAGCAAGGGCATCGCCCGCAACCAGCGATTCCTGACCCCGGTGAACCTCTCGGCGGTGCCGCGTCTGTTCAAGGGCCGCATGCTGCCGATCCAGGTGGCCCTGATCCAGGTCTCCCCGCCCGACGATTTCGGCTGGATGAGCCTGGGGGTCTCGGTGGACATCACGCTCGCGGCGGCCGAGTCCGCGGACCTCGTGATCGCCCAGGTCAATCCGCGCATGCCGAGGGTCCTGGGCCGGAGCTTCATCCACGTGAACGACGTGGACGTTTTCGTGGAGCACGACGAGCCGCTGCTTTCCATCGGCGGGTCCCCGGAGGTCGAAGCCGCCAAGGGGATCGCGCGGCTGATCGCCTCGCGGCTGATCGAAGACGGCTCCACCATCGCCATCGGCCTGGGGGCGGCCTCCGAGGCGGTGCTCCTGGCCCTGTCGAACAAGAACGACCTGGGAGTCCACACCCAGTACCTCACCGGGGACATGATGCACCTGTTTTCCAAGGGGGTCGTCACCAACCGCAAAAAGGGCTTCAACGACGGCAAGATGGTGGCCTCGTGCGCCATCGGCAACGAAGAGTTCTACGAGTTCCTGAACGACAACCCCGCCATCGAGTTCCACCCGTCGGACTACGTCAACGACCCCACCGTCATCGCCCGGCACCATAAAATGGTGTCTTTGAATGTAGCCATGGCCATAGACCTTACCGGCCAAGTGGCGGCCGAGGCCCTCCCCTATACAAATTTTGCCGGAGTTTCCGGTATCTTGGATTTTGTTCGCGGGTCCGTCGATTCCGAGGAAGGAAAGGCTATCCTGATGCTGCCCTCCACCACCGCTCAGGGCAAGAAAAGCCGCATCGTGCCGATGCTGGGCGACACGGCGGTGGTGGTGCCCCGAAGCGACGTCCAGCACGTGGTGACCGAGTACGGCGCGGTCAACCTCTTCGGGAAAAGCTTCCAGGAGCGTGCCCTCGGCCTGATCAGCATCGCGCACCCGGCCTTCAGGGACGAGCTCTTCTTCCAGGCCAAGAAGATGGGTCTGCTCAGCGCCGAGCGCACCTTGCACGAGTCCATCCACGGCGTCTATCCCATTCATCTCGAGGAGGTACTGGAGATCCACGGCGAGCAGATCGTCGTGCGGCCGGCCAAACCGGTGGACGAACGCCGCATCCAGGAGCACTTCTACAGCCTGGAAAAAGCCGATGTCATCGCCCGGTTTTTCCACGAAAAGCAAAGCTTCGACAAGGATGAAGCGGAGGGGGTTTCCCAGATCGACTACATCAAGGATCTCACCCTGCTGGCAGTGGTGGGTGAGTTCGGCTTCGGACAGGTGGTCGGCATCGGCGAATACCTGCTGGACCCGGCCACCAATTACGCCGAAATCGCTTTTTCCATCAGCAAGCGCTTCCAGAAAATGGGGCTCGGCCGGGTCCTGCTGCACAAGCTGGAGTCGGCCGCGCGCGGGCACGGGATCGCGGGCTTCTTTGCCTACACCTCGGCCCAGAACCAGGGGATGATCCGACTGTTCAAACGGCTGCCGTACAAGGTGACGACGGCTTTCGACGGCGACATGGTGACGCTGCGCTGCAGTTTCAACGAACCGCTTACAAGCTAAAGTGATGAGTGATGAGCTATGAGTGCCGAGAAAAGAGGATTCTCAAATGATGATCTGAGGTGTGCGGCGGAGTATCGGACCAGCAAGTGCCAATCCTTTTTCTCATCACTCATTACTCATCACTCATAACTCTTTGTTCCCCAAGGATGTCAGGCCCATGCCCAATCATAAAATTACCTTTCTGCCTCACAATATCTCCATCGATGTCCCGGCCGGCACTTCCATCATCCAGGCGGCCCTGGATGCGGGAGTGCACATCAACGCCTCCTGCGGCGGGGAGGGCGTCTGCGGCAAATGCCGGGTGCGGATCGAGGCGGGCAGTGTCGAGGGTGGGGTTTCGGAGAAGCTGAGCGCGGAGGAGGTCCGCGGCGGCTACCGGTTGGCGTGCCGGTCGATGGTGACGGGCGATGCGGCGGTGCGCATTCCGGTGGAGTCGACCATCGACGCCGGCGTGCTCAATCGGCCGGCCTCCCCGCGCCGCACCGCCCGGGTCCGGGAGTTCAATTTCGATGAGCTGAAGGAACACGGGCTTTTTCTGGCCCCGGTGGAGAAAAAATACCTCGAGATCCCGCCGCCCTCCCTCCAGGACAACCTGCCGGACCTCACGCGGCTCATCGGGTTCCTCACGCTCCAGCACGGCGAGCACCGGCTGGAGGCCGATCTGCGCGTCATCCGCAAGATCCCGGAAGTCCTGCGGCAGGACAATTTCCGGGTGACCGCCACCCTGGTGCGGCCCGTGCGCGAGGACGGCAAGACCCGCATCATCAACCTTCAGCCCGGCGACACCTCCGAGCGCAGCGTCGCCATCGCCATGGACATCGGCACCACCACGGTCTACGGCCAGGTCATCGATCTGATCACCGGCGCGGTGCGCGCCGAGCACGCCGAGTTCAACGGCCAGATCAGCTACGGCGAGGACGTGATCACGCGCATCGTCTATGCCGAAAAGCCGGGCGGGCTGGAACGCATCCAGGAGGTGGTGGTCGGCACCATCAACAAGATTTTGCGTAAAATCATCCGACGCTCGGAAGTGGACCCGGAGGACATCTCCACCATTACCCTGGCCGGCAACACCACCATGACCCAACTCCTGCTCAAGATCGACCCGCGCTGCATCCGGCGGGCCCCGTATGTGCCGGCCGCCTCCATCTTCCCCCCGATCAAGGCCCGCGACCTGGGAATGGAGCTGGGCGATCACGTCACGGCGCTGGTCTACCCCTGCGTCTCCAGCTACGTCGGCGGCGACATCGTGGCCGGCGTGATGGGCTCCGGAATCTATCGCTCGGAGGAGCTGACCCTGTTTCTGGACGTCGGCACCAACGCGGAAATCGTCATCGGCAACAAGGACTGGCTGGCCTGTGCGGCCTGTTCGGCCGGCCCGGCGTTCGAAGGCGGCGGGCTGAAGTTCGGCATGCGCGCGGCCAAGGGCGCCATCGAGGATTTTTCGCTCGACCCGGGCACGCTGGAGCCCATGATCCTCACCATCGGCAAGGTCCGCCCCAAAGGCATCTGCGGCTCGGGACTGATCAACATGGTGGCCGTGATGTTTGAAATGGGGGTGATCGACAGCCTCGGCAAATTCGATCCGACCCTGGAGACGCCGCGCATCCGCAAAACCGAGGGAGGCCGGGAATTCGTGGTGGCCTGGAAGGCGGAAACCCAGATCGACCGCGACATCACCATCTCCGAGATCGACATCGAAAACCTCATCCGCGCCAAGGGGGCCATCTACAGCGGGTGCATGACCCTGCTGGCGGAAGTCGGCCTGGACGTCGGCGACATCCAGCGCATCATTCTGGCCGGCGGTTTCGGCAGCTTCGTGGACCTCGCCAAGGCCATGACCATCGGCCTGCTGCCCGAAGTGGACCCCGACCGGGTGATCTATCTCGGCAACGGTTCCCTGCTGGGGGCCAAGATGAGCTCCCTCACCAACCGGATCCGCCGCGACGTGGCCGCCGTCGTGCGCAAGATGACCAATTTCGAGCTCTCCGACACGGCATCCTACATGGACAACTACATTGCGGCGCTCTTCCTGCCCCACACCGATATCAACCGGTTCCCCCGGCTCAAGGCCCGGATCGAGTCGCGCCGCCAGAACGCATAGGTAAAAATCCGGAGGCCGGGACCGGGGGGTGGGGGAAGTTTGGTTTTTTTAATTAAAAGCGGCATGTTGCCGCGATGACGCCGCAACCGGAAGCCAGTTCCCTTGTAAAATTTGACTTGCACTATACGGATTTTTAGGATAACGAAATCCATCTTATCCGTTTTTTGCAAGTCATCCGGACGAGTCGGGTCTCAGGCCGGTGCGACCCGTTTTCCGAAGGTTTTCGGTCGGATACCCCCAGCAATTACCGATTCGTTCATGCCGTCTCTTGACAAACTGCAAAGCTCCTTATAAATGGAAAAAGCGTGAAATGTGCTTTTGTTCCCGTGCGCCTCAGACAAAAACCGGGAGCAGGCACATTTTCGTCCGGCGTCCCTCGCAGAACATGGGTCGACTCTTCTGTAAGTTCAAATTATCCACGCCTGTGGATTTGGATACCATATAACACCGCGAACGAAAGGGGGGGGGCTGACATCCGAGTGTTCAAGTGGCTGTTCCCACAGGCCGGTGAACCCATTCAGGGTCAATCACCTCACAACTTAACCGGTTAAATAGAACAAGGAGGGAACATTGGGCTTCCAATTCTATAAAGAATCCTACACCGGCAAGATCAGGGAAATCACGTTGGGGAAAGGCAAGAAGGCGCTTACCGTCGGTGGTGAGAGCTGCTATCCCTTCTACCAGTTCGAGGGTACCATGCCCCACCCGCCCAGAATCGCCATGGAAGTCTGGGACATGGCGCCGGAAGACTGGGCCGAGGCGGCCGTAGCGCCCTTCAAAGACGTGCTGTCCGATCCGGCGGCCTGGGCCAAGAAATGCGTGGCCGAATACGGCGCCGAGCTGATCGTGCTGCAGCTGAAAAGCATAGACCCCAACGGCAAGAACGCCTCGGCGGCGGACGCCGTCAAATCGGTGAAAAAAGTCCGCGCGGCGGTGGACGTTCCGCTGGTGATCTGGGGGTGCGCCAATGTCGAAAAAGACGAGGCCGTCCTCAAAAAGATCGCGGAGGAGTGCCAGGGCGAAAACCTGATCCTGGGCCCGGTGGAAGACAAGAACCACAAGGCCATCGGCGCGGCCGCCATGGGGTTCGGCCACTCCATCATCTCCTCCTCGCCGATCGACGTGAACCTCGCCAAGCAGATCAACATTCTCCTCGAGAACCTGGGAGTGCCCACCGACCGCATGCTGATCGACCCGACCACCGGCGGCTTGGGCTACGGCATGGAATACTCCTACTCCGTCATGGAGCGTATCCGCATGGCGGCGCTCGCCCAGGGCGACGACAAGCTGCAACTGCCGATCATCAACAACCTCGGCAACGAAGTCTGGAAGTCCAAAGAGGCCAAGATGGGCGCCCAGGAAGCCCCCACCTTGGGCGATCCCGAGCGTCGGGCCGTTCTGATGGAGGCCGTCGGGGCCGTGGCCTACCTCATGAGCGGATCCAACATCCTGATCATGCGCCACCCCGAGGCGATCCGGCTGGTCAAGAGTTACATCGGCCTGATGTACAAGGGCGGCGACGCCAAGGCGGTGGCCGCTGTCGCCAAGCGGCTGCCGGCCGTGGAGATCGACCTGCTGAGCAAGTCCCCGGCGCCCGATCTGACCATCACCGAAGAAAAAGAAAAGAAGCCGGCGGCGGCGCCGCCGCCACCAAAAGCCGAAACCGCACCGGCGGCCGCGCCCAAGGCCGCCGCCGCGGCACCCAAGCCGGCACCCGCACCGGCAGCCTCTCCTCAACCCGCACCGGCCGCACCCCCGCCGGCGCCGGCCGCACCGGCGGTGGACGAGGCTGCCTTGAAAGCCAAGGCCGAGGCCGAGGCCGCGGCCCGGGCCAAAACAGAGGCCGATGCCAAAGCCAAGGCGGAAGCCGATGCCAAAGCCAAAGCCGAGGCGGAAACCAAGGCCAAAGCGGATGCGGAAGCCAAACGGGTGGCCGAAGAAAAGGCCAAGGTCGAGGCCGACATCGACAAGATTCGCCAACAGCGCGCCAAGGAGCGTGAGGAACTGGCCGGGAAGCGGGCCGCGTCCATGAAGGCCACGGCCGCCCCCAAGGCCGAACCGCAACCGGCCGCGGCGGCGGCGCCCAAACCGGCGCCGTCGGCGGACCCCAGTGCGATGGTGAACAAGCTGATCGAAACCCTGGTCTGGGTCCACCGCCGGGACCGCTGAGCAAAGGGGCTGAACGTCTTACCATGATCAAGCGCCAAAGATCGAAAACCTCAACGGGTTATCTAAAAATCCTCAACGAAGGAGGAACTCTTTATGTCTAAATTGGTTGCGTTTGCTGCCGTTCAAGGTGCGTACAACATCGTTTCCCAGGTGGAGGGAGAGTACCGAAAGGCGCTGGAAACCTTCAACGCCGACACCAAAGTGGGTTTCCCGAACACCGCCTACTTTCTGCCCGTGATCTACTCGCTGCTCGGCATCAAGGTCGAGAAGCTGGAAGACATGAAGAAGGTGCTGGATGTGGTGCGCAAGCTGCTTCCGCCGCACATCAAGAGCATGAACCACCTGCCGTACCTCGGGCCCCTGCTGGACTCGGGCATGGCGGCGCTTTTCAGCTTCGAGCTGCGCGAGGCGCTGCGCTATCTCAATGAGCCGGAATTCTACCTGCACTCGGAGGAGATCGACGAGGAGGCCGGCAAGATCTGGCTGGGCGCGGCCGACGACACCGTTTTCCGCAAGCGCGGTGTCGAGTTCGTGGACGGCTCGGCCCCCGGCTTTGCCGCCATCGTCGGCGCGGCTCCGGACCCTGAAACGGCCAAGATGATCGTCGAGGAGTACCAGAAGCGCAGCCTTTACATCTTCCTGGCGGCCCAGCAGAACAACACCTCGGTGGCCCAGCAGCTGCTCGAGGCCGGGGTGCAGATCGGCTGGAACACCCGCATCGTGCCCTTCGGGCCCGACATCTCCTCGGCCATCTTCGCGCTCGGTTTCGCCAACCGCGCGGCCATGGCCTTCGGCGGCATTCAGCCCGGCGACTACAAGCGCATGCTGCTTTACAACAAGAACCGCATCTTCGCCTTCGTCAACGCGTTGGGCGAAGTCGGCACCGACTGGGCGGCGGCCGCGGCCGGCTGTGTCAACTGGGGCTTTCCCACCATCGCCGACACGGACATCCCCGAGGTGCTGCCCACCGGCGTGTGCACCTACGAGCACGTGGTGGCCAACGTGGCCCACGCCGACATGGTGCAGAAGTCGGTCGAGGTGCGCGGCCTGAAAGTCCAGGTGGCCACGATCGACATCCCGATGTCCTTCGGGCCGGCCTACGAGGGCGAGCGCGTGCGCGGCCAGGACCTCTACTGCCAGATGGGCGGCGGCAAGACCCAGTGCACCGAGCTGGTCAAAATGGCCGAGATGAACGAAATCGAGGACGGCAAGGTCGTCATCGTCGGGCCGGACGTGAACGAGATCAAGGAGGGCGGCGCCGCGCCGCTCGGGATTTATGTCCAGATCGCCGGCCGCGAGTTCCAGACCGACTTCGAGCCGATCATCGAACGCCAGATCCACCACCTGATCAACTACATCCAGGGCATCATGCACATCGGTCAGCGCGACATCTCCTGGATCCGGCTGAGCAAGGCCGCCGTCGAAAAGGGCTTCTCCCTGAAGCACATCGGGGTCGTGCTGCACGCCAAGTTCCACCAGGACTTCCAGAAGATCGTCGACAAGGTCCAGGTGACCCTGTTCACCAAGAAAGAGGACGTGGACAAGCTCACCCAGCGGGCGCGCGGCGAGTACAAGACGCGCGACGAGCGGGTCGAGAAGATGACCGACGAAGCCGTCGAGACCTATTACTCCTGCACCCTGTGCCAGTCCTTCGCCCCCAACCACGTCTGCACCGTCAGCCCGGAGCGTACGGGGCTGTGCGGCGCCTACAACTGGATGGACTGTAAGGCCTCTTTCGAAATCAACCCCACCGGCCCCAACCAGCCGATCCAGAAGGGCGAGTGCCTCGATCCCAAGCTCGGCCAGTGGAAGGGCGTCAACGATTTCATTTATAAGGCCTCCCGCGGTGCCGTCACCCACTACAACTTCTACTCGATGGTGCACAGCCCCATGACCACCTGCGGCTGCTGCGAGGCCATCGCGGCCATGTTGCCCTCCTGCAACGGGATCATGACCGTCAACCGCGACTACAGCGGCGAAACCCCCTGCGGCATGAAGTTCACGACGCTGGCCGGCGTCATGGGCGGCGGCGCTTCCTCGCCGGGATTCGTGGGCCACTCCAAGTTCAACATCACCCAGGGCAAGTTCATCCTGGGCGACGGCGGCATCAAGCGGCTGGTGTGGATGCCCAAGATCCTCAAGGAGGAGATCCGCGAGCGGCTCATCAAGCGCGGCAAGGAGGTCGGTATTCCGGACCTGATCGACCGCATCGCCGATGAAACCGTCGGCACGACGGAAGAGGAGATTCTGCCCTTCCTGAAGGAGAAAAATCACCCGGCGCTGTCGATGGATCCGATCATCGCCGGATAAGGGATGGCAGGGGATCATCGGGCGGCGCGCGGCCTGAAGGATGGCGCGCGCCGCCGGCACCGGACCTGAAACACGTACAAAGGAGACCGAGATGGCATTAACCGGGATTCAGATATTCAAGCTCCTTCCGAAAACCAACTGCAAGGAATGCGGTGTGCCCACCTGCCTGGCCTTTGCGATGAACCTGGCCTCCGGCAAGGCCGAGCTCGACAGCTGCCCTTACGTGTCGGCCGAAGCCCGGGCGTCGCTTTCGGAAGCCTCGGCGCCCCCGATCCGGCCCGTGGCCCTGGGCAAAGGGGTGCGGGCGGCGACCACCGGCGGGGAGACCGTCCAGTACCGCCACGAAAAGACGTTTTTCAACCCGACCCTGCTCGC
>CAZLSV010000026.1:12507-61639 GCA_964562235.1 uncultured Desulfatibacillum sp.
GTCGGCTGAAGGTGTGGCGCACCCACGTGCCCCCTCGCGGCCACGGTCCCGTCGGACATTTCCGGGGCGGACCTCGCTACCAAGCTGAAGAAGTGGAACGCCTTTCAATACGAGCGCGTGGGCCTCAACCTGCGGCCGGAGCTGGTGGCCGTTAGGGACGTGAACGGCAACGCTGAGGCCTTTGCCAAGACCGCCAAGGCCATCGCCGAGACCTCCGAGTTCAACCTCGTGCTGATGAGCGAAAAGCCGGACGTGATGAAGGCGGCCGTCGCGGTCACCAAGTTCAAACGCCCGTTGATGTACGGCGCCACCGCCGCCAATCTGGCGGACATGGGCGCGCTCGCCAAAGAGAGCGGGCTGCCGCTCGGCGTCAAGGCCGGCTCGGTGGCCGACCTGGTCCCGCTGACCCAGAAGCTGACCGAGATGGGGATCAAGGATTTGGTGATCGACTCGGGCTGCCGGGAGATCCAGCAGGCGCATCAGGACATGATCGCCATCCGGCGCGCGGCGCTCAAGGACGGCAACCGGGCGCTGGGCTTCCCGACCATCGTCTTCCCCAGCGAGATGGCCGGGAACCTCGATGTGGAAACCCTGCTCGCCGGCACCTTTGTCGCCAAGTACGGCGGGATCGTCGTGATGTCGGACTTCGCCGGTGAAAACCTCTTCCCCCTGCTGCTGGAACGGCTGAACATCTTCACCGACCCGCAGCGGCCGATGACCGTGACCCAGGGGATCTACGAGATCAACAACCCGAACGAGACCTCGCCGGTGCTGGTGACGACCAATTTCGCCCTGACCTACTTCATCGTCTCCGGCGAAATCGAGGCGAGCCGCGTCCCCTCCTACCTGCTGATCAAAGACTCCGAAGGCCTGTCGGTCATGACCGCCTGGGCGGCCGGCAAGTTCGCGGGCGATGACGTGGGCATGTTCGTGAAGAAGAGCGGCATCGAGGAGAAGATCAAGAACAAGGAAGTCGTCATCCCCGGCTACGCCGCCGCCATCGCCGGCGACATGGAAGAAGAGCTGCCCGGCTGGAAGATCACGGTGGGGCCGCGGGAAGCCGCGCACCTTCCGGCCTTCCTCAAATCGAAATAACCGCTGACCTGACGGCGGCGGCCGTGCGGGAGGACTCCCTCCCGGCCGCCGCCGCCGATCATTCTGTTAAAAAGGGGAGGGTGGTATGATTTTAATCGGTGAAAGCTTGAACGTCATCAACAAGAAGATCGGCAAGGCTTACAAAGAACGCGATCCGAAGCCGATCCAGGAGGAGGCCCTTTTCCAGAAGTCCAAGGGCATGGACTACATCGACATCAACCTCGGGCCGGCCAAGAAGGAAGGCCACGAGCTGATGCCGTGGGTGGTGAAGACGGTCCAGGAAGTGGTCCCGGACCTCCCGCTGGCCCTGGACACCTCCAACATCGACGCCATCGCCGCGGCGCTCAAGGTTTACAAGCCGACGGCCCAGCCGCCGCTCATCAACTCCATCATGGTGCGGCCGGAGCGCTACGAGCGCATGGTGCCCCTCGCCAAGGAAACCGACGCCGATTTCATCGCATTGATGTGGGGGCCGGAAGGCCTGCCGCGCGACGAGAACGAGCGGGCGGCCCTGTGCGTGGAGCTGCTTTACTTCGCCAACGAGGCCGGGATCCCCAACGAGAAGATCTGGGTCGACGGGATTGTGACGCCGCTGAACATCCAGCAGCCGCAGTTGATGAGCCTGATGAATTTCCAGTCGATGATCCCGGACATGGCCCCCGGAGCCAAGAGCACCTGCGGCCTGTCGAACATTTCCAACGGCCCTCCCGGCCACCTGCGGCCGATCCTCAACCAGACTTACATGGTGATGCTGCAGAAGCACGGGATGGTTTCGGTCATCGCCGATCCTCTGGACGACCAGTTGATCGCCATCGCCAAGGGCAAACGCCAGGACATCGTGGACCTGATCTACGGGATCATGGACGGCACCCAGCCGAACATGGCCTCGCTCTCCAAGGAGATGCAGGACTACGCGAAGACGGTCAACGTCATTCTCGGAAACACGCTTTACTCGGATTCCTGGTTGGAGATCTAACCGGGGCGGAGCGGTTTTGGCTGTCAAAGCCCTTCCTGAGGCACCGGAGGGGCTTTTCTCTTTTCTTAAGCCAAGTTGCTGAATACAGGATACGGGATACTGGATGCTGGGTAAAAAGTACCAATCATCTGCTTGCATCCTTGACATCCTTAGTATCCAGCATCCAGAATCCAGTATCCAGCAGCTCTTCCCCCCTGACGCTCCGATGGGACTCATCAAGCTCCCCGCGGGGGAAACGTTCCTAACGGAGGTATTGCATGCCCCGCATCGACGACTACATCGCCGCCTGCCGCCTGGCGAGGGAACAACTCTCGGCTGACAACTGCGGGCGCCTGGCGGTCCGCTCCGGGTTCGAGCCGACGGATCAAGGGGCCCTGGCCATCCCGTTCCTCAACCGCCGCTATCACCTGAGCTGTCCGGGCCTGGAATTCACCGATGCCTCCGCTGACAAAAAGGAGATCCCGTTGCAGGAGCAAGTGCTGATCCTGCATTATCTCCTGGCCGACGGGGAGGCGACGCCGTCCGGCGACTGGGTCGCTTACCGCGAGATACCGGGAGCGGCGTTTTACTTCGGGGCCTTCCTGAAACGGGCGGTGGACCCGCTCAAGAAAACGTTCGGGCAGGACATCGCCGGGTTCGGCCGCGCGGCGGCCCGCCTGCGGGGCGAACCGGTTACGATCGGGGACGCGGGATACGAGTTTCGGGTATTCCCGAAGATCCCGGTGCGCCTGGTTCTGTACGCCGGCGACGAGGAGTTCCCGGCCGAAGCCGCCATTGTCTTCGACCGCAGCATCGGCCGGATGCTCTCACCCGAGGACGTGGCCTGGATGGCCGGGATGCTGGTCTATCGGCTGATCGCCCTCTCCTCGCGATAGATGGTTTCGTAACAAACCCGATTTCGGCTGTGGAATTAAATCCCCCCGGCCCCTTTTCCCAAAGGGGGAGTGCTGCCAAGACCTTCTTTTTCTCCCTCCTTTTCCAAAGGGGGAGAACTGCCGGGACCCTCTTTTCCTCCCCCTTTTTCAAAGGGGGCCGGGGGGATTTTGGAATCGGCTTTTTGGGCCCGTTTCCGAGTTCGCGTGTCCAGCCCGGGACGCTTGTCACCGTCGGCCCCATCTGGTAAGGTAACCCCGTGAGGGAGAAGCTGGATGCGCTCGCCGTCTCCGGCGCCGCCGGCGGGTTTCTGCCCCGATGCTTCCCGCTAGTTGTTCTCCCTTCAGACCGCGTTGTCGACACGAACCAGCCGTTTTCGCCATGATGGGATCAAACGTGATGGAGCCGGCCCCGAAAGTCAAATCCAAAGCCCTCGAGGTCAACCTGGCCGATTACCACGTCGATGTGGCCGTTGACCCGAAGTACGCCGTGCTCCAGGAGGTCATGAGCAAGTACTATGGCCTGATGGAGGGGCTGAACACCTTTCTGGGGGAGCTCTCCCACCCGTATCTGAACTGGCGGTTTATCGTCACCGAGGCGCGCAAGTACGCGCTGGATTACTTCCACCTCTTCCGGCGGCACCCCCGCGGTCCGGAGGCCGCCGGGCGGATGGCGGAAATTCTCATCACCGCGGTTCATTCGGCCCGATCGAGGGAGGTCGCGGGCGCGGCGGCCGACACGCTGCTTCTGTACCTGCAGACCCTCGTGCGGGATTCCGATGCGGATTTCGAGCGGTTCCGTCCGGTCCTGAGCGAGGCCTTCGCGCAGATGAGCCAGCTGCCGGAGGAGGCCTTCGACCGGGTGGTCCGAAGCTATTACCCGGTGACGCGCCTGGCGGCCGCTTTCGTGAAACGCTCCGCGGCGGCCAAGCAGGAGTTCACCCCGCTCAACCACCTGCTGGTCCGGTATTTTGAGCACACCTACGCCTGCTGGCTGAGCGAGAGCGACCCGGAAGGCGCCTGCGACCGGGAGGCCGTCGAATTCGGCGGGGCCGGCACCTGCAACGATCTCTTTCAGGACATCTCCCACCGCAGGATCCGGCAGTGGAAGGCGCAGCTGCACGCGGCACTGGACCCGGCGGCCCCGGGTTCATCGGAGGCCGCGCAACGGTTGCTGGCCCTGCCCGGTTTCAACCATTTCGTCGAAGCCTACAAGAAGATCCCGGCGCAGTTGCTGGAGCGCGGCGCCGCCGCCGGCCGGGGCCAGCATCTCAAGCTGATCTTTCTCTTTCAGATGATGAATGTCGCCGGTCTGGCCCTGATCCACGAGGAAACCTTGCGGGAGATCAACCAGGCCTTGACCTGGATCATCGTCAACGAGAACTACCGCAACATCCAGCAGCTGATTCGCAAGACGTTTTCGATCCTGAAAGAACGCTCGCAGAGTTTCCCGGCGACCGCCCTCACCTGTGTGCTCAACATGGGCCGAGGGGTCTACAAGACGGACGACATCGACCTGGTGAATTTCTTCATCGACGCCCTCATCGATTTCGGCTTTCAATCGCCCTCGCTGCAGGGAGTGGACGACGAGTGGCGGATCCGGGTCAACAGCGCGCACCTGCTGAACATCCGCACCTGGCTGGAGTTGATCAAGCTGAACCCGAAGCGCTCGACGCGGCTGCTCTCGGCGCTCGTCATCCATCTCTCCCTGGGCGGGGTGCTTATCCGCGACATCGACCTGTTCCCGCGGGATGTGACGGGGCTGCTCAACAGCCCGGTCAACCCGGTCTATCACCTGGTCAAGCAGCTGGCGCGATTGTGCCCGGTGTTTTTCAATGAAATCGGCGCCGAGGGGCGGCTGCGGGATGTGTCCACCCGCATCGACGAACTTTCCCGACGGCGGGACGTCCTGGTTCATTTCCTGCGAAAACAGAGCCACGTCGAGAGCAGCAACCAGATCATTCCTTTCATGGAGGCGACCTTCCGGTTCTGGCAGACTTTGGAAAAACCGGGCCTGGCGCCGTTCGTGCCGCCTGCGGTCTTCGATCAGATCGATTCAAGGGGCCCTTACGTCAAGGGGCTGCACCGGGTGATGCAGCGGCTGGTGAAAAAAGGCGTTCGCATCCCCGACGACTTGCTGACGCTCTCCCCGGAAGAGATGGCCGCCCTGCTGGGCTATGTCCCAGGGGTTTCCGCCACCGACATGGAGCGGTTCGGTCTGGCCGTCGAGTTCTACAAGCTGCTGCATCAAAAATACCGGCTCGGCATCGTGGAGCTCGAGGCCTGCCTGGCCCAGCTGCGGCCCGAGGCCCTGCCGGAGTTGAGCCGCCTGGAGGAGGCGCTGGCCGAAACCGGTGCGCCCCGGCGGATGGCCCTTCTCTTAGAGTATCTCGAGACGCTGAAGGCCGTCATCACCTCCGACACCGTCTACGACGTCCGCGAGGACATTTACCAGAAGCGGCACATCACCATCGACATCCCTTCCATGTACGGCACCTACCACGAGATGAAGTTCGACTGCCTGGGGCTCACGCTGCGGTTGGAGGCGATGGTGAACGCGCTCTTCGAGGGCTTGATCCGCGACATCGACCTCACCCTGATCACCAAGGCCACATTCGGGCAGATTCACCAGACGCTGCGGCTCTTCGACCAGGCCCTGCGTCTGGACGGCATCCGGTCGGCGGAATTCGAGCGTCAACTGGAGTTTTTGAAAGACTCGCTGGTCGTCAAGGGATTCACGCTGACCCAGTACCTGGACATTTTCAAGGGGTTCGCCCAGGCCGTGCAGAACATCATCAAGGACCACTTCAACAACCTGCACGGCGCGAACCTGAACCGGATCCTGCCGCAGTTGTCGGCGGACCGGATCCTGCCGAAGTATCTGCCGCGGGAGCCGCTGGAGGATCCCGAGCGGCTGACTCACCGGGTGGCGGAGATTTTTTTCCGCGACCAGATCGCCGGCGCGCTGGGCCTTCAGCAATTGGACCTGTTTCTGGGCCGGATCCTGAACACGCTCTTTCAGCAGTCCTACAAGCTGCCGCCGGAGAGGCTGCGGCAGCTGCTGCTCTACGACCCGAACGCCGGCCTGGTGGCCATCGACTCGTTCCACAGCCGGGAGATCGGGGTGATCCATCTCGGCACCAAGGGCTTCAACCTGGTCAAGTTGCACAGCCTCGGCTTTCAGGTGCCCCCCGGATTCATCGTCACCACCGAGGTTTTCCGCTGCCGCGAGGTGATCGAAAGCTACGCGCCGGCGCAGCGCAACTTCCACGAGCAGATCACCCACCACCTGCGGCGGCTGGAGCGGGCCGCGGGCAAGAACTTCGGTGATGCCGCCAACCCGCTGCTCCTGTCCGTGCGCAGCGGTGCCTCCATCTCCCAGCCTGGAATGATGGACACGCTGCTCGACGTGGGCAACAACCTGGCGATCACCGCCGGGGTGGCCGCCCGCACCGGCAACGCCTGGTTCGCCTGGGACAACTACCGGCGGTTTCTCCAGAACTACGGCATGGCGCACGACATGACCCGCGACGACTTCGACGCCGTGATTGCCGATTACAAACAGCGGCTGGGGATCCCGTTGAAGCGGCACTTCTCCGGGGACCAGATGCGCGAGGTGGCGCTCGCCTACCGGCGTCTGATCGAGGAGGCCGGCATCGAAATGATCGACTCGCCCTTCGAGCAGCTGCTGCTCGCGATCCGCCGGGTGTTGGCGTCCTGGGAGTCCCCGAAGGCCCTGGCCTACCGGCGCATCATGGGGATCTCCGACGACTGGGGCACCGCCATCGCCATCCAGGCCATGGTCTACGGGAACTTGTCGTCCGAGGCCGGCACCGGGGTTATTTTTACCCACAACCCGCGCTGGTCCGGGGACGTGCTGAAGCTGTGGGGGGACTTCTCTACCGCCAACCAGGGCGAAGACGTGGTGTCCGGGCTGGTGCGCTCCATGCCGATCTCGCTTTTCCAGCAGGAGATCGAGATGCGCGAGACCGACCTCACCCTGGAGACGCACTTCCCCGAGATCTATCGCGAGCTGAAGCGCTGGGCCCACACACTGATCGACGACCACGGCTGGAGCCCCCAGGAGATCGAGTTCACCTTCGAAGGCCCGTCCCCCGAGGATCTCTACATGCTGCAAACGCGGGACATGGCCATTCGCGAAAGCCCGATGGTGTTGACCTTCGAGCATGAGGCGCCGGCTCAGGAACGGCTCCTGGGCCACGGCATCGGCGTCAGCGGGGGGGCGATCAGCGGCCGGCTGGTCTTCACCCTTGAAGAGATCAAAGCCTGGCGCGTGCGGGAGCCGACCACCCGGCTCATCCTGGCCCGCACCGACACGGTGCCCGACGATATCCGCGAGATCCACGCGGCCGACGGGCTGCTGACCGAACGGGGCGGCCTCACGTCGCATGCGGCCGTGGTCGCACACCGGCTGGGAAAAACCTGCGTGGTGGGGTGCGCCAGTCTGGTGTGCAACGAACGTGATAAGACATGCACCTTTCCGGCGGCGGTGCTGGGCTCCGGCGACCCCATCAGCATTGACGGCCACGAAGGATCGGTGTATCGGGGGCTCATCAGAGTCAAGGAGGCATGATCATGGCGGTATCCGTCGGTTCCGAGTTAATACTGGGCATCAACGGCCTCGGCCGCATCGGGAAGCTCACGCTCTGGCACCACGTGGCCCGAAAATTCTTCGGGGAGATCGTGGTCAACCTGGGGCGCACGGCCGGGACATCCCTTTCGGACATCGCCCACTATGTCGAGCGCGATTCCACCTACGGGTGGCTGCAGGGCTATCTTTACGGCCACCAGGCCCGCTCCGTCATCACCGACATCGACGAGGCCGGCGGCCGGATGCGGATCGACGGCATCCCGGTTCGGTTTCTGCGCGAGGCGCGCAACCCGGCCGAGATCGGATGGGCCGGGCACGGCGTGCGGCTGGTGGTGGACGCCAGCGGCCAGTTCCTGGACCCCACCGTCGGTCCGGAAGCCGCCAAGGGTTCGGCGCGCGGGCACCTGGCGGCCGGCGCCGAGAAGGTGGTGGTGTCGGCCCCCTTCAAGGTCAAGAAGGCGGCCGCGATGCCGACGGACATCATCACCACCGTCATGGGGGTGAACGGCAACGACTACGACCCGCGGCGGCATCGGATCGTATCCTGCGCGTCCTGCACGACGACCTGCCTGGCCCACATGATGCGGCCGCTCATCGACGCCATCGGTGCCCGACGCATCCTCTCGGCCTCCATGGCGACCGTGCATGCCGCCACGAGCTCTCAGCAGGTGCTCGACCGGCTGCCGGCGGCCGGAAAAACCGACCTGCGCAAGAGCCGCAGCATCCTGAACAACATCATCCTCACCTCCACCGGTGCGGCCAACGCGCTGCGCCTGGTGATCCCGGAAATGAAGGAGATCCCCTTCATCGCGGAGTCGGTGCGGGTCCCCACCAGCGCGGGTTCGCTCATCATTCTGGTGGTCAACCTCCAGGAGGAGCCCGCCGGCGGCCGCATCGACCGGGCAACGGTCAACGCCATTTATCGGCAGGCGGCGGCCGACAGCCCGGAGGGCTACCTGCTGTACAGCGAGCAGCAGAACGTGTCGGCCGACATCATCGGCATGCCGCGCGCGGCGGCGATCATCGAAGGCTGCGAAACCCACACGCGCACGGCCGAGGCTTCGGTGGACCTGTCCAAGGTCCCCGGGATGCCGCCTGAACTGCTGGCCTCCCTGAAAAACACGGTGGTCCGGGTCCCCGTGACCCAGGCGGTCATCTACGGCTGGTACGACAACGAGAAGGGCAGCTACGTCCGCATGCTGGGCGACCGGACGGTTTCTATCGCGGAAACGCTTTAGGGCAGGCTTTGAGACCCCATCTGAAAAAAAACCGTGCACGAAGGTGCGCGGTTTTTTTACAATGGTGCGCCCAGCATCCGGTCTCCGGGGTGGTGGGCGACCGTCGTTTCAAAAAACTTGGTCCGGAAGCGCGGCCGGCCGAAGGCCGCTTTTATGCGGTGAAACCGTAGTGGTAGACCTCGTAAGTGGTTTCCCCTCCCAGCAGGCGGTCGACCTTGGCCTGGATCTCTTTCCGGTCCCGGCTGGCCAGCCAGCTCTTCCAGTCCTGTGCGGATTGCCAGGTGCTGATTACGAGGAATTCCTCTGATTTTTCGAGGCTGCGCAGGGTTTCACCGGAGATGTAGCCCTCCTGCGCCGTGGCCAGCATGCGCAACTGCCGGAAAAGCGTGATCGTCTCCCGGGCTTTGTCGGCGGGCACTCGCCGTTTGATCAATACCTTGATCGCCATGACGCCCTCCTTTCGAAAACATCTCGATGGGTGGTTCGCTTCTGCCTAACAGTAGACCACCTGCTCGACGCGGTCAAGCGCAAAGCCGGCCCGCCCGGTGCGGGGCCTGGCGGTGTTTACACTATATTCATCGTCTCGAAATAGCATAAACCGAGAGCGGCCCCCCACCCTGTGTTCTCCCCGTCTTGGGGGAGAGGACAGGGTGAGGGGGTGTCCGTGTCTATTCAAATATGCAACCTCTAATAGCTCGGGAACATAAATCGTCCCCGACGCTTGCGGCGGGGACGATTTATGTGGGCATCAGGCGTCTCAGGCTGATTTCCAGAGTGACGAACTCCGCGGCCGACAAGGTTTCGGCGCGGCGGCCGGGGTCGATTCCCGCGAGCTCCAGCGCGCGAGCCGCCAACTCGGCACTGATCGATAGCCCCGATGCGGACAGCGCGTTCCGGAGGGTTTTCCTCCGCTGACCGAAGGCCGCGGCGATCAACCGGGCCAACCGGGCTTCGTCGTGGGGCGGGTAGGCCTGGGGCGGCTCAAAACGGATTTCAAGCACCTCGGAGTCGACCTTGGGGACGGGGAAAAAGGCCTTGGCGCCGACCCGGCAGACAGGCGTCACGGTGGCGCAGTAGGCGAGCATGGCGGAGATGCGGCCGTAGTCCTTGCCGCCGGGGGCCGCCGCCAGACGGAGCGCCAGTTCCCGCTGAAACTGGAGCACGGCTCTTGGAACGTACCGGCGCGATTCGATGAGACGGATCACGACCTGCGAGGAGATGTTGTAGGGAAGGTTTCCGAAAACCGTGAACCGTGGGCCGGCCCGCCGCGCCAGGCCGGCCCAGTCGAGGTCCAGCACGTCCGCCTCCATCAGCTGCACGTTGGTGATCCCGGCGGCCTGAAGCTCTCCGTTCAGGATCGCCGCGAGATGGCGGTCTTTTTCGATCGCGATCACGGATCGCACCGCATGCGCCAGCGGCGCGGTCAGGGCTCCCAGCCCGGCGCCGATCTCGACCACGACATCTTCTTGGCACACTCCCGACCGGTTGACGATCATCTGCGCGGTCGACGGGTCGGAAAGAAAATTCTGCCCCAGTCGCTTCCGTGGATGAAGCGCGTGCAAGTCAAGAAGCACTCGAGGGGGTGTCAGGGCCTTTCGCATGACGACTCCGGATATGGACATGCCGATTTCTATCATCTCCCGCAGCGGGGAAGCGGGCATCCCGCTCCGCCGGTCGGTTGAATCCCGGAATTGGCCATGTTCGATGGTTTCAGTAATAACATGCCGAAGCAATAGCTGGACATAAGTAAATCAAAGGCGATGGGAACGGTTGCAGCGTAGCAGGAAAACCCGGTGAGATCAATCCGACTGATGAATTGCTTATTCTCTTCTCTTCTATTGACTTTTTCATCTCCACCCATTAGATTGACTAATCGATTGCTAATTTGCACGCAGCACTCATATCACATCGAGGGGGGCAACGCATGCCTAGAAAAAAAGGCAAGTCCATCAGCTTTGACGCCATGGTGAAATTCTTCATGAACGCCTATGACATCCCGACCAAACGAGATGTCGAAAAACTGCTGGCCCGCCTGGACCGTTTGGAAAGCCTGATTACAGCGTCGGCGTCCGCGTCCGCCGCCGACCGCGGACGCGGCGTTCGTCGTCGCAGCGGTGTGCCGGCCGCCGAAGCCGTGCTGGGCGTCATCAAGCGCTCCCGGCAGGGCCTCAAGTTCGCCGACATTCAGGCCAAAACCGGTTTCGTCGACAAGAAAATCCGCAACATCATTTTCCGGCTGAACAAGCTTGGCAAAATCAAGCGGCACAGCCGCGGGGTCTACATCGCCATCTAGCGGGACCCAGATAAATGGGGGTCGTCCGGCGCGCCCCGCGTTGTGCGGCGCATGTCGACGACCCCGTGCCATCGGCTGGAAGCCATACGCTCAAAGCTGAAAGACGATGTTTTACTTTCGAGGTCCTGCATGAACTCCCAGGTTGATCCCTCCCCATCCGGCGTTGCTCCGGGAGATGAAATCCACGGCTATCGCGTGCTGCGGGTGGAACACCTGCCGGAAATCCACGCGGTCTTTCACGAACTGAGCCACCGGGGCACCGGGGCCCGGCACATTCATGTCAGCCGGCCCGACCGCGAGAACACCTTCGGCGTCGTTTTCAAGACGGTGCCCCGGGACTCCACCGGCGTGGCCCACATCCTGGAGCACGTGGCCCTGTGCGGGTCCCGGCGCTTCCCCGTGCGGGACCCCTTTTTTTCAATGCTCCGGCGCAGTCTGAGCACCTTCATGAACGCCTTCACGGCCTCCGACTGGACCATGTACCCGTTTGCGTCCCAGAACCGCAAGGATTTCTACAACCTGCTGGACGTGTACCTGGACGCCGCCTTTTTTCCTCGGATTGATGAACTGAGCTTCAAGCAGGAAGGCCACCGCCTGGAACTCGAGCCTGCGGCGGGGGGGGGCGGTCGTCTCCTCTACAAGGGAATCGTCTACAATGAAATGAAGGGGGCCATGTCCTCCCCGGACCAGGTCATGGTGCGCTCGATCCTGAAAGCGCTGTATCCGGACACCACTTATTCCAACAACTCGGGCGGGGACCCGGCCGCCATCCCCTCCTTGAGCTACGATCAGCTGAAGGAATTCCACCGGCGTCATTACCATCCCAGCAATGCCTATTTTTACACTTACGGCGACCTGCCCCTGAAGGAGCACCTGGCGTTTATCTCCGGGGCCGTATTAAGCCGGTTTGAGGCCATCGACCCGGCGACCGAGGTGCCGTCCCAGCCGCGCTGGGAGGCCCCGCGCACGGCGCGTTTCCCGTACCCCTTCGCCCGGGACGCGGACGCCGCCAGAAAACATCAGACCTGCGTGGCCTGGCTCACCAGCGATATTCGCGACACGGGCGAGGTCCTGTCGCTGGCGCTGCTCGAGCAGATCCTGATCGGAAACGCCGGTTCGCCGCTGCGCAAGGCCCTGATCGACTCCGGCCTGGGTTCGGCCCTGTGCGACGGCAGCGGGTATGAGGCCGAAAACCGAGACACGCATTTCACAGCCGGCTTGAAGGACGTGGCCCCGGAGGCGGCGGAGAAGGTTGAGCGGATTGTTTTCGATGTGCTCGCCGGACTTGCCGAACGCGGCATTGCGCCGGAACTGGTGGAGTCCGCCATCCACCAGTTGGAGTTTCACCGCCGGGAGGTCACGAACACCCCTTACCCCTATGGCATCAAGCTGCTGTTGGCCGCCGCGGGCACCTGGATCCACGGCGGGGACCCGCTGCGCGTGCTCAAGTTCGACGCCGATCTGGCCGAGATCCGGCGCGAACTGCAGCGCGGCCGCTTTTTCGAACGGCAGCTGGCGCGGTTTTTTCTGGAAAACCCCCACCGCGTCCGCTTGACCCTTTACCCGGATCAGGAGATGGCCGAGCGCGAGGATCAGCGCGTGGCCGCCGAACTGGAGCGGGTCCGACAGGCGCTGAGCGCCGCCGAAACCGAAAAGCTCAGGCAGGACGCGGTCGCGCTGCAGCGGCTGCAGGAGTCCCAGGAGAACGTCGACTGTCTGCCGACCCTGGAACGCCGTGACATCCCCCCGGAGGTCCCACGGGTCGCGGAGACCCGCGTGGACCGCGAGCGCAGCCTGACTCTCTTCGAGCAGCCCACCTCCGGAATTGTCTATGTCGCCGCGGCCGCCGGCTGCGGAGGGCTCGATCCCGCGCTGAACCGGCTGGTGCCGTTTTTCTGCTATGCGTTCTCGCGCGTCGGCACCACCCGCAGGGACTACACCGAAATGGCCCGGCGCATCGACGCCGTCACGGGCGGCCTCGGCCTGGGCGCCAACCCGCATACCGGCTTCGACGGGGCCGGCGCCTGCATCCCCTTTGTCGCGTTGACCGCCAAAAGCCTGGTGCGCAATCTGGCGCCGATGTTCGAGCTCCTGTCGGAACTGGCGGGGCATTACGATGTTTCCGACACGACCCGCCTGAAAAACCTGCTGCTGGAGTATCGCTCCGGTTTGGAGGCGATGGTCGTGCACAACGGGCACCGCCTGGCTCTGTCCCTGGCGTCGCGCCGGTTTTCGACCACGCGCGCCCTGAGCGAAGAGTGGAGCGGCGTGCACCAGCTGCAGACGATCAAGGCCCTGGCCGACGGGCCGACGGAGGCGGATCTGGGTCGGTTGGCCGTCGATATGGGCCGCCTGGGCGCTTTGGTTCTCAACCGCTCCAACTTCCAGGTGGCCGTGATCGGTGAACCCGAGGCCGTCGGGCATGCGCCGGCACGCGTCGGGGAGCTGGTGAACGGGCTGCCGTCCGGTCCGGCCGCCGGTTTCGTCGCGCCGGAGGCGGTGATGCCGTTCGGCCGCGTTCGGGAGGGATGGAGCACGTCCGCGGCCGTGAACTTCGTCGCCGCCGCGTTTCCGACGGTGCGCATGGAGCACGAGGACGCCGCCGGGCTGGCCGTGATCGCCAAGCTCCTGCGCTCGCTTTATCTGCATCGCGAAATCCGTGAAAAAGGAGGAGCTTACGGCGGCTTCGCGCTTTACAATCCCGAGGACGGAACCTTCGGCCTGGCCTCCTACCGCGACCCGCGCATTGTCGAGACCCTGGAGGTCTTCCAGGGGACGGCCGGCTTCATCTGCGGCGGGGCCTTCACCGACACCGACGTAAAAGAGGCCATCCTCCAGGTGTGCTCCGAGATCGACAAGCCGGACCCGCCGGGGCCGGCCGCGCGCAAAGCGTTTTTCCGGAAGATCATCCGCCTGTCGGACGAGTTGCGGGAAGGCTTCAAACAGCGGCTCATCGCGCTGACCCGCCGCGAGGTGCTGGCGGTGGCCGAACGCACCTTCGGCGGCGGGCTGCAGGAGTGCTCGGTGGCGGTGATCGGAAGCGAGGAGAGCCTTCGCGCTGCCAACGCCCAGCTGGCGGCGCCGCTGGAGATACTCAAAATCTGAGAAGTCGCCGGTCGGCCCGTCCGCCCGTCGCCCCCCATAACAGCCCGCCGGTCGGCCCGTCAGGCCGACCGGCGGATCTTCATTATCCCTTGACCATCTTCTTGAGCTGCTTCAGCGTCTCCTCCGGCATCTTGAAGGAGTGCTCGGGGCCGGGGAACTTCACCTCCGTTACCTCCGTCTTGTAGGCTTTCAGCGCATCGAGGATGACCGGCCGGATCTTGGTGTACTGCTTGACGAACTTGGGAACGAAGCGGTCGAACAGACCGACCATGTCGTGGGTGACGAGCACCTGGCCGTCCACATCCGGCCCGGCGCCGATGCCGATGACCGGCACTTTGACCGATTCGGACACGAGCTTGCCGAGCGGCGCGGGCACGGCCTCCAGGATGATGGAAAACGCCCCGGCCTGCTCCAGGGCCTTGGCGTCGTCGATGATCTGCTTGGCGGCGGAGGCATCCTTGCCCTGCATCTTGAATCCCCCCAGCGCGCTCGCCGTCTGCGGCGTCAGGCCGATGTGCCCCTGGACCGGGATGCCGGCCTTGACGATGGCTTCGACGGTGGGTGCGAAATAGACGCCGCCTTCCAGCTTGACCACGTCGCAGCCGCCCTCCTTCATCAGCCGTCCGGCGTTGGTGATGGCCTCGCGGATCGAGGTGTTGTAGCTCATGAAGGGCATGTCGCCCACCACGAGGCAGGTCTTGCAGCCGCGCATGACGGCCTGGGTGTGATGGATCATGTTCTCCATGGTGACGGCCACCGTGCCTTGAAGCCCCATCACCACCATGCCGAGCGAGTCGCCGACGAGCACGATGTCGACCTCGGCCTCATCGGCCATCAGGCCGAAGGGGTAATCGTAGGCCGTGATCATGACCAGTTTGCGGTTGTCTTCCTTGGCTTTCTGAACGTCGTGAATGGTTACCTTGGGTCTGCTCATGCTGTGATTTTCCTTTCTATTCCGTGGGTGTTTGTGTTTCGGTTAACTCAATCCTTGTAACTCAATCCACTGCCTTCATTCAACCAGCAGGCCACCCGATGCTCCTCGGTTGCCGTTGCCAGTGGCGGCTTCTCCATGCGGCAGCGGTCGAACGCGTAACGGCAGCGGGGGTGGAACGGGCAGCCCGGCGGGGGGTCGATCGGGCTGGGGACGTCACCTTCCATGGCGAAGGGCGCGGCCTTGCGATGGGGGTCCGGCAGGGGGACCGCGGCGATCAGTCCCTTGGTGTAAGGGTGGCGCGGGCTCCGGCTGAACACCTCGGTCGGCGCCAGCTCGACGATGGAGCCTAAATACATCACGGCCACGCGATGGCAGATGTGTTTCACCACGCTCAAATCGTGGGAGATGAAGATGTAGGACAACCCGAATTCCTGCTGCAGGTCCTGCAGCAGATTAATGACCTGGGCCTGGATCGACACATCCAGCGCGCTCACGGGTTCGTCCGCCACGATCAGCTCGGGCCGCACGCACAGCGCCCGGGCGATGCCGATGCGCTGGCGCTGGCCGCCGGAGAACTCATGCGGGTATTTGTCCAAATCGGTTGCGCGCAGGCCGACCTTGTCCAGGAGCGTTTCAGCGGTCTTTCGGAGTTCGGCACGGGGCGGACGCCGGCCGGCCAGGAGCGGCTCGGTGATGATCTGCTCCACCGTCATGCGCGGGTCCAGGCTGGAGTAAGGGTCCTGGAAGATGATCTGCATGCGGCGCCGGAGGCGTCCGAATTCCTGGCGGTTGAGACCCAGGATCTCCGTGCCGTCGAATTCGATGCGGCCGCTGGTGGGTTCGGTCAATCGCAGCACCATGCGGCCGATCGTGGTCTTGCCGCAGCCGGATTCGCCGACGAGCCCGAAGCTCTCCCCGCGGCGCACCGCGAAGGAGACGCCGGACACCGCCTTCACCCAGGCGGTGGGCTTGGCCAGGATCCCACCGCCTTGCGGGAAATGCTTGACCAGATCGACGGCGTGGAGCAGCGGCGCTTCAGGCATCGGCGCGCCTCCGTTCCGGGAATTCCTTCAGCCAGCAGCGGGCCTGCTGCCCGTGGCGGATCCCGAAAAGACCCGGCGCCTTCTCGCGGCACCGGTCAAACGCATGCGGGCAGCGTGCGGTGAACTTGCAGCCGATGAGGGTTTCCGTGATGGCCGGCACGATGCCGGGAATCTCCGTGAGCCGCTGGGCGCTCCCGGCGCCGCGCTCCTCCAGCCGCGGCATGGATCGCAACAGCCCCTGGGTGTAAGGATGAAAGGGGCGGTCGAAAAGATCCGCCACGGAGGCCTCCTCCACCACCTGGCCGGCATACATCACCGCCACCCGCGTGGCCATCTGGGCCATCACTCCCAGGTTGTGGGTGATCAACAGCAGCGCCATGCCCATTTCTTCCTTAAGCCCCACCATCAACGACAGGATCTGGGCCTGAATGGTGACATCCAGAGCCGTGGTGGGCTCGTCGGCGATGAGCAGCTTGGGGCGGCACACCATGGCCATGGCGATCATGACCCGCTGGCGCATCCCGCCCGACAACTGGTGAGGGTAATCGTTCAGCCGTCGGTGGGCGGCCGGGATTTTAACGCGCTCGAGCCACTCCACGGCCTGGGCCATGGCTTGGGCGTTGCTCAGCCCGCGGTGGACCCTGAGCGGTTCGGCCACCTGCCGGCCGATGGGCAGCACCGGGTTGAGGGAGGTCATCGGCTCTTGGAAGATCATGGAAATGTCCCGGCCGCGGATGCGGCGCAGCTCCTCCGGACTCAGCTCCAGAAGGTTTCGGTCCTCGAAGAGAATCCGGCCGGAGTCGATCACTCCCGGAGGGGAGGGGATCAGGCCGAGAATGCTCAGCGAGGTGACGCTTTTGCCGCAGCCCGACTCGCCCACCACACCGAGGGTTTCTCCCCGGCTCAGAGCGAAGCTCACGCGATCGACCGCGCGGGCCGATCCCTCCGGCGTGGCGAAGCTGACCGAGAGATCTTGGATGTCGAGCAGACAGCCGCTCATTTTTCGGCAGGGCCTCCGAGGTAATGCAAGGCGGTCAGTGCGTAGATTTTGACCGTTTCCACCAGTTGGTCCAGGTCGACCCATTCGTCCTTCTGGTGCGGGACCTGGCGGTCGCCGGCGCCCATGGTGACGATGGGGATGTTTTTCCAGGCCCACAAAAAAGTCCCGTCGGTTGCGCCCGGAACACCGCCGTAATCGGGCTCTCGGCCGGTGACGGTTCGTGTGGCCCAGTGCGCCGCCTGCACGACGGGGTCGTTGCGATCGGTCAGCGTGCACGGCCGATCCGTCAGGATCTCCAGCCCCACCATCAGGTCCCGGCAGCGTTCGATGCCGAGAAGACCGTCGTAGGCGCAGTAGTGGGCGTGGGCCTTGGCCTGCACGTCGGAGGCCAGGCGCTTCAGTGCGTCCACGACGGCCGGGTGGGATTGGCGCGGGATCGTGCGGATGTCCACCAGAACGCGCGCTTCCCCGGGCATGACGTTCAGCTGCGCCGGGCCGCTCGCGGGCGTTTGAATGACCGTCGGGGTGAAACTCGGCCAGCCCAGGTGCTCGTCCTTGCCGATGGCTTCGGCGGCGGCGGCTTCAAGGGCATGCAGACCCTGGATCAGGTCCGCCACGGCGGGTGCGGTGTTCAGGCCGGCGAGTGGCATCGCCCCGTGGCTCATCTTGCCGTTAACGGACAACCGTGCCCTCAGGGCCCCCTTCTGGCTCGTGCAAATGAGCCCGTCCTGGGGTTCGCAGATGACCGCCGCGGTGACCCGGTCGGCGTGCCCCCGTTCGATGAAATGCCGCACGCCGATCATCTGGTCTTCTTCGTCGCACAGGACGCCGCCGACGATGGTGCCGGAGAGCTGAACGCCGGATCGTTTGAGGGCCGTCATGGCAACCAGCATGGCCGCCAGATTGCCTTTGGTGTCGTTGGTGCCCCGCCCGTACATCCGGCGGCCGACGATCTCGGCCCCGAAGGGGTCGTGGGTCCAGGTCGACACATCCCCCGGGGTCACCACGTCCGTGTGCCCTTCGAACATCAGGGTGCGCGGCCCGAGGCCGGCGGTGTGGGTGACGATGACGTTCGGCCGCCCGGGAGCCGCCGCCTCCATAACGACCTGGAACCCCCGGGCCTCCGCCCAGCGCGCGGCGCATTCGGCCGCCGCCTGCTCGTTCGTGCCGGCCGCCGCGTCCCAGACCGAATTGATTTTAACCAGGTCAGCCGCCAGCCGGGTGACTTCGTCCGGGTCGATGGCTTTCAATACTTTTTCTATGAGATTTTGGGGTATCATTTCATTCCCGTGACGACTTCAAGTTTTACGTGTCAAGTTTTGAGCAGTTGGATTTCGCATTTTTCTTCCACGTAAGTTGAATTTTTCCGTGGGAGCGGCATCTTGCCGCGAAATGATCGCGGCGGGGACGCCGCTCCCACAAACTGAACTTCTTTCCCGATAAAGTGGCGCAGCGCGCCATGGTCCGCTTAATACGTAACACGGTTTTCATCTTACCCTTACCATTTTTGGATCCAGCGTATCCCGCAAGCCGTCGCCCAGCAGGTTGAAGCCGAGCACCGCCCAGGCGATCGCCAGGCCCGGGAAAATCGCCATCCAGGGGTTGGTGGACATGAAGGTCTGGGCTTCGTTCAGCATCCTCCCCCAGGACGCGTGCGGCGGCTGGGTGCCGAGGCCGAGGTAGCTCAGCCCGGCTTCGGCCAGAATGGCGACGGCGAACTGAATGGTGCCCTGGATGAACAGGGGCGAGAGGATGTTCGGCACCACATGCCGCCGGGTGATGGCCCACTCCCCGATCCCGCTGGCGCGCGCGGCCGTGATGTACTCCCGCTCCCAGACCGCCATGGCCACGGCGCGCGTCAAACGGGCAAAAACCGGAATGTAGAAGATTCCGATGGCCAGCATGGCATTGACCATGGACGGCCCAAGAACAGAGGTGATGAGGATGGCCGTCAACACCGCCGGGAACCCGAAGAGCAGATCCGACAAGCGCATGACGGCCTCTTCCGTGAATCGCCCGCGGTAGGCCGCCAGCAGCCCCAGGCCGACGCCGAGCGTCAAGCCGATCGCCACCGTCACCAGGCCGACGATGATCGAGTTCACCGCCCCGGTCATCACCCTGGAAAGCGTGTCCCGGCCGTACTGGTCGGTCCCCAGAGGGTGGTTCCAGGAAGGCCCCTGCAATCGCTCGCGGGCGTTCATCCGGTTGCCGTCGTAGGGTGTCCAAACCAGGCTCAACGCGGCCATCAGGACGACGACGGCCGAAAGCACAAAGCCGACGGAGAAGTTTTTGTTTCGGAAGAAGCGTTTCATTCTACTTCAATTTTACTCTCGGATCCACGTAGGCATACGCCAGGTCGACCAGGAAATTGACCAGAACGACGGCGGTGGCCATGAACAGGACGATGTCACGCACGACCGGCAGGTCGCGCTGGCCGATGGCGTTGAACACCAGCCGCCCCAGGCCGGGAAGAAAATAGACGTTCTCGATGATGATGGCCCCGGCCAGCAACTGGCCCAACTGAAGGCCCATGATGGTGAGCACTGGAATCAGGGCGTTGCGAAGGGCGTGAACGTATACCACCGTGCGTTCCCGCAATCCCTTGGCCCGTGCCGTGCGCACGTAGTCCTCGCGCAGCACTTCCAGCATCGAGGAGCGCGTCAGGCGCGTCAGGATGGAGGCCCGGATCACTCCCAGGGCGAAGGCCGGCAGCAGAAGCGCCTTGAGCGAGCCCAGGGGGTCGG
This sequence comes from uncultured Desulfatibacillum sp., assembly GCA_964562235.1. Classification (GTDB taxonomy): domain Bacteria; phylum Desulfobacterota; class Desulfobacteria; order Desulfobacterales; family SpSt-501; genus SpSt-501. The sequence goes on from CAZLSV010000026.1 coordinate 32,420, forward strand.
CGGTCCAGCCCGGAAACCCGCCGGCCGCAAACCACCCCAGCTGAACCGAGAGCAGCAGGATCAGAAGGATCCCGAACCAGAACTCCGGGATGGCCAGTCCCAGCTGGGTGAAGAACATGACCGTCACATCCCCCGGGCGATTCTGATTCCGGGCGGCGTAGATGCCTAACGGAAGAGAGATGATGACGGCGAACACCATGGCCAGCAACGCCATGGGCGCCGTCACAGCCAGGCTGTCCAGGATGAGGTCGAACACCGGCATCTTGTAATGGATGGACTGATGGCTCCGGCCGGTGAGGAGGCCTCCGATCCAGTCCGCGTACTGCCCCAGGAAGGGTTTGTCCAGCCCCAGGTCGGCCCGCAGGCCGGCCAGCGCCTCGGGGGTGGCATGGATCCCCAGGATGATCTGAGCCGGGTCGCCGGGAAGCACGAACAGGACCGAGAACACCGTGATCGAAACCAGAGACAGCAGCAGGACCAGCGTGATGAATTTTTTGGTTAGATACCGCAGCATAAGGCACAAACCGGCCAACCTGTTTCCTGAGGGGTTGGCCGGTTGATTTTTTTTCTTCGATGATTCGATCGAAATGGGTGACGACTGACAACAGACGACGTTGAATTCACCCCGCCTCCGGCGCTCAGCGCCGGAGCCGGGGCGAAAGTCGTCATTTGTTCCACCACACTTCCGTGCAGTCCAGCGCGATGGTCGGGTAATCCTTCCACCAGTTCATCAACTCGGCTTTCATGGCCGACAGCGAGGGGGACAGGAAGAGAAACCCGTTGACCGCATCCTCGGCGACGATCTCCTGGCAGCGGCCGAACCACCGGGCTTTTTCTTCCTCGGTGGCGGCCTTCAGCGCCTTGGCATAGGCGTCGCGGAACTCCTGCGAGTCGTACTGGAAGTAGTAGTTGGGGTTGGCGTAGATGCCGATATCCCAGGCCTCGGCGTGGCCGATCATCGAAAGTTCGAAGTCCTTCTGCTTGAAAATCCGGTCCAGCCAGAATCCCCACTCCACGATTTCGATCTTGAGCTTGATGCCGACCTGGCCGAGCATGTCGGCGATCACCTCGCCGGCGCGTTGGGAATACGGGTAGATCGACGGCAGCTTGATGGTGGCCTCGAACCCATTGGGGAAGCCGGCCTGGGCCAGCAGCTCCTTGGCCTTCTTGGGGTCGTAGGGGAAGCGGCCGGTCATGTCCTTGTAGTACGGAGTGACCGGGGGCCAGTGGGACCCGACGACGGTGCCGTAGCCGGACATGACCAGCTCGATGACGGCCTTGCGGTCGATGGCGTAGGCCATGGCCTGGCGCACCATTTTGTTGTCGAACGGCTTGGCCTTGTTGTTGGTGGACATGACGACCTCCGAGGTGGAGGCGCCGGCCAGCACCTTGAAGCGTTTGTCTTTGGCGATGTCCGCCGCCAACTCGGGGGCGAGCAGCCAGCCGATGATGTCGACGTCGCCGGCCTTGAGGGCCGCCACCTGGGCGCTGGGATCCTTGATGAAGCGGTAGGTGACCTTGTCGAGGTAGGGCAGCTGGGGGTTCCAGTATTTCGGGTTGCGCTCCATGGCCACGCTGTCGCCGCGCTTCCACTCCACGAATTTGAACGGGCCGGTGCCGATGGGTGCCGCCGCGGTGTTTTCGAAGCCTTTCATGGGCAGCATGACCGCATCGCCTTCGGCCATGCGGAACAGGAAGAGGGCGTCCACGTCCTTGAGGGTGAGCTTGAGGGTGGCGTCGTCGGGGGTCTCGATCTTCTCGATGACGCGGAAGAACTCCGGATGGGCGTTCTTGGTGCCCTCGGCCGCCCCGCGCTCCAAATTCCACTTGGCCACCTGGGCGTTGAAAGGTTCTCCGTTGTGGAAGGTGACGCCCTTGCGCAGGTGAAACGTGTACACCTTGGCATCGGGGGAGACGTCCCACTTGGTGGCCAGCCCGGGCACCAGCTTGCCGTTGCGGTCGGTTTTTACCAGCCCCTCGAAAAGGTTGGAGTAGACCACCCGGTCGATGGCGGCGGAGGCACTGGCCGTCGGGTCCAAACCGGGCGGCTCGTCTCCGACGCAGAGGATAAGGCTTCCTCCTTTTTTCGGTGTTTCACCCGCCGACCATGCCAGGGGTGCGAGCCACAGAACCATAAGGCCGATCACCAGCGCGCGTTTCATGAGTCCTCCTTTTCGCATGTGCGTTTCTCAAATGACAGCGGTCCCAAGTGTCCAGAGCCGCGGGTCCAAAAAAAAAAATTATATACTCCACAAGAGAAGCGGTGTCTACAACATAATCTGCCACAAGGCATTGCTGTCGCGGGTGTTTTTTATCGGGTCGGCAAATCGCGGAACGCCGGCAGTCCGGCAAAGCCGGTGGCATCCAGAATGGCGTGAACAATGGCCCGTGCCGTACAGTCGGCCGCCGCATGGCCGATGTCATTGATGGCTTGCGCGTAGGGGGCGGGGAAGAATCCTGAAACTTCCGGAAGCGGTTTCCGGCAGGTGGCCAGGCCGAAAATGCTGTCCCCGTCAAACATGGTGTGGGCGGGGCGGATGGCGCGGGCGAGGCCGTCGTGGGCCATCTGCGCCACCTTGAGCGCCTGGGGTTTGGTGAGCGCGGCGTCCGTGGCCACCACCCCGATGGTCGTGTTGCGAGCCGGCCCGTCGGTGGCCGGGGCCGGGAAGCGAACGCGGCGCCGGCCCAGTTCACCGAATTCCGCGTTGATTTCAAGCTCGATTTCCCAGGGCCGGCCGGTGGCCGGGTTGAGCACGGACCCCCCGGGGTTGACGGCCATGAGGGCCGCTACCGTAATCCCTGAATCCAACACCAGGCTGGCGCTGCCAAGGCCGCCTTTGATGCTGCCGGCCAACGCACCGGTTCCGGCGCCGATGGACCCCATGGCGATCGGCCCGCGGCCGGCGGCCTCGCAGGCCTTGCGCCCCCACTCGGAGCTGATCGGCGGCACGAACTGCGGCCCGCGACCCAGGTCGTAGAGGACCGCCGCCGGCACGATGGGGGCCACATGCCCATCGCCCAGGGGGAACCCCCAGCCTCTCTCGGACAACCAGCGTACCACCCCGTCGGCCGCCGAGAGTCCGTACACCGACCCGCCGCAGAGAACGACCGCCTGGGCTTTTTCCACCAGGTTTACGGGGGAGAGCAGGTCGGTCTCGCGCGTGCCCGGCGCCGCTCCGCGCACATCCACCGAGCCGACGGCTCCCTCGGGGCAGAGCACCACTGTGACGCCGCTGACGGCGGCCGTGTCCGTGAAGTTGCCGACCAGGAGACCCTCGACATCCGTCAATCCGTTCAGCTTTCCGGGAGCCGGCACTTTTCCCTCCTTGTCAGTTTCCGAGGAAGTTGGTTATAAAATCCCCCCAACCCTCTTTGTCAGGATACAATCATGTTGACGGAAAGCGCTAAGTTGGGTTAATAATACAAATTTATGCAAATATACAGACAAAACCACCCGAAATCCTGAAAAGGTTCTCCGTCAACATGATTCAACTTATTCGCGGTTTCAAAGACATTCTGCCCGGCGAGGTGGAGCTCTGGCAGAAGATCGAGCAGGAGGCCCGGACGCTCTTCGAGAGCTTCGGGTTCCGGGAGATCCGGATCCCGATCATGGAAAAGACCGAGCTCTTCAAGCGCAGCATCGGCGAGGAGACCGACATCGTCGAGAAGGAGATGTACACCTTCGCCGACCGGGGCGGGGACATGGTCACGCTGCGGCCGGAGGCCACGGCCTCCATCGTGCGGGCCTACATCCAGCACAAGCTCTACGCGCCCGACCCCGCCCAGCGGCTTTACATGATCGGGCCGATGTTCCGGCGCGAGCGGCCCCAGAAGGGCCGCTACCGGCAGTTCTACCAGATCGACGCCGAGGTGCTCGGGGTCCAATCGCCGCTGGCGGACGCTCAATTGATCTACATCCTGGTGCTGCTGCTCGAGCGGCTCAACGTCTCCGGAAGCGAGGCCCACATCAATTCTTTAGGCTGCCAGGCCTGCCGCCCTGATTTCCGCGCGGCGCTTCAGAAGATGCTGGCATCGGTCGAGGACCGGCTTTGCGAGGACTGTACGCGTCGCAAGGAGCGCAACCCCCTGCGCGTGCTGGACTGCAAAGTGCCGGCCTGCCGGGAGGCCTTGAGCGATGCACCGTCGGTCGTCGACTACCTCTGCGGCGATTGCCGCAGGGACTTCGAGGAGCTGCAGGCCGCCCTCACGTCCCTGGGTGTTGCCTACATCGTCGACAAGCGCCTGGTGCGAGGCCTCGACTACTACACCCGCGCCACCTTCGAGATCCAGACCGGCACCCTGGGGGCCCAGAGCGCGGTCGCCGGCGGCGGCCGCTACGACAAACTCGTCAAGGAACTCGGAGGCCCCGACCTGCCCGCCACGGGTTTTGCCATCGGCTTTGACCGCCTGGCCGAGATCGTCGGGTTGCAGGCCGGCGATTACCAGCCCCGGCCGGACCTCTTCCTGGCGGCGCTGGGCGAGCGCGGCCGATCGCTGGCCTTCGAGTGGTGCTGCCGCCTCGGCCGGGAGGGGGTCCGGGTGGAGATGGAGTTGGGCGACAAGAGCCTCAAGAGCCTGATGAAGAGCGCCGACCGTCTGAAGGCCGCTCATGTGCTCATGATCGGCGACAAGGAGCTCGACGACAAGGTCGCGCTGCTGCGTAACATGGGCACCAAGGAGCAGATCGCGGTGCCCTTTGACGGGGTCATCGAAACTGTAAAACGAATGAAAAGGAGTCAGGGCATTGGCGGATAAATTGGGAGAGATGCGCAGAACCCACTCCTGCGGGCAGCTCGGCGCCGGGGATGTCGGCCGGGAGGTGGTGCTCATGGGCTGGGTGCTGCGCCGAAGGGATCACGGCGGGGTCATTTTCGTCGACCTCCGGGACCGCGAGGGGATCACCCAGGTCGTGTTCAACCCCGAGCTGGCACCGGAGGCGCACGCCGCAGCGGAAGCCATCCGCAGCGAATTCGTGCTCGGGGTCAGGGGCCAGGTCCGGAACCGGCCCGAGGGCATGGTCAACCCAAATCTGACGACCGGCGCCATCGAGGTCATGGCCTCCGAGCTCAGGATCCTCAACTCGGCCCAGACCCCGCCGTTTATGATCGAAGACAACGTGGAGGTCGCCGAGGCCACGCGGCTCAAGTACCGCCACATCGACCTCCGGCGCCCCCGCCTGCAGCGCAACCTGATGCTGCGGCATCGCGCGGCGGCGGCCGTGCGGACCTACCTGAACGGCCTCGGGTTTCTGGACCTGGAGACGCCGTTTCTCACCAAGAGCACGCCGGAAGGCGCTAGGGACTATCTGGTCCCCAGCCGGGTCAACCCGGGGATGTTCTATGCGCTGCCGCAGTCCCCGCAGCTCTTCAAGCAGCTGTTCATGATGTCCGGCTTCGACCGCTACTACCAGATCGTGCGCTGCTTCCGCGACGAGGATTTGCGGGCCGACCGCCAGCCGGAGTTCACCCAGATCGACATCGAAATGTCCTTTGTCGGCGAGGAGGACGTGATGGCGGTGGCCGAGGGCATGATGGCCGCGCTGTTCAAGGAGATCCTCGGGGTGGAGCTCACGTTGCCCTTTGCACGGCTGACCTACGCCGAGGCCGTCGGCCGCTACGGCCTGGACAAGCCGGACACCCGCTTCGGGCTTGAGTTGAAGGAGGTCTCGGACATCGTCGGGGGTTCCGGCTTCAAGGTCTTTGCCGACGCCGTCGGCAGGGGCGGCATCGTCAAGGCCCTGAACGCCAAGGGGTGCAGCGAGATGCCCCGCAAGGCGATCGACGACCTGACGGCCTTTGTCGCCGTCTACCGGGCCAAGGGCATGGCCTGGATCAAGGTGCGCGAGGACGGCTGGCAATCGCCCATCGCGAAATTCTTCACGGAGGCCGAGAAGAGCGCCCTGGCGGAGCGCATCGGCATGGAAACCGGCGACCTGGTCTTTTTCGTGGCCGACCAGCCGGCCGTGGTCAACGATTCCCTCGGCCAACTGCGCAACCACCTGGGGCAGAAACTCGGCCTGATCGACGCGGGCCGGTTCAATTTCCTCTGGGTGACGCGCTTTCCGATGTTCGAGTACGACGAAACCGAGAAGCGCTTTCAGGCCCTGCACCACCCTTTCACCGCTCCGCTCGAAGAGGACTACGACAAGCTCGAAACCGATCCGTTGAAGGTGAACTCCAGGGCCTACGACCTGGTGCTGAACGGCTTCGAGGTCGGCGGCGGCAGCATCCGCATCCACCAGCGCTCGCTGCAGGAGACTATCTTCCAGACGCTCGGCATGGACGCGGCCGCCTGCGAGGAAAAGTTCGGCTTTCTCCTCTCCGCGCTGGACTCCGGTGCGCCGCCCCACGGCGGCATCGCCTTCGGGTTTGACCGACTGGTGATGCTGCTTTGCGGGGAGTCCTCCATCCGGGACGTGATCGCGTTTCCCAAGACCCAGAAGGCCGCCTGCCTGCTCACCAACGCGCCCTCTGAGCCGGCGAAGGCCCAGTTGGACGAGTTGCACCTGCGGGTCAAACCGATGTCGCTGGCCTGACGGCGGGTTGTCGAAGCGCACCCCTCGGGCCGCGACCGGCCGTCCCCGGTCGTGAGGGGAAACGAACGAATCGATGCGGTTCCTCAAAAACATAATGCCCTGCCGGTGACACGGTAGGGCATTATGTTTTTCGCTCCCCGAGTGGGACTTGAACCTGCAGCCGAATGGTGAAGCGCCGGCTTAACGAGCCAGAGGGTCCTGGTCGAGCCCGAGCTGGATGCGCGCTTTTCGGATGGCCTCGACCGCTACTTCCGGCAACTGGGGAAAACGGGCGGCATCGCGCTCGGCGCTCGTCAACAGGGCGGCAACGCTCTCCCGGCCGTCGGCGGTCTTCACGGCTTGGCGCGGGGTTTTTCCGCCCAGCGCCGGGATTTTGGTATCAACCCATCGGGACCAGTGCTCACCGAGCACTTTGGCGAGATGCTCGCGCACTTGAGGATGCTCCAAGAGTTCTTCCTGTGCGGGGGTTGGGGCATGGTGGTCTTCTGCGGCTGGAAAAGCGTTCTCGGTTAGGATTTCGGTGGTCCGGTAGACGGCATGCCCGCCCAGCCGATTCTTGACCTCCCGGCGGATCTTTTCGGCGCGTTTGGCCGAGTTGACTTCTATCTTGAGGCTTTTGCCGTCGATGCGAACATGCCCCAGGATGGTGTTCTCAAACGACTTGATCTGGCGGTTCCCCTTGCGGCTCCAGGTCAGGTCGATTTTATGGATCCGGCCCGTATCGTCGCGCTGTGCGGCGGCAAGCATCTGCTCTTCGGTTTCCGTCACGCAAAGGGTTTTCAGCCGATCGAACGCCACCTCGGCGGAATCGATTTCGTAGTGCAGGCGGTGGAGCACCAACGGATCTCCATCCGTGTTGCGGATCTCCGGCGGCGTCGTCAATCGGTCGTAGGTGCTGAAATACACCTCCCGCAGTTCGAAGTCGTAATCGTCCAAGTCCCCGAGCGTTATGGGGACTTGTTCGTCTCGCTGGAGGACGCGTCTGAAGCGGATAAGCTGCGGCTTGCAGTCCGGCGGGATGAGAATGGAGCCGCAGCCTGCGAGCATGGCCACGGCATCGATCCGGGCCACGCGCGCGTAGAAGATGTCTCCCGCGCGCGCGTGCCGAGAGCCGCTCCGCTCGCTGATGTCAACCTCCTCGCCCCGGAAAACATCCTTCAGCCGAAACCCTCGACCCGGCCGGCACTCGATCACCTCGTAGAAGCTGAAAGGCTTCTCAACGGTAGCCTCGATAATCCGCTTTTCCAGAGGGTCCAAGCGGGTCTTCGGATCTTTCAGGAAGGCCTCGGCGATAGTCATGTTGATCGGAAGGGGCGGTCTTTCGTTGAAATCGTCAGGGTCCAACGTCCAGTTGAAAAGCAGCCACGGGAAAAAAACTGCAGGGTGGGAGTCGATACGCCTTTCCAGTGCCGCAGCATCCTGATCGTCTTCGGGCCACAGCAGAAACTCCGCCATGGCCCGGGACAATCCGAGTTCACCCAACGCCTGGTGCGCAAACCGCAGCATTCGTTCGCTGAGCCGGTTGTAGGCTTCGCTGAGCTTGTTGTAGAGGAAATCGGTGGAAACCGCCGTCTTGGCCAGACAGCACGTTTTGTATTTCTTCCCGCTGCCGCAGGGGCAGGGATCGTTGCGTCCGATTTTCATGCGGCCGTCCTAACGCTTGTGGGTTCGAACTGAATCCAGACTCATGACCCTGTATATGCTGCAGGACTCGCCCTGCAAGCAAGAAGAATTTGCCCTGCACCCCTTTCTATCCAAACAGGAGGGAGGCATCGCCCCTCGGGCCGCGGTGATCGAAAAATTGTGTTGACACGCAGATGGCGCTGCTATAAAAATAAAAGGTTGAATGATCCCCGATAGCTCAATCGGCAGAGCGGGTGGCTGTTAACCACTAGGCTGTAGGTTCAAGTCCTACTCGGGGAGCCAGAAAAAAACGCAACCCTTTTCGAGACGGTTGCCGAACGGATAAGGCCCCGCATCATCAAGATGCGGGGCTTCGTTATTAGTAGTCCTAATTCCATAAAGTTACGGCCTTCCGACACTCTGCTCTGAAATTCCGGTTGATTTCGAATCCGTTTATTGTATGATATATCATCTGTTGGGGAGCGTGATATGAATCTTGTTTCGTTCAGGTCCCCGTCGGATCTGAAAGGAGAATAACGTTGAATGCCCAGGCGGACCTATCCAGATTAATCCGTGAGCTTCGGGGCCTAACGGGGCTCACCCAAGAGAAATTCGCGGCCAAACTCGGCGTAACCTACCCGACCATCAACCGCTGGGAGAATGGCCGCGCCAGGCCGTCTCCGCTGGCGCTGAAACAGATTGAGGAGTTGCTGCGGAGTCTGGGTAAACGTGGCCAAGACCTGTTGCGGGAATTCTGCGCCGGAGAGGATAGCTGAAAATGGCCCTTTCTTTGAACAAACCCAAGCTCGACAATCTGGCCGCTGAAATATGGAAATCCGCCGAGCGCTTGCGCGGCAAATTCAAGGCCTACGAATACCAGAACGTCGTCCTGCCCATCATCGTCATCCGCCGCCTGGAGTGCGTGCTCGTCAAGTGGCGGGAAGAGAAGGCCGCCGAAGTCCTGTCCAAACGCCCGAAGCTCACCGAAAAGGAGCTGGCCAAGCTGGTCAAGGGCCTGGAGACCAGCACCGCCCCCTTCTCCAACAAGACGGACTGGACCCTGCGCAAGGTCTATGAAGAGGACCATACCCTGCTGGAGGAGAATTTCCGGGCCTACATCAACGGTTTTTCCAAAAATGTGGACGATATCATCGAGCATTTCAACTACCGGGCCACCATCGGCCAGATGGTCAAGAACAACCGCCTGGCGCCGATCCTCAACCAGTACAAGGAACTGGAACTCGGGCCGGAGGCGCTCTCGCCGCTGGAGATGGGTTATATCTATGAGGAGTTGCTGCGGCGTTTTTCAGAACAGAGCGGCGAGGAAGCCGGAGAGCACTTCACCCCGCGGGAGGTGATCCGGTTGATGGTCGAGTTGCTGGACATTCCGATTCCCGAACGCCATCTCTCGATCTATGATCCGGCCTGCGGTACCGGCGGCATGCTGTCGGTGGCCAAGGAACATCTCCTCGACCGGGCCAAGACCGTGGCCGAGCAGGCCAATGTGGAGAAGTTCGTCACCGTTCACGGCCAGGAGATGTCGCCCACCAACTACGCCATCTGCCAGGCCGATCTTCTGATCAAGGATGATCGGCAAGCCAAGGTGCGTCTGGGCAATTCCCTGGTCCCTCATGATCCCCACAGCCGGGAACCGGGTGACCAACTCCCGGAAAACAAATTCCGTTTCGACTTCATGCTCTCCAATCCGCCCTTCGGCGTCACCTGGGGCGGCAAGGACGGCTATGAAACCGAGGCACGCAAACTGAAAAGCACTCGTTATCGGGCCGGCATGCCGCGGGTCAATGACGGCGCCCTGCTGTTTTTGCAGACCATGCTGGCCAAGATGAAGGACCCGGACAAAGGCGCCAGCCGCATCGCCATCATCTTCAACGGTTCCCCCCTGTCTAACGGCGACTGCGGCTCCGGTGAAAGCGAAATTCGTCGCTGGATTCTGGAAAACAATTGGCTCGACGTCATTGTCATGCTGCCGGACCAGCTTTTCTACAACACCGGCATCTTTACCTACATCTGGCTGCTCAGGAACGACAAGCCCGCACTCCACAAAGATCACGTGATGCTCATCGACGCCCGCCGGCAGTATGAAAAGGAGCCCAAGTCCTTCGGCAACAAGCGCAACCGCATTACCGACAGCCACCGGGCCTGGATCGAAGAGCGCTACCGCAAAGGCTGGAACAAGGCCTACTTCGATGAGTGCGTGAAGATCTTCAAAAGCTCGGATTTTGCCTACCACAAGGTCAGCGTGGTTTTCTGGCAGCTGGACGAAAAGGACCAACCGGCCATCATCACCGAACCCTATGAAAAGACGTTTACGGCGGCCAACCTGAAAAAGGAGCAGGAGTTTTACGACAGCGACCTGGCCTTTCATGGAACGGAAAGAACGGCCACCCTCGCCCTAAGTCCCAAGGACAATGCCGCTAATAAGTTCAAGGCTATGATGGTGGACAATCCGGAGGTGGTATCCGTGCAATGGACCCACCGCCACTATGTAAAGGACGACGAGTACATTCCTTGGGGCGAGGATATCGAGGCCTTTCTCAAGCGCGAGATCGCCAAACCCATCATTCGCTGGGCGGACAGCCCTCAGCTCGGCTACGAAATCCTGCCCAATAAATATTTCTACCGCTACCAGCCGCCGCCGCCGGCGGATGAGCTGCTGGCCGAGTTCTGGCGACTGGAAAAAGAGGCCGAGGCGTTGTTGAAAGGATTGGCCCGATGAAAAACGACCCGGCCGTCCTGGCCACACCGGACTATCGCCGGTTCATCGAGATGCTCAAGACGCGGGTCGCCGCTGCCCGTAATTCGGCGGCGCGCCATGTGAACCGCGACATGATCCAGCTTTACTGGGACATCGGGCAGGCGATCCACGAAAAACAGAAAACCCACGACTGGGGCGATGCGGTCGTGGAGATGGTGGCGCGTGATCTCAAGGCCGCGTTTCCCGGTTCAAGCGGTTTTTCTCCCCAAAACGTGTGGCGGATGCGCCAGTTTTACCGGGATCATTCCGATGAGCGATTTCTCGCACAGGTTGTGAGAGAATTGACCCGGAAGGGAAAGCCGGTGCCGGAGGGTGAAAATCTCTCACAGCTTGTGAGAGATATCGTTACGGCCGTGCCGTGGGGTCACCATGCCAACGCCCTGGCCAAACTCGCCGATCCGGAAGCCCGGCTCTGGTATCTGCAGGCCGCGGCCCGCCTGGGATGGTCCCGCAATGTGCTGCTCAACCAGATCAAAGCCGGCGCCTATGAAAGGGCCGTGACGGAGAAAAAGAGTCATAATTTCGACCTCGTCCTGCCGGAGCATCTGGCCGAGCAGGCCGACGAGATGCTCAAGAGCACTTACAACCTCGAATTTCTGGGCATCCACCGGGCCATTGCGGAGCGGGCCCTGGAAGAGCGGCTCATCGAACGGCTGCGGAACTTTATCCTCGAACTGGGCTACGGCTTCTGCTTCATCGGCCGTCAACACCGCTTGACCCTGGGTAAAAAAGAGTATTTCATCGATCTGCTATTCTATCACCGCTTTCTCAAGGCCCTGGTGGCCTTCGAGCTGAAGGTGGGCCCCTTTGAGCCCGAATACGCCGGCAAGATGGATTTCTACCTGAACCTTTTGAACGACAAGGAGCGCGGCCCCGACGACCAGCCCTCCATCGGCGTGATCCTCTGCGCCGAAAAGGACGACGTCGAAGTGGAATATGCCCTGCGCACCAAGGCCAATCCCATCGGCGTGGCTACCTATGAGCTGCAATCCCGACTGCCCGCCGAAATGAAAGGCAAACTGCCCTCGGCCCGGCAGCTTCGGGCGGTGGTACGCAGTGTGTTGCCGGCGGGGTTTGGGAAATGAGTTCGTCAATAGTAAAAAATGAACTTGTTGACCATGCAGTATGGCCGCTTGACCGCGTTAAAGATCACGCATTAAGGATAGGCAGCGGAATCACACCAAGTGGTGGTGCCACTTCATATTTAAACGAGGGCATCCCTCTCCTGCGAAGTCAAAACATACACTTTGATGGATTACATCTTGAGGATGTTGCTTTCATTGGAGAGGCTCTCCACGCGAACATGGCAGGCACACACGTAAGAAGCGGTGATGTTTTACTCAACATTACCGGTGCCTCTATCGGAAGATGCACGTTCGTTCCAGAAGGATTTGGTGAAGGTAACGTCAATCAGCATGTCTGTATTATCAGGCCAGCCACGAGGCTTAACCACCGCTATCTAACATACTGTCTCGGTTCACCTTGGGGACAAGATCAAATTCTTGCTGGTTTTACTGGCGCTTCCAGACAGGGGCTTGGCCAACGTCAGCTCGGTGAGATACAATTGCCCCTTCCTCCTTTTACCGATCAGAAGCGCATCACGGCCTACCTGGACGCGAGCTGCGCGGCGATCGATGCGGCGGTGGCCACCAAGCGGCGGCAGATTGAGGTATTGGATGGTATTCGCAAGGTCACCATTCAACGCGCAGTCACTCGCGGCCTTGAAGAACATCCGAAGCTGAGGGAAACCGGAAACGTATGGGTGGATAAGGTCCCGTATCATTGGGAGCTGGTGTGTTTAAAAAGGATTTCCGAGGTCCAGACCGGATTGACACTGGGCAAAGTATATCAAGGCAAACTGGTCGAAAGACCTTACTTGCGTGTAGCGAACGTTCAAGATGGGCATCTGGATCTTAACGAAGTGACTACAATTGAAGTGCCTGAGGAGGTCGCACAGCGCGTGGTGCTTAATGCCGGCGACGTGCTCATGACGGAAGGCGGAGATTTGGACAAGCTAGGTCGTGGAACGATCTGGAGTGGTGAGATTGAAGGTTGTCTTCACCAGAACCACATTTTCGCGATACGTTGCTTCAAGCACAAGCTGCTCCCGCAGTTTCTTGCCTATCTGACAGGATCGCAGTATGGTCGCGACTACTTTGAGGCCACCGGGAAGCGAACAACCAACCTGGCGAGCACCAATTCGACAAAAGTTGGCTTGTTCCCTATCCCGCGGCCGTCTACAAAAGAGCAGCAAATAATCTCAGATTTCCTCGACGCTCGGCTTGCTCACATTGGAAAGATCGTAAATGGCATCAAGTCCCAGATCGTCACGCTTAACCTTTTCCGCAAATCCCTGATCCACGAATGCGTCACGGGGCAGCGGCGGGTGACCGACGAAGACGTCAAGCGGGCGGAGGCGCAATGGCCAGGCGCAAGAAACCTCCGGAACTGAGCTTCCAGGAGCACATTGCCGGTTTTCTCATGCGAGTCCATGGCTACGGCGTGCTGGAACAGGAAGAGATCACGGACTCCGAGCACTGCCTGGCCGAAGACCAGCTCTGGGCGTTTCTTAGGGCCACCCAGGCCGATACCCTGCAAAAGCTGGCCGACGACTACGGCACCGACGCCCGCGAGGAGGTGCTCCGTGCTCTGCGCCAGGAACTGGACCGCACGCCGCTGTGGATGATTCTGCGCCACGGCCTTGCGGTGAGAGGACTGGAATTTCGCCTCTTTTACCCCAAGCCCCGTTCGGCGGAAAGCGCCGCGGTGGCCAAGCACGCCGAAAACCGCATCACCTTCCGGCCCCATTTCTACTTCGGGCCGACCAGCCGGGAGATCGACTTCGTCTTTTTCTTGAACGGCCTGCCCATCGTGGCCCTGGAGGTCAAACACGAGCGCAACCAGAACGTCCATGATGCCGTGGCCCAGTTCGCAGGCAGGGACCATAGTCATAAGATATTCCAATATCCTTTCCTATATCTGGCCGCCGACACCAGCGACGTGATGGCCGCCTCCGACCCGCGCCGGGTCGAAAACTTCCGCTGGCACAACAGCGGTCTGACCAATATGCCCATGACCGAGGGCGAATACCCGGTGGAATTTCTCTACCGCAATGTGCTCTCCAAGGAGCAGTTGCTGGAGATGCTCTCTTTTTTTCTGTTGCGCGTGCCCCGGCGCGCGTCGGACGGCGACAAGCCCGAGCAACCCCCATTCACCATCCTGCCGCGCTACCACCAGAGCCGCATGGTGCGCAAGGTGGCCGAGGATGCGACGGCCTGTTTTGCTTCAACCGGTCATATCGGCCGCAAGTATCTAGTTGATCATTCGGCCGGCAGCGGCAAGACCCTGTCCATCTGCTGGCTGGCCGACCGCCTGCACAGCCTTTTCAAACCGGGCACCAGCCAAAAACTGGTGGATGTGGTCTTTATCCTCACCGACCGCAAGTCACTGGATAACAACATCCGCGAGGACATGGAAAAGTTTACCCATCTCAAGGACGTGGTGGGTCTGGCCCGCAAGGCCGACGACCTGCCGCGGTTTTTAAGAAACCGCAGGCCCATCATCGTCACCACCCAGCAGAAGTTCGTCTGGGTTCTGGAAGAGATCGAAAAGAACCCTGACTTGAAGCAGTTGCGCGTGGCGTTCCTCATCGACGAAGCCCACCGCTCCCAGGAGGGCCGCATGGGGGTCGCCATCCGGGTGCCTTTCCGCAAACCGGATGCGCCCGACACCGAGGATGCCGAAGACAACGGCGGGGACGACGAAGAAAAGATCGCCGGCATCATCCGCGCCCATGACCGCAACCAGCTGTTCGTGGCCTTCACCGCCACGCCCGCGCCGGCCACATTAACCCTTTTCGGCGCGCCTTTCGATACCTACACGGAAGCCGAGGCCATTGCCGAAGGCTACATCGTGGATGTGGCCGCCAGCATCATTTCCTACAAGACCCTGTATCACCTGGATTGCCCGGTGGTGCCCAAACCGGATGAGGAACAGCTCTATCCCAAGGGCGTGGTGGCCAAGGCCCTGAAGAACGTCGCATTCCAGGATGACGGCCTGATCCAGTACAAGGCCGAGGTGATGCTGCGCATCTTCGAAGAGAGCGTCAAACCCCTGATCGGCAGACGGGCCAAGGCCATGATCGTGGCCACCTCCCGGGTCGCCGGCCTGCGTTATTTTCACATCATCCAGGAAAAACTCAAGGAGCGCGGCGCGGACTACCGGGTCCTCTATGCCTTTTCGGATTTCGTCCACCCCCAGACCAACGCGGCCGTGAGCGAGCACGCCCTTAACCAGCTGGAAGACGGCGAGCTGATCGAGGAACGTTTCCAGGGCGACGACTACCGTCTCATGATCGTGGCCAACAAGTTTCAGACCGGCTTCGACCAGCCGCTGCTGGCCGGGATGTTTCTGGACAAGCCGGTGGCCGACCGCAACGCCGTGCAGACCGTTTCCCGCCTCAACCGTTGCCACGAGGGAAAAGACAGGGTCGTGGTGGTCGATTTCACAAACAATGCGCCGGCCATTCTCAAGGCTTTCAGGAAGTATCGCCAAGGCACGCCCTTCACTCCGGATGACCCCGACCCTGAACTGTGCGCCCGGTTGCAGGCCGAGATTCTGGCGGCCGGCCTGTTTACCCAGGCCGATGCCCATGATTTTTGGGCAGTGGTTGCAACCGGCAACGATGCCCAGGTGCAATTCAGGGTAAACGGATTGCGTGTGCGTTTCCAAGCGCACTTTCCGTTGTTGGAGGATCGCAAGGCCTATGTCTATCTGCTGGCGCGGCTGGTCAAGGCGTTTCATTTCCTGACCAGTTTTGTTACCTTTCCCGAGACCATTAAGGAGTTCGTTCTATTCGCCGAGATCGTCGGTACGCAGCTCATCAAGCAGGGCAGGGTGTCGGATTTGATGAAACTGATTCGCCGGACCGAGGTGGTCAAGGCGGCCGTCCGCTTTCAGGGAGAGGTGCAAAATACCGGGGGGAAAGTAAAGCTTCGACCGGGCGGCGGGGGGAAAGGGGCGGGGCCACCGCCGCGCAAGGTGTCGGTTCAGGATATGATCGACCAAATCCGCGCGGCCTTCGCCATCAGCGACGACGAGGCGCTGTACATCAAACAGGTCACGGAGGAGAAGGTGGCCGACCCGGTGATCCGCGTAACAGTGCTGGCCCATCAAGAGGACCCGATCTATCTGGAAGGGGCATATCGCGGCCAGGTCAACGGGGAAATCCAGGGTGCCTACAATGAGCTGGCACGTTACGAGGAGTTGGCCGATCCCAAATACACCGACACAGGCGGCATTTTCGATATCATGGCCGTGACCGTAATCCGGACCCACTTGATGGAGGCGGCGTGACGTCATGAAACGGCGCATCAAGGATATCCCCGCCCAGGACCGACCGCGCGAAAAGCTGCTGCGCATTGGCGCGGCGGCATTGAGCGACCGGGAGCTTTTGGCCGTGCTCATCGGCAAAGGCACCCGCGACATGGATGTCATTACGTTGGCCGGGAAACTGTCCGAAGTCATCGACCGCAAAGGGCTTGGGGTCACCGTAGAGGAGTTGCAGGAATTTGAGGGTGTCGGGGACGCCAAGGCGGCATTGCTGCTCGCGGCCCTGGAATATGCCCGGCGGCGCATCAAACCGGACGGCCTGCGCATCGAAACGCCGGCGGATCTTCTACCCCATATCCGGCACTATGCCGATCGCAAGCAGGAGCACCTGCTTTGCGCGAGCATCAACGGGGCCAACGAGGTGTTGAATATTCGCGTGGTCTCCATCGGCCTGGTGGACCGCAGCCCGGCCCATCCCCGCGAGGTGTTCGCCGACGCCCTGATGGACCGCGCCTCGGCCGTCATCATCGCCCATAATCATCCGGCCGGCAGCCTTGAACCATCCGCCGCCGACATCGAAATCACCAAACAACTCAAGGCCGCCGGAGCGGTTGTGGGGATTTCTCTTCTGGATCACATTATCTTTAATCGCAACGGTTACTTCAGCTTTCTCGAGGTGGGGAAGTTATAATAGGTGAAACGATTCGCAGCTGTTGGACTGGATTGCCGAAGTCACTCCCATGCCAATAATACCGATTGGGTTTTACTCGACGAGGACGCGCGACAACGCAGGTGGAACGAATATGACCCAGCAGTAACTCCTTTCAGGCTTTTGGAAATGAGGGAGATATGGTGAAAAAGCGTTTTAGGCCAAACTTCACCATCACCAACCGAATCACCGCTGGGCTGACCCGCATCGAGCGGGCCCGGGGGTTCCTGGAAGCCGCGGCTTTGTCCGATGCCTGGGTGCGGGAGATGGGGCGCCGTGCGTTGATCTTGGAAGCCCACCACACCACGCATATCGAGGGAACGCGCCTCACCCTGGAACAGGCTGAGCGATTGCTCGATGGGAATCCGGTTCCCGAGGCCGACCCCGATACCGAACCGAGTACGGCTTCAAGCGGCTGTTTACGATCAGCGAATACTACGACCGCGACCGGCCGGCATTCTATCGGGCTATCCAGAGAGTCCGCGAGCACGGCATGGACATGACCGGCTGGCTGGAATATTTCGTCGATGGGTTGACCACCCAGATAGCCGAGGTCAGGGAGCGCGGCGAGCAGGCCATCCGCCGGGATGTGCTCATCAAAGAGCACAGACTTCCGGATCGCCAGGCCAAAGCCCTCGGTCACATTTTGGAACACGGCAGTCTGACCATCCAGGATTTCGAGGGCTTATGCCCGGATATCAACCGTCGGTCTCTACAACGAGACCTGAAAGCGATGGTGGACCGAGGATTGATCATTACCGAAGGTGAAACCCACCAACTGCTCTACCGCCTGGCGGAAGGGTATTAATCTTTGCGACAGGTTTGCGACAACCTTTACGACACGTTTACGACAGCATTTGCGACAAATGTGACTTGACCCTCTTCCTGTCCGCCGGGAACGGCCTGATATTTGATAACAAATTGATTTTGATGGTTATTGGCTATCTGTGGGAGAAAGAGAACGGTTATGGAGAGGGTTGCACATGGGGAGCTAACAACGAATGCAACCCTTTTCGAACCGGTTGCTGAACGGATAAGGCCCCGCATCATCAAGATGCGGGGTTTCTTTTTATAAATGGTGTAACTCCAATTGACGACCCTTAAAACCGTGGAACCCGGAGCCCCATCTGAAATGAAAGTTGTGGAGGCGCGGCGCACCGGACAGCCGGCTCGGTGCGCCGTTGCGCGGAACGTATTTCACCGTCGGGAAAAACGGTTTCTATCTCTTGACCAGCGTAAAGGAAAAACTCCTGTTGCGGTTGTCGCAGCCGGTGCCTTCGATCCGGTTTTTCGCTGCCACCCGGCCGAAAAGCTCGGCCCGGTAGCCGGAGCGGTCCGTTGCGACCGCGTGGAAGGCGGACCCGGAGACATCTCCTTCGAAATCGAGGTTCCCGGCAACGACGTTCTGCCCCTTGAACCGGCCGTTCAAGGGCGCGGGGATGTGGTAGGTCTGCTGCGAGCGCGCCAGATCGACGCTGTTGATTACGACCAGGTCCCAGAGATCCCCTACGGCAGCGCTGCCGGTCGGAGGGAGCGGCGGAACGGTGGGCGTGGGCGGCCTCGTCTGAGGCGGCTGAGTACCGGTCGGAGGTGTGGACGGCGGATAGGTGCCGGCCGGAGGCGTGACCACTCCGGTGCCGGCGGTGACGCCGCGGCACTTGTGGAGATGGGTCTCCTGAAGCTGCAGATCGGTGTCGATGGTCGTACCGACCGATCCCATGCAGCGTTTGTATTGCCAGTTGAAGTCCGTATCCATCACTTGTATGTCGAGCTGCAACTTTTTCCCGCAGTCTCGCTCTTTCCATTCCTTCGAATTCTTAACCGCCTTGTCCGCATAAGTCCGGCAGCCGCTTTCGAGTGCCGCCCCGCTCAAGGCATTGCCTGCATACGCATTAAAAGCATAGCCAACCAACCAGGTAAAGGCCAACAAGCTCGCAAGAGCACGGAAGAACCCCTTAACGTTCAGCATAACGATCGTCCTTTTCATTTGAAGTTGAGTCCTGATCGACGCGTGGCGCATGCCCGGGATAGCTGATTTGAAGGACGAACTCAAAGCAATTTGCATGCCATCGGGCCGACAAGCTTTATGGCAGCTGCCATCAATCATATCAGGTGGTTGCATTTTGCACATCGGCGAGACGGGTCTGTTCGTATGCCGAAGGCATGGTCTCCGGGCGGGAAATGTCAATAAATTGGCTGCCCCGGTGCGGGAATCGGAGAAGGCCGCCCAAGGCGCCGGCAGCGCGCCGGCCCTCAGGCGCTTGGGGGCCCCGGCGGCGAGGGGTCGGTGAGCAGGATGTAATTGACCTGGGCCACGGCCACCTGTTTCTCCTGCGCGTCGAACAGGTCGACCGCCACGGGGCAGAGGGTGCGGCCGAATTTGATCACGCGGGCCCTGGCCGTCACGTCGCTCAGGCAGGGGGCGAGGAAGCGGATGTTCATGTCGGTGGTCGTCAGCCGGGTGTCCGGGCCGGTGCGGGTCAGGATCGCAAAGCAGGCCGTGCTGTCGGCGATGGTCATCAGCAGGCCGCCGTGGAAGGATTCGAAGACCCCGTCATATTCGCGCCGGCGCGGCACCCGGGTTTCGCAGTAACCCTCCTCGAAGCGGACGATCGCCAGCTTCAGCGTCTGAACGATCGGGATCCGGTTGACCCGGGCGAGCAGGGCGTGTTCGAACTCGGGCAGCATCGGCGGCGGTCTCTCTCCAGTCCAATCCCTAAATATACTGCTTTACGACAGGGCGTCCGGCTCCGCCGGTTCGGGGGATTCTGAAATTATCCCTATTGGATCGCCGGTATAGAGCGGTCGTCAGAAATATTAATCGTCTCGAAATAGTATGGGCCGAGAGCGACCCCCTCACCCTGCCCTTCCCCAGTCCTGAGGGAGAGGGCAGGGTGAGGGGGCGTCCGTGTCTATACAATTATGCAACCCTTAATGTGTTCCGCTTGGGCGGAACCACATGAATCCGGCCAACCAACCCAGTGAGTAGGAGAGTCGTCCCGCCTCGATCCTTTTCGCGGCAAGATGCCGCTCCCACATCAACATCCCGACGGCAATCGGAGCTCTATTCTGACGATGGCCCTATGGTTGTACCTATCGCAGCACGGTTCGCGCGACGATGGTCTTTTCGATCTCCTTGGTGCCTTCGTAGATCTCCAGGATCTTGGCGTCGCGGTAGAGGCGCTGGACCTTGTACTCGTCGATGTACCCGTAGCCCCCGTGCATCTGCAGGGCTTCGTCGGCGCAGTAGACCGCGGTCTTGCCGGAAAACCACTTGGCCATGGCCACCAGGCCGTGGTCCAGTTTGCCGCGGTCCGCGGTCCAGGCCGCCTCGTAATACAAGTTGCGGGAGGCGCGAATGCGGGTGGCCATCTCCGCGATCTTGAACTGGGTGGCCTGGAATGCGGCCAAGGGGTGGCCGAACTGGACCCGCCCCTTCACATGGCGCACGGCCTCCTCCAGGGCGGCCCGGGAGAGCCCCACGGCCTGGGCGCAGACATGCAGCCGGGTGTGATTGAAAAACCCCATCAGCTGCGAAAAACCTTCGCCGGCGACCCCGACCAGGTTTTCCGCGGGCACCCGCAGGTCCTTGAAGACCAGCTCCGCCGTGTCCGAGGCGCGAATACCCAGTTTGCCGTGGATCTTGTTGGCCTTGTACCCGGCGGCCGCCGTCGGCACGAGGATGAAGCTGTGGCGCTTGTGCCGGGAGGGGTTCTCGGGATCGGTCACGCAAAAGACGTTCATGTACGCGGCGATGGTCCCGTTCGTGGCAAACATCTTGGAGCCGTTGATGACCCACTCGTTGCCGTCCTTCACGGCAGTCGTGGAGGCCATGGTGACGTCGCTGCCGGCATCGGGCTCCGTGATGGCGGTTCCGATGATGGCCTCGCCTTCGGCGAGCTTGGGCAGGATCGTCGCCCTCTGGTGCTCGCTGCCGAAGAGCTGGATCAGCTCGGCCCCGAAGGTGGTCGACAAAATGGCCGAGCCGATGCCCGGCTCGACGGCCCAGAACTCCTCGTTGATCAGGCAGTGCTCCAGAAATCCGTAGCCCAAGCCGCCGTAGCGCTTGTCAATGAAAACGCCCACAAACCCTAGCTCGCACGCCTTTTTCCAGAGCCCGAGATCAAAACTCTCCTCCCGGTCGAATTCGCGGGCGCGTTCCGGGAACTCCTTCACGGCGAACTTGCGGGCCGCCTTGACGATGTCCTGCTGTTCTTTGGTCAGCGAAAAGTCCATACCCCCCTCTTCGGTTCAATGGTTCACTCTTTATCCTTCAGGATCCGCTTCAGAATCTTGCCGGTGGCGCTCTTGGGCAGCTCGGACATGAACTCGACCCGGGCCGGGGCCTTGTAGGCCGCCAGGTGATCGCGGCAATAGGCGATGATATCCTCGCCCGTGGCCCCGGCGCCCTCCTTCAGGACCACGGCCGCCACGACCGCCTCTCCTTTTTCGGGGTGCGGCCGGCCGTAAACCGCGACCTCCTGGATGGCGGGATGTTTGTAGAGAAAACCCTCCACCTCGGCGGGCCAGACCTTGAATCCCGAAACATTGATCATGTCCTTGACCCGATCGACAATGAAGACGTAGCCCTCGTCGTCCATGGTTCCGATGTCGCCCGAATGCAGCCACCCGTTGCGCAGCGCCTGCCGGGTTTCTTCGGGTTTGTTCCAGTACCCCTGCATCACCCCCGGGCCTCGGATGCAGATCTCTCCCCATTTGCCCAGCGGCAGTTCCCGGTCATCGCCGTCCAGGATCTTGATCTCGAAATTCTCCACCGGGGTGCCGACGCTTCCGAATTTGTGCCGGAAATCGTGGTTGTAGCAGGCGAACGGAGAGCACTCGGTCAGCCCGTACCCCTCGTACACCGGCCGGCCGAAGCGCTCGGTCCAGCGGGCGGATATCTCTTTGGGCATGGTCGAGGCCGCTGAAAATTCGTAGCGGACGGAGGCGAACACTTCATCGGGCATCGGCGAGTTCAAAAGCGCGATGTAAATGGTGGGCACGGCGAAAAACATGGTGACGCGGTCCCGGCGCATCGAATCCAGCACCCGCTCGGGAACGAAGCGTCGATGCAGCACGAGCGTCGCGCAGGCCTGGAACGTGGCGTTCATGATGAAATTCTGCCCGAAGACGTGAAAAACGGGCAGAAACAGAATCATGCGATCATCCTTATTATACCCGGCATGGTGCACCGTCGCCCACGCGTTGGAGACCACGTTGCCGTGGGAGAGGGTCGCGCCTTTGGGAAACCCGGTGGTGCCGGAGGTGTAGAGCAGAACGGCGGGGTCCTCCGGCTGCATGTCCGCGATCGCGCGATCGCTCGATCCCTTGGCCAGCCAATCCGCGAGCGCCGGGCGGCCCTGGGGGTCTCCCTCACAGACCACCGCCTGCTTCAGGGTCGGACAATCCCGGAAGGGGATGTTGGGCAGCAGTTCCCCGGTCGTGAATATCAGCACGCAGCCGGCATCGTTGAGGATGTAGTTGAGCTCTTCGGATTTGTACATGGAGTTGATGGAGACGGCGATGGCGCCGACTCTGACGGTTGCGAGGTAGCAGATCACGAATTCGGGGATGTTCGGCAAGTAAAGCGCCACGCACGCGCCGCGGTCGACGCCGTTGGCTTTGAGGGCATTGGCCAGACGATGGATGCGGGTGTTCATCTCCCCGTAGGTGAGGGAGGTGCCTTCGAAGATGACCGCGGCTTTGTCCGGGAAAAATTTTGCGGCCTGCTCAACGTGCTGGGAAATGTTCATGGCTGCGCCTCCGATCGATTCAGCTCGCCGGGTCGTCACACGTCCTTGCGCCGTTTTTCCTCGTCCCGGATTTCGCGGCGCAGGAGCTTGCCCACCTTGGACTTGGGCAGCATGTCCCGGAACTCGATGTAGTGCGGGATCTTGTAAGGGGCCAGGCGGTTGCGGCACCACTTGATGAGTTCGTAACCGGTGATCCCCTTGATGTCTTCTTTGAGCACCACGTAGGCCTTGATGCGCTCGCCGACTTTCGGGTCCGGAAGGCCTACGACGCAGGTGGCCATGACCGCCGGGTGCTCCTGCAGCACGGACTCGACCTCCGAGGCGGAGATGCGGTAGCCCTTGTGCTTGATGGTGTCCACGGTGCGGTCGACGAAGTAGAGATGGCCGTCGGCATCCATCGACATGATGTCCGCCGTGCGGTACCAGGTCTCGCCGTCGATCCGGACGAAAGCCGCCTCGGTTTCCTCCGGCTTGTTGAGGTAGGCCTTCACCATGTGGCGCGAGGAGACCAGCAGTTCGCCGGGCTCCCCCGTCCCGACCTCCTTGAGCTCGATGGGGTCGACGAGCTTCACCCGCTTGCTGGCCACCACCTTGCCCACGCTCTTGGGTGGGTTGTCGCCATCGGTGGGGCACATGGCGACCCCGCCGCAGGTCTCGGTGGCGCCGTAGCCCTGACGGATGGGCCGCCCGAATTTTTCCAGCCAGCGCTGCCCGAGATCTGTCGGCAGAACGTCCCCGCCGCTGAAGCAGTACTCCAGGGAGCTGAGGTCGTACTGATCCAGGCGCGAGTGCTCGAGGATCATGCGGTAGAGCGCCGGCACGCCGATCATGGTCCGGGCCCGGAACCGCTGGATGGCATCGAAGGCCGCGTCGACGTTGATGCGGGGCTGGATGATCAGGGACCCGCCCACCAGCAGCGCCGCCAGGCTGCAGGTCTGGCCCAGTATGTGGAAAAGCGGGGCGTTGCCCATGACGACGTTGTCCTCCGGGGCGAACAGCGGCGCGCTCATGCGGATTTGCTCGTCCGCGGAGACCAGAAACAGCGCATGCGAGATGGGCACTCCCTTGGGGAACTTGGTGGTCCCGCCCGTGTAAAGGATCTCGGCGGTGTCGTCGCCGCCACGGGCGCCGGCTTCCGGAAGCGTTTTGCCGGCGGAGCCCGATATCAGGCTGCGGAAAGCGCGGGTGCGGTCGTCTACGGCCGTTTTGCCTCTCGGCACGACGTCGAAGAGGTAGCCGAAGGCGCGTTTCCAGCCGGGCAGAAGGTCGGCCATGTTCGCGAAAACGACCTGCTTCAGGCCGGTCTCGGGCAGCGCGCTCGTCACGTAGCCGAAATTGGTGTCGGCGCAGACGATCGCCTCGGCGCCGCTGTCGTTGGCGATATAAATGATGTCGTGAGGGGTGTAGATCGGGGTGATGGGCACGGCCACCGCCCCCAGGCGCTGGAGGCCGAGCCACGCCACCACCCACTGGATGCTGTTGGGGATGTAAAGCATCACCTTCGAGCCGGCCGTAATGCCTATGCGGGCGAGGCCGCCGGAGAAGGCTTCGGCCAGTTTTTTGACACGACCGTACGAATACCGGCTGCCCAGGTAAATCACCGCCGTGTGGTTCCTGCGCCGTTCGGCGGTTTCGGCGAACGCCGCATAGATCGAGGAGTTGCTGGGATCCTGCATGGCCACCTTATATTCCGAAATAGGCCGACTTGATTTCCGGGTTTTCCATCAGCTCGGGCCCCGTGCCGGACAGGGCGAGCATCCCGTTTTCAACCACGTACCCGCGGTCGATCACGGGCAGCACCGGTCGCGCGAACTGCTCGCTCAGCACCACCGTGAGGCCGTAGTGCCGCTTCAGGTTCACGATGGCCTCCATGACGGCCTGCTGCATGAGCGGGCTCAGGCCGAGCAACGGCTCATCCAGCAGCAGCAGGCGCGGCTGCACCACCAGGGCCATGCCGATGGCGAGCATCTGCTGCTCGCCGCCGCTCATGAACCCGGCCTTGCGGGATTTCAACCGCGCCAGGTGCGGGAAGAGCTCGAAGACGTAAGCGATGGTCTCCTTCACCTGGGCGCGGGTCTTCAGGTAACCGGCGATCCGGAGGTTTTCCAGGACGCTGCTCTCCGGGAACACGGGGTGGCGTTCGCGCGAGAGCACGATTCCCTTTTTGACCCGTTCGCTGGGGCGGGTCTCGGTAATGTCCTCTCCCTGGAAGAGAATTTGGCCGTACAGGGTAATGCGCTCCCCGCCGCGGCGCTTCTCCTTGGTGCGCATGTCGATGATGAGCCCCGAGAGCGCGTTCATCAGGGTGGTCTTGCCGGCGCTGTTGGAACCGATCACCCCCACGATCTCCCCCGCCTGCACCTCAAGGCTGAGCCCGTTGACGGCCAGTGCGTTTTCGAAGAACACCATCAGCTCCCTGACTTCGAGCAGGGGTTTGGGTGAGGCGGCGGAGTGGCCGTTCGGGTCGCGGCTCACGATTCAACTCCCAGGTAGGCCTTCTTGACGTCCTCGCTCGCCATGACTTCTTCCGCCCGGCCCTCGGCGATTTTCTGGCCGAAGTTGAGCACCACGATCCGGTCGGCGATCCGGAACAGCTCCTTCAGGCGATGTTCGATCATGATGATGGTTTTGCCCTCCTTGCGCAGCTTTTCGATGATCGGGACGATGCCGGCGACCTCGGCCAGGCTGAGGCCGGAGAACAACTCGTCGAGGATGATCAGATCGGGCCTCAGGGCCATGGCCTTGGCGAGCTCCAGGCGCTTGAGGTAGCCCTGGGGCAGGACGGCCGCGCTCTTGTAGGCCACCTGGGCATCGCGCTCGAAGCCGACCTCCTCCAGCAGGTCGAGGGCCACCGCGTCCCGGTCGCCGTAGCGGCCGCCGGCCAATTGCTTCACCCGCGGCGAGTAGAGGGGGATGATCATGTTTTTGTAGGCCGGCAGCTGATAAAACGGTTTTACCATCTGGAAGGTGCGGGAAATTCCCAGCCGCACCACCGCGTGGGGCGCCAGCCCGGTGATGCTGCGGCCCCGGTAGAGGACGTCGCCCTTGGAGGGTTTGACGAAACCGGTGATCAGGTTGACCGCCGTGGTCTTGCCGGAGCCGTTCGGGCCGATGAGGCCCAGCAGCTCACCCTCGGCCAGTTCGAAGCTGAGGTCCGTGACGGCCTGGATCCCGCCGAAGTACTTGTAGAGCGAGTCGACCCTGAGAAGAACCCCCGACCCCATCACTCCACCTCCACCCAGCGCTCGAACTGGTGGTATTTGCGCTGGACGTAATGGAAGATGCCCTCGGGCAGGGCGACGATGAACACGACCAGAAAACACCCGTAGAACACGATGCGCAGGCCGCCGATCCCGCGCAGGGCCTCCGAAAGCGGCACCAGGATCACCGCCCCCAGGGTGGCGCCCGCCAGCGTCCCCGGCCCGCCCACCACCGCCGCGGCGATCGGCAGGATCGAGTAATCCAGCGCGAAGACCGGCATGCCCACGAACATGTACACGTGGGTCATGAAGGCCCCGGCCAGCGCGCCGATGCTGCTGGCGATGAAAAGCGCCTGGGTCTTGAACCAGTAGATGTTGATTCCGGCGTTGGTCACCGAACGGTCGTTGTCCTTGATGCCTTTCAGCACCAGCCCGTAGTCGGAGTCGAGCATGCGCCGGAGTCCGAAAAGCGCCGTCAGCAGGACCCCGATGATCAGGTAGAGCTCGACCCACTTGGAGGGCAGGGGGGCGATGCCGCTCAGGCCCTCGGTGCCGCCGAATACCTTGGTGGCCTCGACGACCCGGACCAGCATGAGCGGGATGATGAGGGTGACCATGGAGAAGTAGACGCCCCGCAGGCGCAGCACGGGCAACAGGCAGGCCGTGCTGATCAGCCCCCCGAGCAGGGCCGCCGCCGGCAGCGCCAGGAGCGGATGCCAGCCGAAAACGTGGTTCAGGACGCCCGAGCAGTAGGCCCCCAGGCCGAAGAAAAGCGCCTGCCCCAGGGAGATCATCCCGGACTGGGCCAGGATGTCCCAGCTGATGGCCAGCAGGGCGAACACGGCCACGGACAGGAGCACTTTCTGCCAGTAGGTGCCCAGCACCAACGGTAGCAGCAGGAACCCCAGCACGGGGATCAGCCGGGGAGCCGTCAGATAGAGCATTTCACGCCACGAACACAGGGCGAAAACATCCCCCGCGCGCACCTTGATGCCCCGGTCAATGCGTTCTCGGCGTCGTTCCAAGCGGTTAGATCCTTTCTTCCCGTTCCTTCTGCCGGCCGAACAAGCCCGAGGGCTTCACCGCCAGGACGAGGAGAATCGCGGCCAGGCTGACGATCATGGTCCAGTGCGAGCTGAGGTAGGTGTCCGTAAAACGCTCGGCGAAACCGATGATGAAGCTCGCCACGATGACCCCGCCGGTGCTGCCGAGGCCGCCGATGATGCAGACGGCCAGGGCCTTGATCAGCACCTCGTAGCCCTCGCTGGGCGAGATGCTGCCGAGCGGGATGATGAGGGTGGCGGCCAGGGCCGCCAGCCCGCATCCGAACGCGACGCTGAGCGTGGCGATCCAGTCCGAGTCGATGCCCAGGGTGAGGGCCGTGCGTTCATCCTGGGCGATGCCGCGGAAGGCCAGGCCGAGCCGCGTGTGGTGGGTGAAGGCCCACAAGCCCGCCACGAGGAGCGCCGCCGCCGCCGCGATCAGGAGCCGCTGGGCGTCGACCATGGTCCCGCCGATCACGAAGCTCTTGTCGATGAGAACCGGGAGGGTGTACTCGAAACCGACGAAACCCAGATAGTTGAACAGCTCCAGGACCGCCAGCCCGACCCCGAAGGTGGCGATCACCTCCGACAAGGCCTGCCCGCGAACCCGCAGGAGCACGAACCGGTAGATCAGCGCCCCGGCCCCCATCGTGACCAGTAGGGAAGCGCAGACCGACAGTCCGTAAGGCAGTTCCAGGAGGTTGAGGAGCATCCAGCTCAGGTAGGCGGAGAGAATGTACATGGCCCCGTAGCCGAAGTTCGCCACCCCGCTGATGCCGAAGGTCAGGCTGAACCCGATCGCCAGCACGGCCAGAATGGCGCTGTTGAGCAGGGCGTAGATGATGGTTCCCAGAAACATCCGGCCGACCTCCGGGGGTGCTGAAACCTCACCCCGATGGGTTTCGTCAGGGAAGCGGCGGGCTTCCCGTCGTTCGGGAAGCCCTTTTGCGCGTTCGTGCCGCGGTCACGCTCACTTGGCGGACTTCAAGCCTTTGGGGAGCTGGATTTTGGCTTCCGCCAGGGACTCCGGGAAGACGATCCGGCGCTTGCCGTCGTCGGTCCACTGAAAGACGGCCGCGGCCGCGGTTTCCTTGGGGTCGAAGCCGTAGACGACCTGGTTGCCCGCATCAAAGCGGATGCGGCCCATGATTCCCATCCGGTCGGTTTTTTTCACCTGGGCGGCGATGGCGTCGGGGTCCAGGCTCCCGGCGCGCTCAATGGCTTCCGCCAGGATGTAGACGGACTCATAGGCCGGTGCAGGACCGTGGCCGGCCTGAAGCTCCTTGCCGAAGATTTTCTTGTACTTGTTGTAGAACTCCACCGACTTGGGCAGCTTGTCGGTGGCGATGGCGCTGCCCATCTCGAAGATGCAGTTGATGGCCCCGCCGATTTTGCCGTCAAAGGTTTTCCAGGCATCCGTGCCCGCCAGCGGGGAGATGAAACCGGCCATGAGGGCCGGTACGTTCATGGATTTCCACTGCTTGACCAAAATGCCGCTCTGGGGCATGTCAAAGATCGGCATGATCACCTGGGCGCCCTTGGCCTGGGCTTTCATCAGCGCCGATGAGAAATCCGAGGTGCCGGTCGGGTAGGCTTCCTGGTCGAGCACTTCCCACCCGGCCTTTTCGAAGTAGCTTTTCTTCACCCCGTCGGCCGTCGCCCGCGCCCAGGCCACATCCTGATGCATGATATAGACCTTGGTGAAGCCGAACTCCTTATTGATGGCGGCCATGGTCCCGGAGAGATAATTCACCAGGTAAATGGCGTTGAGGCAGTTGCGAAACACGTACTTGTACTTTTCCGGGTCCTCTTTGACTTTGGCTTCGGAAGCCGGGGTCATGGCAATGGTCCCGATCATCGGCGTCTTGTATTTGGCGATCAAGTCCATCGCGGCGACCAGCGCCTCGGAGCGGAAGGGCCCGACCACGATGGCGACCGGCTTTTTCTCCAGAATGTTTTTTTCGATGCCGAGCAGGGCTTCCGGCACCGGCACCCCGGGAGCGGCGTCCCGTATGTCCATCGAGGATACTTCGAAGAGCCGCTTCTGACCGCCTACCGTCACGCCGCCTTTCGCGTTGATCTCACTGACGGCCATTTGTACTACCTTGTGGGATTCTTTTCCTTCCAAGAACCCCAGAGAAGTGGGCACGCCGATAATGAGCGGCTCTGCGGCCTGGAGCTGCCCCGCGGTAATCAGACCTGCCACCAACGCCAGCGGCGGCGTGGCTGTTCTATTCTTTCGATAAAACG
>CAZLSV010000027.1:0-47871 GCA_964562235.1 uncultured Desulfatibacillum sp.
GCGCGTGCTGCTGGACTCCCCCTCCTACAAGACGGCCAAGGCCTACATCCTCTACCGCGAACAGCATGCCCAGATCCGCAAGATAACCACCCGGGCGAACGTCGACCTGGTGAACCACTACATCGAGAAGCTCGACTGGAAAATTCGTGAAAACAGCAACATGAGCTACTCCCTGCAGGGGCTCAACAACTACATCTCCTCCGAGGTGACCTCCGAGTACTGGCTGAACAGCATCTACCCGCCCGAGATCCGCCAAGCCCACACGGAAGGCGACCTCCACATCCACGACCTGAACCTGCTCTCGGTCTACTGCGTGGGCTGGGACCTGATGGACCTGCTGCGCCAGGGGTTCAAGGGGGTGGAAGGCAAGGTGGAAAGCTCCCCGCCCAGGCACCTGCGCAGCGCGCTCGGCCAGATCGTGAACTTCTTTTACACCCTGCAGGGGGAGGCGGCCGGGGCCCAGGCCATATCCAACTTCGACACCCTGCTCGCCCCGTTCGTGCGCTACGACCGCCTCGGGTACCCGGAGGTCAAGCAGGCGCTGCAGGAGTTCATTTTCAACATCAACATCCCGACGCGGGTCGGGTTTCAGTGCCTGTCCGAAGACACCGATATCCTGACGCCGGATGGATGGATGGGACATGCGGACATCGAAGAAGGTCAAATCATAAAAACGTTCAATATCCATACGGGGGCCATCGAAGACCAGCCGGTGAAGGCCATGTTTTCAAGGCCCTACACCGGTGAAATGTATCACCTGAAAAACCGGATTCAGGATCAGCTGATTTCGCCGGGGCACCGGGTGGTTCGGAAAAAGTTCAACACGGACCAGACGTTTGTACTGGAAGAGATCGAAAAGGTGGTCGAATATAAATCGCCGGTCATCGTTCCGATTTCCGGCAAGAACACCCGGGCGGATATAGGTATTTCCGATGATGAGATCCGCCTGCTGGCCTGGATCATCGCCGAGGGGTCGAAGGAGAGCTACTCCAAGCACCGCCACTGTCATCGAATCACCATCTACCAATCAAAGATTAAAAGCCCTCAAAACTATGAAGAAATCGTATCCGTCTTGAAGCGCTTGGGATTTACCTATACCAACCGGGATTCTGTTCCGGCGCTGGGGACCTCCTCGCAGATGATTCGAATGAATGCGGAATCGTCTCAGAGGATTCTGGACACCTTGTTCGGGACACGGGAAACGGTCAAATTCATCCCGAAGGTGTTGAAAAACATGAGCCGGCGGCAGGCGCGACTGTTTCTCGACACCTACCTGAAAGCGGACGGGCACGAAGGTTCCAAGATCACCACGACCAATATCGAGATCTTGAACGGTCTTCAGCAGATCGCCGTGGATGCCGAATTCGGTTTCACGGCCGGAACGCGCAAGCCGACCATCGGCAAAAAAACGCTGCACGTTCTGCGGCTGATCGACCATCAGGACACGTACATCCAGCAAATCCGCAAGGTCGGCTATTCCGGCGTGATCTGGTGCCCGAGCACCGACAATGAAACCGTGATCGCCAGGAGAAACGGGAAAGTATTCATCACCGGCAACACGCCCTTCACCAACATCACCCTCGACCTCAACCCGCCCTCCGTTCTAAGGGACGCGCCCGTGGTGGTCGGCGGCGTGGAGCGTAAGGAAACCTACGGCGAGTTTCAGCCCGAGATGGACCTGGTCAACCGGGCCTTTGCCGAGGTGATGATGGAGGGCGACGCCAAGGGGCGGGTGTTCACCTTCCCGATACCGACCTACAACCTCACGGCGGACTTCGACTGGGAAAACCCCAACCTCGAGCCGTTGTGGCGCATGACCGGAAAATACGGGATCCCGTACTTCTCCAATTTCATCAACTCCGAAATGTCGCCGGAGGACGCCCGCTCCATGTGCTGCCGGCTGCGGCTTGACAACCGCGAGCTGCTCAAGCGCGGCGGCGGGCTTTTCGGCGCCAACCCGCTCACCGGCTCGATCGGCGTCGTGACCCTCAACCTGCCGCGCATCGGCTACCTCAGCGACGGCGAAGCCGATTTCTTCGCCCGCCTCGCCCGGCAGGTGCGCCTGGCGGCCGAGAGCCTGATTATCAAGCGCAAGGTGCTCGAGCAGTTCACCGACAAAAACCTCTACCCCTACTCCAAGTTCTACCTGCGGGAGATCAAGAAGGCCTCCGGGATCTACTGGAAGAACCACTTTTCAACGATCGGCATCATCGGCATGAACGAGGCCTGCCTGAACTTTTTGGGCCAGGACATCACCACCGCCGAGGGCCAGCAGTTCGCGCTGCGGGTGATGGATTTTCTGAGGGAGGCCATCGCCGGCCTCCAGCAGGACGGCGGCACCCTGTTCAACCTGGAAGCGACCCCGGGCGAGGGCACCTCCTACCGGCTGGCCATGCTCGATAAAAAGCGGTTCCCGGACATTCTCGGCGCCAACGAGTCCGATGTGCGCCGGCACGGCGCCGCCCCCTACTACACCAATTCCAGCCAGCTGCCGGTCGGCTTCACCGAGGATTTGTTCGAGACCCTGAAGCTGCAGGACGAGCTGCAGTGCAAATACACCGGCGGGACGGTGCTGCACATTTTCTTGGGCGAGCAGGTGAAAGAGACCGCCGTTATAAGGAGCCTGGTGCGCAAGATCGCCTCCCGGCATCGCCTGCCCTACTTCACGCTCACCCCGACCTTCAGCATCTGCCCCTCTCACGGCTATCTGGACGGGGAGCAGCCCCGCTGCAGCCGGTGCAGCGACACCACCGAGGTCTACTCCCGGGTGGTGGGCTATCTGCGGCCGGTGAAGCAGTGGAACAGCGGCAAGCAGGCCGAGTTCGGGGATAGGAAGAACATCAAGGTCGCGTTATGAAAGTCGGAGGCCTCCAGAAGCAATCCTTCATCGACTACCCCGGCAAGGTGAGCTGCGTCGTGTTCCTGGCGGGGTGCAACTTCGACTGCCCCTATTGCCACAATCCCCAGCTGACCGGCGAGCCCAGCCGGCGGCCGGCCGCGGTCACGTCGGAGGAGCTCTTCGCTTTCCTCGGTGAGCGGCGCGGGTTTCTGGACGGGGTCGTCATCTCCGGCGGCGAGCCCACCTTGAATCCGGACCTGCCGGATTTCTGCTCCCGGGTCAAGCAGCTGGGCTACGCCGTCAAGCTGGACACCAACGGCAGCCGGCCGCGGATGATCGCCCGGCTCATTCGCGAAGGCCTGGTGGACTACGTGGCCATGGA
Source organism: uncultured Desulfatibacillum sp. (assembly GCA_964562235.1). Taxonomy (GTDB): domain Bacteria; phylum Desulfobacterota; class Desulfobacteria; order Desulfobacterales; family SpSt-501; genus SpSt-501. The sequence goes on from CAZLSV010000027.1 coordinate 3,222, forward strand.
CATCAAGACCGATCCCGAGCGCTACGAAGGCTGCATCGCCGGCCGCTGCGACGGCTCCGCGCTGCTCGCCAGCCTGCAGGTGGTCATGGCCTCGGCGCTCGACTACGAATTCCGGACCACCTGCGTGAAGCCCCTGGTCACTGCGGACACCGTCGAGCGCATCGCGCGGCTCATCCAAGGCTGCCGCCGGTACGTCCTGCAGCCCTTCAAAGAGGCCGACCTGCTGCATCCCGAATTTTTCAACGCGCTCGAACCCGCCTGCTCTCCGGCTGAAATGGACCGCTTGAAATGCATCGCGGAGCTCTGGGTTCAAACCTGCCGCGTGCGGTGAGACCGATCGCCTAAAAAAATCTTGTCATGCCTATTAAATCATGTTAAGCGCCAACGGTGATGAACCTTGGATCGATGCGGCCGGCATCCTCCCGCGATCGAAGGTCTTCCCCCGTGAATCCCCATGAATGAACAAAAGCATGAATAAGTAAAAGGAGGAAGGGCCCGATGGACAGCGGCAGTAAGTTCCTGACGTTCACCTCGATCATCATGTTGGCGTTGATCCTCCAGGTGGTCCTGGCCGTCGCCGATCAGCGTGACAACCCGGAGAAGGCCGCCGTGGAATTCGCCGAGGCCTATTTCTGGCTGGACGCCTCCATGGCCGACCGGCTGTGCCAGAAGCTTTCACAGAAGTCCGAAGACGGCGTGGTGGCGAACTATCTGCAGCGGGTCGACCAGGAAGCCCGCTCCCTCGGTTTCCAGTTCGAGTACATGAAACAGGGCATTTACCACCTGCAGCTCAAGACCACCCTCAAGGACGCCGACACCGCCGAAGTCCGGCTCAAGGGCGAGCGCCGGCGCACCATCAACCCGGTGTTCGGGCTCGTGGCCCGCTGGTTTTTCGTCGGCGAAACCCATCCGGTGGAAGAGACCCTGACGCTGGTGCGGGAGGGCGGCAGCTGGAAGATCTGCGGCAAACCCTTCCGCCTGATTGAAAGCTGAGCTTTTCTCCGCTATGATCATCAACGGGAGCGACGGTTTCGCTCGGTCGAAATCGGCGCTCCCGTCCTTCACCCCTTTCCCCCCAACTGGCAATGGCCGATACGCTGTCTTTCTACACGCAGCTGCGCGAGCGGGCGTGCCGGATCGCGGCCCGGTTTCCGGCACTCGATTTTTACCGCGATGAGGCCGGCGCGGTGGACGTCTCGCGGAGGATTTTCGAAACCGAGCCGCTGGTCGTGCGGCTGCGGCGGCAGGTGATGGCCCGGTTGGAGGACGATTTCGGCCACGGCATGCAGCACGCCACCAAGGTCGCCTTGGACGCGGGCGCGCTGACCCACATCGAGGGCCGGGCCGCCGGCTACACGGGCGCTTATCTGGCGCGCCGAATCTGCACGGCGCATTGCGCCGGCCTGCTGCACGACATCCGGCGCAAGCAGAGCAACCACGCCGAGCAGGGGGCGGATTTGGCGGCCGGGCTGCTCGCCGAATACCCGCTGGGAGCCGATGAAATCCAGGACATCTGCCTCGCCATCCGCAACCATGAAGCGTTCAAGCCCACCGTCGGCATCAACACCCGGGAGGGGGCGCTGGTTTCCGACTGCCTGTACGATGCCGACAAGTTTCGATGGGGCCCGGACAACTTCACGGACACCCTTTGGGCCATGGTCGCCTTCAGCCGGCCGAGCTTGCACGACTTCCTGCGGCACTACCCGGCCGGCATGGAGAGCCTCTCGCGCATCCGCTCCACTTTCCGCACCCCGACCGGCAGGATCTACGGCCCCCGGTTCATCGATGCGGGCATCGCCATCGGCGAGGAGCTCTACCGGGTGATTTGCAGCGAATTTTCAGCCGACCTTTGATGGCTTCCTGAAAAGGCCGCCATCTGCTTCTTTCCCGTTTGACAGCCCCTGCCACTTCTTCTATACTTGCCAGGCTCTTCTCGTCGGATTTGCTTCTTTCCACCCCCATCGCCAAAGGAGGCAGACATGTCCACGCAAGGCTGGCCCACCCCCCACTGGCCGGATGGCGTCCCCCGCGAAATCACAGGATACGACAAGCCCCTTTATTCGATCCTGGATGAAACGGCCAAGGAGTTCCCGGACCGGGTTTACACCGTTTTCAGCGACGCGTCGCGGACCTATGCCCAGGTCAAGGACACGGCCGACCGGATCGCCCACTTCCTGGCCGGGCGCGGGATCCGCAAGGGCGATCGCGTGGCCATCTTCCTGCCCAACCTGCCGCATTATCCGGCGATCTACTTCGGCCTGCTCAAAGCCGGAGCGGTCGGGGTCACCTGCAACCCGCTGTACACGGCCCAGGAGCTCCAGCACCAGCTCAAGGACTGCGGCGCCAAGGCCGTCTTCTGCATGGATCACCCCGGGTTCTACCCGACCACCGTCAAGGCCATCGAGGGAACCGCCGTCGAGACCGTGGTGATCTGCGGGGTCAAGTCCTACCTGCCCAAGCTGAAAGGGATCATCGGCGGGTTGCTCGGCAAGATCCCCAAGGCGGCGTCTTACCAGGCCGGCCATCTATTTTTCGACGACGTGGTCGCGGCGGCCAAACCCGAACCGCCCGCGGTCGACATCAACCCCTCGACGGACCTGGCGCTCATTCTCTACACGGGCGGTACCACGGGGATCCCCAAGGGGGCCTGCCTGACCCACACCAACTTCACCTACGACCTGGCCGGCATCAACCATTGGATGCAGCTCGTGCACGAACCGGGCGCCCCACCCGAGACCCAACGCCGGGCCTTTCACACCTATCTCGGGGTCCTGCCCTTTTACCACAGCTTCGGCATGACCTGCGCCATGCTCTCCTCCTGCGCCAGCGCGAGCCGGCTGATCTGCGTCCCCGACCCCCGGGCCGGCCACCCGCCGTTCACCGAAGTGCTCAAAATCGTCCAGAAGCACCGTCCCACGCTCATGCCGGCGGTGCCGACCCTTTTCATGGCGTTCACCAATCACTCCCTGCTGGACAAATTCGACCTCACTTCGCTCATCGGCTGCTTCTCGGGCGGCGCCCCGCTGCCGCCGGAGGTCTGCCGGCGCTTCGAGGAGAAGACCGGGGCCGTCATCTTCGAAGGCTACGGCTTGAGCGAAACCGCGCCGGTGGCCACCGCCAACCCCACCAACACCCGTCAGCGTAAGATCGGCACGATCGGCTTCCCGCTTCCCGGCACCGACGTCAAGGTGCTCGACGTGGCCTCGGGCCTGCAGGAAATGCCCCGCGGCGAGGACGGTGAGATCGCCATCTGCGGCCCCCAGGTGATGAAAGGCTACTGGAACAGGCCCGCGGAGGACGAGCGGGCCTTCCGGGTGATCGACGGCCGCCGCTATTTTCTGACGGGCGACATCGGGCACATCGACGAGGACGGCTACATCCTGATCACGGACCGCAAGAAGGACATGGTGCTCGTGGGCGGCTTCAACGTCTACCCGCGGGAGGTGGAAGACATCCTCTTCCAGCATCCCAAGGTGGCCATCGCGGCGGTGGTGGGCGTGCCGGATGCCAAGAGCGGCGAGGCGGTGAAGGCCTTCATCCAGCTCAAACCCGGTGAAACGGCCACGGTGGAGGAGATCATGGCCTTCTGCAAGGAGAACATGGCCGGCTACAAGCGGCCCAAGAGCATCGAGTTCCGGCAGGCGCTGCCGATGTCCAGCGTCGGCAAGGTGCTGCGGCGGCTGTTGCGGGACGAGGAGCGGGGAAAAGCCAAGTAGGCGCGGCGTCCGGCGACGCCGTTCTCGATTGTCATACGAAACCATGGACCGCTGGCGCCCTCGCATGGGCCGTGCCAGGGCGATAACGAGGTGTGGACACGCTTCATGAAAAGTTCCTTCGCGCAGTGGTGCTCAAAACATCCTTACACCGTCACCAGCCTGATCTTTCTGGCGGTGATCGTCCTGGGGTGGCGGTCCCTGGGCTGGGGGGAGCGGCACCTCGGTTTCGTGCTGCTGCTTTATTTCATCGTCACGCTGGGGGTGCGGCTGGACGAAATCACCCGCAGCATAGGCGGTCCTTCGGTCAACCCGCACGCCAGGGCCGGCGACGCCGACACCGTCATCGCCCACCTGCGGGAGATCAAGGAGCTGCTGCGCCGCATCGATTCCAAGCTGCCGGGGCCGGCGCCGGATGACGACCGGGCGCCGCGACCTTAACCGCCCCCGGCCGCGGGCCGGTCGGCAGGCCCCCGGGCAACGAGGCGCCTCTCCTGCAGGGGCTTGTCCGCGCGCGAGATCGCTTTCATGGCCTTGAACCTGGATGCCGTCGGCAGGAAGATCCGGCCCTTGACGAGGTCCTACGACTGGAAGGACCTCGCGCTCTATGCCCTGGGGGTGGGGGCCGGTTTCGAGGAGCTTGACTACTGCTACGAGAATCGCCTCAAGGTGATCCCGACCTTCGGGGCGGCGATGACCTTCGAGGCCGTCTGGCAGCTGGCGGCGTTGAGCAACCTCAACGCCGCCGGTGTGGTCCATGGCGAGCACGAAATGGTGTTCCACCACCCGATCCCGCCCCAGGGGAGCCTGGTCACCGAAGGCGCCATCGCCCACTGCTACGACAAGGGCCGGGAAAAAGGGGCGCTGGTGGTGGTCGAGCTCGAAACCCGCCACTCGGACGGCCGGAGGCTCTTCAGCACGCGCGCGTCGCTTTTCGCGAGATTGGACGGCGGGTTCGGCGGAGACAACGCCCCGAAGCAAGCCCACCGGTTCCCCGAGCGGGCCGCGGACGACGACGTGCGGGCCCTGCCCACCCGCGACCAGCCGCTCATCTATCGACTCTCCGGCGATACGTTTCCACTCCACGCCGATCCTGATTTTGCGCGGGCCGCGGGCTTCGAACGGCCGATCATGCACGGTCTGTGCACCCTGGGCTTCGCCTGCCGCGCCCTCGTTTCGAGGCTTTGCCCGGGCGCTCCGGAAAACCTGCGGCGCATCGGCTGCCGGTTCAAGCGGCCGCTTTACCCCGGGACGGCGATCCGGACCCAGATGTGGGTTGCCGGCGAGGGCCGGGCACTTTGGCGGGTCGTGCAGGATACCGACGGGAGCGTCGTCATCGACGATGGGGTGTTTGAATACGGGGCGCCCGCACGGAGGTGAGCCCCGGCCGTGCGCTTCACCGGCGGGCCGATTCCAGGCGCGCCACGGGATCCCCGAAGCTGCAGGGCATCATGGCCGCGCACTTGCCGCAGACGTGGGTGCTTTCCGGCAGATCCGAAAAATCCTCCATTTCAGAGCGGTTGTCCTTGAGCCGGTGCCAGCAGCGGCGGCGTTCGAAGCCGTTGGTTTTGAGGGCCTGCACCGGGCAGGCCGCAATGCACAGGCCGCAGCCCTTGCCGGCCTTGAGCAGGCAGGCCTCGCGGGTTTCGATCAGCGGATGCTCGCCCAGGTCGGCTTCGGTCACCAGGCTTCCCAGCCGGCCGGTGCATCCGGCCGGGGTGATCAGCATGTGGTGGGTCCCGAAGCGGCCCAGGTGGACGAGATGGCCCAGGTGCTTGTGGGACCAGCGCGCCATCAGCTTCTCCTCGTTGAAGTTGTGAGTGGCCGGCGTCAGCCCGCACCGGAACCCCTGCGCCTCCAGCCGCTGGCCCAGCGCCCGGCCCAGGCGCTCGATCAGATCGTTGGTCTGAACGTAGGCGAGGCCCCAGTTGCGGCAGGGTCGGTCGCTTTTTTTGTTTTCGCGCGCGAGCTCTTTTTTGAAGGGGATGAAAAAAACGATCACCGATCGCGCCGAGGCCAGCAGATCGCGCGGGTGCAGGTGGTCGGCGGCGGCGATGCGGCCGAGCGCTTCAAAGCGCGCATCGACGGGGGCCGCCGCGAGCAGCGGGGCGCGCCACCAGTCGCGCACGGCCGAGCGGGCGGGCTCGGCCGCCACATACGCCTGCGCGAAGCGACGCAGGTCTTCGACGGACACAGGGGTCATAGTTCCTCCAGGGCTGTGCGGGTCGGCAAGCGGCGCGCCGTCTGCCGGGCGGTGGTTCGGCGAACGGTGGCTGCGGGTCGCCGCGGCGGTCCCTTCCTTCGCCGGAAACCGAACAAAAGCAGGGACGTTGGATGGCCGCCGTCTTACCCCATCGTGCCGGTTCCGTCAACGCCCGGAGCGCGCGCCGCGGCCATTGAGCCTTCCGATTTCCCGCTTCCCGATGCGAAGCGACGGGCGTGAGGGCCGGTCCAATAATCGCTTGGCGATTCCAGGATAATGGGATAAACTGCTTTGGATTATCAACCGAAAGGGGGGCGGGTCGCCATGAAACGAGCGTTTTTGGCCTTTTTGCTCTGCGGGGTCCTGCTTGCCGGGTGCGCGTCGGTGTTCGACTTCCGCCGTGAAGAGGTCTTCGAGGACAGCGCCAAGCGCTACGGCCGGCTGATCCGTTGGTCCGACTTCGAAGCCGCCAGGACCTATCTGGCGCCGGCGGAGTCCGGGGCCCGGACCGAGCTGCCCAAGGGCGTGCGCGTCACGGACTACGAGGTCAAGCAGATGGCCTATGCCGAGGGCAAGCGCCGAGTGCTCCAGGTGGTGGAGGTCTCCTACTTCCTGGCGAGCGACCCCCGGCTCAAGACCCTGCAGGACCCGCAGGTGTGGGAGTTCGACAGCGACCGGGAGGCCTGGCTCCTGAAGAGCGGGTTTCCCCACTTCTGAGGAAAGGACGCGTCGGCGGACGGCCGTTGACCCGCCGCCGGCCGGCGGGTTCCCGTCATCCCGGCCATGAACATCTGCTTTTACGCGCCTTTTAAACCGCTCGATCACGGATCGCCCTCCGGGGACCTGGTGACGTCCACCGGCATTTTCAGCTTTCTGGCCGCCCGCGGCCATGAGCTGGTGCCGGCGAGCTCCCTGCGCTGCCGGTGGATCTTCTGGAAGCCGTGGCGCTGGCCCCGGCTGCTGTGGGAACGGCGGCAGGTGGTGCGGCGGCTCCAGGCGAAACCCTGGGATCTCTGGTTCAGCTACCACTCCTACTACAAGGCGCCGGACCTGCTGGGCCCGGGGTCCGCCCGGCGGCTGGGGGTGCCCTACGTCCTGTTCCAGGGGATCTATTCCACGAAACGGCGGCGGGAACTGAAAACCCTTCCCGGGTTTCTCCTCAACCGCAGGGCGCTTCTGTCCGCCCGGCACGTGTTCACCAACAAGACGATCGACCTGCGCAACCTCAAGCGGCTGATTCCGGAGGAGCGCATCACGTACGTGGCCCCCGGGCTTCGTCCGGCCGAGTTCAGCTTCAGCCCGGAGGCCCGTTCGCAGTTGCGGGCCGCCTGGGGCGCCGGCGAGGAGCCGGTGGTGCTCTCGGTGGCCATGTTCCGGCGCGGGGTCAAGGCCGAGGGCCTCGGATGGGTCATCCGCACCTGCGGTGAGCTGCTGCGGCGCGGGCGGCGGTTTTCGCTCGTGATCGTCGGCGACGGCCGGGAGCGGGAAGGGCTCGTGAAGCTCGCCCGGGAGGCGGCCCCGGGGCAAGTGCGCTTTGTCGGCCAGGTGCCCCGCGCCGAGCTTTACCGTTACTACAGCGCAGCCGACCTGTTTGTGTTCCCGGGCATCCAGGAGTCCCTTGGGATGGTCTACCTGGAAGCCCAGTCCTGCGGCCTGCCGGTGGTGGCCTTCGACAACGCCGGCACCCCGGAGGCGATTCTAAACGGCCGAACCGGCCTGCTCGTGCCGATTTTCGATGGAGCGCGCCTGGCCGAGGCGATCGATCGTCTGATAACGAACCCCGGCCTCCGGCGGCAATGGGGGGAAAACGCCAAGCGCCACGTCCGCGAATCCCACGATCTCGACCGCAATTACGGCCGCATGGAGAGCCGGCTGCAGCAGATCGCTCAGGAACCGGGAAGAGGGCGCCGGTCGTGCCGAAACGGCGGATAACAGGGCCACTTCCGGCACCCCGGTCCGCCGGTTCCTCGTTCGGAGTTGCCATATTGGATGCCTGTTTAATGAAAACCCGAGTGCGAAAGGACGAAAACGAGCCGTGAACCGTTGCGTCGACCCGGAACCGCCGCCCAACCCCGCCGTCACGACCTTCGGGGTGATCCGCCACGCCGAGACGGTCTGGAACCGCGAAAAGCGCATCCAGGGCCACCAGGACTCGCCCCTGACGCCGGAAGGCGAGATGATGGCGGACCGGTGGGGGCTGACGCTCCAGGCCCTCCCCTGGGATCGGATCCTGGCGAGCGACACCGGCCGGGCGGTGGCGACCGCCGGCCGGATCAACGCCTGCCTGAAGGTGCCGCTGGAGGTGGACCCCCGGCTGCGGGAGCTCGACTGGGGCTGCTGGACATCGATGACCGTGGCTGAACTGCGCAAGGCGGAGGGCGAACGGCTGGCGGTCCAGGAGCGGGCCGGCTGGGACTTCCAGCCGCCGCAGGGCGAATCCCGCCGCAGCCAGCTGGCGCGATGCCGCCAGGCGCTGATAGAAGCGGCCGGCCGTTGCCCGGGGCAGTCGATCCTGGTGGTGACCCACGCCGGGGCCATCAAGTGCCTGGCGAACGGCCTCTCCGGCAGCGGGCCGCTGGCGGCCGACGAAATCGGCACGCACGCCTACCGGCTCTACTGGGCGGCGGTCGCCGCCGGCCGGCTCTCGCTCGACGGGCGCAATGCCCTGGCGCTGCCATGAGCCGGCGCCCCTCCCGGGAGGCGTCGCCATGGACGTGCTGATGATTCACGACCTGCGCAAGGCGTACTTCGACCTGCCCCTGGAGCGGTATCGACTGACCTTTGACGACGGCCTGTTCTCCCAGTACTACTACTATCCCCTGCTGCGGGGCCTGGCCGAGCCGCTCACGTTTTTCATCGCTACCGGCCTGATCCGTGAGGCGCCGGCCCGGCCGCACTTCAGCGGGCGATTCCTCGAGCACATGAAGACCGGTGTTTATTCCTTCCGGGCGCACATCCAGAAGGACCTCGAGGGCTTCATGACGCTCGAGGAGGTTCGCTTCCTGGCCGCCCAGCCCAACGTGCGCCTCGGGGCCCACAGCCACTTTCACGACCTGGTGCTCACCGACGTGCACCCCCGCAAGCCCAAGGCCCTGAGCCCCTGGAAGTCGGCGCGGTTCAAGGACGTGCCCGAGCCGCTGCGCCGGGGGCTGAGCATCCGCTCGCGGCTGGCGTTTCGAGGGTTTGAATTCCGCCAGGGCCGGCTCGTCCCACGGTCGGAAAACGATTGGATGGACTACATCCGGCGCGACACCGAGCTTTGCCTGGGCTGGTTTGAAAAGCATCTCGGCCGGGCCCCGAACGCCTACTGCTTCCCGTTCAACGAATACTCGCCGCCGTTGATCGAGATGCTGCGATCCTGCGGCTTCCAGGAATTTTACGGGTCCCGGTCGCCGAAGGACCCCGGCATCATCGGCCGGACGGACATCGACTCCCTCTCGGATCGATAAAACCCGAATTCGCAGCGCGCCGCCGCCGGCCGGAGTCGATCGATATTCCTCTTGTGTCCGCGGGCATTCTTCTCTAAGTTCAGCCGGACACGATCCCGCTCGTCGTCAAATCCATTTCCCCGGTGGAGCCTGGGATGAAAATCGTTTTCTACTGCCAGCACGTCCTCGGTGTCGGGCATTTTTTCCGCAGCCTGGAGATCTGCCGGGCCCTCACCCGGCACCAGGTGATCCTGGTCACCGGCGGGGCGCGCCCGGATGCGGCCCTGCCGCCGCACGTGACCGAGGTCCGGCTGCCGGCGCTGGAGATGGACCGCGGGTTCAAGGGGCTGCGGGCCTCTTCCGGCGCGGACCTCGACGCCATCCGGCGGCTGCGGCAGGAGCGGCTGGCCGCAGTTTTTGACAGCGAGCGGCCGGAGCTGTTTCTGGTCGAGCTTTATCCGTTCGGTCGCAAGGCGTTTCGCTTTGAGATCGACCCGGTGCTCGAGGCCATGGCCGTCGGCCGCCGGCGGCGCGGCGGGGTGATCTGCAGCGTGCGGGACATTCTCGTCGAGAAGGAGGCCCCGGAGAAGCACGAGGCCCGTGCCGTGGACGTGCTCAACCGTTTTTTCGACGCCGTCCTGGTGCATGCCGACCCGCGGCTGGTCCGCCTGGAGGAGACCTTCGCCCGCATCGCAGAGATCACCATCCCCATGGTCTACACCGGTTTCATCACGCCGAGGCCCGCGGCGGACGCCCGGCACCGGCTGCGATCGGAGCTCGGGCTTGCACCCGCGGACCGGCTGATAGTGGTCAGCGCCGGCGGCGGCAGCGTGGGGATGCCCCTGCTGGAGGCCGCCGTGCGCGCGTCGGCCTATCTGCGCCGCGCGGGAAAGACCCTGCTGCGGGTGTTCACCGGGCCCTTTCTGCCGGAGGAGGATTTCGAACGCTTGACGCGGGCGGCCGGCGACGGGGCGGCCGTCGCGAGGTTCACGCCGGAGTTTTTATCGTATCTGGCGGCGGCCGACCTGTCGGTCAGCATGGCCGGCTACAACACCACCATGAACCTGCTGGCGGCCCGGGTCCCCGCCCTGGTGTGGCCGTTCGCCCAGAACCGCGAGCAGCGGCTGCGCTCCGAACGGCTCGAGGCCATGGGGTGCCTGCAGTTGCTGCGGGACGCGGATCTTGAACCGTCGCGCCTGGCGGCCCTCATGGGGGGGCGGCTGGAGCCGCCGCTGCGGCCGGAGACCGGCCTCGACCTGGACGGCGCCCGGGCCACCGCGCGCTGGATCGACGGGTGGCGTCCGCCGGCCGGCGGCGGAGGCGTTCCGTGACCATTGTTCTCTATTGCCAATACGTGTGGGGGATGGGCCATCTCTTTCGCAGCCTCGAGCTGGCGCGGGCGCTTTCCGGCCACCGCGTCGTTCTCGTGGCCGGCGGCCAGGAGGTGGCCGTGGACCTGCCCGGGCATGTCGAGGCGGTGCGTCTGCCCGCTCTTTTCATGGACGAGCAGTTCACCACCCTGATCCCCGGGGTCGCCGGGTGCTCCGTTGCGGCCCTTCAGCGGCAGCGCCGGGAGGCGCTCGCGGCTGTTTTCGAGCGGGAGCGGCCGGAGGTGTTCATGGTCGAGCTTTACCCGTTCGGCCGCACCGCATTCAGCTTCGAGCTCGAACCGCTGCTGACGGCCATCCGCGCGAACGCTTACGGCCGGGTGCGCACCGTGTGCAGCCTCCGGGACGTGCTGGTGGAGAAGCGCGATCCGGAGGCGTACGAGGCCCGAGTGGTGGCGGCCCTCAACCGGTGGTTCGACCTGCTGTTGATCCACTCCGACGAGCGCCTGCTGCCGCTCGACGACACCTTCGGGCGGGTCGGAGAGATCCAGGTGCCGAAGGTCTACACGGGGTTTGTGGCCGCCCGGCCGGAGCCGGAAAAAGGCCCGGCGCTGCGCCGCGAGCTCGACCTCGCCTCCGGGCAGAAGCTCGTGGTGGCCAGCAGCGGCGGCGGCCGCGCCGGCCACCGCCTGCTGAAGCCCGTGCTGGCGGCCTGTCGGCAGTTGCAGGACCGTCTCAGCCTGCGGCTGGCGCTTTTCACCGGCCCGTTCATGCCCGAGGAGGAGTTCAACGACCTTCAGGCCATGGCGGGCGAGGGGCTCGTCGTCCGACGCTTTACCCCGCGCTTCCTGGACTACCTGAGCGCTGCGGATCTCTCCATCAGCCTCGCCGGCTACAACACCTGCATGAATCTCCTGGCGACGGGGGTGCCGGCGCTGGTGCTGCCCTACACCCGGCAGCGGGAGCAGCCCCTGAGGGTCGAAAGGCTCAAACCCCATCTCCCGTTGACGGTTCTGGGAGAAGAGGACCTTGAACCGGAGCGGCTGGTGAGGCTGATTGAAAGCGGCCTGGAGCGAAAGCCCCTCTCCGGCCCCCCGCCGGTGAATCTCGAGGGGGCCGCCCGGACCGCCCGTTGCCTGTCAGACTGGTTGGATGATCGGCCCATATTGACGTGACAGGGGCTCGGCCCGCCGATGGCCCGCTTCGGCGGGGGCCGACATCCAGGCCGCGGCGGAGGGAAATTTTGCAGGAATCATTCTTATTTACTCGATATAGTGCTTATGGTATCCCAATCTGCTCCGGCTGCCGCGACGTCCGGCAGCTTATAGACGGACGCGACGGCCTGCGCAGGCCGCCTCCGGCCTGATGCCCGGCGGTCGATGAACGAAAGGTCCAACGGATGAAAGAGCGAATCTTCGCCGATCTTCCCAACCGATCCGGCCGGGTGCAGCGGCTGGTCGTGCTGCCGTTCGGCAAATCGTTGGACATTGCCTACAAGAGCATCAAGGTCCGCTTCTTCCGCTCCCTGATCACCACCCTGAGCCTGGTCCTGGCCGTCTCTTTTCTGAGCTTCACCGACGTCAGTAACGATATCGCCAACGGCATGCTGGCCGCCCGCGAGCCCGAGATGCGCCAGACCCTCATCCGCGCAGGGTTCGACCTCGACCCGGGCACCACCAACGTGGCGGCCAGCCCCAAGCAGCGCTGGATCATCATCCTCTCGCTGCTGGTGTGCACGGTGGGCATCGTCAATGCCCAGCTCATGGCCGTCACGGAGCGTTTTCGCGAGATCGGCACCATGAAGTGCCTGGGGGCGCTCGACCGCTTTGTGCTGAGGCTCTTCATCCTGGAAGCCGGCATGCAGGGGTTGGCCGGATCCGCTGTCGGGTCGCTCGCCGGCGCGGCCCTGGCGCTGGCAGGGGGGGTGATCCGATTCGGGGGCCCGGCCGTAAGCCGGGTCGCCGCGGCCGACGTGGCGGCGTCGATCGTCTTTTCCACGGGCATCGGCATCGGGTTGAGCCTGCTGGGGGTATTCTACCCGGCCCTGGTGGCGGCGCGGATGCAGCCGGTCGAGGCCATGCGGGTGGAGCAATAGTTGGTAGGTCAGGTGGGTAGGTATTTAGGTATTTGGGTATTTAGGTGTTTAGGTATTTGGGTATTTGGGTGTTGGGGGGGCGGTCCTTCGAAGTGATAAGGTCTTCCTGGCAGCAAGATCTAAACATCTAAACACCCAGACACCTAAACACCCAAAAAACTCATGCGGAGCATGTTATGCCCGAAGGCAGCCATGTCGTGCGGGTGACGAACGTCACCAAGAGCTTCAAACTGGGCAAGATCGAGGTTCAGGTGCTGAAGGGCGTCGACCTGCAGATCGACCGGGGCGAATACGTCTCCATCATGGGGCCGTCGGGCTCGGGCAAGAGCACCCTCTTCAACATGATCGGCGGGCTCGACAAGCCCAGCTCCGGGAAGGTCTTCATCGACGAAGTCGACATCGCCCAGCTCGATGCCTACGAGCTGGCCTGGCTGCGCTGCCGCAAAATCGGCTACATCTTCCAGACCTTCAACATCATCCAGGTCATGACCGCCCTCGAGAATGTCACGCTGCCCATGATTTTCGCCGGGGTGAACGGCGACGCCGCCGTTCAGAAGGGCATGAAGCTCCTGGAGCAGGTCGGCCTTGGCGATCGCCACAGCCACAAGCCCTTCGAGCTCTCCGGCGGCCAGCAGCAGCGGGTGGCGATCGCACGGGCCCTGGCGAACGATCCGGCCATCGTCCTGGCCGACGAGCCCACCGGGAACCTCGACCTGACCACGGGCGAGGAGATCATCGCCCTTTTGAAGCAGTTGAGCCGGCAGCGAGGGGTCACGGTCATTTCCGCCACCCACGACTTCAAAATGCTCAACGTCTCCGACCGGGTGGTGTGGATCCGCGACGGGCGGGTCGATAAAATTGAGAACCGGGAGGAGCTTTCGATCTCCATCGGGCGGATTGGAACGCGCGAGTGAGTGCAGGGATCGCCAAAAAGAACCAGCACCCCGGGGCGGGGATCGCTTCCGGGGTCCGAGGATGCGCGCGGCTGGCCGCCGTGGTGCTGTTGTGCGCCGGCCTGATCGGGGCCGCGTCCCGCCCGGCGGCCGCTGCGGAGCCCGGCGCACGGCTGGCGCAGACCCTTCGCACCCTGGCCGCGTTCGGGGATCGCAGCACCGGCGCGCCGGGAAACGAGAAGGCCGCTGTTTTCATCCGGGAGGAACTCGAGCGGCTCGAGATCGGGGAGGTCCAGACCCAGCCGTTTGCCGTCCCCGTCATCCGCAGCGGGGAGAGCGTGCTCAGCATCCCCTCCCGGCGGATCACCGTCCCGCTTCGCCCCATCGCCGGCAACGCCGTCAGCCCTCCGGCGATTGCCGCCTCCGGGCTGACCGGCCCCCTGGTCTATGTCGGCAGCGGCGAACTCGCTCGCCTGAACGGCAAGCAGGTCGAAGGCGCGGTGCTGCTGATGGAACTCGACTCCGCCAGGGGCTGGCTCGATGCGGCCGACCTGGGCGCCCGAGCGGTGATCTACGTGGACCGGGGGGGCTCGCCGCGGTTTCTCTTCGAAGACAAGTTCGAACTCTCCCCCATCCAATTCCCCCGCTTTTGGATGACCGTCGCAGAACTGCAGCGGCTCTTCGGCGATTTCGCGTCGGCGCCGGCCGGTCGGGTGGCCGACGAGGTCCAGCTGCGCGCCGAGGCGCAGTGGCAAAACGCCATCAGTGAAAACATCTACTGCCTCGTTGCCGGCGCCTCCGCCGAGCGCCGGCGGGAAGTGCTCCTGGTCGAGGCTTTTTACGACAGCACGGCGCACGTGTCCGGCGCTTCCCCCGGTGCCGACGAGGCCCTGGGGGTGGCGACCCTGCTCGAGCTGGCACGGTTTTTCAAAGAGAACCCGCCCGAGCGAACCGTCCTGCTGGTGGCCACCTCGGGCCACGCGCAGTCGCAGGCCGGCCTGCGGGAGTTTGTCTGGAGCCTTTCGGCGCGGTCCAAGGATTTGCGCGACACGAAAAACGAGCTGCGGCGGCTGGTGAAAAAAACCCGGCTGACGGTCCGGGCGCTCAAGGAGTTCCGTGTGGACGAGGCCGGCGCCACGGGCAAGACGCCGGCCGCCGCCGATGCCGCCGGAGCTGCGGCCGGGGAGGAGGGCGGCGACGACGACCCCGCCGCCCTGCTCAAGGAGGCCCTGGAAGACCGTCTCAAGACCGACGCCGACGGGGTGTCCCGCCGGCTCATGCAGCTGCGCCTGGCCGAGCGTGACCGCGATCTCCGGCGCATCCAGGAGCTCACCGCCGAGCGTCAGCTGCTGCGGCGGTTGACGTGGCGCGCCTCCTTCGAGGGGCTCTCCTCCGAGGAGCGGCGCTTGCTGCAGAAGGCGGCGGTCCAGGCCCGCAAGGACCAGGAGGCCGTGCTCGCCGATGCGCGCGCCCAGCTGCGTCTGGCGGACAGTGCCGGCACCCTGCGCAGCGCCCTGCAGGATTTTGAGATTGCCGCGTTTGTGTCCCTGCACCTGTCCAGCCACGGGGACGGCTTCGGCGCGTTCAACTACGGCTGGCTCTACCCGCTGCGGCCCCGGATCAACCGGGTTTCCGCCTACGCCGCGCTCGAGCAGGCCCTGCAGGAGGGGGCCCCGGTCGTGGCGCAGGCCTCCGGCCTGACCGGGCTTTTCAAGGACACCCTGCGCCCGAGCCGGCTGAGGTCCTGGCAGAGCTACTTTGTCGATCAGCCGGCCCTGGGCGGGGAGGTCACCGCGCTGGCGGGCTACCACGGCATCACCCTTGCCACCACCAGCGACGCCCGCGCGGCCTGGGGAACCCCGGAGGACCTCCCGGAACGGGTGGACCTCGGTTACGCGGCGAAACAAAGCGCCGGTGTCTGCGGGCTGATCGGCCACCTGTCGCGGGCGCCGAAGCTGCGCGAGGAAGACGCCCCGCGCAACGGGTTTTCCACGGTCAGCGGGCGGGCGAAATTTCTGCGCCACGGGGAGTTGTTTGCCGACAAGCCGGCGCCGGGGACGGTTCTGCTCTGCTACCAGGGGTCGTCGCGGTTCTACACGATGGTGGACACCCAGGGCCGCTTCAGCCTCAAGGGCGTGGCTGACAAGACCCACAGCTTCAACAAGGTCGTGATCGAGGGCTACCGCTTCGACGAGGGCACCGGTCAGGCCGTCTGGACCATCGACAAGAAGCTCAGCGGCAAGGACGCCTACCGCGTGAAAATGAACCGGCGTTTCATGGAGACCGATCTCGTCATGTTCGCCGGGGACGGGGTCACGCTGTTCAACCTGCTCGAGCCCCGCACGTTCCGGCACCTGACCAAGGCGGACGTTCTCGACGGCCGCCGCGAATCGGAGCCGCTGCACTGGTTCATGAGCCGGCTCGACACCTGGTCCTCGGTCATCACCACCGTTTTTCTGGAACCCGGCACTCCGCTCAAGATGACCCTCTCCGACACGGTGCTCCGGCGCAAACTCGTCCTGATCCATGCGAGCCGGGAGTGGCCGATCGGCATCGGCTACGAGGTGGAGGATTTCCCGCAGCTGCACCGCACCGCCTACCGGGTGGCGCGGGACATGTGGGCGCTGCTGACCCCGCGCATCGCCAATCTGGAGCAGCGCGGCATCTTCAACGAGCGCATCCGCCGGCTCGAAGAGGAGGGGTTGGCCGCTCTGAAGACGGCCGAGGCGGCGCTCGCGGCGCAGACCTACGACCGGTTCTCGGAGGCCAGCGCCAGGTCCTGGGCCCTGGCCACCCGGGTCTACGACGATGTGGAGAAGACCCAAAAGGATGTGCTCTACGGCGTGCTTTTCTACATCGCCCTTTTCGTACCCTTTTCCTTCTGCCTGGAGCGGCTGCTCTTCTCCTATGCCAACATCTACCGTCGCATCATCGCCTTCAGTGGCATTCTGATCGCGCTGATCGCTCTCATTTACAACGTGCACCCGGCCTTCCAGCTGGCCTACAGCCCGATGGTGGTGATCCTGGCTTTTTTCATCATGGGGTTGTCCCTCATCGTGACGCTGATCATTTTCTTCCGCTTCGAGCAGGAGATGGCCGGGCTGCAGACCCGCGCGCGCCTGGCCCAGGTCGGCGAGATCAGCCGCTGGAAAGCCTTCGTCGCCGCTTTCCTGCTGGGGGTGAGCAACCTGCGCCGGCGGCGCGTGCGCACGGCGCTGACCTGCATCACCCTGGTGCTGCTCACCTTCACCATCATGAGCTTCACCTCGGCCAAGTCCATGCGGCGGCATGCCCGCGTCTTCTACGGCCCCGAGGCGACCTACCAGGGGTTTCTGCTCAAGAACGTGAACTGGACGACGCTCCCGGCCGAGGCCTTCGGGGCGATCGCCGGGGACTTCTCCGGCCGCGGACTGGCCGTGCCGCGGGCCTGGCGCGAGGAGGACGACGTGACGCGCACGAGCGTCGTGCCGCTGCGGGCCAACGGCCGCAGCGCCGAGGGCCAGGGGCTGATGGGCTTGTCGCACGCGGAGCCCCAGGTTTCGGGCCTGGACGCGATTCTGGTCGGCGGGCGCTGGTTTGACGCGCACGAGCGGCAGGTGGTGCTGATGTCCGATCGAATGGCGGTCGGTCTCGGGATCGATCCGCGGCACCCGCAGGAGCAGGTGGTGTCGATGTGGGGCATGGAGGTCGCGGTGGTCGGGGTGTTTTCCGGCAAACAGCTCCAGGAGCGGCTGGACCTCGACGGCGAGCCGTTGACCCCGGTCACCTTCCCGCGGGAGGTGTCCGCGGAGGTGACCGAAGAAGAGGTGGATGCGCTCGAGTCCGGCGAGGACGTGCGCGAATTCCAGAGCCGCTACCAGCACACCTCGGGCGATCTGACCCTCATCGTCCCCTATCCGACCCTGATGGCGGCCGGCGGCAGCCTCAAAGCGGTGGCCGTTCGCGACGACTCCCGCCAGGCGGCGCAAGCCTCCGCCCAGGACCTGATCGACCGCTTCGGCCTGTCGCTTTTCAGCGGCGAGCCGGAAGGGACGTTTCTCTACCACGCGAGCGACACCATGAGCTACAGCGGGGTGCCGAACATCATCATTCCGCTGGCGATTTCGGTCTTCATCGTGCTCAACACCATGATCGGCGCCGTCTACGAGCGCAAGCGCGAGATCGCCGTCTACACCTCGGTGGGGCTGGCGCCGTCGCACGTCTCTTTTCTGTTCATCGCCGAGGCGCTGGCCTTTGCCGTGCTGAGCGTGGTCTTCGGTTATCTCCTGGCGCAGACCACCGCCAAACTGTTTGCCGAGACCGCCCTCTGGGCGGGGATCACCGTGAACTACTCTTCGCTGGCCGGGGTGGCCGCCATGCTGCTGGTCATCGCCGTGGTGCTGCTGTCGGTGATCTACCCCTCGAAGGTGGCCGCGGAAATCGCCATCCCCGACGTGAACCGCTCCTGGACGCTGCCGGCCGCGCGCGGCAACGCGCTCGAGATGACCTTCCCCTTTCTGATGACGTTCAAGGAGCACGCGAGCGTGGGCGGGTTTCTCTACGATTATTTCGAGGGGCACTTCGACGTGTCGCACGGGCGGTTTTCGACCTCCCGCATCGACCTGACCTTTGCCTGCGAGACCCCTCCGAGCGTCGCCTCTGACACCGGCACCTGCCCGCAGGCGGACTGCGAGCTGCCCGCCTGCCTCAACCTCCAGTGCGAGGTCTGGCTGGCCCCCTTCGACTTCGGCATCATGCAACGCGCCGAGCTGCGTTTCACGCCGGCGCGGGAAGAGCCGGATTTTGTCGAAATCCACGTCCGGCTGACGCGGGAGTCGGGGGAATCCAACGCCTGGCGGCGGATCAACAAGGGCTTTCTCTATGACCTGCGCCGCCAGCTGCTGATCTGGCGCTCCCTCGACGAACCGGCCAAGGTGCATTATGAACAAAGACTGACGGAAGCACGCCTGCGGCTGGAGGCCGGCGCCGCGGGGTCGGCGCCGGGGGATGGAACGGCACCGGCGGCGGCCGGCTGAGTTCGGATGACGAAAATACGAACGCGACAGGGAAGGTGAACACGATGACCGAAGACCCCCGCAGCCCGGATCGCCCGGCCGCCGGACCCGGGAACGGTGCGCCCCACCGCGGCGAGCGGATTCGGCTGCGGGCGGTGCTCATCGGCGCGCTGCTGGCCTTGGCCATCTGCCTGATCACTCCCTTCAACAACGCGCATCTCCAGGGGACCCCTCTCGGAGGGGGACAGTTTCCGCTGGCGCCGTTTTACATCCTTTTGTGGATGGTGATTCTGACGGGGCTCTTGCGGGCGGTCTTCAAGGGCCGCCGGTTCCTGACCGGCCGGGAGCTGCTCGTCATGTGGGCCCTGATGGTGCTGCTCTCCGGGATTGCGTGGACCGGGCTGGCGCGCACGTTTTTCATCAACTTGACCGCCCCTTACCACTTCGCCACCATGGAAAACCGCTGGGAGCAGGTGCTCCAGCCCCTGCTGCCGAAGGGGTGGTACCCCGACAGCCGGCAGGCCGTCGAGGACTTTTACAACGGGGTCTCCGGTGCCCGGCAGATGGGGTGGCTGGAGGTGGTCCGGCAGATTCCCTGGGGGGCCTGGGCGGGCCCGCTGGCGGAGTGGTCCGGCTTCATTCTGCTGTGCTATTTCCTCATGATCTGCATCGTGAGCCTGTTGAGCCGCCAGCCGCTTTACAACGAGCGCATGAATTTTCCCCTGCTGCGGGTGCCGATCCTGCTGCAGGAGGCGATCGACGAGGACCGGCTCCGGGCGGTGCTGACCCACCGGTACCTGCTCGTCGGCCTGATGGTGCCGGTCTGCCTGCACCTGATCAACGGGCTCAGCTTCTACAACCCGACGATTCCCTCGATCCCGACGCTGGTGCTGGCGGGCAAGTTCTTTCCCAAGGCCGGCCTGTTCTCCGGTTTCTACAAACTCAAGATCTACATCTACCCGGCCTTCATCGGGTTTGCGTTTCTGACCGCCAAGCCGGTCTCTTTTTCGTTCTGGGTCTTTTTCCTGGCCGGGGCGCTGCTGGTCGGTTTGCTGAGCGTGCTGGGCATCAACATCCCGGCGGCGGCGCTCAAAACGACCTTCGGCCCGACCTTGTCCCGGCCGGAGGAAACCCAGGCGATCGGCGCCTACCTGGTGTTCTTTTTCTTTCTGGCCTGGCTGGCCCGCTTTCACTTTCTGGAAGTCCTCTTGAAAGCCTTCGGCCGGGGCCGGGACCCGGACCCGCAGACGGAGTGGGTTACGACCCGACCCGCGTTCTGGGGGTTCGTGGGGGGCAGTATCGGGCTCATCGCCTGGTGCCACCACTACGGGCTTCCGATCGGCGTCGCCCTTCTGGTGCTGGCCGCTTTCTTCGTGTTCACCCTGGTGGCGGTGCGCGTCATCTGCCAGGGCGGAATCACCTATTTCACTCTGACCGCGGCCCCCCTGGACGCCTTCACGGCCTTTTTCGGTTCACGCGTCCTGACCCAGGCCGGCTTGCTGGTCGCCGCCGTGACCCAGAAGGTGCTTTTCCTGGACCTGCGCGAATCCCTGATGCCCGCGCTGCTGCACACGCGCAAGGTGACCGATGGGGTGCGCAACAACCACCTGGTGGCCGTGGCTATTGCGGTCACCCTGGTGGCCGGCGTGGCGGCCTCCTTCGCCGCGATGCTGGCCGTCGCCTACAAGTTCGGCATGCGCGAACTGCAGATGGACTGGGCCACCGGCACCGTCGTCTCCGTCTACGAAGACATCTTCAGCCTGGTGGAAGCGCCGGTCGAGCCCAGCCGCTGGGTGCTGATCTTCATCGCGGCCGGCGCGGCGGTCATGCTGGTGCTGGTGGTCTGCTACCACCGCTTCTACTGGTGGCCGATCCACCCGATCGGCTATCTGACCGCCTACAGCTCCGCCATGTGGACGCTGTGGTTCAGCTTCTTTCTGGGCTGGCTCTGCAATGCCCTGTGCATGCGCTACGGCGGAACGGCGTTGTTCAAGAACCTGCGGATGTTTTTCATCGGGATGATCATCGGCGATTTTTTCATGGCGGGCAGCTGGGCGATCTACGGGCTGTTCAGCTATGCGAGCTACATGGTTTTGCCGGATTGATGGGGTATGAAAGGGTTCAAGGGGTCAAGGGGTCGAGTGACACGGCTACCCGGCCTGTTTTCTTTTTCAGTTCCCTTGAACCCTTGAATCCTCGAACCCTTGACCCCTCATTTAAGTGCGCATGAAAGAAGACAAAGAACTCCAGGAATACCGGGACCTGCTGAAGACCCCGACCCACTTCGAGGAGGGCTTCGACTGGAAGACGATCGTCGGGGCGATCTTCATCGGGTTCCTGATGATGCCGGGCAGCATGTACCTGCAGCTGGTCATCGGCACCGGCATCGGGCCGGCCGCGCGCTGGGTGACCATCATCCTGTTTGCCGAGCTCGCCAAGCGCTCTTACAGCGAGCTGAAGCAGCAGGAGATTTTCCTGCTCTACTACATGGCCGGCGCGGCGCTGCACACCCCTTTTCAAGGCCTGTTGTGGAGCCAGTATCTGGTGCAGTCCGACGCCGCCCGCATGCTGGGCGTGGCGGAGTTCATCCCGGCGTGGGTGGCCCCCCCGCTGGAGTCCGCCGCGCTTGTCGAGCGCAGCTTCTTCCACCGCGACTGGCTGATCCCGATCCTGCTGCTGATCGGCACCCAGATCATCACCCGCATCGATCAGTTCGGCCTGGGCTATGCGCTTTACCGCATCACCTCCGATGTGGAGAAGCTGCCCTTCCCCATGGCGCCGGTGGCCGCCCTGGGGACCATGGCGCTGGCCGAATCCGCCGAGGAGCGGGAGAAAAGCTGGAAGTGGCGGGTGTTTTCCATCGGCGGCATGCTCGGCTTGCTGTTCGGAGCGGTCTACGTGCTGCTGCCGGCGCTCTCCAGCCTGGTCTTGATCGAGCCCATTCGCCTGATCCCGATCCCCTGGATCGATCTCACCCTGCACACCGAGGACTGGCTGCCGGCGGTGGCCACCGGCATCCAGCTCGACCTGGGCCTGGTGTTCATCGGCATGGTGCTGCCGTTCTGGGCGGTGATCGGCGGCCTGGGGGGGCTTATCATCACGATCGTCGCCAACCCCATCCTCCATGAGCACGGCATCCTCAACCGCTGGCACCCCGGCATGCGCACCGTGGAGACGGTTTTCGCCAACAACTTCGACTTTTACCTGAGCTTCGGCATCGGGCTGGGGCTGTCCATCGGCCTGATCGGCATCTGGCACGTGGTCCGTTCCTTCCGTCGCCAGGGTCCGGGGGCGCGCGGCAGCCTGCGCGACCTGTTCAGGCCGCCGCCGGGAAGGGGCGACATCAACTTCTGGCTCTCGATCGGCATCTATCTCTTCTCCACCGCCTCCTACGTACTGCTTTGCGTCTGGCTGGTCCCCAATTTCCCCGTGGTGTTCTTCATTCTTTACGGGTTTCTCTACACGCCGCTGATCTCTTACATCACGGCGCGGATGGAAGGAATCGCCGGCCAGTTCGTGAGCCTGCCGCTCGTGCGGGAGGCGAGCTTCATCGCCGGCGCCAAATACTTCGGCTACCAGGGTATCGAGATCTGGTACGCGCCCATCCCGATCCACAACTACGGCAATGCCACCGTGGGCTTCCGGGAGATCGAGCTGACCGGGACCAGCATCCGGGGCATCATCAAGTCGGAGATCGTGGTCTTTCCGGTGGTGATGATCGCCAGCCTGGTCTTCTCCCAGTTCATCTGGCGGTTGGCCCCGATCCCTTCAAGCGCCTATCCGTTCGCCCAGGAGCTCTGGCACCTGCAGGCCCTGAACTCGCTGCTCATGCAGACCTCCACCCTGGAGGGAAACTCCCTTTTCTTCCAGGCGCTGAACTGGATCTACGTGGGGGCCGGCACCCTGTTGGGGTGCGTCACCTACCTCATCCTCACGCTGTTCGGCCTTCCGGTCATGCTGGTCTACGGCCTGGTGCGCGGGCTCGGACAGAGCACCCCGCACGGCCTCCTCCTCGAGGTGATCGGGGCATTGCTCGGCCGTTTTTTCTTCCTGCGGCGCTACGGCGCCATGTGGCGGCAGTACTCGCCGGTGCTGCTGGCGGGGTTCTCCTGCGGCATGGGCCTGATGGGCATGTTCGCCATGGGGCTCACCCTGATCCTCAAGTCTCTCGCCCGGCTGCCCTACTGAATCCCAACCGGCCGGACGGCCGGCTGGGACCGGTTGCATTTCCCCGTTTTCCGCCTTAATATTTCCAGTACACGTTGTTGCGGTGGCCATTGAATCCGGCCAATTACAGAATTCTATCGACAGGCGGTTGAGATGCGAAGAGGGGTATGGGTAGCGATGGTTGCGGGAATCATGACGGCGGCGGCCCATGGCCTGGCCGGGGAGATCCCGCTGACCATCGCGGGTTTCACGCTGGGGCGGCCCATCGAGGAGGTCTCTGAAAAGGTCATCATGGAGACCGCCCTGCCGGTGCGATACATGGAGAACCTGCAGGAGGTCGAGATCGTGCCGCTGGAGGGCTTCAAAAGCGGGCTCATCGCCTTCGGCACCTGCCGCAAACCCAGCACCGTGCTGCGCGTCAAGCTCAAATACGCCGACGGCAGCTTGAAGTTCTACGAGGAGGTGCTGGCGCGCTTCAAGCAGAAATTCGGCGAACCGGACGAATACCAGGGCGATCCGTTCCGCGTCTTCATCAGCTGGAAATGGTCTTTCAAGGACCAGAACCGAAACCGTGTCAGTCTGGTCCTGCAGCACAACCTGAAGGATGAGAGCGAGAAGATCGGAAACGCCGTCAAGCTCACCCTTCACAATCAACTGGAAGAGGACGCTCAATGTTATGGGCAGCAGAAGCCCAATCGGCGCGAGGAACTGCGGCAGCGGTTTCGCGAGCCGCCGACCTCGGGGGAGTCCTCGTGGGGGCGACTCGTCCCGCATTAGCCCGGTGTCCCGGCAATACGTGACGACCACAGCCGCTTCCCGATTGCTGCCCGCGGTGGCCACCCATTGAAATCCACTTCCGAGAAAAGAGAGCTTCCAGCACAGGCAAGCCCGACGCCCGCCGGCTGGAAATCCGTTGCCTGGGGCGGTATCCAGTTCGCGGTTCCGCGGGAGTGGGAACCGGCTCGCATCGGCGCGCGGCATCTGCTCTTCGAGAGCGACGCCGGCCCCGCCATGGAGATCAAGTGGGGGCCGTCCGGACGGCGGTTTTCGGGCCGGCGTTATCTGAAACGGCTGGCGCGGCAGATCGGGCGATCAGGGGCCATTTTCCGGGAGCGCGCCCTGACCGTCGCCGAGGGCCGTTCTCAGGGGCCCTTCGAGGGTCTGGGTTTTGAATGGCAGGACAAGGAGGGGGGTGCGCTCGGCGCCCTTTTATTTTGCCCCGTCTGTCGTACCGTCAGCCTGGTTCAGTTCTTCCGCCGGGGCCCCGCCGCCGAAGGCGATCGGCCGGCCGGCCGGGTGATCGGCTCCTTCCAGGATCACCGCAGCGACGGCCGGTGCGCGTGGGCGCTTTACGACATCCGCGCCGTCGTGCCGGTGCACTTTCGGCTGGTCGGTCACCGGTTCGATGCCGGACGTTTCGTGTTGAAATTCAGCGGCCGCCGGCGCGGGCTCACCCTTTACCGCTGGGCGCCGGCGGGCGTGCTGCTCAAGGACCGGGACCTTGGCGCCTTTGCCGCGGCCTCCGCCGGAGGTGCGGGGATGGACTTACGGCCCCGGGTCGGCGCCGGTCGGAGCGAAGTGCAGGGCGTCGACCCGCGTCCGGTCGGCCTGGTGGATCGCCTGAAGGCGGTGTTGAGAAGACCCCGATTCCGCGGGATCCGGGTCTGGTGCGTGGAGGGCCGAAACCGGATCCTCGGCGTCCGGCTGGAAGCGCCGCAGCCGGTGACGGCGGCCGAGTTGAGCGAACTGTGCCGTGCCTATGGGATGGATGACGAGACAGAAAACCAAACCGGCCTTGACCCGATCTGAGGCCCTCGGCTGCATACCGGTCAAAAACCATCACGTGCGGGAGCAGCGCCTGGAGAGCGGGGCGTTGGTGATCCTTTACCCGGTGACCGCGCGGCCCTGGATCGTGAGGTTTTCCTCCTGGCTGGGGGCCGCCGCGGCGCCGCCGCGCACCGGCAAGCTCCAACTCGATGATCTGGGTTCAACGGTCTGGGCGATGTTCGACGGGCGGGCGTCCATTCGGGCGATCGCGGCGGCGCTTGCCAGCAACCACCGCCTGGAGAGACGGGAGGCGGAGGTCGCCGTCACGCAGTTTGTGCGGGAGTTGGGCCGGCGAGGCCTGATCGGCTTGCGCTGAGCCGGATCGACCCGTTGCTTGGACGCTGGCGGATCATATGCTTTTCAGGGCATCGTCCAGGGTGGGGACGATGGGCAGGAACGAGTCAAAGCCGGCGATCTCGAAGACCTCCTTTACATAATCCTGCATGGCGCAGAGCCGGATCTTGCCGTCTTCCCGTTTCAGGGCCTTGGTGGCTTTCAGTATGACGCGCAGCCCCGCGCTGGAGATGTAGTCGAGGTCCTTGAAGTCGATGATCACGTTCTTGGTGCCGTCGGACATGGCGTCGAAAATGCGCTTTTCAAACACCTGGGACGTGTTGGAATCCAGGCGGCCCTGAAGTTTGAAGGTGCTCAGCTGGCCGCGCTTTTCCTCAATGATTTCCATGAAAATCCTCCTCCGCGAGCAGCCGCCGACGGGCCGGCTCAGTTCTTTTCAATCGCTTTCCTGAGCGTCAACACGTTCTTGTTTCCGCAACGGGAATAAACGACCTCGTCCATTAGGTTTTTGACCAGATGAATGCCCAGCCCGCCCACCTTGCACTCTTCGAGGGTGCAGGGGCGCTTGGGCGGCGGGCGCTCAACCGGGTTAAAAGGGATGCCGTCGTCTTCCAGGACCACCGTCAGCAAATCGTTTTCCATGAAGACACGCACCCGGATGATGTGCTCGGACCGATCGACAAAACCGTAGGAAATAATGTTGGTGAAGAGTTCATCCAATGCGAGGTTGATTTCAAACAGCAATCGCTTGGGAATGCCCAGCGACCCGCCGATGCGTTCCAGCTTCTCGCACAGGGTCGCGAGCTCGCCCAGGTTGTTCTTGAGCTCAAACGACACGCATGTCTTGGGCGTCATCAGCCTCACACCTTCGTCGGATCTTCCCGGTGGGTCGTCACAGCAGGCTCACCCCCAGCTGCGGCAGGCAGCCGCCGCAATCGCCTGACATCTCATCCAGAAAGTGTTCCTCCCACCGGTTGATGGCGTTCACCACGGCCTTGAAGATGCGCGGCATCTGTCCCGGGAACTGCTGGAGGGTCTTCGTGAATTTCTCGCGGCTGAGCACGAGGCAGACCGTGTCCTCCAGCGCGCGCAACGAGTAAAGGCGCCGTGTTTCGCTGAGCAGGCTGAGGCCGCCGATGAACTCGCCCGGCCCGAACTCGCGCACGGGCAGCGTCTTCGAATCGAAGGCTCGCTCGAGCCTGGCTTTGCCGGAGATGAGACAGAACGCATCCCCATCATCCTCGCCCTGGCGGAACAGAATTTCCTCGTGTCTATACCGCTCGCGCGTGCAAAGATAAGCGAAAACCTTGAGGGATTCAAGGGGAACCCCTGAAAAAAAATAGGTCTGGCGCAGGATGTCCAGGTTTTCCTGATATTCGCTCGGCGGGTTCAGGCTATTTTCGTCCAACGAGCTCATACAAGGCTCCTTTCCGGGCAATCAGCTCATCGTAGCCGCCCATTTCAATTATTTTTCCGGCCTTCATGACCGCCACACGGTCGAAGTTGCGGATGGTGTCCAGCCGGTGCACCACGGCGACCAGCGTGCTCTTGCGCTTCCAGCGGGTCTCGAGCAGGTTCTGGATGCGCGTCTGGGACTTGTTGTCCAGAGCCGAGGTGGCCTCGTCCATGATCAGCAGCCGCGGCCGCTTCAGGAAGGCACGGGCGATGGCCAGCTTCTGGCGCTGGCCGCCCGAAAGGTTGTCGCCCTTGCTGCCGACGTTGTAGTGCATGCCGATTTCAACGATGGTTTCGAGAAGATCCCTTTCGATCAGCAGCTGGATGATGTTCTGCGTGATGCGCTCCTGGGCCTCGGGAGTGGCGGTCTTGTTTTTTCCGAAAAAGATGTTGTTCAGAATGGTCTGGGAGTAGATGTACTCATGGTTGCTGTAGAAGGTGAAGGCCTCCGGCAGATCCCGGGAGACGTCGGCGCGGAAGCGGGCGCGCTTTTCGAGCAGCAGCTTTTGGAGGTCTTCGCCCAGTCCCACCATCTTGTGAATCCCGGGGGTAAACCGCAGCGCCAGGTCGAGCAAGCGCAGGTAGTCGTCGGGTGCCAGCTCCCGGGCTTTGCGGCGACGCAGCTGCTCCAGCACCAGCCGGTAGGTTGGAAGCTCCTCGGCCGACATCGGGCTCTGTTCGAAAAAGAGGTTGTCGGGCGGCAGATTGCCCAGGATGTCGACGGTCTGGCGAGCCAGTTGAACGCCGATGTTGACGAACAGGCGCAGCAGGTCCTCATCGCCCAGAAACTTCATGAAGTAATCGCTGCGGGTCAGATTTCGGTGGGCGAACTCCGGGCGGTTGGCGGTTCCGAAGGTCAGGTTCTCGGCGATGCTCGAGTAGGACAAATAGGCGTTTTCGTCGAAAAACTCCACGTAGTCCGAGAGCCGTTCGCCGTATTTTTCCTGGAACTTGCGCCGGACCCGGATGATCGCCTTGACCAGCTCCGGATGGCGGTCGGGGGTGAGCAGCGTGTTCAGGCCGAACCGCAGCACATCCGCAAAGATACCGGTGTGGTGCAGCACGGCGATGATATCGTCCAGGCTCGGCTGGCCATTGCCGTCCGGGCGCTTCCCATCGGCCATGGCCTCACACGCGTAGAGCAGGTTCTCGGCGATCGACCCATCGAAGATGAACGGGCTCTGGGCCACCATTCCGACGTTGGCGACCATGTCTTGTCGGGTCAGCTGAGAGACCTCCTGGCCGCCGATCAGCACGTGCCCCTCGCTGTACTTGTAGAGCTGGCCGATGCAGAGCGCCAGCGTGCTTTTACCGCTGCCGGAAAAGCCCACCAGCGCCAGGTGTTCGCCGGCATTGAGGGAGAGGTTGACATCGTCCAGCAGCCGGATGCCGCTGTCGGTGATGAAGCTGAGGTTTTTTACCTCCAGGTGGGGCTCGAGCTCGAGCGGCTCCCGGCCTTCCGGCACGAGGGCGGCCTCCGGCTCGACGTCAAAGAACTCCATCGTGCGCTCGTAGGTGACTTTCCCGTCCTGAAAAACCTGGTAGAACTCGATCAGGTCCCTCCACGGGTCGTAGAGCTTCTCCTGGGCCGAGAGGAAGGCCACCAGAGACCCCAGCTCCAGCTGGCCCCGGATGGTCAGATAGCCGCCCAGGAGGAACACCAGGAAGGGTCCGAGACTGGTGAAGAAATTGTTGGTGGACTTCACGGCGAAGCGGTACAGGCTCCAGACCACCCGGATCTTGCGCAGCTCTTCCACCAGCCGGTTGAACTTGCGGGTCTCGATCCGGTACGCCCCGTTGCCGTGAATCTCGTGGATCCCGTCGATGGACTCGGCAATACGCCCGGAGAAGGTGCGCGACAGGTCGACGCGCTTCTGGTTGGCGGCGTTGGCGCGCCGTTGCAGGAGCGGCAGAATGACCATGGCGGCCGGGTAGGCACTGAGAGAAACAACCGCCAGCAGTGGGTTGAGCCAGAACAGGTAGACGGCGAAGGCGAGCAGGGTCAGGACATTTGCGACCGGAGTGGACATGGCCGATCCCACAAAGTTGGACGGCACGGCCAGTTCGTTGACGACCGTGTTGACCACGGTCCCGGGCTGGGTGTTGCGGAAAAAGCTCAACGGCAGGGAGATGATGTGCTCGAAGAGCGCCGTCCGCATCCTGGCCAGCGCTTGCTGGGCAATGTGGGTTTCCAGGGCGCTGATCAGGTATTTGCAGGCGCTGGAGAGCAGCACGGCGGCCAGGTAGTAGCCGCAGTAGGTGAGCAGCAGGTCCACCTTGCGCAGACTGATGGCCTGGTTGACGATGCGCTTCTGCATTTCCAGGGGCAGCACGCGCGTGATCACGAAGACGCCGATGATGGCGAGTAAGAGCAGCTGCCATTTCAGGTTGCCGTCGAAAACCCACGAAAACAGCGACCGCTGTACGATCGACTGCTTGGCCTTGGCCATGAGATGCTCCTTGACGCCACGGATCGGCCGGGAAACATGTTTATCAATGATACTTCTTACTATCAACTCCGCAACGGTGACAAGGAATTATTCCTGCGCCAAGGGGTGCCGGAAGGCGGGCCGCCGGTGAGTTCAATCTTGACTCGGGACCGCAGACATTCTATTGAATACCCTCCGGGCGATTTCAAGCGTACCAAAGCCGTCTCAACGCCAATCCAACGCCGGTGTCTTGGGCTGTTTCACGGAAGAGGCAGCATTCCGAACAACCACGAGCAGGAAGGAGCGTATGATGAAACGTCACAGGTATGGGTTCTTCATCCTAAGTCTCTGCTGGCTGGCCATGGCCGCGGTTCCGGTGCTGGCCGGGGAAACCATGGACAAGATCGAGAAAACCGGGAAACTCAAAGTCGGTTTTCGTGAAGACTCCACGCCGTTCGCCTTCATCGACCCGAAGGTGGGCAAACAGGTGGGGTTCTCCGTGGACATGACGGCCCTGCTGGTGGAAAACCTCTCGAAATACTTCGGCAAGAAAATCGAGATGGAGACCGTGACCATCACCACCAAGACCCGCATCCCCATGCTCCTGAACGGGACGATCGACGTTGAAATGGGCTCGACCACCTACACCCAGGAGCGCGAGGACGTGGTGGACTTCAGCCTGACGTTCTTTTTCTCGGAAACCAGCTTCCTGGTGCCCAAGGAGAGCCCCGTCAAGACCAAAAAAGACCTGACCGGTCTGCGTCTCGGAGGGGCCCGCGGAACCACCAACTTGAAGGCCATTGAGGACCAGACCGCCGCCGGGGAATACAAGCCCAAGGAGATCGTGACCACCGAAGGCCATGCCCAGGGGTTTCTGGCGCTCAAGACCGGCAAGATCGACGCTTACGCCACGGACCGCAGCCTGCTCGAGGGCCTGCGGATGAAGGACGAAAAGCCGGAGGCCTGGCGGACAGTGGATTTTGCCATCGCCTACGAGCCTTACGGCTACATGATGCGCGAAAACGACTCGGACTTCCGCGACTTCGTCAACAACACGGTTCTCTGGGCGATCAAAACCGGAAAGTTCTACGAGATCTATGACAAATGGATGGGCCCGAAGGGCATGGTCCCGATCCCGATGTCCCAGGCGTACAAGGATTACCTCCAGTTGATCGTCTACCCCATGGACGAAGGCTGGCTGAAGAAAAAATAAAGAAACAGGGTTCGAGGGTCCGTGGGGCCAAGGGTTCGAGCAGGAGTGGTTTCCCTCCGCCCCTTGAACCCTCTGCCCCTTGAACCCTCGGACCTGGTTCACATGTTCGCATACAAATTCGACTGGGGCGTCCTGTGGCGCCAGCCCTACGGGGAGTGGCTGCTGCAGGGCCTGTGGCTGACGATTCAGCTGGGGGCCCTGGCGTGGGTCATCGCCCTGAGTCTGGGCATCCTCTTCGGCACGTTCCGTTCGGTCCAGTTCTGGCCCCTGCGGTTTCTGGGGAGCCTCTACGTGGAGGTCTTCCGCAACATTCCGTTTCTCGTCCAGCTCTTTTTCTGGTTTTACGCCGGCCCCATGCTGTTCGGAAAGACCCTTCAGTTCAAGATCAACCAGGTTTCCGGGCTCAACTACTACATCGCCATTTTCGGGCTGGGGTTCTACACGGCCTCGCGCGTGGCCGAACACGTCCGCGCGGGTTTCGCCTCCATCGGGCACGGGCAGTACGACGCGGTCCTGTCCACGGGCATGACCCGCCTGCAGATGTACTGGTACGTGATGATCCCGCATGCGCTGCGCCTCATCCTCCCGCCGCTGACCACCGAATTCTTGACCATCTTCAAAAACTCGGCGGTGGCCATGACCATCGGGGTGGCCGAAACCACCTTCATGAGCTACAAGATCGACGAACAGACCTTCCACGGTCTGGAGGCGACCACCGGCGCCATGGCCATCTACCTGGTGCTGGGCATGACGGTGGTCAAGCTGATGGATTTAATTGAAGCCCGGTTCCGGATCCCCGGGCTGATGAGCCGGTAGCCATGTTCGACGCCGTTCTGCAAAACCTGCCCTATCTGCTCGGGGGGTTTCTCACCAACCTGGAGCTGGCGGGCTTGGCGCTGGCGGGCGGGCTTTTTCTGGGGGCCTTGGTGGGGCTCGGGCGTATTTCCAAAAGACCCTGGGTGTACCACCCGGTCACGCTCTACGTGAATTTTCTGCGCAACATCCCCCTGATCCTGGTCATCTTCTGGTTTTACTTCGTGATGCCCATCCTCGTCGGCCGGACCCTGGACCCGTTCGTCTCCGCCGCGGTTTCGTTCATCGTGTTCGAGGCGACCTACTTCGGGGAGATATTCCGCGCCGGGTTTCAATCCATCAGCAAGGACCTGGTGAGCGCCGCCTATTCCACCGGGCTCACCTACCGCCAGACGGCGACCCACATCCTGGTGCCGATCGCAGTTCGGCGCATGCTCCCCAGCCTGATCACCCAGAGCATCATCACCTTCCAGGACACGAGCCTGGCCTACGTCATCGGGCTTCAGGAAATCGTGCGCCGCACGACTATCGTGGACAGCCTGGAGGTGCGCTCCGTCCAGCTGTACACGTTCGTGGCGATTCTTTTTTTCATCATCTGCTTTATCGGCTCGCGCATCAGCCTGCACTACGAGGAGAAGAGCCGGAAGGCCAAGGTTTTGTGACCTCATGATCGAGATCAAAAAAGTAAACAAGTGGTTCGGCGATTTTCAGGTGCTCGCGGATGTCGACGAAGTGGTCCAGCGGGGCCAGAAGGTCGTCATCTGCGGACCGAGCGGCTCCGGCAAAAGCACGCTTTTGCGCTGCATCAACGGCCTGGAGCCTTACCAGAAGGGGGAGATCCTCGTCGATGGGGTCTCGCTGAACGACCCCAAGACCAATCTGTACAAGCTGCGGGAGAAGATCGGCATGGTCTTCCAGCGCTTCGAGCTCTACCCGCACATGACCGTCCTGCGCAACATCACCCTCGCGCCCATTAAAGTGCGGAAAAAATCACGGCAGGAGGCCGAGAAGAAGGCCATGGAGCTGCTCGAGCGCGTGGGGATCCCGGACAAGGCCGGTGCTTTCCCCGCCAACCTCTCGGGCGGCCAGCAGCAGCGGGTGGCCATCGCGCGCGCGTTGGCCATGGAGCCGGCCTGCATGATGTTCGACGAACCCACCTCGGCCCTCGACCCGGAGATGATCCAGGAGGTGCTCGAGGTCATGATCGGTCTGGCCAAAGAGGGCATGACCATGCTGGTGGTGACCCACGAGATGGGCTTTGCCCGCGAAGTGGCCGACGAGATCATCTTCATGGATGCCGGCCGCATCGTCGAGCGGGGCCGGGGCGAGGAGTTCTTCAAAAACCCCAAGAGCCAACGCACGAAGGATTTTCTGGGGCAGATTCTGAAATAGCGTGAGATGGGTGTTCGGGTATTTAGTTGTTTAGGTGTTTGGGTATTTGGCGAAGCACCGCGACACCCAGACTGCGGGTCGGCCGTGGTGCCATCTTTTTAATTTAAGGGGATTCAGATGTCCGAAAAAGTCATCGGCATATTGGGCGGCATGGGCCCCGAGGCCACGCTGGATCTTTTCGGCAAGATCATCGCCCACACCCCGGCCGTCAAGGACCAGGATCACCTGCGGGTGGTCATCGACTCCAACCCCAAGGTGCCGGACCGCACGGCGGCCATTCTCAGGGGGGGGGCGTCGCCGGTGCCGGCGATGAAAGCGGGCATCGAGGCCCTCCAGAGGGCCGGCGCGGACTTCGTGGTCATTCCCTGCGTGTCGGCGCATTTTTTCCTGGACGAACTCCAGCGGGAGGTCGGGCTGCCGATTCTTTCCATGTTCGACGTCACGGCCGATTATATCCGCAGCAAACACCCGCTCATCCGCAAGGTCGGCATGCTGGCGACCACCGGCACGCTTCAGGGGGCCCGTTTCCGGGAAAAGCTTCAGGCGTCGGGGATTGAAACCATCACCCCGGCGGGTCCGGACCAGGAGCGCGTCATGGTTTCCATTTACGAGATCAAGGGGGCGGCCGGGGGGCGGGGTCGCGGCGCCATCGCCATCGAGGTGCGCGAGATCGCCGGCCGGCTGATCCAGCGCGGCGCTCAGGGGGTGGTGGCCGGCTGCACCGAGATCCCGTTGGTGTTGAAACCCGGGGACTTCGCCGTCCCCGTGTTCGACTCCCTGCTGCTCCTGGCGCGGGCGGCCATCGCGGCTGCCGGCCGTCCACCTCTGTAAAACCCGGCTAAAGCGAAATGGCGGCGTTGTCCCTCGGTTTGAAATGCTCACGTACTATGCCGTACGCTCCGCTTTCAAACCTCGGGACGCCTTGCTCTTGGGCCTGATCCGCAGCTTTAAAACGTTTTCGTTGTCGACATCTTTAAGGAGGGATAATTATGAATCTGGCACGATTTCCACGCCGGCGGTATGCCGACGGGCCGACGCCCCTGCAGCCGCTGGCGCGGCTGTCGAAGGCCCTGGGGGGGCCGAACCTTTTCATCAAGCGCGATGATCTGCTGGGGTTTGCCGGCGGCGGCAACAAGGTCCGCAAGCTGGAGTTCGTGGTGGCCGATGCCCTGGAAAACAAGGCGGATTTTCTCATCACGTGCGGGGCCGTGCAGTCCAACCACTGCCGTTTGACATTGGCCGCCGCGGTCCGGGAGGGGCTGAAGTGCGGGCTGGTGCTCGAGGAGCGGGTGCCGGGGAGCTACAAACCCCAGGCGAGCGGCAACAACTTCCTGTTCCGCCTGATGGGGGTCGACCGGGTCCAGGTGGTCCCGGGCGGGTCCGACATGATGCAGGCGATGGCGGCCATGGCGGATGAGGTCAGGAGTCAGGGCGGCCGTCCCTACCTGATCCCGGGCGGGGCATCGAGCCCGCGCGGTGCGCTGGGGTATGCCGCCTGCGCCCAGGAGACCCTCGCCCAGGCGTTCGACATGGGCCTGCGGATCGACCGGGTGGTGTGCGCCAGCGGCAGCGCCGGGACCCACGCGGGACTTCTCGCCGGGCTCTGGGGGACCCGCAGCGGGATTCCCGTGGTCGGGGTGAACGTGAGCCGTAAAAAGGCCCAGCAGGAGGATCTGGTCTTCAAGCTGGCCCGGGAAACGGCTGCCCTGGCGGGCATCGACGGCGAACTGCCGCGGGATGCCGTCCTTTGTTTCGACGATTACGTGGGGGCGGGGTATTCGCTGCCGACCGCCGGCATGGTCGAGGCGGTGAAGATGCTCGCCCGGACCGAGGCGGTCCTGCTCGACCCGGTCTACACCGGCAAGGCCATGGCGGGCCTCATCGACCAGGTGCGCAAGGGGTTCTTCGAAAAGGGGGAGAACGTTCTTTTCGTGCACACGGGCGGCTCACCGGCGCTGTATGCGTACCTGGACAGTTTCTGGGACTAAAACAGCCCAACGCTGAAAGCTCAAAGGGTGAAATGTCGTCTCTTTTCTGTTTTCCCTTTCAGCTTTCAGCTTCGTGCGCTGCGCTCACAAAAGCTTCGCCACCACGAGCGTGACGTCGTCCTCCTGGGGGGCTTTTCCGCGGAAGGCGTGCACCGCCTCGAGCACGGCGGCCTCGATGTCCGTGGCGGGGGCGGCAGCGTGGGCGCGCACGATTTCGCGGACCCGCTCGCTCCCGAAAAGCTCACCGGTCGCGTTGCGGGTTTCGGTGATCCCGTCGGTCCCGATGACGACCACCGACCCGGGCTCCCACCCCGACCGGGTGGAATCCCGGTATTCGACATCTCCCACCGCCCCCATCACGACCCCCTCGCCGCTCAGCTCGTGAAAGCTCGAGCTGAGCGTGTTGTAGACCACGGCCGGCTCGTGCCCGGCGCGGACCCAGCGCAGCGTTTTCGCGGTCGGGTCGATTTCAAGGAAGAACATGCTCATGAAACGGCCGGTGGCGGCGCTGTCCCGGGTCACGTGGCGGTTGAGGTCGCGCACCAGCAGGGCGGGGCCCTTGAAGTCTTGGGTGGCGGAGAGTAGAAAAGCGCGGGCGGAGGCCATGAAGAGCGCCGCGTCGATGCCGTGGCCCGCCACGTCCGCCACCACGATCCCCAGCCGGCCGGCGGGCAAAG
This sequence comes from uncultured Desulfatibacillum sp., assembly GCA_964562235.1. GTDB lineage: Bacteria > Desulfobacterota > Desulfobacteria > Desulfobacterales > SpSt-501 > SpSt-501. The sequence continues at coordinate 38,131 of CAZLSV010000027.1, forward strand.
AGAGGTAGTCGTAGTAGTCCCCGCCCGTTTCGTCGCAATAGATGCTGGCCCCGGCCAGGTCCAGCCCCGGTACCCTGGGGGGCGCGGCCGGCAGCAGGGCGCGCTGGACTTCCTCCGCCAGCTTAAGGGCCGTGATCAATTCGATCCGGTGCCGCAGCCCCTCGATCATGGTGTTGGTGTGGCCGGCGATCAGACCGAATTCGTCGCGGGTCGCAACCGGTACCAGCCGGCTCAGGTCGCCGTTGGTGACCCGCTCGAGCACGCCGGTTTCATTTTCGAACAGAAGCTTAAGGTTGCGTGAATACGAGACGATCAGATTGATGGCAAGCCCCAGGAGCACGGCCATGATGAAAAGGACTTCGTAGGTGACGGACAGGATCGCATCGCGGATGGCGTCCGGGTCGGTTCCGACCATGGTCAACCAGGACATGTCCCGGGCGATCACCGAAAGGTTGACGACTGAGACGCAAAGGGCCGTTGCGACCGCCACCAGGGCAAACCGTCGGGTCATGGAGTAGAGCCGCCGGGGGGGCGGCCGGGTCGTGTTGGTGGCCAGCGCGTTCAGGATGATCGCCCGTTCACGGGCCAGGGACATGTCCAGGGCGACGAAAAAACTGTAGATGAGAACACCGTAGATCAGGCTGAGCGTGCTCAGAACAGGAAACCCATGCACGATTATGTTCAGGACGGCCGCGAGCACGCCCGCCGCGAGCCCCAGCAGGAAGTCGAAGACAAATTGCCGCTTGGGCTGCGAGGCCTCCTCTGCGGTCCTCACCCACCGGTTTTCAAGAAACTGGCGAAAGACCAGGACCACCGTGAAGGCCCCAAAGATGTGCACCCCCAGGCTCACGGGGGGTAGCTCCGCCATGAACGGTCAGACCTGACCCCCATAGATGGTCAGAAGGGCGACGGCAATCAGATAGTGGAGGGCAATGCGCATGGCGACCACCTTGTTCGGGGTTGAGGTGTCAGGGCGTCGAAAACCACTTGTCTTGAATATAAAGACATGGGTCTGCGGTGTCAAATGAGGGGCTTGGGTGCCCCGATCCGATGCGTGCGATTGCTTTTGACAAGGTGTCGGCGTGGAAGCTATATAAATCAGTCCCGGCCGTCTTCGGCAGCGGAGGTCCGGTTGGGGATTTCAGCGCGGGAATGGGATCGGCGGTATGGAATATTTTCTGTGTGTCCTCGGAATGGTGCTGATCGTGGAAGGGCTTCCCTATTTTGCCTTTCCCGCCCGGATGAAGGAGTGGCTCGCCCGGATCGGGACGACTCCCGACGTGCATTTGCGCAAGCTCGGCTTGGCCCTGATGGCCTTCGGGCTGTGGCTGGTGTACATGGGCAGAACCTGAGAGCCGCTTGAAGGAAGATGGAGCGCCGCAGACCTTGGACTTGTATTCCCTTGACGCCTACGATTACGACCTCTCCGATGAGCTGATCGCCCAGGCGCCCAGCGCCCGCAGGGACCACTCGCGGCTGCTGAAGCTCGAGCGCTTCACGGGCCGGGTGTCCCATCACCGGTTCGACGAGATCCGGCGGTCGTTCGCGGCCGGGGACGTGCTCGTGGTGAACGACACGGCCGTGGTCAGGGCCCGGTTGCTGGGGACCAAGGAGACCGGTGGCCGGGTGGAGGTGTTCCTGCTGGATTACGCCGGCGGCAGCCGTTCAGGCCCCCCCGGCCGGTTCACCTGCGAATGCCTCGTCAAAGCCTCGAAACCCTCGCGGGTGGCAACGCGGTTTGTCTTCGGCGCGGGCTTGAGCGGGACCGTGACCGCCGTGGGAGAGGGGACCTGCCGGGTCGAGTTTTCAGGGGATGAGGATTTCGATGCAGCGCTCGATCGCCTGGGGCACGTGCCGCTTCCGCCCTACATCCGGCGGGCCGACGCCCCGACGGACCGCTCGACCTACCAGACGGTCTACGCGGCCGTGCGCGGGGCCGTGGCCGCGCCCACGGCGGGCCTGCACTTCACCCCTGAGCTGCTGGACGGGCTGCGGGCCATGGGGGTCACGGTGGCGCCCATCACCCTGCATGTCGGCTACGGAACATTTGCGCCGGTGCGGGCGGCGGACATCCGCGGCCACCGGATGCACGCCGAGCGCTTTTCCATCCCGCAGCCGACAGCGGCCGCCGTCAATGCCGCCCGCGCCGACGGCCGGCGGGTGGTGGCCGTCGGCACGACCGCGGTGCGCACCCTGGAGTTCGCGGCCGACGCACAGGGACGAATTGCGGCCGGCAGCGGGACCTGCGACCTTTTCATATACCCCGGCTTTCGGTTCAAGGCGGTCGATGCCCTGATCACCAACTTCCACCTGCCGAAATCGACCCTGCTGATGCTGGTGTCCGCCTTCGCCGGCCGGGAGCGCGTCCTGAGCGCCTACCGCGAAGCGGTGCGGGAACGCTACCGGTTCTACAGCTACGGGGACGCGATGCTGGTCGGGTGACGAGGAAATAGTGATGAGTAACGAGTGAGGGGCATGGTCCATTTTACGGTGGTCAAGCAATCGACGAAGAGCAGGGCCCGGGCGGGGGTGATTCAGACCGCTCACGGGCCGGTGGAAACCCCGGTGTTCATGCCGGTCGGCACCCTGGGGTCGGTGAAGTCCGTCACGCCCGAGGAGCTGACGGCCTGCGGCGCCCAGATCATCCTCGGCAACACCTATCATCTTTATCTGCGGCCGGGCCGCGAGGTGATCAGCCGGTTTGGCGGCCTGCACCGGTTCATGAACTGGCACGGCCCCATCCTGACCGACAGCGGCGGCTTCCAGGTGTTTTCCCTGGCCAAGCTCGCCCGGGTCACGGCAGAGGGGGTTGCCTTCCAGTCCCACATCGACGGATCGAGCCACCTGCTGACGCCGGAAAAATCAATTGAAATCCAGGGCTGGCTGGACTCCGACATCATGATGTGCCTGGACCAGTGCACGGCCTACCCGGCCGCCTTCGAAGCGGCCGAGCGTGCCGAGGAGATCACCTTTGAGTGGGCCCGGCGCTGCCGGGACGCCTGGCGCTCCGGTGGGGGCGGCCATCAGGCCCTCTTCGGGATCGTTCAAGGCGGGATGCACAAGGAGTTGCGTCGGAAGTCGGCGGAGCGTTTGGTTGCGCTCGATTTCAGCGGCTACGCCCTCGGCGGGCTGAGCGTCGGCGAGCCCCTGGAGCTCATGCTGCCGACCGCGGAATTCAGCCTGCCGCTGCTGCCCGATGCGAAACCCAAATACGTCATGGGCGTCGGCCGGCCCGAGGACTTGATCGATCTGGTCTGTCTGGGGGCGGACATGTTCGACTGCGTCCTGCCGACCCGCAACGCCCGCAACGGTCAGCTCTTCACGGCCGAGGGCACCATCACCATCACCAATGCCTGGTACCGGACGGACACCGACCCGCCGGACCCGGGCTGCGACTGCTACACCTGCCGGAACTACTCCCTGGCCTACCTGCGGCACCTGTTCCTGGCCCGGGAGCTGCTGGCCTATCGCTTGAACACGATCCACAACGTGCATTTTTTCGTCCATTTCCTGCGGCGGATTCGCGAGGCGATTATCGAGGATGATTTCGAGGGGTTCAAAAAGCGGTTTTATGAAAATCGAGAATTCTGATATAGGTGCATAACAGGGACGCGGTGTTTGAGTATTTCAGCCTTAATAGCGTCGGGTAAACCGCCCGAAAACCCGAACACCCAACACCCGAACACCCATATACCCATATACCCAAACACCCAAGCACTCTCATGCCTTGAGGAGCGGGCCATGAAAGAAAAGGTGCAAGCGGCCATCGACAAGATCAGACCCCTGCTGCAGCGGGACGGCGGGGATGTGGAGCTGGTGGAGGTGCAGGGGGGCATCGTCACGGTGCGCCTGACGGGGGCCTGCCGCGGGTGCCCGATGTCCCAGATGACCCTCAAGAACGGGATCGAGAAGCTGCTGAAACGAGAAGTCCCGGACGTCGTCTCCGTGCAGGCGGCCGAGTAGCGCAATTTCAAATCTCAAATTTGAAATTTCAAATCTCTTAAGGAGGGATCCCATGAAAATTCTAAAAATCGACCACCTGGGCATCGCCGTGAAGAGCATCGACGGCGGGAAGAATTTCTGGACGGATGCGCTGGGGCTGAGCTTCGAGGGCACGGAAACCGTGGCGGAGCAGAAGGTGACGACTGCCTTCCTGCCGGTCGGCGAGAGCGAGGTGGAGCTGCTGGAGTCCACCGCGCCCGACGGCCCCATCGCCAAGTACCTGGAGAAGAAGGGCGAAGGCATCCAGCACATCGCCTTTCGCGTCGCCGACATCGATGAGGCGCTGGCCGAGCTCAAGGCCAAGGGCATTCAGCTGATCGACGAAAAACCCCGCAAAGGCGCGGGTGGCGCCCGGATCGCCTTCATCCACCCCAAGGCCACCAGCGGGGTGCTGGTCGAGTTGTGTGAACGGAAATAAGGTTAGAGTTCAAAGGTGAAAGCTGAAAGGGGGGGCTCCTGCATGCCGCCGCTTTCAGTCATAAGCGCTCACTATCATAGAGGAGGACTCCCCCATGGCCCAGCACCCCGACCATCCGAAATGGAAAGAGCTCGCTTCCAAGGAGCTGCGCGGCAAATCCGTGGAGTCGTTGAACTGGAAGACCCCCGAAGGCATCGTGGTCAAGCCGCTCTACACGGCCGAGGATCTCGAGGCGCTCGAGCATCTGGGCAGCCTGCCGGGGTTGCCGCCTTACGTGCGCGGGCCGCGGGCCACCATGTACTCGCATCGTCCCTGGACCATCCGTCAGTACGCCGGTTTTTCCACGGCCAAGGACTCCAACGCCTTTTATCGCCGCAACCTGGCAGCGGGGCAGATGGGGTTGTCGGTGGCCTTCGACCTGGCCACCCACCGCGGCTACGATTCCGACCACCCCCGGGTGTCGGGCGATGTCGGCAAGGCCGGGGTCGCGGTGGACAGCGTCGAGGACATGAAGATCCTCTTTGACCAGATCCCGCTCGACAAGATGTCGGTGTCCATGACCATGAACGGCGCCGTGCTGCCGATCCTTGCGGGCTACATCGTGGCGGCCGAGGAGCAGGGGGTGAGCCAGGACAAGCTCAACGGAACCATCCAGAACGACATCCTCAAGGAGTACCTCACCCGCAACACCTACATCTACCCGCCCGAGCCCTCCATGCGGATCGTCTCGGACATCATCGGCTACTGCTCCAGGAACATGCCCAAGTTCAACACCATCAGCATCAGCGGCTACCACATGATGGAGGCCGGGGCGAGTTCGGTGCTGCAGTGCGCCTTCACGCTTGCCGACGGGCTGGAGTACGTGCAGGCCGCGCTCAAGGCGGGGCTCGGCATCGACCGGTTCGCGCCGCGGCTCTCCTTTTTCTTCGGCATCGGCATGAACTTCTTCATGGACATCGCCATGCTGCGGGCGGCCCGCTTCCTGTGGCACAAGCTCATGAGCCGCTTCGAGCCCAAGGACCCGCAGTCCTCCATGCTGCGCACCCACTGCCAGACCTCCGGCTGGAGCCTGACGGCGCAGGACCCCTACAACAACATCGTCCGCACGACGCTCGAGTGCCTCTCCGCGGTGCTGGGCGGCACCCAGTCGCTGCACACCAACTCCTTCGACGAGGCGGTCGGATTGCCCACGGACCTCTCGGCGCGCGTCGCCCGCAACACCCAGCTCATCGTGCAGGAAGAGTCCCAGGTCTGCCGCGTCATCGACCCGCTGGCCGGATCCTACTACGTGGAGGCGCTGACCGACGGCATGATCCGGGAGTCCTGGAAGATCATCCAGGAGGTGGAGGAGCTGGGCGGCATGTCCAAGGCCATCGAGACCGGCATGCCCAAGCTGCGCATCGAGGAGGCGGCGGCCCGGCGCCAGGCGCGCATCGACCAGGGCCTGGACGTCATCGTCGGCGTGAACAAGTACCAGGTCAAGGAAGACGTCGGCCTGGACGTTCTGGAGGTGTCGGCGGCCGTGCGCGATGAGCAGATCGCGCGGCTGAAGCAGATCAAGGCCGGCCGCGACAACGCGGCCGTGCAACAGGCGCTCGCGGCCCTCGCGAAGGGTGCCGAAAGCGGCGCGAACCTGCTCGAACTCGCCATCCCCGCCGTCCGGCTGCGGGCAACGGTGGGAGAGATCTCCGACGCCCTGGAGAAGGCTTTCGGGCGCTTCGTGGCCACCACCCGCTGCGTGTCCGGGATCTATTCGTCCGAGTACGGGGACAGCGAGATCATCAAGACGATCCGCCAGCGCACCGACCAGTTCAGCGAGCGCGAGGGGCGCCGGCCGCGGATCCTGGTGGCGAAAATGGGCCAGGACGGCCACGACCGCGGCATGAAGGTCATCGCCAGCGGTTTTGCCGACCTGGGCTTTGACGTGGACATCGGCCCGATGTTCCAGACCCCGGCGGAGGCCGCCCGCATGGCGGTCGAAAACGACGTGCATGTCGTCGGGGTCTCCACCCTTGCGGCCGGCCACAAGACCCTGGTGCCGGAGCTGGTCCAGGCCCTCAAAAAGGAAGGCGGCGCGGACATCCTGGTGGTGGTGGGCGGCATCATCCCCCCCAAGGATTACGCCCTGCTGGCCCAGGCCGGGGCCGCCTGCGTTTTCGGCCCGGGCACGGCCGTGACCGAATCGGCGAACCAGGTGCTCAATGCGCTGGAAAAGGGGAAGTAACGAGTAACGAGCAACGAGTGATGAGAGAAATGATTGATGTGTTGCGATCAGGGAGGAGAGGGCAGCGCGTAGCGAACCTTTGACATGAAACAGCTTGACCCCCAAGCCTACATCGACGGCGTTCTGGCCGGCGACCGGCGGATGCTGTCCAAGACCATCACGCTGGTCGAAAGCGCGCTGCCGACCCACCAGGACGCCGCCCGGCGGATCCTCGGCGCCCTGCTGCCGAAGACCGGCGGGGCGGTGCGCCTGGGGATCACGGGTGTGCCGGGGGTGGGCAAGAGCACCTTCATCGAGAGCTTCGGGATGCTGCTGCTGGGCAAGGGCCACCGGGTGGCTGTGCTCGCCGTCGACCCCAGCAGCGCCCGCAGCGGCGGCAGCGTCATGGCCGACAAGACCCGCATGGAAAGACTCTCCGCCGACCGGCGGGCCTTCATACGGCCCTCCCCGTCGAGCGGCGCCCTGGGCGGGGTGGCGCGCAAGACCCGGGAGACCATGCTGGTGTGCGAGGCGGCGGGGTACGACGTCATCATCGTTGAGACCGTGGGCGTCGGCCAGTCGGAAACCGCCGTGGCCTCGATGGTGGATTTTTTCCTGGTGCTGCTGCTGGCGGGGGCCGGCGACGAACTCCAGGGCCTCAAAAAAGGCATTCTGGAGCTGGCCGATGCGCTCGCCATCAACAAGGCCGACGGCGACAACCGGACTGCGGCTGGGAAGGCGGCCCAGATGTACGAGATGGCCCTGCACTTCCTGCAGCCGTCGTCCCCCCGCTGGAACCCGCCGGTGCTCACCTGCAGCGCCCTGGAGACCGGCGGCATCGAGGAGATCTGGCGGACGGTTCTCGCGCACCGCGAAGCGTTTTTGCGCTCCGGCGAGCTCGATGAAAAACGCCGCCAGCAGGCCGTCGCCTGGATGTGGTCGCTGGTTGACGAGGGGCTCAAGGGGCGGTTCGCCCGCCACCCGGAAGTCCGGAAACACCTGCCCCACGTCCTGCGGGAGGTGGAACGCGGCCAACTGGCACCGACCGCTGCCGCCGAGAAGCTTCTTTTTTCTCTTGACAATAATTTCTAAATATAGAAATTGATTATCCTTTTAACCCCTTCTGTCGGACGGGGTCGCAGGCGCATGCGACGAACGGTTTAACGCGAACGACTTACCCGCGGTACCGACGCACCAACTTCAAATGACGTTGCCGTCAGCGCTGCGATCGAGGCTTGCATTTCAAGGGCTCCCGACGACGAGGTTCGCCGCCCGAGGCAGGGCGCGGCCTCGGGGCAACGTCATCCACGGAAAGGAAAAAAGAGTATGGGCATCGTCGAAGACAAGATCAAGGACCTGAAAGCCCGTGAAGCCAAGCTGCTCAAAATGGGCGGCGACAAGGCCGTGGCCCAGCACAAGGAAAAAGGCAAACTCACGGCGCGGGAGCGTCTGAGCCTGCTGTTCGACCCCGGCACCTTCCGGGAGCTGGACATGTTCGTCACCCACCGCTGCGTGAACTTCGACATGGAAAAAGTCGGGATTCCCTCCGACGGCGTCGTCACCGGCCACGGGCAGGTGGACGGGCGCCCGGTGTTTGCCTTCTCCCAGGACTTCACCTCGCGGGCCGGCAGCCTGGGCGAGATGCACGCCAAGAAAATCTGCAAGGCCATGGACCTGGCGCTCAAGGCCGGGGTGCCGTTCGTGGGCATGAACGACTCCGGCGGGGCGCGCATCCAGGAAGGGGTCGACGCCCTGTCCGGGTACGGGCAGATCTTCTTCCGCAATTCGGCCTGCTCGGGCGTCATTCCCCAGATTTCGGCCATCATGGGGCCGACGGCGGGCGGCGCGGTCTACTCCCCGGCCATGACGGATTACATCTTCATGGTCAAGAACACGAGCTACATGTTCATCACCGGCCCGGAGGTCATCAAGGCCGTCACCGGCGAGGAGATCAGCTTCGAGGCCCTGGGCGGCGCCAAGGCCCATAACGAGAAGAGCGGGGTTGCCCACTTCGCCTGCGAGAGCGACAGCGACTGCATCGCGCAGATCAAGCGGCTGCTCTCCTATCTTCCCGCGAACAACATGGAGGACCCGCCCGTGGCCGCGACCGGCGACGATCCGCGCCGCACCGCCCCGGAGTTGGACACCATCATCCCCGACAACCCGAACAAGGCCTACGACATGAAGGACGTGATCCGGGCCATCGTCGACAACGGGGAGATCTTCGAGCCGCACCAGTATTTCGCCCAGAACATGCTCGTGTGCTTCGCGCGGCTGAACGGCCGCACGGTCGGCATCATCGCCAACCAGCCCAAGAACATGGCCGGCTGCCTGGACATCAACGCCTCGGACAAGGCGACCCGCTTCATCCGGTTCTGCGACGCTTTCAACATCCCGCTGCTCACCATTGCCGACGTGCCGGGCTACCTGCCGGGCAGCCACCAGGAGTGGGGCGGGATCATCCGCCACGGGGCGAAGCTTTTGTGGTGCTACTCCGAGGCCACGGTGCCGAAGCTGCTGCTGGTGACCCGCAAAGACTACGGCGGGTCCTACCTCGCGATGTGCTCCCGTGACCTGGGCGCGGACATGGCCTTTGCCTGGCCCACGGCGGAGATCGCCGTCATGGGCGCCGAGGGCGCTTCCAACATCATCCACCGCAAGGAGATCACCGAGGCCCCCGACCCGGCCGCCAAGCGCAAGGAGAAGATCCAGGAGTACGAGCGCCTCTTCTCCAACCCCTACGTCGCCGCCAGCCGGGGCTACATCGATGCCGTGATCCTGCCGAGCGAGACCCGGCCGCGGCTGATCGACGCGCTGGAGACCATGTGCGCCAAACGCGAACTGAGGCCGCCGAAGAAACACGGCAACATCCCGATGTAGAAAGCGGGGAGAGGGCCCCCGCTTTCTAAACAGGAATACAATCGAGAGCCAAAAGGGGCTACCCTCACAGCTTTGGAATGTTGGGTCCATGATCAAGCCCTAAAAAGAAAGAGAAATCGAGGCACTCATGAACGACACCCAGAAGAAGATTGCCGCCGCCATCGGCGCCGTGAGCCAGTATTTGCGGATGGAAGAGGAAATGGCCGCTTCGCAACTCACAACTGCGGACGCGGCGCCA
>CAZLSV010000027.1:47881-51530 GCA_964562235.1 uncultured Desulfatibacillum sp.
AGCCGCGTCCGCAGGGCCCAAGCTGTGGGCCTTAAACGGGCGGCAGACCCAGATGCAGCTGCGAAACCTGATGCAGCTGCGCGCCTTCGGCCGCATCGCATGAACCGACCGCTTTTTGCGTGAAACCAGTTTAAAAGGAGATTGAACCGATGAGCCAAGAGATCGCCGTGAAGATGAGCAAGATGAACTACGACCCCAAACGGCCCAAGGCGGAAAACCCCGTCAAGATCGAGGACCTCTCCCTGCGCGACGGCCACCAGTCGCTGTTCGCCACCCGCGGCCGCACCGAGGACATGCTCCCGGTGGCCGAGATGATGGATCAGGTGGGGTTCTGGGCCATGGAGGTGTGGGGCGGGGCGACCTTCGACACCATGCACCGCTTCCTGAACGAAGACCCCTGGGAGCGCATCCGCACCCTCAAAAAGTACATCAAGAAGACGCCTTTCTCGATGCTGCTGCGCGGCCAGAACCTGGTCGGCTACCGCAACTACGCCGACGATCTGGCCAAGGTCTTCGTCGAACGCGCGGCGGCCAACGGCATGGACATCTTCCGCACCTTCGACGCCCTGAACGACTACCGCAATTTCGAAGTCGTGGTGCCGGCCATCAAGGCCGCCGGCAAGCACTTCCAGGGGTGCATCTGCTACACCCTGACCGAGCCGCGCCTGGGCGGGGAGGTCTACAACATCGACTACTACGTGAAGAAGGCCAAGGAGCTGGAGGCCATGGGGGCCGACACGATCTGCATCAAGGACATGGCCGGCCTGATCGCGCCCTACGACGCCTTTGAGCTCATCCGGGCGCTGAAGAAGACGGTCAAGCCGCCCATCCATCTTCACAGCCATTTCACCTCGGGCATGTCGGCGCTCTCCATGCTCAAGGCCGTCGAGGCCGGGGTCGACATCATCGACACCGTCATGGCGCCTTACGGCTACCGCACCGCCCACGCCGCCATCGAGCCCCTGGTGATGTCGCTGATCGGCACCAGCCGCGACACCGGCTTCGACATCAAGCTGCTCGCCAAGATCAACGACGTCTTCGAGAAGGAGGTCATGCCCAAGTACAAGCACCTGCTCGACGACACCAAGCTGTCGATCATCGACATCAACGTGCTGCTGCACCAGACTCCGGGCGGCATGATCTCCAACCTAGTGAGCCAGCTCAAGCAGATGGACGCGGTCGACCGGATCGACGAGGTGTTCGCGGAGCTGCCGCGGGTCCGGAAAGACCTCGGCCAGATTCCGCTCGTCACGCCGACGAGCCAGATCGTGGGCGTGCAGACCGTCATGAACGTGCTCTTCGACACCAAGGAGGAGCGTTACAAGAGGATCACCGACCAGGTCAAGGACCTCTGCTACGGCCTGTACGGCAAGACCGCCGTGCCCATCAACCCGGAGGTGCAGAAGAAAGCCCTCAAGGGCTACTCCCGCGGGGAGAAGCCCATCACCGCCCGCGCGGCCTCCGTGCTCGAGCCCGAGCTGGAGAAGGCCAAGGAGGCGATCAAGGGCCTGGCCAAGGACATCGACGACGTCCTGATCTATGCGCTTTACCCGGTCACCGGCCTGAAGTTTCTCAAGTGGAAGTACGGCCAGGAGGCCCCGCCCGCCGACACCAAGCCCATCACCATGGAGCAGGTCCGCCGGCAGGATGATCTGGTCGCCAAGGCCAAGGCCGGGCTGCTCGTGGAGAAGCCCCAGAAAAAGGCCCCCGCCCCGAGCGAGAACCTGCGCAAATTCAATGTGTTTGTCGACGGCGACTACTTCGAGGTCGGGGTGGATGCCGTCGGCGGGGCGCCGATGGTGAACTACGCGCGACCCATGGCCGTCCCGGCGGCCGCACCCGCCGCCTTGCCCGCAGCCGCACCCGCGGCACCGGCGGCGCCGGCCCCTGCCGCGGAAGCGCCCAAGGCCCCGGCGCCCCCGGCCGCGGCCGACACCAAGGGCACCCCCCTGTCGGCGCCCATGCCCGGCATGATCGTGAAGTATCTCAAGAACGTCGGCGACAAGGTGAGCGAGGGCGAAACCCTCGTCGTGCTCGAGGCCATGAAGATGGAAAACGCCCTGCCGTCGCCCACCAACGGCACGGTGAAAGCGCTCAACTTCAGCAGCGGCGACTCGGTCAAGAAGGGCGACGTGCTGGCGGTGGTGGGATAACAGAAGGGAGATAGGTCCTATAGGACCGATCGGACCTATAGGACCCATTAACGGCAACGCCACTCCGGGGGAACTCATGAAAATCCACGAATACCAGGCCAAGGAGCTTTTCAAGAAGTACAAGATCCCCACCCCTTCGGGCGGGGCGGCTTTCAGCGTCGAGGAAGCCTGCCGAGTCGCCGCCGGGCTTGGGGGCTGGCCCGTGGTGGTCAAGGCCCAGATCCATGCCGGCGGCCGGGGGAAGGGCGGCGGGGTCAAGCTCGCCCGCTCGGCCGAGGAGGTGAACACGGTGGCCGGCCAGATCCTCGGGATGACGCTGATCACGCATCAGACCGGCCCCGAAGGGCGTCGGGTGCAAAAGGTGCTGGTGGAGCAGGGGCTGAACATCCAAAAAGAGCTCTACCTCAGCGTCATCCCCGACCGGGCGTCGGCCAAGATCGTTCTGATGGCGAGCGAGGCCGGCGGCATGGACATCGAGGAGGTGGCCGCCAAGACCCCGGAGAAGATCATCAAGGTCTTCGTCAACCCGCTGCTCGGGCTCCAGGGCTACCACTGCCGGCAGCTGGCCTTCGGGCTCAACCTGCCCCCGGCGGCCGTCAAGAGCTTTACGCCTCTGATCCAGAACCTCTACCGGCTGTTCGTGGAGTATGACTGCTCGCTGGTGGAGATCAACCCGCTCGTCATCACGGCCGAGGAGGCGGTTATCGCCCTCGACGCCAAGCTCACCTTCGACGACAACGCGCTCTTTCGCCACAAGGATATCCTCGAGTTCCGCGATCTCGAGGAGGAAGATCCGCTGGAGGTTGAGGCCTCCAAGTTCAACCTGAACTACATCAACCTCGACGGCAACGTCGGCAACATGGTCAACGGCGCGGGCCTGGCCATGGCGACGATGGACATCATCAAGCTCGCCGGGGCCGCGCCCGCCAATTTTCTGGATGTCGGCGGCGGGGCCAGCGCCGAGATGGTGGAAAACGGCTTCCGCATCATCTTGTCGGACAAGAACGTGAAGGGGATTCTGATCAACATCTTCGGCGGCATCCTGCGTTGTGACACCCTGGCGAAAGGCGTGGTCGAGGCAGCCACCAAAACGGGGATCAAGGTGCCGGTGGTGGTGCGGATGGAGGGCACCAACGTCGAGGAGGGCCGGCGCATCCTGGCCGAGTCGGGCCTGAACCTGATCACGGCCGCCGACCTCAAGGACGCCGCCATGAAGGTGGCGCAGATCGTGAAATAAGGTGTCTGGATATTTGGTTCTTTGGGTGTTTGGCCCGATCACCGAATTCTCAAATACCTAACCCACCGGATTCGGAAGGAAACAAACGTGAGCATCTTCGTGAACAAAGACACGCGGGTCGTGGTCCAGGGCATCACCGGCAAAGAGGGCCAGTTCCACACCCGGCAGTGCGCGGCCTACGGCACCCGGGTCGTCGCCGGGGTCACGCCGGGCAAGGCCGGCCAGGACTTCGTCGGGCGGCCGACCTACGACACCGTCG
>CAZLSV010000027.1:51540-57277 GCA_964562235.1 uncultured Desulfatibacillum sp.
TTCCGGTCTTCAACACGGTGGCCGACGCGGTGCAAAAGACCGGCGCGGACTGCAGCCTGATCTTCGTGCCGCCGGCCTTTGCAGCCGACGCCATCATGGAGGCGGCCGATGCCGGCATCCGCCTGGTCGTGGCGATCACCGAGGGTATTCCGGTGCTCGACATGATGAAGGTCAAAAACTACATCGAAGGCAGGCCGGTGCGGCTGATCGGGCCCAACTGCCCGGGCATCATCACCCCCGGCGAAGCCAAGATCGGCATCATGCCGGCCCCCATCCACCAACCCGGCGGACCCATCGGGGTCGTGTCCCGCTCCGGGACCCTGACCTACGAGGTGGTGCACCAGTTGACCCGGCAGGGAATCGGCCAGACCACCTGCATCGGCATCGGCGGGGACCCGGTCAACGGCACGAACTTCGTGGACTGCCTGTCGGCCTTCGAGCAGGATCCCGCCACGCACGGGGTGGTCATGGTCGGCGAGATCGGCGGCAATGCCGAGGAGACGGCGGCGGAGTTCATCAAAACCCGCATGCGCAAGCCGGTGATCGGCTTCATCGCCGGGCTCACGGCCCCTCCCGGGCGTCGCATGGGCCATGCCGGTGCGATCATCAGCGGCGGCGCGGGCACCGCCCAGGCCAAGATCGAAGCCATGAAGGCCGCCGGCATCCACGTGTGCGAGAACCTGGGCACGCTGGGGGAGCTGTGTAAAAAAGTTTTCAAATAGGGCCGATCGGACGGATCCGACCGATTGGACCGATCAGAGGCTCCATGCACGAAATGGGCATCGCCCTGCAGATCATCGACATCGCCACGGCATCGATCCCTCCGGAAATGGGCTCGGCGCGGGTGGAGCGCGTCAACTTGAAAATCGGCAAACTTTCGGCGGTGGTGCCGGACAGCCTGCGGTTTTGTTTCGAGATCGCCGCCAAGGAGACGCCGCTGGCCGGCGCCGTGCTGGCGATCGAGGAGACTCCGGTGGTCGCGCGCTGCAAGGAGTGCGATGCGCGCTGGTCCATCGAGGAGCCGGTCTTCACCTGCAAAACCTGCAACAGCGGCGCGTTGGAGATTCTCTCCGGCCGTGAACTGGACATCGTCTCCATTGAAATCGCCGAGGAGAGCGGAAATGAAGCCGCCGGAGAATAAAAAGCCGACGCGGGAGATCAAGGTCGTCAGCCGCGTCCTGGCCGTCAACGAACGCATGGCCGCGGAGAACCGCCGTCGGTTTGCCGAAAAAGGGGTTTTCGTGATCAACGTCATGAGTTCTCCCGGCTCCGGGAAGACCACGACCCTGCAGAAGACCCTCGAGCGCCTCATGCCGGAAGTCCAAGCGGCGGTCATCGTGGGCGACGTCTCCACCACCCACGACGCGGACCGCCTGGCGGTGACCGGCGCCCCGGTGGTTCAGGTGAACACCGACTCCTTCGGCGGCGACTGCCACCTGGCGGCCCATGTGATCGAAAAGGCCGCGGACGACCTCGACCTCGACGCGGTCGAACTTCTGATCGTCGAGAACGTGGGCAACCTGGTCTGTCCGGCGGAGTTCGACATCGGCGAGGACGCGCGGGTGGTGGTCCTGAGCGTGACCGAGGGCGAGGACAAGCCGGTGAAATACCCGACGATGTTCAGGGTCTGCGACGCGGCGATCCTGAACAAGATCGACCTGCTGCCGCATCTCGACTACGACAAGGACCAGGCGCTGGCCTACATCCGCCAGGTGAACCCGAGCATGCCGGTCTTTGAAATCTCCGCCCGTACCGGGGCGGGCATGGATGCGTGGATCGAGTGGCTGAGGGAAAAAACCAGGTCAAAGCTGAAAGTGAAAAGTTGAAAGTAAGCGCGAAAAGGGCCCCGGGCCGCTTCTGCGGCCCGGGGCCCTTTTTTTTTGCTGTGAGCGATCGGTCCGTCATCCTTACGCTTCGGCGTTGGCAGTTTTCCAGAAGGGCGACAGCTCCCGCAGCCGCGCGATGATCGGCGGCAGCTTCTCCAAAACGAGGTCGATCTCCTTGGCCGTGGTGTAGCGGCTCAGGCTGAAGCGGATCGAGCCGTGCGCCGCGGTGAACGGCACCCCCATGGCCCGCAGCACGTGGGAGGGCTCGAGCGAGCCCGAGGTGCAGGCCGATCCCGAGGAGGCGCAGATCCCGTGCTCGTTCAGCATGAGCAGGATGGCCTCGCCCTCCACGTACTCGAAGGCGACGCTCGATGTGTTGGGCAGGCGGTGCTCCCGGTCCCCGTTCACCATCGTGTTGGGTACGCTGGCCAGAATGGCCTTCTCCAGCCGGTCCCGCAGCTCGCTCACGCGGCGGTAGTCCCTGGCGTCGAGGTGCTGCTTCGCCAGCTCGGCCGCCTTGCCCAGACCGACGATGGCGGCCGTGTTCTCGGTCCCGCCGCGGCGGCCCTTCTCCTGGTGGCCGCCGATCATGAAGGGGGCGAACTTCGTGCCCTTGCGGATGTAGAGCGCGCCGATCCCCTTGGGGCCGTGGATCTTGTGGCCGGAGAGCGAGAGCATGTCGACCCCGGTGCTGCCGATGTCGATGGGGATCTTGCCCACCGTCTGCACCGCGTCCGTGTGGAAGACGATGCCGCGTTCCTTGACCTTGCGGGAGACCTCCTCGATCGGGAAGATGACCCCGGTTTCGTTGTTGGCCCACATGAGGCTCACGATGGCGGTGTCCTCGCTGAGGCTGTCGTAGAAGGCGTCGAGGTCAAGCCGCCCCTGGCCGTCCACGGGTACGAAGGTCGTGCGGTAGCCCTTCTTGGACAGGGTCTCGAACAGGTTCTTGATGGCCGGGTGCTCCACGCGGGAGGTGACGAGGTGCCGCTTGGCGGGATAGGATTCGATGGCGGCGTGAACGGCCGTGCTGTCGCTCTCGGTGCCGCAGCTGGTGAAAACGATCTCCTCGGCGGAAGCGCCGAGCAGCCGGGCGAGGTGCTCGCGCGCCGTGCGAATGTGGGCGGCCACCCCGCCGCCGAAGGAGTGCATGCTGGAAGGGTTGCCGTAGTGGTCGGAGAAGAAGGGCAGCATCGCCTCCAGCACCAACGGGTCCACCCTGGTGGTGGCGTTGTTGTCGAGGTAAACGATGCCGGCCATCACTGCACCTCCTCCACCGACAGCTCCGGGCTCACCAGCTCGCGCAGCTTGTTCTCGACGTAGTGCTTGAGCGTGATGTGGGACTTGGCGCAGCTGGCGCAGGTGCCCCCCAGCCGCACCATGACCCGGTTGCCGTCCACGTCCACCAGCTCCAGCCGGCCCGCGTCTTTTTTCAGCGTCGGGTTGATCTCGCGCTCGATGCTCTCCTCGATCAGCTTGATTTTCTGGATGTTGGTGAGGGCCCGGGGCCGGATGGGCACCAGGCGGGATGCGCCCTGTACGTTGTCAATGATCTCCTGGATGCGGTCGTGGCATTTGGCGCAGCCGCCCCCGGCCTTGACGTAGTCGGTGACGTCCTCGATGGTCTTGAGCCGGTTTTCCCGGACGACCCGCTCGATTTCGCGGTCGGTCACGCCGAAACACTCACAGACGATTTCGCCCTCGATCTTCTTTCCCGCCTCTCCCCGGTAGCAGGTGATGGCCTTCTCCAGGGCCTCGCGGCCCATGACCGAGCAGTGCATTTTCTCCTTGGGCAGCCCCCCCAGGTAACCGGCGATGTCATCGTTGGTGATCTTGGCGACCTCGTCGAGGGTCTTGCCGAGCACCATCTCGGTCAGGGCCGAGGAGGAGGCGATGGCGCTGGCGCAGCCGAAGGTCTGAAATTTGGCGTCCTTGATCCGGTTGTTCTCGTCCAGCTTGAAGTAAAACGTCAGCGCATCCCCGCAGGCGATGGACCCGACTTCGCCCACCCCGTCGGCATCCTCAATCACCCCGACGTTGCGCGGGTTGAGAAAATGGTCTTTGACTTTGTCCGTGTATTCCCACATGGCACCCTCCACCTCCGGCAGATATATTCGTGATTGTAATCACCCGTTTGGGATTTAACAGGGCCGGGCACCGGCCGGAAACGCCCGTGTCGCCGCCGGGCGGTTCGTGACAATGATGCCATCGGGCCTGTCTGGTTGCCAAGGTGACAACCCGTAAAATGAGGCTAAAAAATAAGTTGTCAAACGGACGCGGCAGCGGTAATTTTGGCCACCGTCGCTGGCCCCTGACAGTTTCCGCCATCTCATCGATCCGGCGAGGGAATCGGTCTGACTCTCGCATCTCACGCAGAGGCGGGCACCCCCCTCCTCCCGCATCGGCTGACGTTGAACCGGTTTGTTTGCCGGGGTAATAACGATCCGAACGTTCCAACCTGTGAAGGAGGTGCCCCATGTCAGCACTGCTCAGGCGCTCCGTGTTCGCCGGCAGCTGGTACCCCGCCCGGGCCTCCGAGTGCGAAGCTCAAATCAAGACCTTCCTCAACGAGGCCCGCACCACGCCCCCCCGCGACCTGAAACCGGTCGGGGGGATCGTCCCTCACGCCGGCTGGTACTTTTCCGGAAAAATCGCCTGCAGCGTGATCCACTGCCTGAAGACGCCCGAGGCCCCGGCGCCGGATGTGATCGTGGTGTTCGGCATGCACCTGCAGGCCTCTTCCCCGAACATCATGATGCCGAAGGGCGCGTGGGAAACCCCTTTCGGGGATCTGTCGGTGGCCGAGGATCTGGCCGCCGAGCTGGCCGAGCGGTTTCCTTTCCGTCTCGAGAGGCCGGATCGCGCTGCCCCGGACAACACCATCGAGGTCCAGCTGCCGTTCATCAAGTTTTTCTACCCGGAAGCGCGGATCCTGGCCATGGGGGTCCCGCCGGCCGATGCCTCGCTGAAAATCGGCCGGGAGGTGGTCGAGGCCGCCCGGCGGCTGGGGCTGACGCTGAAGGTGGTCGGCTCCACCGACCTGACGCACTACGGGGGCAACTACGGATTCACCGGGCACGGGACCGGTTCCTCGGCCCTGGCCTGGGTAAAGCAGGAAAACGATCGCCGGATTATCGAGGCCATGCTGGGTCTTGACGCCGAGCGTCTGATTGCCGAGGCACTGGAGCATCAGAACGCCTGCTGCCCGGGTGCGGCCGCGGCCGCGATCGAGGCGGGCAGGCACCTGGGGGCCACGGCGGCGGAGTCGATCAGCTACGAAACCAGCTACGACCGCAGCCCGGGGGAGAGTTTCGTGGGGTACGTCGGGATTCTCTTCGGATGAGGCGGCCGGGAGGCCTTGCGGAAAAAAAACGAAATCGGGGCGGCTCTGCCGGCTGATGACCTTTCCCGCGCCCGGGCGATTGCGGAACCCTCACGATCGGTGGATCAGGAAACCCCTCAGGGTTCCTGCCGCCTCTTGAATCCGCACATGTCCGCCAATGCCCTTTGAGTGCTGCTGCGGGAAGCCCGAAAATCACCCCTTTTTATCCCGGTACCTGTTCTCCTCCAGCGCGACGCCGCATGGATAATCCAGCCCGGATAACGCCGCCATACCGCGATGGGTGCACCGAGCGTTTCAGCGACTGCCGAAACCTTCTGGGTGCCGGTGATTTTCGTGGGCAGCCGGCGTTGCATTCCGTTACGAATGAAGCCGCCCCGATTTCGACTCTCTGTGTTTTCGCTAATTTTTACAAATAAATCAAGAAAAAAAGCGCGTCAATGGTTAAGGGCGCTGATGAAGCAGTTGATGAAGACGACCGCCCCGCTCTGATCCTTATCCTGGCACTCCACGATTTGATCGTTGACCGTGATGCAGGTTTGGTCGGCTAGGGCGCTTTCCTCGCCGGAGG
>CAZLSV010000027.1:57287-60145 GCA_964562235.1 uncultured Desulfatibacillum sp.
ATCGAACCGGGAATTTATATCCCCGAAAAGAAGCTCGGAATCAGGATCGAGGACAGTATTCTTGTGACAGAAGATGGGTATGAGGTTTTAACGGCGGCCGCGGCGAAGTGGTAGACGCCGCCGCTCTGAAGCCCGGTGACCCAGTAGCCGGGATGCGCCGGGTCTTCGAGACCCGCCGCATCGACTTCCGCGAGCAGCTCGTAGGTCGCGTCGCCCATGCGCTGGTAGACCCGGTAGCCGTTCAGGCCGTTGTCCGGGCTCGGGTCCCAGGTGTACAGAAAATCAGCCGCGCCCAGCGGCCAGGCGGTCGCCACGATCAGGATCGACAGGCATGCAATGAATGCCTTGCAGTCGGGCAACTTGTCCATGGCCATCGGGCCCTTGCGTGCCCAGGGGGGTAATGCGCCGCTATGTTTGAAAAGAGTTGGTCGGTTCATGGCTCCGGGTCACCGGGAGCTTTGCCCGGGCGATTCACTGCGCCTGCGGCCGGCCGGGTCGGCGCCCGGCCGATGCTGAAATACGCGAACCCCAGGCCGGCCACGACGCCGGCGTCGTAGAGGTTGCGCCCGTCGAAGATGATCGGCGCCCGGAGCAACTGCCGCATGCGGCCGAAATCCGGGTTGCGGAACTGGTTCCAGTCGGTCACCACGGCCAGGGCGTCGGCGCCCTCCAGCGTCTGGTATTGCTGTTCGCAGATCCGGACCGCGGGGTTGGACTTCAGGATCTCGCGGGCACGGCCCTCCGCCACCGGGTCGAACGCCCGGATCTGCATGCCGGCGGCGGTCAGCTCCTCGATGAGCGCCAGCGAGGAGGCCTCGCGCATGTCGTCGGTGTTGGCTTTGAAGGCCAGCCCCCAGAGCGCGAGCTGCCGGCCGGTCACCCCGCCCTGGTCGGCGAAATAGGTCGCGATCTTCCGCCCCAGGACCCGCTTCTGGCGGTCGTTGACGGCATCCACGGCCCGGATCAGCTCGGGCTCGTAACCGCTGGCGCGGGCCGTGGTGATGAGCGCTTTGACGTCCTTCGGGAAGCACGAACCGCCGTAGCCCACCCCGGGGTAGATGAAGTGGTAGCCGATGCGTTGGTCGGCCCCGATTCCGCGTCGCACCTCGCTCACGCTGGCGCCGACGCGTTCGCAGATGTTGGCGATTTCGTTGATGAAGGAGATTTTGGTGGCGAGCATGCAGTTGGCCGCGTACTTGGTCAGCTCCGCGCTGCGCACCTCCATCACGATCATCTTGTCCCGGCTGCGGGCAAACGGCGCGTAGAGGGTTTCCAGGAGTTTCGCGGTGCGCACGTTGTCGGTGCCGACGATGATGCGGTCGGGCTTCATGAAGTCGTTGACCGCATCGCCTTCCTTGAGAAACTCGGGGTTGGAGACGACGTCGAACTCCAACGCGAGGCCGCGGGCCTCGACCCGCTCCCCGATGATGCGGTGGACCTCGTCGGCCGTCCCGACCGGCACGGTGGACTTGTTGACGATGATCTTGTACTCGGTGATGATCTCGCCGATCGCGCGCGCCACCTCCCGGACCTGGGACAGGTCGCAGCCGCCGTCCTCCCGGGGCGGCGTGCCGACGCAGTTGAAAATGAAGTCGGCGTGGTCCAGCCCTTCCTTAAGGTTCTCGGTGAACTGCAGACGGCCTTCCTGCAGATTGCGCTTGACGAGGGGCTCCAGCCCGGGCTCGAAGATGTGGACCGAGCCGGCCGCCAGGCCTTTGATGACGGCAGGGTTGCTGTCCACGCAGACGATGTGGTTGCCCATCTCCGCCAGGCAGGCGGCGGTGACCAGGCCGACGTACCCGGTTCCAACGATGCATACGTTCATTCAGAGTTCCTCACTGAGGGGTGTCGGGGGTGCCTCGCCATCGGCAAGGTTGATTTTGCCATTTTCGTAAAAATATCCGAAAAATGCAAGTCAACGCCCACCGGCGCGGAACGGCCGGGCACCATTGTGGGGCGGGGGCCGGCAAGGAATGCTGTTGCCCGTCACCGTTGTCCATGCTAACGTATTCGGGCAGTTATCCTTTCCATCCGCGGGTCCACCCGCGGGGCGCCAGGGAGGGGCATGATCTACCGGTTGGCGGTTGGCATAGCGGCGGTTCTGATGGCAGGGATGGTCGCCTTCTTCATCTGGGGCAACGATTTCCTGCGCATCGAGCAGGGGCTCCCGGCGCAGCGCGTCGACGCGGCCGTCGTGCTGGCCGGGCCTCCGGACGAGGACCGCGAGCGGGTGCTGGTGGCCGTCGACCTGGTGCAGGCCGATGGGGCCGGCCTGCTGCTGATGCCCATGCGCCACCGCGCGCTGGAATGGGATTGGTTCGTCCGCAAATACCGCATCCGGACCCCGGTGCCCGAGGAGCGCGTGATCATCGGCCGAGAGGAGGGCCCCAGGAGCCAGTCCTGGCCCGACCCCGGCGGGACTTACGCCGAGGCCCGTAAGACCGTCGAGATCATGCGCCGGCACCACCTGCGCTCGGCCGTCGTGGTGAGCTCCGGGTATCACATGCGCCGCGCGCGGCTGGCCTTCGAGCGGGCCAACCCGGACCCGGCCCTCGTGTTCTATTTTCACCCCGTGGACGTCCTGGACCCCGAGGATTCCGGGCCCTGGTGGATGAACGGGGGCTATGCGCTGCGGGTGGCCGACGAGTACATCAAGCTCGCCGGGGGGTATCTGTTCTACCGCTAGCGGTCAGCCCTTGGAGGGTTTCTTCGCGATCTTGGCCCATGTGTCGCGCAGGGTCACGGAGCGGTTGAAAACCGGCCGACCCGGGCGCGAATCCCTCAGATCCGCGCAGAAGTAGCCCATGCGCTCGAACTGGAAACGGTCGCCCGGCTTCGCCGAGCCCAAGGAAGGCTCG
>CAZLSV010000027.1:60155-60495 GCA_964562235.1 uncultured Desulfatibacillum sp.
GCCGCTCAGCACTTCCAGGGACCCGGGGTTGACGTAGTCGGTGAAGTGCCGGCCCTCCTCGACGTCGTTGGGGTTTTCGCGCGTGAAGAGGTGGCTGTAGAGGCGCACCTCGGCGCTGAGGGCGTGGGCGGCCGACACCCAGTGCAGCGTGCCCTGGACTTTGCGGCCGTCGGGCGCGTCCCCGCCGCGGGTGGCCGGGTCGTAGGTGCAGCGCAGCTCGGTGACCTCCCCGGTGGCCGGGTCCTTGACGGCCTCCACGCATTTTATGAAATAGGCATAACGCAGGCGCACCTCCCGTCCCGGCGCCAAACGGAAAAACTTCGGGCACGGGTCCTCAAGG
>CAZLSV010000028.1:0-35608 GCA_964562235.1 uncultured Desulfatibacillum sp.
ATCGCCGGCGCGTAGAGCGCCAGCATCAGCCCGGCGAGGAGGCCGGCGCGCGCGCCGAAGAGCCGCGCCGCGCTCACCGCGAGGAGCGCCGCCGAGGCCGCGCCGATGACAAGCCCCGTGAAGCTGTTCACCCCAGCGGCTTCCGCCAGCAGCTCCATGGCGACCAGCGGCAGAATCGGGATGAAGGCCATGCGCGCCAGGGAGTCCAGGAAGCGCAGGGCATAGGTCGCGAGCACCCCGGGCGCGGCAAGGATGTGGCGCCACTCTTTCCAGAACCCCGCTTTGCGCTCTCCGGTCTTTTCCGGTGGGACGAAATGCTCCTCCACCCCGAAGGCGACGATGACCCCGGCGATCGCCAGCAGGGCGCTCGTGGCGTAAAATGCCATGCGATAGCCGAAGGCGTCGGCCAGCGCCCCCCCGATGATGGGCCCCAGGCCGACCCCGGCCCCGATCCCGACCTGCAGCAGCCCCATGGCGTAGCCGGTGCGCTCGCGCGGCACCACCGCCGCCACCAGCGCGTTGGCGGCGCCGATGGTGCCGGTGATCAATCCTTGAACGGTTCGCAGAAACACCAGCTCCTCCGCGGAGCGCACAAAGGCCATGAGGCCCAGCAGCACCGCGCCGCCGAACATGGCGCGCTCCACCATCAGCTTGCGGCCCCAGCGGTCGGCCAGCGCCCCCCAGAACGGGGAGGCGATCATCATGGAGAGCGCCTGGCTGGAAAAGACCAGACCGGACAAGAGGTCCGTGCCGAGCGCGGTGACCGAGCCCAGGGACTTCACGTATAGCGGAAGGAACGGGAAGATGCTGGAGAAGCCGATCGCGGTGATCACCTGGCAGAAGACCATGATGTAGAGCGTCCTGCGCCAGGGGGCTGAACCGGCTTGAGCCGACGGGGGTGAGGCCATATATTAATCGTCTCGAAATAGAATGGACTGAGAGCAGCCCCTCACCCTAACCCTCTCCCGCAGTCCTGGGGGAGAGGTTTAGGGTGAGGGGGGCGCCGTCTCCATATAATTACGCTACCCTTAATAATCAGCTGTCCGGAGGGAAAAAGGTGCCGAGTTATTAAGCCCGGCTCAGAAGCGTGTCAAGCAAAAAGGGCGGAGCCTTCCGGCTCCGCCCTTCGCAATTCGGCATAAAAGCAGTTTCTACCGATGCTTTTTCACAAACGGGAAGACGTCCGTCAGCCCCAGCAGATCGGTGATCAGCAGCACCAGGAACACCAGCAAAATGGCGCCGACGATGACCCCGACGGCGCTGCCGCCGGCCGGCAGCCGGTCGATGCGGCTGGCCACATCGACCGCCTCGGCGTCGGAGAGGCTCTCCACCCGGGCCTTGGCCTCGAGCGGGTCGATCCCGTGCAGCTTCAGCTGGGTTTGGACCTCCGCGCGGCTGAGCAGGCCGTTGATGAGGTCCCGGGCCTCCCCGGCCGAACGGGCTTGGACGGCCGCCTCGGTGGGCACCAGCGCGGCCAGGACCGTCTGGCAGGGGGCCGCCAGCATGAACATCCAGGCGGCCATGAAGAGCGCGACAAATTTGAGTTTCGGGTTTTTCGATAGCACTTGTCTCCTCCTTCGGATTCGTTTCTCAAGGTGTCGGATTCGGGGGATGTCTAATAAAATTCAACCGCATCCGTGCCTCAAAGTCAAGTGATATGGCTTGCGTTTTAACGCGGCGCCGGGCTATAGCAGATCCAGCCATGAAAACGTTCATCGGATTCACGGAAGCGCTGAAGCTCACCCTGGCCAACGTCTGCGCCGGCGGCGTGGAGAATCTTCCATTGCTGGCGGCGGTCGGCCGGATCCTGGCCGAAGAGCTGAAGGCGACCGTCGACAGCCCCTCGGTCAGCACCTCCCGCAAGGACGGGTTTGCCGTTCTGCCCGAAGACCTCGCGGCCGCCTCTCCCGCAACGCCGGTGCGCCTGAAGCTCACCGGAAGCCTCAGCGCCGGCGAAATGCGACTGGTGAGCCTCAGCGCCGGCGAGGCGCTCCGCGTGACCACGGGCGCTTTGGTCCCGGAGGGCCATCTCTCGGTGATCTCCGAGGAGTTCTGCCGCCTGGAGGGCGAAACACTGGCCTGCCTCAACACGGCCGGGCCCGGCCGCAACATCCTGCGCCGCGGCACGGATGTGCAAAGCGGCGATATCGTGGCCGCGCGCGGCGCCGCGCTGAACCCGCCGCTGCTCGGCCTGATCGCCGCCGCGGGCCATGGCACCGTTGCCGTCCATTCGCTGCCGCGCGTCGCGGTCATCGCCACGGGCGACGAGGTGGTGGCCCCCGGCGAACCGCTGCCCGAAGGAAAGCTTTACGCGAGCAACATGGTGGAGATCGGCTCCTGGTTGCGCCTGCACGCCATCCCGTTTGAAACCGCCATCGTCGGGGACCGCCGCGAGGAGATCCGGGCCGCCATCGAGAGCCGGCTGGAGGCCTGCGCGGTTTTCATCACCAGCGGCGGCGCCTGGGGCAGTGAAAAGGATCTGATCCTGCAGGTGGCGGCCGAGATGGGGTGGACGGGGGTTTACCACCGCGTGCGCATGGGGCCGGGCAAGCCGGTGGGTTTCGGGCTTCTCCGCGGCCGGCCTTTTTTCGTTCTGCCCGGCGGGCCGCCGTCGAACGAAATGGCCTTCCTGCAGCTGGCGCTGCCGGCGATCATGAAAATGAAAGGGTCCCGCCCGGACCTCTTTCCCCGGATGCCGGCCCGGCTGGCGGACACAGTGAGCGGAGAGAAGGGTTGGACGGAGTTCATCCACGCGCGCCTGGAGGAGCGGGGCGGGGAGCTTTGGGTGCATCCCGCGCGCCTGAAGAGCCGCCTGAAATCCATGGCGGAAAAAGAGGCCCTGATCGTCATCCCCGAGGAGCGCGACGCGATCCCCGCCGGCGAAACGATTCTCGTCCAGCGGCTCGCGCCGCCCTCGTGTTAAGGAGGCGGGTTTATGACGGATCGCGATGCACAGATGATCTGCTGGTGCTTCCGCCACACGCGCGGCGACATCGAGCGCGATGCCCGGCAGAACCGGCGCTCGCTCATCCTCGAGAAAATCATGGCCGCCAAACGCCTGGGCGCCTGCCGGTGCGCCGCCGAGAACCCCAAGGGCACCTGATGTCTGGCCGACGTCCGCCGGGTGCTGGACGAGCTGGCGGCATTGCAACCCTGACGGGCCAAGTACATCGATTCATAAACGCAGTCACTTGCGTCGCGCTACCCCCACCCCGAACCCACCCCTCAGGGGCAGGGAGAGGGTGGCGCTGTGGCCTGATTCGCGATGGTATTTATGAAAAAGGCCACTAAGGCATCAGCCCTTTGCGCTTCAGCAGGGGGCGGGGATCGATCAGGTGGCGCGCAAACCAGTTCTTGGAGTTGGTGGTGCCGAAGGCGAGCGAAAGAATCTCCGAGAAGTGGAAGATCGGGAGCGGATTTTTCAGGGTAGAGCGCACCTCGAGATTCATGTGGCACATGGCGCAGGCGGTGATCAGGCACTCCGCGCCGCTCTCGGCGGCCCCCTGCATGATGGCGTTGACCTTGGGCGTCACGATGTCCGGTCGCGCCACGGTCAGGAAGGTGCCGCAGCACTGGGAGGAATAGGCCCAGTGCCGGGACCGCAGGCCGAGCCCCCCCAGGGTTTTCTCCATGATTCCGTAGTAATCGGTGCCCGAGCGCAGGGACTGCGGGCGGTTGAGCATGCACCCGTAGTAGGGAGCGAAGGTCAGGTCGATCCGCACATGGCCGTTGGCGGCGATCAGGCCTTCCAGGTCCACCTGCGCCAGCAGGCCGAAAAAATGCCGGATCGTGAGATCCGGGTCGAAAGGCCGCCCCCACAGCCGGCGGTAGCGCTCCCGCGCGGCCTCGTCGTTTTTCAGGCGGTGCTGGGCGTGCTTGAGCCTCAGGGTGCAGCTCGGGCAGGCCGTCACCAGGGGCCGGTCCGGCGGCGCCAGCGAGAGGTTGCGGCAGGCGAGATCGAACGCCAGGTCGTGGTTGATGCTGTGCGCGGAGGAGCTCCCGCAGCAGTTCCAGTCGGCCAGCTCGATCATGTGGATGCCCATTTTGCGGCAGCACTCGATCAGCGACTGGTTGTTCTCCTTGGCCGTGGTGGCCAATGAACACCCGGGGAAATAGGAGACGTCGACGGCAGGGGCGGCGGGCATAAGCTATTCCTGAAAGAGTTTTTTCACCTCGCCCACCCGCTCCACGCGGGAAGGGGTCAGGTCCAGTTTGTGCTTGGCCATCATCCGGATCCCCACGTTGAAGTCGCTCAGCAGGTCGAGCGTCTTGAGCTTGTAGCGCATCATGATCTCAAGCTTGTGGGTCCGGCCGTAGCGTTCGATGGAGTTTAACACCTCGCGGTGGAAATTCAGGATGTCGGGCTCGATGACCGCGACCTGCTCGGTCAAGGCCCGCTCGCGCAGCGCGTCCATCACCGCCGGGATGTCGATCGCCATCGGGCACTGGATGGTGCAGGTGTGGCAGCCGACGCAGATCCAGATGGTGTTGCAGGCCAGCGCCTCGGTCTTCAACCCCAGCTGGACCAGGCGCATGACCCCGTTGGGCATGTAGTCCATGTGGTCGCTGAACGGGCACCCGCTGCTGCAGCTGCGGCACTGCAGGCAGGCGTTGAAGTCCGTCCCGGCGAACCGCTTGATCTCCTTTGAGAACCGCAGGTCGAGATTGTCAAGGCGGATCGTGGGGCCTTTGGGTATCGTCACGTGAGCTGTCCTTTACCGCTATTCTGCTTTGCATCGCCACAGCCGGCATCCATATGACAGCTCATCCAGAAACGAGCGATCAATCTTCACTTGTGCGGGCGCCGGCCGATCCCTTCATCGTCCCGCGGAATGTCTGTTTGCTGAACAAGCATTGTGCCTTCAGATTAACACAATAGAATTATTCTGAATTTGATTTAAGTCAACCGGCGACGAATTGAAAAGAATGCAGGCGGCTGGCTCGGCTGATCACCGGCCAGCCGTTCATCTGACACGGTGGCTGCGCGTTGGGAACCCGGGGAGGGCGGTCAGACGCATTCAGCGACGGGGAGCCGGCAGGCGGCATAGCCTTCCCGGGCGGCCGGCCGGCCGAGCAGGCTCTCGACGGCATCGACCCATCGCACGTAGATCTGCTTCTGGGAGTCCCGCACCCGCAGAGCGAAATCCGCATCCACCCGCCCCTCGTGCACGGCAAGCTCCCTGAGGCTTGCAATCATCCGGCACCCGTCGACGAGCTGGCTGCAGGCCTCGGTGCAGCGTCCGCACTGCACGCAAAGCCAGATGAGCGGAGACCCCAGCAGCTCCTCCGTGAGCCCGAAATTGGCCATGCGGAAGATGACACGGGGGTCGAAGGTGCTGCGCTCGCCGGCAACCGGGCAGGCGCTGCTGCACTCACCGCAGGCGAAGCAGGCTGATAATTCAGCGCCCTTGGCCGCCTGCCGGAAGGGCGGACTGCCGTGGAAGAGGCGTTGCGAGGAGAGCGGGGGGCCGGAATCCGGGATCGGGGTGTTCAGCCAGGAGTGCCACCGCTCCTCGGTCACCGGCTCGCTTGCACCGCGCAGGCAGTTGTCGACGGCATGCCAGCGCACCCGCTGGAACTGCCTGAACAAGTCATGGTAGGCGCGGGCGGTTTCGTAGGAAACCACCCCGCATCGCACCGCCGCGGCCCGGGCATAGCGGATCAAGGTCTCGGGCTTGACCAGGTTCGGGCAGATGTGGGTGCAGCGCCGGCAGGTCTGGCAGTACCAGATCTCCGGCGAGACGATCAGCTCTTCGATCAGTCCCAGGTTGGCCAGGCGAACGATCCGCTGGGGGCGCAGCCGGTTGGTGGCGATTTCGACCGGGCATTCGGCGTCGCAGCTGCTGCAGGTCCAGCACATGGTGGTGTCGGCCTGCGTGGCTTTTTGGACCACCTGTCGCAGATCGGGGCTCAACTTGGATATCATGCAAAACACCCCCTATATCAATCTGAAGAGGTCATTTGCACCGAATGCAAATCTGTTTCCCGGAGCCGGCTGCGCAGTCGAACCGAGAGTTGAGGCGAGGTTGGCCGGCCTCGAGAGATTCCACCAGGAGGAGGCAACGGAATGGGAGGGCTGCTCGACATCTGCGCTGTGCGATTAACATAACCCTCTCCGCCGGCCGACGCAACCCGTTTCTTCCCCCCCCGCCGCAGCCGGCCTTCGCCGGCCACGGGATCCTCTTTTGCGTCCATGAAGATAAAAAAGACGCATTCCGGCGCGCTGGGGTCGCGGTGTCACGACCCTTTGCCGAAGGCGCAGTTCGGGAAGACGCACTCCGGGCAATCCTGGCAAAGGCCGCCGTGGCCGAAAAAAGCGAGCTCCTTTCGGCCGATGCGATCTCCGGCCAGGATCCGCGGCAGCACCAGGTCCAAGACCGTGGTGCGGTGGTACAATCCGCAGGCGGGGACCCCCAGGAGCGGCACATCGCCGATCCAGGCCGCCAGGAACATGGCGCCGGGCAGGGCGGAAGCCCCATAGTGCATCTCGGTTGCGCCCGCCTGCCGGATCGCCAGGCGGGTGACGTCGTCCGGGTCGACGCTCATCCCTCCGCTCAGCAGGATCAGGTCGCAGCCGTTATCGAGGTGGGCTACAATGGCCTGCCGAATGAGGTCAACGTCGTCCGGTGCAAAGGTCACCCCGGCCACCTCAGAACCCAGTGTGTTCACCTTTTCGGTCAATATCGGCGCGAAGCGGTCCTGGATCAGGCCGTTGAAGACCTCGCCGCCGGTCACCACGATCCCGGCCTTGGCCCGGCGCAGCGCCCGCACCGACAGAACCCCGCCGTTCTGGCGGGCAATGGCCGCGGCGCGCTCGATCGGCGCGCGCTTCATCACCAGCGGAATGGCCCGCGTGGCCGCCACCAGCTTGCCTTTCGCGACCAGGGTGTGGGTGTGGAGGGTCGCGCACATCACCTCCTCCACCATGTTGAAGGCCGCCAGCGCCGCCGTGTTCACCTGCAAAAGCCCGTCGATGGCCGCCGTCAGCACGATCTTGCCTTCCTTCGGGTGGTTTTCCCAGACGACCCCCTCTCCGGCCAGCGCCCCGGCCAGAATGGCGGCCGCCTCGTTCTCATGGACCTCGTCCTCCGCCAGGTCGATGACGTAGAGGTGGTTCTTGCCCAGCTTCTGCAGGTGACAGATGTCCTCGTCGCACACCGTGTGCCCCTTGTGGAAGGCCGGTCCCTTGAACTCACCGGGCCGGATCTCCGTGATGTCATGCGCCAGTTTCGTACCCACCGCATCCTGCAAATTGATCTTTTTCAACATGTCTCGCGTCCCTTCCAACCCAAGGAAGTTAATTTCCGTTGCAGTCATGTATTTTGTAGGAGCGGCATCTTGCTGCGATCTTTGTCGTGGCTGGAAGCCACTCCCACAAAGAACAACCTTTCTTGCCGATCGAGTGGCGCCGAGCGCCTTGACCCAAATAATCGCCTGTCCCTTCTAACGCAGCGTGATCACTTCCGCGCGCCGTTTGCCGGGTTTTTCGAAATGGTGGTCGTGGTCATGGGGCGCCGACAGATCCAAAACGACATCCGGCGCCCAGTTCATGTCCGCCCAGGTGATCTCCTTAGGATTTGAGAAATAAGCGCCCTCCGCGCACGGCCGGCAGGTATACCCGCCGTCGCAAACCACCTCGCGCCCGTCCCTAACGACTTGTCCGCAGCTGCTGCAGGTGACCTTGCGCTGGGTCGGCCCGGGCAGGTCGACCGGTTGGATCGGCACCCGAACCTGCTGGACTCTGAAAAGGACGCTGTCCGGCATGCGGCCGTAGGCCGTGAGCTGCTGCTGGGACTTGCCGCTCACCTCCGGCGCGTACACCCCCGCCAGGTCGCGCGCCTCCTCGGTTGAGACCACCCGGAAGGCCTTGCCGGTGTCCAGGTTCAGGAAGGTGGCCGCCATGATGCCGTAGTCCATAAACTTGAGGCTGCGCCGGCCCAGCTTGACCCCGGTCACGTGCGCCACCGCATCGGCCGTGCAGCGGTCCATCTCCACGTACACGATCAGCTTCTTGATCTGGTCGCGCCGGGTCGGTTCGTCCAGCCCGATCAGCCGGCAGCCGAGCATGGCCATGCGCACGCCCACCACTTGGCCCGGGCACAGGTGTCCATGGGCGGCGGCGGAGGTTTCCAGCAGTTCATGGAACGGTTTCATGGTCGATTTCCTCGCGGATCCTGGTAAATTTGTCAAGCGGTCGCACGGGCGCCGACCAGAACCGGCAACTCGGCCCGATACCGGTCGAAGTCGCTCTCGATGAACATCCGCGTGGCCGCCGCCAGGCCCTGGTAAAACGGTGTCTGAGCCAGCTCTTCGACACGACGAGAAAAATCCGGAACCCAGGCGGCCAGGTGCCTCTCCAGGAACGAGCCTTGTTTCTGCCGGTAATGCCTGGCGCGCACCAGGTCTCCGTCGGCCTGGGCCTCGATTTCCTTGATGACCAGATAATGCATGAACTCCAGCTCGACTGCGATGTGATCCGGCGTTCCGTTGAAACCGCTGGCAACCTCCAGGCCGACCTCGTTGTAGCACTCGCCGGCGTCCAGAGTGGAATCTCCCATCAGCCGGCGCTCCCCCTCGAGGTAGATCGAACCATAGGGCGGCGCCAGGAGGGCGAAGGGGCCGACAAACAACCGGGCATGGTCGATGGCCAGCTCGTCAAAGCCCCCAGCGCTTAGCAAGGCCGCCTCCATGCGGCCGACAGCCTCAGCGACCGGCGAATTAACCGTCTTCAAGCTGCGGCCGAGTTCGCTCGCATGCTGGAGCATCTCCTCCACCGGAGGGTAGTAACATTCGGCAAGAAGCTTGTAGGTTGCCGCCCGGGCCATTCCAACGATGCACGTTTCGTTTTCTTTCATTTCCATCTCCTTGCTTTCGGCAGATGCCGGCCCGGAATTTCAGGCCGGCATCGTCAGCCCAGGTCAGCCGGTGTGGGCTTCGTTCAGCTTTAAATAGCGTTCCCCCAACGTGTACAGCAGCAGCATCACGGCCAGCGCGAACACCAGCACCAGCAACTCCCATACGCTCGGGACATACTGCACGTATTGCGGGAACTGCTCGGCCTTGGGCCCCACCGGGTGGCTCTGGCCGGCCAGGAGGATTTCCATGTGCCGCGCCAGCGAGCCCGCGAAAATGAGGGCAGAGGCAAGAATTTTACCGCCGACCGACCCCCGTACGGAAGGAACCAGCAGCAGGACGAACGGCAGAAACAACCCCAGGATGACCTCGGTTCCGAAAACGCCTATGGACCCGAAGAGATGCTCGAACCGGTGATACACCAGGAACGCAGGGATGGTGGTCGATGATTCGATGGCGATTTTCAGGAGCGTGAAGGCCGCCACGATCCCGGCTGTGTAGGTCAAGATCAACGTGAAATCGTCGTACACCGGCGCAGCATCCTCGCCCGAAGATTCATGGACCGTGACACGGCCTACCACCAGGCTGTAGAGAACGAACAGCGCCGTTCCGCTGAGGACCGCCATCAGCAGGCAGTAAATCGACATCACCGGACCGAAATAGGTGGCCCGCGACTCGGTCAGCCCGAACACGGAGCCGATCATGAGAGGCGCGATCAGGGCCAGCACGAAGGAGGCCGTGCCCAGCAACTTGCTCTGGCTGCTGTGGTTGTCTCCCGTGTGCATTTTCCAGAACTTGAGCGCCAATACCGCCAACTCCACGCTGTAAATGGCGCCCATCCACCAGATGGGAGAAGACAGGTTAGGCGAAAGCATGATGTAGATCATGTGAAAAATAGAGCCGAGCTCCAGCCCGATGGCCACGAAACCGCCGCAGAGGGTCGCAATGGCCAGAAATACCAGGCGTTTGGCAAAAGGCTCATACTTCTTGATGCCGAAGACGAGCGGCAACGCCGAGAGCAAGGTCAGCCCGGAGCTGGAAAGGGCCAGGAAGATGTAGACCCCCAGCGGCAGGGTCCAGATCAGCACGTCGTTTGCGTTGAAAAGGACATGGCCCTGCATGAAGATGATGACACCCGCAATAGCGCCCGCCAGAAGCGCGATCCCGAGAACCCCCAACCAGATCGGATAGAGACTTTTATGGCCGTTCATTTAGACACCTCCCTTGGTCGCCCGGTAGCGGGCCGGGTTGTAGCCGCGGATGTAAAACACGTGGGGCTCGGTCCCGATCTCCTCCCGCAGGCGGAAAGGGTGAAACTTGCCGAGCAGCACGCTAACCTCACTGTTTGGGTCCGAGAGATCGCCGAAGACCCGCGCATTGGCTGGGCAGGCCTCGACGCAATACGGCAGCTGTTTTTTGGCCACCCGGTGGTCGCAGAAGGTGCATTTTTCGACGACCCCCTTGGGCCGGATGTCCGCGGAGGTTCCGGTTCGTTCCGGGTTGTAGTAGGGGGTGACCTTCCCGCCGACTTTTTCCACCTCTTCTTTCGGCGAAGCGGTCCCGCCGGGGATCACCGCCTCTTCGCTGCGCCAGAACTTGTGGGGTTTTTCCCAGTTGAAGTAGATGACGCCGTAGGGGCAGTTGAACTCGCAGTATTTACAGCCGATGCACTTATTGGGGTCGTGCATGGTGATCCCGTTTTCGAGTTTGTGCATGGCGCGCGTGGGGCAGCCGCGCACGCAGGGTGCGGCCGCGCAATGGTTGCAAAGAGTAGGAATGTAGTGGTAGCGCACGTTCGGGAAGGTGCCGACCGTCTCGGTGATCTTGTTCGACCAGTAGATCCCGTCCGGAACGTTGTTCTCGCCGCGGCAGGAGATGCTGCACGCGCCGCACCCCACGCATCGTTGCAGATCGATGACCATGGCGTATCTGGGCATGAGTTCACCTCCTAAATTTTCTCGATTTTGACGCGGGTGGCGGCGTGCCGAACGGTGGCGCCGCTAAGCCGGTCATACACGGCGGGGATGACCTCGTTGTTGTTGCCGCCCCGGGGCTCCTTGCCGAAAACTTTGGCCGCCACACGTCCATAAACCCAATGACCCTGGCCAAAGCACTTGGCGACCGAGCCGGGCCGCACCCCCTCCCACAGTTTAGCCGTGCACTCGAGCTTGCCGGTGGGTGAGGTGATGCGAATCTTGTCTCCGTTTTTCAATCCCAACTGCTGGGCATCCACCGGATTGATCTTGGCGACATCATCCCAGGCCGCATCGCCCGGGTCCACATCCTTGAACTCCTGGTACCAGGTGCAGTTGGCCGACCGGCCTTCACGGTTCAAACGCGACTTGTGGTCTACAAAGACCAACGGGTAGTCTTTCTCCTCGCCGGCCGTCGTCGGTTCCTCGTAGTGAGGGATGAACGCCTTTTCACCCCGCGCCTGATACCCGCTGACCTCGAGGATGTCGTCCACCGTGGTGTTGTGCTTCTTGGCGTGCTCCTCCAGTGCTGCCTTTAGCGTCTCGCTGTAGAACTCGAACTTCTTGGTCTTGGTCTTCATGTCGCTCCAACGCTTGCGGTATGGGTACGGAGCTGAATTCCAGACGCCGGCCTTGCGGAACTCCTCCCAGCCGTCGAATTTGTCCCCGCCCTTGTAGTGGGCCGGGTCCCAGAGATCCCGGGTGGTGTATTTCACGCAATAAAGCGCGAACTCCTTCTCGTTGGCGGGTTCCTTGCCGGTCTCGGGGTCCTTAATGGTCTTGAAGTAGCGCAGCATGTTGTCGAACCCCCGCTGCGCCAGCTTCTCGGCGATCAGCCAGGGGACCTCCGTCTCGTCGATCTTGGACTCCCACATGGGCTTGATCGCCGGCTGCATCAAGGTGACGTGGCGGTAGCCGTTGCCGATGGTCTTCACCCAGCCCCACTTTTCGAAGAGGTGGTGGGTGTCCGGCAGCAGGATGTCTGAAAACCAGGAAAACTCCGAGGCGTTGGTGGTGATGTGCGCCAGGAAAGGGATCTTGGCCAGCGCCTGGTTCCAGCGCTCCGGCTGGGTGCAGGAGAAGTTGAAGTTGTTCATGTAGGCGATGGCCACCTTGATGTCGTAAGGGTCGGCATTCAGGATGCCGTCCGCGGCGCGGTTGGTCACGACCGCCGAGCCCGGCTTGCCCGCGTTGATGCAGGGGAAATCCTTGCGGCCGCGGTGGTCGATCTTCGCGTGTTTCTTGCCCTTGGTGGCGACCTCGTCGAAGAACTCGTCCGCCTCGGGGAATTGGCCGGTGTACTCCTTGTTGGCCACAAGGGTCCCGCCAAGGTTGTCGCAGGCGCCCGTGATGCCGTTCAGGCAGTGGCAGATCATGCTGGCGTAGGCTCCCCGGACCTGCATGACCGGCCCGCCGCCCACCCAGGACATGGATTGGGAACCGGCTTTGCCGTAGTCCGTGGCGACCCTCAGAATTTGCTCCAACGGCAGACCGGTAATCTTCGCCGCCCATTCCGGCGTCTTGTCTTTCAATTCCAGATTCCAAAATTTCACGATCCCGTAGGTGTGCTTTTCCTCGAACGTTTCCGGATCCACCTCCTGGCCCGCCACGAAAAGATTCTTCCCCTCCTTGAAATTGCCCACAAACTCCTTGCTCCAGAAACCCCGGGTCAGCAGAACGTGCGCAATGGCCGCCGCCAGCGCGCCGTCCTGGCCGGGTTTGATCGGCAGCCACTCGTCGGCCTTTCCGGCAGTGGCTGAAAGCCGCGGCTCCACCACGGCGATGGTGGCCTTGCCGACGATGTCTCCCCAGACGCTGGAGTAATAGGAGACCTGGCGGTTGGCGGACAGCGGGTCAGCCCCCCAGATCAGGATGTACTTGGTGTTCAGCACGTCATATTGGCGGTAGTCCCAGTAGCCCTCCGTGTAGTAAGGCCCGAACTTTTCCGCCTCGGCGCAGATGGCACTGTGAGAGATGTTGTTGGGCGAACCGATGATCTTGGTCATGTGGTCGTAAATGATGTCCCGCATGTAGGTGTAGCGGCCGCGCATGAGCATGTATTTGTGGGTCTCGTTGTTCTTGCGCAGCTCCATGATCTTGTCGGCGATGGTGTTCAGCGCCTCGTCCCAGGTAATCGCCACGAATTTCGGATCTTCGTTGCGCCCCTTTTTCGGATTGGTGCGCTTCATGGGGGTCTTGATCCTATCCGGGTCGTACACCTGCTGCAGGGCCAGATGCGCCCTGGGGCAACTGGCCGCTCCATTGACCTTGGAGCGCTTGTTGCCGCGGACCTTGATCGCACGGCCGTTGACGACGTAGACCTCCTTGGAGCACCAGGACGTGCACCCCTGGCAGGTCGAGGCGATCCACTGGCCCATTTCCCCGCCGGCAGCCTTTCCGGTCTGGGCCAGGGCCTTCAGATCCGGAGTCAGGCCGGTTCCGAGAGCCAAGGCGGCTCCGGTCGCCGCTGTGGCCTTCACGAAGCTCCGACGGCTCAGCTTCAGATCTTCCAACAGATCTGAGATGGTGTTTTGCGGCGTGTTCTTTTCCTTTTCCATTTCGCCTCCGTCACGATGTGTGGTTGTCATTGGACGCTTATCCGACCGTAGGTCCCCGGTCGTCTTCCCGAATGCATCTCAACCAGTAGTCGAGCTCGTCCGGGTCGATGGGTTTGATCAAACAGGCATATATGTGGTCGCGAATGGAATCCTTCAGTTCGGGGTGATGGCGTTCCTTTGAAAGGCACAGGAACCGGATGGCTGGGAACGCAGCGGCGAGCTCCCTAATGGTGCGGTTGTTCATCGCCACCGAGTCGATATCCATGATGACCGCCATGCAGGCTTTGGCTCTCAGCAGCACCTTCAGCTCGGCCGGTGAACCGACCGTTTGGGCGAGGCAACCGGCTTCATGAAGCAGGCGGGATATGCCCGGGCTCTCTTCAGAGTCGACATTCACGACCAAAACCACCTTGTTGCTCGTCGTCATGGCTGTTGATAGGGAGGTTCCCAGCAGTAACGAGTATAAGTTATACCGCTTTCCGGCATGATCAGATAAAGCAAGCCCGGTGCCAGAGCAGAAAAGAGCCACTGGGGGACGGGATGCCGAAGTGGTCCCCGAATTCAAATAACAACCTAAAATTATTTATATTTTGATAGAAAAAATATTGGCGGCGCAAAGCCCTGAGCGTAGTGTGGCCATGGAAAATCATTGGAAAGCATCGGAATGAGAATTGTACGGTTTCCGGACGCAATAATTTTTGCAGAAAATTTTCTACTGCAATTACAGATAGATGGGCCCGTCCGGAAATCGGATGAAAATAATTGCCGATCGAACGAAAGCGGAACGGATGGGCTCGGGGGGCTCGCCGATGGCGGTTAATGCACGGTCGGCGGTCTGAGCTGATATTTTCTTATTTTTTCGTAGAGTGTGCTGCGACTGATCCCCAATCGCAGGGAGGCCTCGGTTTTGTTCCAATTGCACTCTTCCAGGACTTCCCGCAGGAGCCGGGCTTCGGTGTCGATAATGCTCCTGCTGGGGGCCGGAGAGGCTTGGGCTCCCGACCCCGTAACCACGGACGGCAGATCGACGGCTTCGACCGCGTTTCCCTTTGCCAGCACGATGGCGTGTTCGATCGTGTTCTCGAGCTCACGCACGTTTCCCGTCCACCGGTGGTTCAGGAGAATGCGCATGGCTTCGCTGCTGAACTCCCGCAGCTCTTTCTTCTGCCGTTCGGCGAACCTTCGCAGGAAATGTTTTGCCAGCAGGGGGATGTCGTTCTGCCGCTCCCTCAGCGGCGGGAGCTGGATGGGGATGACATTCAACCGGTAGAATAGGTCCTCCCGGAACTGCCCGGCCTTGACCTGCTCGATCAGGTTCTTGTTCGTGGCGGCCAGGATGCGCACGTCGACCGAAAGGGTCTGCTCGCCGCCGATGCGCTCGAACTTCTGGCTTTGCAGCACGCGCAGGAGTTTGATCTGGGCGGTCTGGGAGATCTCGCCGATCTCGTCCAGGAAGACCGTGCCGCCGTGGGCCTGCTCGAAACGGCCGGCGCGGCGCCGGGAGGCACCCGTGAAGGCCCCCTTCTCGTGGCCGAAGAGCTCGCTTTCGAGCAGCGTGCTCGGGTAGGCCGAGCAGTTGATCACCACGAAGGGCTTCTCCCGGCGGGTGCTGTGCTGGTGGATGGCCCGGGCGACCAGCTCCTTGCCGGTGCCGCTCTCCCCCTGGATGAGCACGGTGGCGTC
Organism: uncultured Desulfatibacillum sp.; assembly: GCA_964562235.1. Taxonomy (GTDB): domain Bacteria; phylum Desulfobacterota; class Desulfobacteria; order Desulfobacterales; family SpSt-501; genus SpSt-501. The sequence goes on from CAZLSV010000028.1 coordinate 15,068, forward strand.
GGTCGGGGCCACGTCCTCGATCAGCTTGTAGATGACCTGCATCTTGGAGTCCTTGCCGACCATCCCGCTGAACTCGGCCGTCGGCTCGATGCGGGCCCGCAGGTCCCGGATCTCCTCCTCGTGCAGCGCCGCCCGTCGCAGCGCGCCGGAAGTCTGCTTCAGAATCAGCTCGATCACGTCGAGCTCGTTCGTTACGCAGGTGCACTCCAGCGGGCAGCCGATGACCATCGCTCCTAAAAGCTCCCGCTGGTGATGAAACGGCAGAACCGCCAGCTGGCGGGCGGCTTGCATCTCCAACGGAAGCGGCACGCCCGCCAGGATATCCTTATTGATGAAGCTGACCCCGGTCAACCCTGTAAACACGGCGTGCGCGGCGCCGGCGGCATCGGCTGCCACCGGCAGGGTCCCTTTGTCGATGGTCATGAAGGCCTCGTCGCCGCGGGTGTTGAAGACGACCAGCGCCATGTCGCGGCACTCGATGATCGATTTGAAGGCGCGGAGCAGATAAGCGCTCACATCCTTGAGGCCCGGCAGGGCGGCGATCTCCTGGGTGATCGACAGGGAGATCCGCAGCTGCCGCTGGGCGCGATCGAGCTCCTGGTTCTTTTTCTCGAGCTGCCGGTTGGACATCTCCAGGCGCCCGGTGTAATCCCTCAGCCGCGCGAGCATGCCGTTGAAAGCCGACGCCAGGCGGGTGACTTCCGCCCGGCTTTCCACCGGCGCGAGCGGTGCCAGGTTGTCTTCGCCGATGGCCTCCACGTCGTCGGCCAGCCGCAGCAGCGGCCGGGTGATACGATAGACAAAGAGCCGGCCGACGAACAGCGCCACCAGCAGGACCCCCAGCGTGATCAGGCTCATCTGGAACCAAAGCTCGCTCACCTTCTTGCGGTAGGGCTCCTCTGAAAAACCGATGCGCAGCGTGCCGGCCCGGCCGCCGAATACAGGCCAGGCGATGTCCAGGTAGCGCTCGCCCTTGTCCGAGACGATCTTCTCCAGATGACCCGCCTCGGAGTCCGTCACGGCGTTGGCCGCGATCAGCTCGACCGGCACCCCGGCCTGGAACGTGTGGCTGAGCACCTGGCCGTCGCGAATGATGAAAATGTAGGAGACGGCCGGGTGCGCGGCGGTCTGGCCGTCCAGCAGGCGCTGAAGGCCGACCAGGTTGTTGATGAGGACCTCCTCGGTCGCATCCAGGGCGAGCTTGTGAGCGACGTTCTGGGCCTGGGCCACGGCACCCTCCATGAGGCTGACGCTGTAACGGTGGGTGACCAACTGGGAGATCAGCACCCCGCTGACGAGCACGATGACGGCGATGGCGAGCAGCAGCGTGTGTCTGAGGGTCTTGGGTCGCATGGGTCCTTCACTTGGCCGGAGCCGGCAGGTTGGCGATCATCGCCCGCGCGGGTTGGTACCACTCCTCCCGGGGGGCGACGAACCGGTCGATCAGAAGCTTTTCCAGGATGCGCTGGCCTTCGGGGTCCTTGTGCATGGAGAGCATGAGTTCTTGGATTTTCGAGCGCACGTCGCCCCCGAGCCGGGCCGAGGCCACCAGCGGCGGGCTGCCGAAAGGCTGCGATTTGCGGATCACGCGGGTCTTGGATGTGTAGGCGGGGTTTAAGCGCTCGAAGTATTCCCACTGGTGGCCGTCCACGGCCGCCGCGTCCACGAGGCCCTTGGCCACCGCCAGGATCGAGTTGTCGTGACTGTAGGTGAAGGTCGTTTTGCTGAAAAAGGACTCCGGTGTTTCGCCCTTCTCGGCCAGCCAGAACCGGGGGACCATGGCGCCGGTGTTGGAGTCCGGGTCCGTAAAAGCGAACACCCGTCCCCGCAGGTCTTCAAGGGATTGGTAGGGACTATCCTTGGGGACGATCAGGTAGGATTGGTAAAACGGCTGCCCCCGCACCTGGGGGGTCGCCAGCGCCTCGAACCCGAATTTTTCCCGCGAGGCTGCAAAAGGCCCCGTGCATATGAACGCCAGGTCGATCTGCCCTTTCGGAAAAAGCGCGTTGACTTCGTCGTAGGTTTTGCGCTGAATGAGCTGAACGCTGTGCCCGGAACGCCTGCCGATGTAATCCAACAGCTCGCGGTAATAGATGAAAGTCTCCCGGGGGGAAATCATGGCCGCCACGGCCACCCGCAGCACTTTTTCTTGAACCTGCCGGGTGTCCGGATGGGCGATGGCAACGGTCTTGGAAAAATCCACCGGCTTGTAATCGGCTTCACCCCCGCATCCGAATAATGATAACGCGAAAAGCGCTGAGGCCGATAATACAAGAGATATAGCGCCTGCCCGGGATCGCATCAGGGCTCACCCTGGAAACTATGATTATGGATGACACCGCATACAATAAGTCGCATTCATTAATTTGAAATAGACCGTGTGGGTATGAAATTATCAGACGACTTGATCTGCGTCAATCCTGAAAGCACCTTGACGGCCGATTCTTGTTTTGATATATTGCCATATATAGATATGCCAGGTGCGCAATGAAGTCGTTCATCAAGATCATGAAGGCCTTGTCCGACCCGAACCGGGTCAAGATCGTCAAGCTCCTCCAGCACAAGAGCGACATGTGCGTCTGCGAGTTGAAGTCCCTGTTGCACATCGCCCAGCCCACGGTTTCAAAACATCTCAAAATCCTGGAGGAAGCCGGCCTGGTGGAATACCGCAAGGACGGGCTCTGGGTGAACTACTCGCTGGTGAACCACAGCGCCAACCCCTATGCGGCCGGAATGCTGCGCGAGCTCCACACCTGGCTCGAAGACCAGGCCGAGATTTCCGATATCCTGAAGATAGCGCCTTCGGTATCGCGCGAGCGGATCTGCCGCAAGGCCTAAGATTGTATTGTGGGAGCGGCTTCCAGCCGCGATTTTATTGGAGCGGACCATGGCGGAGCAGGAAGTCACCCAGATTTCAGTCGGCGGCCACCGCGTAGGGATCATCGGCCTGAAAGCGATACTGGAGGCGGTGGCAGCTGAATTCAAGGGGCGGCCCGAGGCGGAGATCAAGGCCGAGCTCATGACGCGCCTTGGCCGGTCGAACTATATCGTTTCCTCGGCTGAAGCGGCTTACGAGGCCGCCTTTTTCCGCGAATACAAGAAATTCACCGGCGAACCCCTGCCCGATGACCCGGCCGGGCCGATCCAGATCAAAGTGCTGGGGCCGGGATGCCCGAGCTGCGACAAGCTCGAACAGGATCTGATGGCGGTGATGGAGGAGCTGAATCTCTCCGCGGACCTGGACCATGTGCGCGACGTCAAGGAGATCGCCTGCTACGGGGTGATGGGCAACCCGGCGCTCGTGATCAACGGCAAGGTGGTCGCCGTCGGGCGCGTCCCCTCGAAGTCCCAGCTGAAACAGTGGCTGAAAGCCGCACCGAAGAAATAAGGAAGCGATTCATGCGGTGTTCCATCCGGTTATGGGCTTAAGCGCTGTGGGAGCGGCATCTTGCCGCGATCTGTTCATTGCTGGGGAAATCGCGGCTGGAAGCCGCTCCCCCAAAAAAAATGCCCAAACCAATTTAATTACGAGAGGAGCGAAAGATGGACATCAAAGTGTTGGGCCCCGGTTGTGCCAAATGCCAGCAAACTGAAAAAATCGTGAAAGAGGCGGTTGCAGACGCCGGCGTGAGCGCCGTCGTCGAGAAAGTGACGGACATCAGGGAGATTGCCGGCTACGGCGTTTTCGGAACCCCTGCCGTTGTGGTCGACGGGAATGTTAAAAGCGTCGGAAAAGTCCCCAGCAAAGAAGACGTAAAAAAATGGGTTGGAAAATGAAGTCTTCTAAAGAGGTTCTAAAAATTCTCCGTTGGCCGGCCGGAATCGTTTTCGCCTTAGTGGCTGTTGCGGCATCGTGGACCGGGTTTGCCGCCGCCTCCCAGGATCTCGGTCAAGTGCCGGTAAAGGGCATGGTGACCATGGTGGACCTGGGCGCCGACCAGTGCGTGCCCTGCAAGATGATGGCGCCGATTCTCGAGAAGCTGAAAAAAACTTACGAAGGCAGGGCCGCCATCATTTTCATAGATGTCTGGAAGAACACTGAAGAGGCACGGCGCTACGGCATCCGCGCCATCCCCACGCAGATCTTCTTCGACCCCACCGGGCGGGAAGTCGGCCGGCACGTCGGCTTCATGAGCGAAAAAGAGATCATCGAGCAATTCACCAAGATGGGGGTGAGGTAACAACGGGTAAAAGGCAATTGGTCTATGCCCCCGACCGAGAAACCTGCCAGAACAATACGGAAAGAGAAGCGCCGGCTGAATTGGTAAGGGACGCCTGATGATCGAGAGCTTTTTTATCACCGTGAACGAGTGGATGGCCGGCGGTGCGGCCATCGCCCTGCTGGGCTGCCTATTGTGGGGGGTGATCAGCGTTCTTTTCAGCCCCTGTCATCTGGCCTCGATACCCCTTATCGTCGCCTACGTCGGCGGCCAGCAGAAGACCCTGATGCCGCGCCAGGCCGTGGGGTACGCTCTGGCCTTCAGCACGGGGCTGTTCATCACCATCGCCGTCATCGGCGCAATCTGTGCCCTGCTGGGTCGCATGCTGGGGGACATCGGCGGCTACTGGCAGATCCTGGTCGGAGCGGCGCTCATCTGGGTCGCCCTGGGGATGCTGGGGGTCGAAAAGTGCGCGATCTCCGGCAGCCTCCTGCACCGGTTCAATTTCAAGGGGCTTTCCGGCGCCTTCGCCCTGGGCCTGGGCTACGGGATTCTCTCGGGGTCGTGCACCTTCGGCTTCATCGCACCGATCCTGGCCATCATCACGGTCCAGCAGCAGGTGGCCACCGGCCTTTTGTTCATTCTTTTTTTTGCGGCCGGCCACTGCCTGCCGATCGCCGTGGCCGGCAGTTCCACCGCTGTGGTTCGCCGTTTGCTGGAAAACAGCGCCTGGCAGGGGGCCGGCAGCTGGTTCCGCAGGATGGCCGGAGTGGTTATCTGTCTTCTCGGGGTCTATTTCATTCTCAATCCCTTTCTTGGAGGCCTCCCCTCTTGAAGGCGAATCAACACAACCCCGAGCCGCTTTCATCCGACGGGGGGGCGCTCCCGCCTTCCTTTCCCCGAGCGGGCCGTCACCTGCGCGCGGCATTTATCGCCGCGCGGCTGATCATGGCCGGAATTTTCATCTACGCCAGCATCGAGAAAATCGCCCACCCGGCGGCCTTCGCCAAGGACGTCTACAACTATCAGATCCTGCCGGACGCCCTAATAAACCTGACGGCCCTCGTGCTGCCCTGGCTGGAGCTTCTCCTGGGCCTGGGCCTGCTGGCCGGCATCTGGCTGCCCGGGGCCGTGCTCTTAGTGAACGGTCTGCTGCTGGTGTTTCTGGCCGCTTTTGTTTTCAACCTGGCCCGCGGCCTGGACGTCGACTGCGGCTGCTTCGGCGCCGGGGGCGTGGGCCCGCCGATGGCCACCCACTGGTACCTCTTGCGGGACGCGGGGTTTCTTGCGGTGGGGGCTTTTCTGTTCTATGCCGTGTTCGGGAATCGGCGGCGGAAGGCGCCGGAACACGCAGATTGCTCCCGGGAGTCCAGGCGCGGCTGCGGTCTATCGGCGTGGCAGGCATCGGCCCTGGTGATCGTGAGCGCGGTTGCGGCCCTGGCGGTAAACGCCCAGCGGACGGACCGCTTGCCCCTAGTGGGCGACTGGTCCGTGGCCGGGCGCATCACCACGGACGCCGGCGAGCGCATCGACATTTCTCTGGCCGAGGCGCAACAGCTCTTCGCCTCGCAGGCGTCGGTCTTCATCGACGCGCGCCCGGCGGCGGATTACGCGCGAGGCCACATCCGGGGCGCCCGCAGCCTGCCCTGGCATGACGTGGACCAGAAATTTATCGACGTCACCCAGGACTTGGAACTGGAAAACCCCATCGTCACCTACTGCGACGGGGAGACCTGCGAGCTGAGTCACAACCTGGCTCTTTTCCTGCGGGAGGCCGGTTTTGCGAACACGCGGGTGCTGGTCGACGGCTGGAAGATCTGGCAGCAGTCGGGAGGGCCCGTGGAATCCGGCATACGGCCTGCCCAGCAATAGGGCCAAGCCATCGCCCGGCAACACCTTTTCGAAACACCGGCCGCCGACAAGACCCCTTGACCATCCGTTGTTATATTGCTATATTTCGCCACATAACGAAATGGAGGTCGGCCTGTGGAATCCTTTTTAGCCATTACCCGGGCGCTTTCGGACGAAAACCGCGTGCGGGCGCTGCTGGCGCTGGGGGATCAGGAGGTCTGCGTGTGCCAGCTGATCGAATTGCTCCAGCTCGCCCCGTCCACCGTTTCCAAGCACATGTCGGTGTTGAAGCAGGCCGGGCTGGTGGCGGGCAGCAAGAAGGGGCGCTGGATGTATTACCGGTTGCCCGGAACGGCCGCTTCCCCCACCGTCCGTCAGGCCTTGGCATGGGTCCGTCAAGCGGCCTCCGAAGAGGCTCGCATACGGACGGATGCGGGTCGCATGAAGAAAATTTTGAAAACCAAACGCGAAATGCTCTGCGGCCGCCAGGCCACCCGCCGCCGGCAGAAGGACACCGAGCAGGAGTCGGAAGGATTCGCTCGCTGATCCGACAGGGAACCGACGCGCACCTGTGTCAATCAAATTGCGCGACATGACTAAGGATTAGGAGACCACCCCGATGAGCCAACCGGCTGCCAAGCGACTGTCCTTTCTGGACCGATTCCTGACGCTGTGGATTTTTCTGGCCATGTTCGTGGGCGTGTTCGGGGGCTATTTTTTCCCGGGGATCCGCCAGGTGATCAACTATTTCCAGGTGGACACCACCAACATTCCCATCGCCGTCGGCCTGATCCTGATGATGTACCCGCCGCTCGCCAAGGTGAAGTACGAGGAACTGCCCTGGGTGTTCAAGAACGTGAAGGTCCTGACGCTGTCCTTGATCCAGAACTGGGTGATCGGCCCGGTATTGATGTTCCTTCTGGCCGTCCTGTTCCTCGCGGGCTACCACGAGTACATGGTGGGCCTCATTCTCATTGGGCTGGCGCGCTGCATCGCCATGGTGATCGTCTGGAACGACCTGGCGGCCGGCGACCGGGAATACTGTGCCGGCCTGGTGGCCTTCAACTCCATCTTCCAGGTGCTTTTTTTCTCGCTCTACGCCTATGTTTTCATAACCGTCCTGCCCGGCTGGATCGGGCTGAAGGGGTCCGTGGTCGACATTTCCATCGGCCAGATCGCCGAGAGCGTGTTGATCTACCTCGGTGTCCCTTTTCTCGGCGGGATGATCTCCCGCTTCGTGGGGCTGAAAACAAAGGGCCGCGAGTGGTACGAGCAGTGGTTCATTCCGAGAATCAGCCCGATCACTTTGATCGCGCTGCTCTTCACCATCGTGGTCATGTTCTCGCTCAAGGGCGAGTACATCGTCCAACTGCCGTTCGACGTCGTCCGGATCGCGGTTCCGCTCTGCGTCTATTTCGTGATCATGTTCTTCGTCTCCTTTTTCCTCTCGATGAAGGTGGGGGCGACCTACGAGCAGTCCACGACCTTGAGCTTCACGGCGGCCTCCAACAATTTCGAACTGGCCATCGCCGTGGCCGTGGCCGTGTTCGGCATCGACTCCGGCGAGGCCTTCGCGGCGGTCATAGGCCCCCTGGTCGAAGTGCCGGTGCTGATCACACTGGTGAATGCCGCCTTCTGGTTCAAGCGCCGGTATTTCCCGCATGCGATTGAGGGGCCGACCGGTGTCTGCCATGTGACCTGCAAACCATGACGACTTCGTATAAAGCTCAACTTCTGCGTTGCGCTTCACGCCGTTGTTGCTGCGGCGTACTTCATGTACGCCTCGCAACCCGGCGTTCGCGCGCCTTGAATTTGAAGCTTTCTACGAAGCCGTCAGAATTTTCGAACAGCAATTGTGAATTTTCCAAGTGCTGATTTTGCTTTTGTGGGGGTGGCTTTCCGCCTCGATTCAGCCGTCGCAGCCCGGCCGGCTCAGGCGAAGTCGGCTCATCGCGGCAGGGATTTCGCTCTCACAACATTCTGATCGTTAAAAATATAGTTTTTTCGACACATGAATATGCCTGAGATCAAAGACGATCCCGGACGCACCGCCCGCAGGATCGTGATGGACTGCGCCGACTGCGACTGCTGCCGGCCCATCATGGACGAATGTTGCCTCTTCTTCCCCGAGTTGTACCGGCTTTACGACAAGGAGGTCGAGAGTGGGCAGAAAATTACCGGCGAAGAGTTGCGAGCGCTCGTCGATAAATGCAACTTCTGCGCGCTCTGCCCCTGCCCGAACATCCGTGCGGACATCATCTGCGCCAAGACGCAGTTCATCGAACGGGACGGGCTGGGGTTCGGCGTGCGCATGCTCGAGGATGTCGAGCGCATCGGGCGGGTGTGCGGAGCCTTGCCGGAGCTGGCCAACCGGCTGCTGCACAATGATTGGGCCGGAGGCATGATCAAGGAAATGCTCAACATCCACCGCGGCCGCAAAATGCCCAAGTTCCCCGAGGAAAGCTTTCCGGCCTGGGCCAGGAAGAAAGGGCTCCACGTCAAGTCGGACCCCGGGGCCGGGCGCAAAGTCGCCTACTTCGCCGGGTGCACGGCCAGTTATATTTTCCCGGAGGTGGCCAAGGCGACGGTGGAATTGCTGCAGCACAGCGGGGTCGAAGTGTACTGCCCGGAACAGAAATGCTGCGGGATGCCGAGCTTTCTCGAGGGCGACCGGAAACTCACCATGGAATTCGCAGGTCACAATCTGGATCTGCTGTCAGAGGCCGCGCGGGACGGCTACGACATTCTCTGCTCGTGCCCGACCTGCAGCTTCATGATGAGAAACCTGCTGGCGGATGGTGCCTATTACTCACGCGAATATCAGGAATCGGCCGGATCGGATTCCAAGTTCATCAAGGTGCCGGTCAAGCCGAAGCCCGGCGGTACGCAGCCGCGGAAAATCGAAGCCTTCGACAAGACCATTTATGAGAACATCATGAAAGACGAAGGCTATTTTTCCTCCCTCGATCCGATGAAGCGCGTGGCGCTGGCCGAAAAGGTCTTTGACCTGGGCGAATACCTTCTGCACCTGCACCAGGCCGGCGAGCTGAAAAACGATTTTGCCGTGGTTCGGCGGCGGGCCGTGTATTTCCCCCCCTGCCACCAACGGGAACAGGAATTCGGGCAGCCGTACATTGAACTTCTTGGTTTGATTCCCGGCCTGAATCTGGAGGCGATCCAGGGGAATCTTTACTGCTGCGGGCTGGCCGGGGTTATGGGGTTCAAGCGGGATTTCCACGAGGCCTCCGTCCGGCTGGGCGGTCGGCTGATCCGAAAAATAAAGGAGCTGAACCCGGAAATCCTCGTGACCGACTGTCTCAGTTGCCGGCTGCAGTTCAACCAGCTCTTGCCCTATCCGGTGCGGCACCCTGTTGAAATCCTCAAGGAGGCCTATGAGACCGGGGCACGGGGCAACCAACTCAAGGCACACGGATGAAATAATGCTGTTAAAGAGCAGTCTGTCTCAATTCAAATTTGAGGTGTAGTAATGGAACTGAAACCCATGTCTGAATTCACAACCTGTTGCTCCGGACCGAAGGCAGCCCCTTCCGAAGAGACCGCGGCAGCTCCCCAAAAGATCAAACCGGCCGAGATCGCCGTTTTTATTGCCGTACTGGCCGCGTGGTGGCTGGTCTATCAGTCCCTTTTGCCCGTCGCGCGCTACCTGACTTACGATCTCTTCGGGTTGAGCGAGGGCGCGCATCTGGCCGCGGCGGTGGAATTTTTCATCTACGACACGCCCAAGGTGCTGATGCTGCTGACCATCGTGGTGTTCGGTGTCGGGATCGTCAACTCGTTTTTCACCCCCGAGCGCACGCGCCGCATTCTGGCGGGGAAAAAGGAGTCGGTGGGCAATGTTCTCGCGGCCTTTCTGGGGGTGGCGACCCCGTTCTGCTCCTGCTCGGCCATCCCGCTCTTCATCGGCTTCGTGAAGGCCGGAATCCCTTTAGGGGTCACCTTCTCCTTTCTGATCTCGGCGCCGATGGTGAACGAGGTGGCGGTGGTGCTGCTCTACGGCCTTCTAGGCTGGAAGGTGGCCGCCATCTACGCGGGCACCGGGCTTCTCATCGCCATGGTTGCCGGATGGGTCATCGGCCGGCTCAAGATGGAGCGGCACATCGAATCGTGGGTGATCGAGATCCGGGCGGCCGAGGCCCCGGTGGAAACCGAGGCCCAAACCCTGCGGGACCGGGTGCGGTACGGGATTGAGGCCGTGAAAGACATCGTCGGCAAGGTGTGGAAATGGATCGTCCTCGGGATTGCCGTGGGCGCTCTCATTCACGGGTACGTGCCCGAGGATTTCCTCTCCTCGATCATGGGCAAGGAGGCCTGGTGGTCGGTGCCGATCGCGGTTCTGATCGGCATCCCCATGTATTCGAATGCGGCCGGCATGATCCCGGTGGTCCAGGCGCTGCTGGGGAAGGGTGCTGCCCTGGGCACGGTGCTTGCCTTCATGATGAGCGTCATCGCCCTGTCGCTTCCGGAAATCATCATTCTGCGCAAGGTGCTCAAACTCCGGCTGATCGTAACCTTTGTCGGCGTGGTCGGCTGCGGGATCCTGATCGTGGGCTACCTCTTTAACGTGATCATATAAAAATGCGGCCGGGTTATCGGTGGAAACCTGTGCCACGACCAAAAGACGGACAAGCGTCTCGCGCTTGTTCGGGCTCCGAACGGCCGCATTTTTATGAAGTGAGGCGGGCATGCACGATTCAGTGGTCTTTCCTGAAAAACCAATCACCTCGGCAGGTCCCGTATGCAGAGAGTTCCTGGGTTTGGGCATCCGGGGTTTTCATGAAGCCTGCCGGTATGTGCACGGCCTGCCCTACGGCTACAACTCCGACCGCGACGAGCTGATGATCCTGTTCAAAGAGAAGATGGGCACCTGCAGCACCAAGCACGCGGTGATCGCCTCGCTTGCGGCTGAGCTGGGCCTGGCTGTAACGCGGGGGGTCGGGATCTACCCCATGACCGAAGCGATCGTGACGGGAACGGATGAAATTCTAACCGAATTCAGCCTGCCCTATGTGCCGATGATTCACTGTTTCCTTGAATTCGGAAACTGTCGGGTTGATCTCACCGAGGGGAACCGGAACGGGAAAAACCGGCCGATAGATGACTTTCTCTTCACCGACCGGGTCGCGGCCGCCATTTCCGCCCGGGACGAATACCTGATCTACCGCAAGGCCCTGAGCGAGGTCATCCTGAAACGCCCCGAGCTCGCAGGCGCTGACTTAAAGCGCATCCTGCATGCCCGGGAAGAGGGGCTGAAGCTGTTGAAGGCGAACCTTCAATGATCAGGTTGTCACGGCGCACGGCGCCGTGCTTTCGATAATGAATTTTTGTGGGAGAGGCTTCCAGCCTCGATCGTCGCGGCAAGATGCCGCTCCCACACGAACAAACTTCAACCTCATTGGAAGCGGTATGGACATCTTTGCGAACCCAAACGAGGCTGCCGCGAAACAACTGTTGTCCGCTTCCGACCTGCCGGTCGCCGACATCACCGCGCAGCATATGCGTCATTTTTTCGGATGTGGTTCAGATTCCAAACTGGATGGCTTGGTCGGCCTCGAGCTTTACGGCGAAGCGGCGCTGTTGCGCTCGCTGGCTGTCGCGTCCGAGAAGCGGGGGGCGGGGCGGGGCTCCAGACTGGTTGAGCACGCCGAAGGCTACGCCCGGGAAAAAGGGGTCACTTCGCTCTACCTGCTGACCACAACCGCCGAGGCATTTTTCCTGCGCCGCGGCTACGCCCGCGTCCCGCGAGAGGAGGCACCCGCAGCCATTAAAAGCACCAGTGAATTCTCGGGCATTTGTCCCACGAGTTCGGCGTTCATGGTAAAGTATTTCAACTCCTCTTCGTAATGGACCGTTGTTGCCGTGGGAGCGGCTTCCAGCCGCGATCGTTCCATCATCCAAGGAATCGCGGCTGGAAAGCCGCTCCCACAGAGCCTTCCAAATCCTTTTTGCTGGAAGGTTTCCGCCCGTGGTGCGGATGGTCCGGTCAGGCCGTCTTGGTCGCAACCACTTTGACGCTGACAATCGATTTCCCGATTTCTCGGACTTCCTCCGGCGTGAGTTTGGCCTCTTCAATGATCGCCCGGACGACCGGATCGGCCGCGGCTTCTCCGAGGTAGAACGGGCTCTCGCCGACCACCTGCACATCCGCAAATCCTGCTGCGCTCAGCATTTCGATATAGTCGTTTTTGAGGCTGGCGCCGGCAACACAGCCCAGGTAGGCAGCAGCGGAGTTTGCCAGCACCGGGGGCAGCGGCCGCAGCAGGACCACGTCGGAGAGGGTCAGCTTTCCCCCCGGCTTGAGGACCCTGAAGGCCTCCGCGAAGACTTTTTTCTTGTTCGGCGACAGGTTGACCACGCAATTGGACAGAATCACATCCACCGAGTTGTCGATCACGGGCAGGAATTCGATATCGCCCAACCGAAACTCGACATTCTGATACCCTCCCTTTTTGGCGTTCTCCCATGCCTTCTTGACCATCTCCGGTGTCATGTCGACCCCGATCACCCGGCCCTGTTCGCCGACCGCCTTGGCCGCCAGAAAACAATCGAACCCGGCCCCCGAACCAAGATCCAGTACGGTCTGGCCTGCCTCGAGCGACGCCAGGGCCACCGGGTTGCCGCAGCCGAGGCCCAGGTTGGCCCCTTCCGGAACCTGGCTCATCTCCTCTTGGGAGTAGCCGATCATCTCCCCGATCGTTTGGATCGAGGCGGCCGAGCCGCAGCAGGACGAGGGCGCCCCGCAGCAGGATCGATTCTCCATGGCCACGCGGCCGTAGCCCTCTTTGACTTTGTTTTTGATTTCGTCTTTTTCCATTCAGCCCTCCAATATCCCGATGCCGAAGGCATCAGGATGCCATAATGTCCTTCATCATGGGCCCCAGCATACCCTTCACCATGCCGGCAAGGGAATCGGCCTTGACCATGGTGATGCAGCACATCTGCCCCTCTTTTTCCCAACCGATGAGAACGAGCTTGTCCCCCGCCTGAATACCGGCCTTTTCCCGAATGCTCTTGGGCAGCACCATCTGGCCCTTCTCATCGACGCTGACCATCGCCTCCACCTGGCAGCACCCCATGCCCGCACCTGAAAAACACGAGGGCGTCTTTTCCTTCTTGGCCGCCATCCGAATCACCTCCGCCTGTTTTGCAGTTTTAAAATCATAATAATCAAAATTTTCTGAAAAGCAAGATAAATAAGATTTAATTCCGGGGCTCAAAAGACGCGAATCGCCCCCATGGGTGCGTTCCATGGGCCATCCCTTTTGGACAATGGCCTTGATTGCGTTATCTTTGTCGTACTCGCCGGCAGGTCGACATGGCAGGCAATTTCCCTCGCCCTCTATACCAAAAACGGGGGCGGGTGCCCGGAAAGCGACTTCAACACAAGGGGCTTTCCGGCGAGTGGTCAAAGTCACGCTCACAGGGAACTGTAATCAGGAGACAAGGCCGTGTTCACGCAACGCTTTCCAAGACTCTGCAGAATCCTCATGCCCGTTCTCCTGGCGCTCCTGCTGACGGGGTGTGCCATAATACCCGCGCCCACGCGTTCCGCCCGAGTTGGCGGCAGCGATCCACTCGGAGGATGTGCGGATTTTTTTGCATCGTTGGACAAACGCGTGGCGGATGCCCGGGTGCTCGATCCCGGCGCCTTCAGGGTGGCGGGGTACCCCTATTTGCGGGTGAATCGTTTTCTGGCATCCTTGAACGAGGAGACCGGGGACCCGGCCGCTTTCACCGCATGGGTCAACCGGATGCAGGCGCTCGATCAAGAGGCTCGGAGGTATGAAATTGCCAACCTGTCCATGGCAACCGGTTCGGTTTCAGGAGCGGCAAACGAAGCCGATGCGCTCAACGCCAGGGTCGCCAGTTGCGGGAACCTCTTAAAGGCGGCCGATTTCCAGGACAACGAACAGCAGGCGGCGCTGCGGAAAACGGTTGAGGTGCCTGACGAGTACCTGACGCTGCCGCGGGTTCTCGGCCTCTACCCGCTGACCAGCTTGTTTGTCTCCCGCGGCGTGTCGAACTGGCATGCCGAGGCCCGCAAGACCTTTTCCACCTTGCCACCGGTCGGCTGGCGAACCGTTCGTTATGTTCCGTCGAAAACCTCCGAGCTGCCGAACGCAAGCCTTATCATCGCCTCAGCCCGGCGCGATGCTTTAGGCATACCCAATTACGCTTCAACCGACCTGGAGGCCCTCGTGCGGATGTTTGCGCCGGTCTGGGAGGTTCAGACGGAAGCTGAATACGACCGAATCGGAACCCCGACATGGTCCTCCCGCGGCGAACTCGCCATCGACACCCGGCAGCCTCGGACGTACACGCTGATTTCATTTACGCGTTTCGGCCAAGAGATCCTCCCCCAGCTCAACTACGTCATCTGGTTTCCCGCCCGGCCCAAGGAGCATGCGCTGGACATTTACGGAGGCGAACTGGATGGGGTGAACTTCCGCGTGACGTTGGACAAGACCGGGGAGCCCCTGCTGTATGAAACGATTCACAATTGCGGGTGCTACTACGAAGCCTACCCCAGCCGGCGGCTCAAGGCTCGTGAAAAGATCGACTATGCCGAGCCGCCGCTGATCCTCCCGGCGCCGGAGCTTGCGCCTTCAAGGCAGATCATGACGGTGGCCATGGAGAGCCGGACCCACTATGTGCAGCACCTCTACCCCGCGGCCCGCCCGCCGCAGCCCGAATCGGCGGCCTACGCGCTGGCGGACTACGGCGAGCTTCTCAGCCTTCCCGATCCCAAAGGCGGCCGAAAAAGCATGTTCGCCTCGGACAGTCTCGCACCGGGAAGCGAGCGGCTCGAGCGCTTCATCCTCTGGCCCACCGGGGTCGTCTCCCCCGGCGCCATGCGCCAGTGGGGGCGCCATGCCGTGGCCTTCATGGGCGAACGCCACTTCGACGACCCGTTTTTCATGGACCACATGTTCATGAAAAATGACTGAAAGGGAGGGTGCAGGAATGAAAGCCGTTGTCACCGGCGCGACCGGGTGCATCGGGACGGTCCTGTGCCGGGAACTAAAGGCCAAGGGCTGGCAGGTCCGCGCGCTCGTGCGGCCTGGCCGGGCGCATGGCCACATCGGCGGCTGCGTTTCCGAAATTCACGCGGGCGACATCCTGGCTCCGCTGAGCCTGGAAGGGCTGGTTGACGGCGCGGACGTGGTTTTTCATCTGGCGGCCCGTGTTTCGGACCATGGCTCGAAAAGAGAGTTCCACGAGTGCATCCGGGGTGGCACCCGGAACATACTCGCTGCCTGCACCGGCAAGGCCGGCCGGTTTGTCCAGGTGAGCTCCACCACCGCCTGCGGCTTGGGCCGGCACCTCCGCGGCCAAAAGGAAGAGGATCCCTGCTTCACGTCGGGGGTCCCGTACAGCGACGCCAAGCTTGAGGCCGAGGCGCTGGTTTCAACCTTCAGCGACCGCTTCCCTGCAGGATGCGTCATCGTGCGCCCTTCCAACGTCCTCGGCCCACGCAGCCCCTACATCGACGAGGTCTGCCGGCGTCTTTGCTCACCGCTCGGAGTGCCGTTGATCGACCACGGCCGCCACAGCGCGAGCCTGGTGTATGTGGAGAACCTCGTGGACGGAATAATCCGGGCAGGCACTCGCGAGGAAGCCGCGGGCCAGATCTACCATTTCTGTGACGACTGGCAGGTCAGCTGGAAGCGCTACCTCGAAGACCTGGCCGCTGTTATTGGCAAACACCCGAGAGGCAACCTTCCTTTTCCCCTGGCTTGGGCACTGGGGCGATTCCTGGAAACCGTGTGCATGCCGCTCGGCCTGCGCTCGCCCGTCACCCGCTTGGCCGTCGCCATCATGGGCCGGGACAACCACGTGGACACATCCAAGGCAAGGCGGGACTTGGGCTGGCGAACCCGTTTCTCTTACGCGGAGGCCATGGGACAAATCGGCAGATATGTCAAAGAGGCTTTCCTGACGAGATGACGGCTTATAGTTTTTGAGTTGACGCGAATGCCCACGAAGTGGTATTCGATTGTCTCACCCGACGCTGCGCTGTTTTCCCTGTCTGCCCGTGCTTTCGCAATCTCGGCTTGAACCTCCATACGAGGCCCCCCATGCAGCGGGATCTTTTTCTCATAAAATGGGTCTTCGCCTTTCTTCTTGCAGCGACGGCTGTTGCCCTCCTGTGCGGCTGCTCGGACCCCGACCGGGTGCCGGTTGATTTCAGGAGCCGAATAGCCGCCCACCCCGCGGAAAAACAGCCGCCCGAAACCTCCTTGAATGTGGCCATCGCCTCGATGATCTCCCCGAATGAAACCATGGCGCACTACCAGGCGCTGCTTGAATACATCGCTGCCAAGGTCGGCCGTAAGATAAATCTGGTGCAGCGCAAGACCTATGCCGAAATCAATGGGCTTCTCGGCAATGGCGGCATCGATCTGGCTTTCATATGTTCGGGCCCCTACGTCGCCGACCGGGACCGTTATCATTTCGAAGCCCTGGCCATACCTCAGATCCACCAAAAGCCTGTTTACCGCGCGTATCTGATCACCGGCCAGGCCAGTTCCATAAAACGGCTGGAAGATCTGCGAGGCAAGGTGTTCGCCTTCAGCGACCCGGACTCCAACGCCGGCTGCATCGTCCCGCGCTTTCTGCTGGCTCAGCAGGGGGAGCAGCTTCAGTCCTTCTTCGGCAAGACCATTTTCACTTACAGCCACGACAACTCCATCCTGGCGGTTTCCCGGTCGCTGGTGGACGGGGCTTTTGTCCACGAGCACATCTGGGACTACTACGCGACAAAAAACCCGGCCGTTACTTCCAAGGTTCGAATCGTCTACACTTCCGAGCCGTATGGGAACCCCCCGCTGGTCGCTTCGGCTTTCATTTCCGAGGCCCTCAAAAACAGAATCCGCGAGTTGCTGGTTTCCATGCACAACGACCCTGATGGGGAAAAGATTCTCAGGGAACTGCTGATCGACCGGTTTATCCGGCCGGACGAGACACTGTATGACCCCATCCGGCGCATGCTCGCCCGGACCCGCCTGCTGGAGGAAGGTCATGCCTCGACTCCAAAGCCTTAAGGGAAAACTGCTGGTCGCCATCATCGGTTTGATCGTCGGCAGCGGCCTCATCATCTCCTTCCTGGCCACTTACCGATACAACCAGGCGCTGTATGCGGCCGCCATCACCCACGCGGAAAATCTCTCCCACCAGATCGTTCTTCAGGCGGCCGACAAAATCCTGATCAACGACCTGGTGTCGCTCCAGAAGCTGATCGACCACCACATGCGCAGCCACTCCTCGCTCTCCTACCTCTTCATTTTAAAGAACGGGGAAGTCCTGGCCCACAGTTTCCCGGACGGATTCCCGGTCAACCTGGTGGGGGTCAACGGGACCGAAGCATCCGGGGAAGGCAGCATCCTTAAAATCCGGACCGAATCCGGCGAGGATTTCATGGACGTCGCTCACCCCATTCTGGAAGGAAAGGCTGGAGTGCTGCGGCTGGGAATGTCCGAGCAGCCCCTGCGGCGGCAGGTTCAAGGGCTGTGGCTGCAGATGGCGGTCATCACCGCGGCCATTCTCGGCGTCGGGGTCCTCATCGGTCATCTCTTCCTCAAACGCATCACCGGTCCGCTGTCGGAGCTGTCAAAAGCCGCCGAAGACATCAGCGGCGGGCGGCTGGACGTCCAGGTGGTTGTCTCCGGCGGGGATGAGGTGAGCCGGCTTTCCGCCTCCTTCAATCAGATGGCGAGCCGCATAAAGGATTACACCCGCCGGCTGGAAGACAAGACCGCCGAGCTCGACCGCGCCTACCAGCAGACCCGCAGCTCCTTTGCCATCGTCCAGGAGCTGGGCAGCCAGGTCAATCTGCATGGCGTCTGCCTCTACCTGATCCGCCGGTTTCAGGAGGTCGTTGCCTGCCGCCGCATGGCGATGCTGATCTTCCTGGAGAACAAAAAGAGCGTCATCGCCGTGTCGGAATCCGGCAGCGCCTGCCTGGCCAAGGTCTTTTTCGACAGCGCCAAAGCCGCCGTTCAGCGCCTGGAGGAAACGGCGTTTCTCAAACCCGATGCCCTGAAACCGCCGCTCGTCCCGGCCGAGTTCGACTCGGCCAGGCGGCTGGTCATCGCCCCGGTCCGGCACGAAGAGCAGCAGCTGGGCGCGTTGGTCATCGCCTGCGGCGGCGAGTGCGCCTGCAATCGCAAGGGCCTGGAGGTCATCAATCTGATCTTCCGTCAAACCGCCGGCACGATCCGGCGTGCCGCCCTGCAGGAGGAGGAAATTCGCGGTCTTCAGGAACGGGTGGAAAGCTCGGCCGAATTCAGCGGCATCATCGGCAAGGATTCCCAGATGCGGACCATCTACAAACTGATCGAAGACACCGCCCCGACGGATGCCACGGTTCTCATCCAGGGTGAGAGCGGCACGGGCAAGGAGTTGATCGCCAAGGCCATCCATCACCTGAGCCCGCGCCGGGAAAAACCCTTCGTCGTGATCAACTGCTCGGCCTTCCCCGCGACCCTGCTCGAAAGCGAGCTGTTCGGGCACGAAAAGGGGGCCTTCACCGGCGCCATCCGCCAGAAGGCCGGCCGCTTCGAGCAGGCCCACGGCGGGACCGTTTTCCTGGACGAGATCGGCGAAATCGCCCCTTCCGCCCAGATCAAGCTCCTGCGGGTGCTTCAAACCCAAAAGTTCGAGCGGATCGGGGGAGAAAAAACCATCCAGGTCGACGTGCGAATTCTGGCGGCCACGAACCGCGAGCTCCTGAAAGAGGTTCGCGCCGGCAACTTCCGCGAAGATCTCTACTACCGGCTGAACGTCATTCCCATCCAGCTGCCGCCCCTCAGCCGCCGGGTGAACGATATTCCCCTGCTGGCCCGGAGCTTCGTGCGGCGTTACGCTCAGGAGCAGGGCAAGGCCATCCGCGATTTCAGCTCGGAGGCCATGCGGGTTCTCCTCGATTACCCCTGGCCCGGGAATGTGCGGGAGCTTGAAAACAGCATCGAACATGCCGTCGTGCTGGCCAAAGGCGATCTGATAGAGGTCGCCGACCTTCCCTCCGGCATCACCAAGGTGAGGCCGGAGGCCGGCGAAACCGGTGCGGCCTACCAGAAAACCATCGTCCACAACGAAAAACGCCTGCTGCAGGAGGTGCTCGCCGAATGCGGCTGGAACAAGAAGCTCGCCGCTAAAAAATTAGGCATCAGCCGGAGCACTCTGTACGACAAGATCAAAAAGTACGATATCACCCAGCCTACCCTCCACTGAAAGGCGGCTAACCTGATTCCAAATGTCCGGTAAAGAGATTTCTTTAATCGGCTGTGCCTGGATTTCGGACACGCTTAATATCCCGGTTTGACGAAATAAGTTGTTTTCAAGAAAAATCGTGTCCGCTTATCCGACTGGAATTTCCGCCCCCGACCGGCCTGGCTTGCCTTCAGCAAAGGCTGAAGACAATGAATCCTTAATTCCCCCAATTCGGAATTCATTTTTTTTCAGTCAGTTATGCGCTCAGGCGGATCCCGGCGGGTCTGTTTCTCCGCAGCCGGGAATTAATGGCATCCTTGTTGCTCTCAAGAGAATAGGGAAAAATTATTTTCCCGCCCAATGCGGTTTGTGAGCAGGCCGCAAAAAGAGCGTGTGCCGATGAAACAAGAGGTCGCCGTGCTCGTTTCCCAGGAATCTCAAAACCAAGCGATTCTTTCCATCCTCGGCCAGGGCCCCTACGCCCCTTTCGCGCTGACCTCGATGGCGGACATCCCACGGTACATGCAAGGTCGGGACAGCGGCGTTCTCCTCGTGGACCTGGACACGGAACAGGTCACCAACGCCGCGCTGCGCGCGCTCAAGAAAAAACATGCCCTCACCATCATCGCTCTCTCCGACGCACACCTGCACCCGGACCTGGAAGAGTCGCTGAGGCATCACATCTACACCTGCCTGAAAAAGCCGGCGGACCCGGATGAGCTGTTGTACGTTCTCAGAAGCGTATTCACATGAAACTTAAAACACGGAGGTCGAAATGAAAGCAAAAGCGTTGACAGCGGTCCTGGCCATCGCCGTCCTGGCCTTGTTCCTGTCCGCCTGCGGCGGAGAGCAGGCGGTCGACGTCAAGAAGCTCATGGCCCAGCCCAAGGCCTTTGTCGGGTCGGAGAACTGCAAGATGTGCCATCTGGAGCACTACGACTCCTGGATGATGACGCTGCACAGCCGCATGACCCAGGACGCTCAGAAAAACAGAGACGTGATCATCGCGGATTTCGATGAAAAGAAGATCCGCGAAGAGTTGGCGAAGATCCCCAATTTGAAGGTGCCGGCCGATCAGATTTTCATCCCCAAAGTGGAGGACATTAAGTACACCATCGGCAGCCAGTGGAAACAGCGATACATCGTGGAGAAGGGAGGCGTGCTGTTCATCTCCCCGGTTCAGTACAACGCCGATACCGACCGCTGGGTGAATTACAATGAGGCCACCTGGGACAAAAATCCCTGGCTACTCAAGTGCGGCGGCTGCCACGCCACCGGCGTCGACCTCGAGAAGCAGAAA